>VYCF01000072.1 GCA_009844085.1 Gammaproteobacteria bacterium | reverse complement strand
CGCAACCCATTGATTCTATTGGAATACGATTTTCAGCGGGAATCGCTGGCCCGGGAAAATGAGTGTAGTGTTCGATGGAACGGAATACCTGCGACTGAATGCGCTGGAGCTTCGCGAATATCTGGATGGGTTAGCCGGTGCAAAGGAAGCGGTCCTGGTTTGCTGGGATGCGCCACTGACTGGCCCATTCGATCCAGACGATGCCGGATCTCATCGATTTGATTTCACGAAGCGCCCAATAGAACGCTTCTTTTCGCTCGATGAAACCGGATTCAAGACGCCAAAGGGCATTTCTGTGCAGGGCTACGCGGGATGTCAACATTGGACAATCAGTCGGTCACTGTTGGGACTTCCCCGCGTGGGTCCCTACGATAAGCCGGAAAACAATCTTCCATTCCGTCTGGTCGCTGCATCCGGTGAACAGATGCGGTCCCGGAAATCTGTGGTCGAGATTCATCCGGGATTGGCGGCTTGGCTATGGTGTCGCGAAAAAAGAAATACGAACGCAGGCTGGGAATACAAAGGAAACAAGGTTGAGATGCAGAAAGTCCGCGGCTAAATGTGGAAGATAGTTCTTGAACGAAGCGGCTATGCGGAGGATTTGCCTCGCCCGGAGACAGACGATCAATTCGACGCGGCGGTTGGTTTCATTCTCGGTAAATTGTTCGTACTGGATGGAACACAGACGCCGCGTCGCTGCTTGATCCTCGGGTGCAGCGAGTTCGGCGCCCTGCTGCTGCCGAATATTCCCGGCCTGGCAGACGCATGGATGCGGTGGAAAGTTACGGAGGGCATTGAACCCGTTGCCAAGAATCGCTTGTCGGAGGTGTCGGAGGGACAGCCGCCGATGGCGGACGGGTCCGATGATCGGGTGCATGGCGTTAAGGAGTTTGTTTCCGATGCGGGTGCAATCGTCGGCATTACCGCGAACTCAGCGTTCGAGGCGGCAACCGGCGTCGCAAAAAAGACTGCGGATGCGACTGGGGAGGCTCTCGGTCACGCGAAATCCCAAACAAAGAAAGCGCTGGCTGCGGCAACCAGCCTTGCAGATGGGTTGCTCGGAACGGCGCAGGGGTTGCTCGCGAGTTCGCTCGCCACCGATCTTTCCGCGTTGCTTGCCTCGACCGTCAGCGGGCCAACAACGATTTACGATAAGGCCATGGATGCCGAATATTTGCAGACCTTCATCGGCGGCGGCAATCACAGAATATTCGACGGCGGTCACACCATCGCGGGCGCGTGGCAGGCGGTTCAAGATGCATCGCCAGACGACACGATCATCCAGGAAGCCATGGGATTCCTGGGCGCGATGTTCAAGGATTTGGTCACTCCCAAGGGTCTGCCGATCGCCAACTGGGACAAGGAAACATACGATTTGGTGTCCGGTTTCCTGCAATCCAATTTTGGCATTCCCAAGGATTGGTTCTACGATCTCAACAATTACGACGCGCCCGAATTGCTCGCCGGTACTATTGGCGCGACCGCATTGGTATTAAGCTGGGATGAGAGAGATACGGAGAAGTTTGCCAAGTTGGTCGGCGGCATGGGCGTGTCGGCCGCGATCAGCGCAAACCCGCTGTTGCTGACGGTGACGATTATCAGCTTGGCCCGCGCTTTTCAGAAGGCCGAGCTTGCGGACGAAAATGAGAAAGCCGTGGATGGATTGCTAAAGGGAGGCATTGGCGCGGGCTCGGCGCTTTTCGCCGCGTCACAGGTGGCCGTATTCGGCGGTCCCGCAGGAATGGCGCTGCTCGCCGGACTGTCCGCGGGCATGCTCGCCAATCGCGCGACCAAAAGTATCAGCGTAGTTCAATTGCAACAGTTCGTGATGGCACGAACCACAGCGGTGGCAACGGAGATCAAGGCTATAACATCGCCTGCAGCCTGACCGACCAACCAACTTTCCCCGAAATCATGGCAATTCGTGAAATTTGGACTACCACTAGTGCGACAAGTTTGAATCGGCGGGCACCGCGCGCCCGGCAATTTCCAATGAATTATTGCGCTCAAAAATGTTCGCAGTTATCCTGTGCCCTTCGTGGCGCCATCTAGGTAGTCGAATTTCCAATGCAGTATTTGCGGGAGTAATGATGAGATGGTTTGCGCCGACTTCAACTATCCGGCAAAAATTGAACGAGGCGAAGATGGCCGTCATTTGGTGACGTTTCCCGACTTCGGCTGGGGTGTGACGGATGGCGCAACCAGGGAGGAAGCGCTAACAGAAGCGCGCGACATGCTTCGCGAGTTGATTACCGCGACCATGCGCGATGGCAAAGACCTGCCGGCACCGTTCCACATGGGTTGGCGAAACGGCCCTTTGGTCTTGCCTCCAATCCAGATCGTCTTGAAGGCTGCCCTGTACGAATCGTTCCGTGAATCGGGCCTGTCCCAGCGCCAATTCGCTAGACAATTGAACATTGCGGAAACCGAGGTACGGCGAATGCTGAATCCGGACCACGCCACAAAGGTCGCAGCAATTGAAAGGGCCTTGGTGCATCTGGGCAAGCAAGTGAGCCTGTCAGTCCACTTCAGCGCTTGAAAGACCGAAAGCGGAACGCGTGGTTCAAGTTGCCCGCGCACCAGTTTCGACTATTGCTTCCGCCGAAGCGAATTTTCGAATCTCGATTTGTCCACGGTTCTGTCGGGCTTGCCAGAGATCGTATTGCATTTGCTGCCGTAGCCAACTTTCGGCGCTGCCGCCAAAGGCCTGTGAAAGGCGAATGGCCATTTCGGGGGAAATGCCAATACGACCATTCAACAGCATTGACAAGGTATTGCGCGAAACCGCGAGACCCTGAGCCGCCTCGGTGACGGTCAATCCCAATGGTTGCAGGCATTGCCGCTTGATGACCGCTCCAGGATGAGGGGGATCGTGTATCAACATCGAAAAACCTCTGTCAATTTGTCGGGGAACCGCTGCCGAGGAACCACGCAGAATGGGATTCAGACTGAAGGAGGCCAGACTAAATTTCAAGTTTCCGGCGACGACCGTGCATGGAAGGCTTTTTCCTTCGTGCAACTTTGCTAGGATTGACGGGTTTTCGTCAGGGGAGCAGAGGGCATGAAGTCGAAGAAACCGGAAGCGTCGGAGGCTGTCGACCTCAAGCGCAGGAGCCTGCTGGCGGCGGCGCCGGCTTTCATGATTGTGCCCCGCTATGTGCTTGGCGGCCAGGGGTTCGTCGCGCCGAGCGACAGGCTCAATATAGCGGCGGTCGGCGTCGGCGGCAGGGGCAGATCGAATATCCGCGATGTCGCCCACGAAAACATCTACGCGCTATGCGAGATAGACGACGAACGGCTGGCGTCCACGCTGGCGGAAGAGTTCGCCGCGCCTTTCCGGGACCGGGCCAGGACTTATCGCGATTACCGGGAGATGTTCGACGAGAATCCGGAAATCGACGCGGTGGTGATCAGCACGCCGGATCATATGCACGCGCCGGTCGCTTCCGCGGCGATGGACCTCGGCAAACACCTGTACATCGAAAAGCCGCTCTGCCATACCGTCGCCGAGGCGCGCTATCTCGCTCGCCGCGCGCGGGAAACCAATGTGGTTACGCAGATGGGCAACCAGGGGCACGCCGAGGAAGGCGCGCGGCTGATCAACGAATGGGTGGCTTCGGGAGAACTCGGCGAGATTCGCGAAGTGCATTGCTGGACCAACCGTCCGGTCTGGCCCCAGGGCGTCGCGCGTCCGGAAGGCAGCGCCGCCATTCCCGTAACGCTCGACTGGAATCTCTGGCTTGGCGCTGCGCCGAATCGCCCTTACCTGCACGAAACCTATCATCCGTTCAACTGGCGCGGCTGGGTCGATTTCGGCACCGGCGTCGTCGGCGATATGGGCGCGCATATCATCGACCACCCTTATTGGGCGCTGGGACTCGACCTGCCGCAACGCGTCAGCGCGAGTTCGACCCGCTGGGGCGAGGGATACGAGAGTTTTCCGCTCGCCACGAAGATTCATTTCGAATTCGCGGCGACGGAAGCGAGACCCGCGGTCAAGATGACCTGGTATGACGGCGGCCTGCTGCCCGAGCGGCCTGTTCAGCTCGAAAACGGCAGGCAGATGGCGGGCAACGACGGCGGCGTTCTCATCGTCGGCGAACGCAAGACCCTGATGCACGGCGTCTACGGCCGCGATCCGGTGCTGATTCCCGAATCGGTTCATCTGGAAACGCCCGCGCCGCCGCGGACCCTGGCCCGTTCGAACGGCATCTACCAGGAATGGATCGACGCCATCAAGGATCGCTCGAAGGTCACCACATCGAATTTCGAATACGCCGGCCGCCTCACCGAAACGATGCTGCTCGGCAATATCGCCGTGCGCCAGGCGTTCACGCACAAGGTGCTCGAATACGACGGCGAGGCGATGCGTTTCACCAATGACGAGGCGGCGAACGCCATGCTGGACAAGGAATATCGGCCCGGATACGGCCTTTCGTGAGCACGGACGACACAACATATGACGCGATAGTCGTCGGCTCCGGCGCCGGCGGCGGCATGGCCACCTGGCGGCTGGCCCAGGCCGGTTTGCGCGTAGCGCTGGTCGAAGCCGGCCCCTGGTACGATCCGGCCCACGACAGCCAGCGCACCCAGTTCCGCTATCCCTGGGAGTCGCCGCGCCGGGGCGCCAGCACAAGACTGCGTCCGTTCGGCGATTTCAACGCCTGCATCGGCGGCTGGGAACTCGACGGCGAACCTTTCACCACGGCGGAAGGCACCGACTTCATGTGGTGGCGCGCGCGCATGCTCGGCGGCAGGACCAATCACTGGGGCCGCATTTCCCTGCGCTTCGGGCCGCTGGACTTCAAGCGCCGCGACATCGACGGACTCGGCGACAACTGGCCCATCGGCTATGAAGACGTCAAGCCGTATTACGACAAGGTCGACAAGCTGGTCGGCGTATTCGGCACCAACGAAGGGCTGCCGAACGACCCGGACGGCTTCTTCCTGCCGCCGCCCAAGCCGCGCCTGCACGAGATGTACTATATCCGCGGCGCGCGCAGTGCCGGCGTTCCCGTCTTTCCCGCTCGCAAGTCGATTCTGACCAAGCGCATCAACGACGAACGCGGCGTTTGCGTGTATTGTCGGCAATGCGACCGCGCCTGTTCCCTGCACGCCGATTTTTCGTCCAGCACGGTGCTGATCTATCCGGCGGTGGCGAGCGGACGGGTCGACGTCTATACCAACACCATGGTGCGCAAGGTCGATACGAGCCCCGACGGCAGCGCCACCGGCGTGTCCTGCATCGACCGCGGCAACCGGCGGGAACTGCGAATCAACGGACGCAGCGTCGTGCTCGCCGCCTCGGCCTGCAGCACCGCACGCATCCTGCTCAACTCGATCAGCGCGCGGCACGGTTCGGGGCTCGGCAACAGCAGTGGGCACGTGGGCCGCTATCTGCACGATTCTACTGGCGCAAGTCGGGCGGCCTTCCTGCCGGAACTGATGGACCGGGACGTCTACAACGAAGACGGCGTCGGCGGCATGCATGTCTACACGCCCTGGTGGCTCGAAGGCGCCAACCTCAATTTCGCCCGCGGCTATCATCTCGAAATCGGCGGCGGCATGGGCATGCCGTCCTACGGTTTCGGTTTCGCCGCGAATCAATACAAGGAGTTTCTCGGTGAGCGGGTCGGCGGCTACGGCAATGGACTGCGCGACGATGTCCGCCGTTTCTACGGTTCGCGCCTGAGCATCGCCTGCCGCGGTGAAAGCGTTCCCCAATACGGCAATTATTGCGAACTCGACCCGGACGTGGTCGACGAATGGGGCATCCCGGTGCTGCGCTTCGACTATCGCTGGACCGAACAGGAAATCAACCAGGCCCGCCACATGCAGGACACCATGGAAGAATTGCTCGAAGCGTCGGGAGGCATATTGCTTGGCGACAAGCCCGGCCCCGAGCGCCAATACGGCCTGACCCAGCCGGGCGAAATCATCCACGAGGTCGGCACGACGCGCATGGGCGACGATCCCGCCACTTCGGTTACCAACCGCTATGGGCAATTGCACGACGCCGGCAATGTTTTCGTCGCCGACGCCGGCACTTTCGTTTCCCAGGCGGACAAGAATCCGACCTGGACGATTCTAGCCCTCGCCTGGCGCACCAGTGACTACATCGTCGAACAGATGCAGCAGCGGAACCTGTAAGCCATGAAAATGAACCGCCGCGAGACCCTGAAATCATTACTGCTGGCGCCGCTCGCCGCGGGCGCCGCGACCGCTGGCTGCGCTACCGGCGCGCCGGTGAACTGGACAGAACTGCCGCGGGAATATTCCTACGGCCGCACCGAAGCCGAACGGCAGCGCGACCGGGAACTGTTCGCTGAAAGTTATTTCAGCGAACACGAACTCGTCACGATTGCCGTTCTTTGCGACATCATTTTGCCTTCGGATCATCCCAACGGCGGCGCCCTCGACGCGGGCCTGCCGGATTTCGTGGAATTCATCGTCAAGGACCGCGAGACCCTGAAATTGCCCGTACGGGGCGGAATCGCCTGGCTCGACAGTTACGCCGTCGCCGAATTCGGCGCGGATTTCGTCAACATCGACGAGCCCCAGCGACTTTCAATCTGCGACCGCATCGCCTGGCCCGATGTGGAAGATCCGGTGTTGCAGCCGGGCATCCGCTTTTTCTCGCTGATGCGCGATCTGACCCTGACCGGCTACTATACTACCGGGCAAGGCTTCCGGGACCTCGGCTACCAGGGCAATGTGGCCAACGTGTGGGATGGCGTGCCGGCCGAAGTTCTCGCACGGCACGGCCTGCAATACGAACCGGAATGGCTTGCCAAATGCGTCGATCAGTCCCGGCGCAACATTATCGCGACCTGGGACGATGACATGAACCTTACCAGTTGATCGCGAGACTCCAACATGAAGAAACTGTTACTTGCAATCGCCGCCTTGACCGCGGCCGCCGTCAGCGCCCAGGACCGGGCCGTCTGGGAACCCGAACCCGAACTCGTCAACGCTCCGGCAAACGGCGCTCCGCCGTCGGATGCGATCGTGCTGTTCGACGGGACGAACCTGGACCAATGGATGCGCATCGAGGACGGTGAACCCGCGCGCTGGGAAATCGCCGATGGCGTGGCCACGGTCACCCCCGGAGTCGGCTCGATCCGCACCCGGGAGTCGTTCGGCAGCATGCAACTGCACCTGGAATGGCGTCCGACCGATGTCATCAGCGGCAGCGGCCAGAGCAGGGGCAACAGCGGCGTGTTTCTGCACGGGCTGTTCGAAGTGCAGATTCTCGACAGTTGGGAAAACCCGACTTATGTCAACGGCCAGGCCGGCTCGGTCTACCTGCAATCGCCGCCGCTGGTCAACGCGGCGCGGCGGCCGGGCGAATGGCAAAGCTACGACATCGTCTTCACGGCGCCGGTGTTCGAACAGGGTGAACTCGTTTCGCCAGCCTATGTGACCGTATTTCACAATGGCGTGCTGGTGCAGAACAACGTGCGGCTGGCCGGCGCCACGTTCACGCCCGAACCAGTCTACGAAACGCGATGCGCGCCTTATCCCAGCGAGCAAATGCAGGACTGCACCGGCAAGATGCCGTTGAGCTTGCAGGATCACGGACAGGTCGTATCCTTCCGGAACATCTGGCTGCGGGAACTGTAAGAAGGAATCCATGGCATCCGCATCGCGGCAGACGCGGCCCGCGGGGCCGGGGCATGCGCGCCGCCCGTTCCGGGCCGCGTGCATCCTGCTCGCCCTGCTGTTACTGCCTGCCGCGCAAGCCCAGGTCCCGCCCTTGGGCGATCCGGGCCGGTACCCGGAACCGGAAGATTTTGGCCGCCTGCATTTCTATCTGGTAACCGTCGATGTCGGCGACCGGCTCTGGGACAACTTCGGTCATAGCGCATTGCGCGTGCATGATGAGGTCAGCGGCGCCGACGTGCTTTTCAACTGGGGCGGATTCGACGCCAGCGGCGGCATGTTCAGATTCGGCTTTCGCTTCTTCCTCGGCGAAATGAACTACCGGCTTTTCACGGTTCCGACCGAACAGGCCTATGCGTTGTACCGGGAAGAGGAGAGGTCGATCTGGGAGGATCGCATCAACCTCAATAATGCCGAGAAAGCACGCCTGTATCAACGGCTGATGTGGAACCTGGAACCCGAAAATCTAGTCTACGAATACGATTACTTCGACGACAATTGCACAACCCGCCTGCGGGATTATCTGGACGAGGCGCTCGACGGCAGGTTGAGCGGCCAATATACCGGTATGACCGCGACGACCTACCGGCAGGTGGTCCAGTCGCATTACGCATCGATTTCGGCAGTCGCGATGTTGCTCGACCTTGCCATGAACAGCAACATCGATCGAGCGATGAGCGAATGGGAAAGCATGTTTCTGCCGCTGAATCTCCGGCGGCAGCTATTGCGCATGGACAGCGACGTGGCGCTCGGCGGCGAACAATTGCCCTTGCTTGCCGAATCGCGGCTGGTCGATGAGTTTCCTCCGCCGTCCCGGCAATGGGACGCCTACATGGTCTTTGTGGTCATTCTCGCCTCGCTCACTCTCTGGCTGTTGTTCACGACCAGGAGACGGCGCTACAGCCGGTTCATGGATTCCTCGCACAATCCCCCGCGAACGCTATCCCCGGCGGGATACCAGGTGCTCGGCGCGGCGACCCTGATCGGGTCCATATTCAGTGGCATGCTGGGCTGTCTCATGCTTGGCTCCTGGTTCTGGTCCGGCCACGAGGATCTGCATCATAACTTCAATCTGCTGCTGTTCTGGCCCACGGACCTGTTCGGCATCGCCATGTCGCTGCGCTGGCTGTTTCTGAAGTCTCCCTGGCCGCTGGATCAGTACAGCGCGCCCTATACGAATTACTATATTCTGGCGCACGTGGTCGGCATAGGAGCATATGCAGGCATCCACTTCGGCGGCTTGACCGAACAGGATCTTTCCAATGTGACGACGTGGCTGCTCGCGCCCATGGCGGTGGTCATGGTATTGATCTGGCAGCGCGGCTTCCGGCGCGTGGAAAACGCCATCGTACTCTGAATCTTGCCGATTCCGCGCCTCGCGCGAGACCGGCGCTCATGTTAATCTTGCGGCCCGGCGCGAGCCTCGCGAATTCGTCTTGAGCGCCTGTTTCGCGCCGGAAAAATCAGTCTGGGAGAATCGAGAAGTGAATGCGGATTTTACGCCCGAGGATCTTGCCTTTCGGGACGAAGTGCGGGAATTCCTGCAAAACGAATTTCCCGCCGAGATGCGCGAGAAAGTCGACGCCGGCATTCGGCTGAGCAAGGACGAGATCGTCCGCTGGCAGAAAATCCTCTACGAACAAGGCTGGGCCGCCCCCAACTGGCCCGTCGAATTCGGCGGCACCGGCTGGACCGCCACGCAGAAACACATTTTCGCCATGGAAATGGGCCTGATCGGCGCGCCCGAGCCGGTGCCTTTCGGCATGAAGATGGTAGCGCCGGTATTGATGGCCTACGGCAGCGAGGAACAGCAGCAGCGTTTCCTGCCCGACATCCTGCAAAGCAACGTCTGGTGGTGCCAGGGCTATTCCGAGCCCAACTCCGGTTCCGACCTCGCCTCGCTCAAGACTTCCGCGGTGCGCGACGGCGACGACTATATCGTCAACGGCAGCAAGACCTGGAATACCTACGGACAATACGCCGACTGGATTTTCTGTCTCGTACGCACCGACACCACGGTAAAGAAGCAGGAAGGCATCAGCTTCCTTCTGATCGACATGAAATCGCCCGGCGTCTCCCACAGGCCCATCGTGCTCATGGACGGCCATGTCGAAGTCAATGAGATCTTTTTCGACGATGTGCGCGTCCCGGCGGCCAATCTGATTGGCGAGGAGAACAAGGGCTGGACCTATGCGAAGGTGTTGCTCACCCACGAACGCACCAATATTGCGTTGGTGCCGCGCAGCACCCGCCGCCTGCGCGCCTTGCGCAGGGCCGCGGCGAGCCTCGACGACGGCTACGGCGGCAGCATGCTCGACGATCCCGTCTTCAGCCACCGGTTCGCAGAACTGGAAATCGAACTGAAGGCGCTCGAATACACCGAATTGCGCACCCTGGCTTCGCTGAGCGTGGGCAAGTCGCCCGGTCCCGAATCGTCGATCCTGAAGGTCGTCGGCACCGAACTTGCCCAGCGCATCGACGAGATGTTCGTCGAACTCGCGGCTTACCACAGTCTGCCGTATCTGCCCGAGCAGTTCGACGAAGGATTCCAGGGCGCGCCATTGGAGCCGGGCATTCCGGCGGGGCAGGGCCTGGTCTATCTCAACAATCGCAAGTTGTCGATTTTCGGCGGCTCCAACGAAATCCAGCGCAATATCATCTGCAAGGCCGTGCTCGGTCTGTAGTCGCCCCCCAAGGTTTCAATAGAGCTTTCAATAGAGCATTCAGTAGAGGTCAGAAAGTGGACTTTTCCTATTCCGAAGAACAGCAGATGCTCAGGGAAAGCGTCGGCAAATTCGTGCAACAGCAATACGATTTCGATTCACGCAACCGGATCGCCGCCAGTGAAACCGGTTACAGCGACGAGAACTGGAAATTGTTCGGCGAACTCGGCTGGCTCACGGTGCCGTTCGATGAAGCCGACGGCGGTTTCGGCGATTCGGCCGTGGACCTGATGGTCATGATGGAAGAGTTCGGCAAGGCCATGCTGGTCGAGCCGTACCTGGCTTCAGTCGTGCTCGCGGGCAGGCTGCTGGCCGCGCTCGGCAGCGAAGAACAGAAAGCCGAATCGCTGCATTCGCTGATGGCGGGGAACCTGCAACTCGCGCTGGCCTGGGCGGAATCCGGTTCGCGCTACAACCTTGCCAATGTCCGCCTCAGCGCGAGAAGCGATGGCGGTAACTTCGTTCTCGACGGAACCAAGGTCAACGTGCTGAACGGTCCCAACGCGGACAAGTTGCTCGTAACCGCCCGCGAAAGCGGCGGCGCTACGGACTCCGAGGGGATCAGCGCGTTTCTCGTCGACCGGGAGGCGGCAGGCGTTCATGTGCAAGCCTACGCCAATCTCGATGGCAGCCAGGCGGCGAAAATCACTTTCAGCGAGGTGGAAATACCCGCTTCGGCCCGGCTCGGCGAGGCGGGCGGCGTGCTGACGGCGCTTGAGCAAGTGGTCGATCACGCCACCGTCGCGGTGTGCGCCCAGGCAGTTGGGGCGCTCGACGCATTGCTGCAGAAAACGGTGGAATACAGCAAGACCCGCAAGCAGTTCGGCGTACATATCGGCAGTTTCCAGGCGCTGCAGCATCGCATGGCGGACATGTTCATGGAATGCCAGCTTGCACGCTCGATCACGGTCATGGCGGCGATGCAACTCGATTCGGACGAATCCGCGGCGGACAAGGCTGCCGCGGTCAGCGCCGCCAAGAGCCGGGTCGGCAAGGCGATCCGCAGGGTCGGCCAGGAAGCCGTACAGATTCATGGCGGCATCGGCATGACCGATGAACTCGACGTCTCGCACCTGTTTCGCCAGGTCACCGGACTCGAATTGCTTTTCGGCGACGCCGACTTCCACACCGGCCGATTCGCCCGCCTGCAAACCGCCGAATGAGCGAACTGATTCTGATTCGCCACGGTCAGGCGACTTTCGGCGCGGCGTCCTACGACAAACTCAGTTCGCTGGGGCGCGAGCAGGTGCGCAAGCTGGCGGCGCATTGGCGCGAGACTGGCGAGACTTTCGATTGCCTCTATTGCGGCAGCCTGCGGCGGCAGCGTGAAACCGCTGAAGAACTACTCGATCTTGTGCCGGAGGATCCGAAAAGTCCGCATGAGGATGCCGCGCTGAACGAATACGACGGTGACCCGCTGATCCGCTCCTACCTGCGCGATTTCGCCAGGGACGAAGGTTTCGCCCCCGCGCCTGAATGGCCGGTGCGCGACCGCACGATGTTTCAGCGCCTGTTCGAGGCGGCCGCGGCAAAATGGATCGCCGGCCATCTGAAGCCCGCGGACGGCGATGCGAATTTCGAGCGCTGGCCCGATTTCCAGTTGCGCGTGCATCAGGCGCTCGACCGCATCATGTCGCGTCACGTGCGCGGCAGCCGGGTGCTGATTTCGACATCCGGCGGCGTCATCGCCCTGGCCTTGCAGCGGGTATTGCGTTATCCGGACACCGAAGCCATCGCCACCAACTGGATGGTGCAAAACAGTTCGATTACCCGGATCAAGTACGGCAATGGCAGAATCTCGCTGATGCAGTTTAACAGCCTGCCGCATCTGGATCGGGCCGATACGCAATCGATGATTACCTATCGTTAAGACCTTGCCGCTGAAAACCGCCATGACCGGAGCCGATCTCGAAGACAAGGCGGGCCGCATAAGGTCCGGAGAAGAACTGCCGCTGGAGCGGCTGCGGGATTATCTGCGCCCCGTGCTCGGCGTGGCCGCCGACGAACTTGAAGTAAAACAGTTCCCGGGCGGCCATTCCAATCTCACTTATCTGCTGGAAAGCGGTGGCGAGCAATGGGTGCTGCGCAGGCCGCCATTCGGCAGCAAGGTGAAATCGGCCCACGACATGTCGCGGGAGTTCCGCATTCTCTCGGCGCTGAAAGACGTGTTTCCCTACGGCCCGGTTCCTCTGCACTTCTGTGACGACCACGACGTCATCGGCTGCGATTTCTACCTGATGAACTATATCCGCGGCCTGGTGATCCGCCGCGAATACCCGCCGGGATTGAACCTGAGCCCGGATCGGACGCGCCGGCAACTGTTCAACTTCTTCGACGTGCTCGGCGACCTGCATTCGGTGGATCTGGCCGAGGCGGGCCTCGAAAACTTCGGCCGTCCCGCGGGATATGCGCGGCGCCAGGTCGAAGGCTGGATCAAGCGCTGGGAAAACGCCGTCACCGGGGACACCGTCAATTGCGACGCGGTCATCAAGTGGCTGGGCGACCACCTGCCGCCCGACAGCGGCCGCGCCAGCGTCATTCACAACGACTACAAGCTCGACAACGTGATTTTTTCGCTCGACGACCCGCTCAAGGTGATCGGCGTCCTCGACTGGGAGATGGCGACCGTGGGCGATCCGGTGATGGACCTGGCCTATACCCTGGGCTACTGGGTGCAGACCAGCGACCCGGACTGGTACCGCGAAGCGCGCACGATGCCTTCCGACGTGCCGGGCGCCCCGAGCCGGGCCGAAATCGTCAGCCGCTTCCAGGAACGCACGGGAATCGCGGTCGACAATTTCCCCTTCTATTTCTGTTTCGCGCTGTTTCGACTACTCGTCGTCGGCCAGCAGATTTACTACCGCTACTATCACGGCCACACACGCGACGAGCGCTTCGCCGGCTTTCTGCAAAAGGCCTTCGTCCTGCAGCGAATGTGCGAAATGATCATCAGCGGCAAGATCGAAAACTGAACTATCGGTTCGGGCCGCTGGTCAAACGCAGTTCACAAGACCTGGGCCTCGCTCATTACCGCTTCGGCTTTTCGCTTGATTTCCGTGGCCACTTCGAAAGGGTCGCCGTTTACGATCTCCTGCCGAAACAATTCCACCGAAAGCGCCCCGTTGTATTCCTTTTCGGCGAGTTTGCGAATGATGGCATTGAGCGGAGCTATGCCGTCACCCGGAATGACCCGATAACTGTTGTCGGTCAATTCTCTCGGCGCATCGAGCAGATCCTGGAAGTGGCAATGGGCCAGCTCGCCCGGCTCAAGCAATTCCAGATCTTCGAGCTTGCCAAGCCCGGACCAGAAATGGAAAAAATCGATCATCGGCCTGATGTTGGGATGATCCGCCGCGCGGGTCACTCTCAATGAGGAACTCAGTGTGGCGAGATGCGTCGAGGTGCGAAGAAACTCGATCATGCAAGTGAGGTCGTACTCGCTTGCGATCACCGCGGCTTCGCGAATGGCCTCGGGCGTTGCCGCGAAGTCTTCGGCGGTAACCGGACGATTGGTAATGGACGGCGAATAGATCTTGTCGAGGCCGAGGCTTGCGAACTGATCGCAGCGCATTCTCCATGACTCCAGTGACGTCTCTCTTGCAGGACCTGGAATCCAGAGATCAGGTAATGCCGTCGCGGCGCAAACCGGAGTCATGCCAAGATCGTCGAGTAAAGTCCGGGCGCCGCTCAAAGTATCGTTCTCAAGAAATCCATCGAGCAATCCGTCGTTTAGTTCAACGTATTCGATGCCCGCGCGGGACCAGCCCTCCAGTGACCCGCGAAAACCGGCGGCACGGGAAGTGTTCTGATGCATTGCGAGCAGCATTTTTCCCGGAGGCGCCGTCTGGGCCTGGGATCCACTGCTCGACAGGACCAATGGCGCCGCCAGGGATGTGAGGAGAAACTCGCGTCGATTTAACATGAAAATCACCTTGTGTTAATGTCGTTGCCCACTGCTGATCCGGCCGGTCCCGGACGGCGGTGCCTTGGCACACTGGGCCACACCGGACCCGACCGTAACCCAAGAATTTCACAGGAACACACAAATTATGCAAGCACCAATCCGATTCAAACAAAGACTTGGAAGATTCCTGCTGGTCCCCCTGGTGATTTTTGCCGGGCAAAGCGTTACTCATACCGTTGCCGCCCAGAGCGAGGCGGACCAGCCGGGGGTGACCCGCTACGTCCGCTTCACGGACGACTCGGGCACCCATAGCGGCATCCTCGACGGGCAGACGATCAATGTACTCGACGGCGATCCGGTCTTCGACGACGGCGCAAGCCCGACGGGCCGGACGGTCGCGCTGGGCGACGTGGAGCTTGAGATTCCCATGAACCCCGACAGGGTGCCGCGCGTATTCGGAGTCGCGGGGAACTCGAACAACCCGAACGGCAACCCGATCGAGGTTGAGCATCCGTCGTGGTTCGGCAAGGCGACCACCTCGCTCGCCAGGAACGGCGACCCGGTCGAGGTTCCCTTCGGCGCAACGAACTTCAACTTCGAGGGCGAGCTCGCGCTCATCATCGGGCGCGAAGGCCGAAACATCCCCGAGTCCGAGGCTATGGACCATCTCTTCGGAGTGGCCGTCAGCAACGACTGGAGCGAGAACGACTGGTGCGGGGAAGGCCGGGGCATCGAGGAGCCGAGTCATGTCTTCTGTAAAGCCGGCGACACCTTCGCCACGCTGGGCGACCATGTGGTCACAGGGCTCGACCTGAGCGATCTCGAACTGACCGTCAGGCTCGACGGCGTAGTCGCCGCCCAGGGTACGACCGCTGATTTCCGCAACGATCCCGCCGCGCTCATCAGCAAGCTGAGCCATTACATTACGCTCAAGCGCGGCGACATCATCCATACCGGGACGGTCGCTCCTCCACAGCTTCCCGGCACGCGGCGCCAGCTCTGGCAAGACGATGTCGTCGATGTCGAGATCGAAGGCATCGGCATCGTGAGCAATCAGCTCGTGCGCGTAACGCGGCAGACGGTCTCAGGCCCCGCGCTCCCCGAGCCGGACGGCGTAAGTGCGTATGTGCGCTTCCAGCACGAGGATGGCTGGTCGTTCGGCATGCTGGACGGGGATCAGATCAGTGAGCTCGACGGCGATCCGGTGGCGGGCGGCGCCGCACCGACCGGACGCAGCTTCGATGCTGCGGACGTCGAGTTGGGCTTGCCGGTTGACCCGGAGCAACCGGCCCGCAAGGTGCTGGCTGCAGCGGCCAATTATCATCCCGTCGACGGCATGCCCAGGCAAGTTCCGCATCCGCGCTACTTTAACAAGGCCTCAACCGGGCTCAGCGGCGACGGCGGTCAGGTCCAGAGGCCGCCCGAGGTTGAGATGATGATTCCCGAGGGCGAACTCGTACTCGTCATCGGCCGTGAGGGACGCCACATTCCCGAGAGCGAAGCGCTCGATTACATCTTCGGCGTCGCCGCGGGCAACGACTGGACCGAACTTTCCTGGGTCGCATCCGACCGGGGCGTTCGGCCGCTCAAGCTCGTCGGCAAGGCGACCGATACCTGGGCGGGGCTTGGCAACACGATCGTGCGGGGTCTCGACTACAGCGACCTCGAAATCAGCGTGCGGGTCAACGGCGAACTACTCTCCGAGGGCCGGACGTCGACGATGATCAATCGCCCGGCCCGGCTCGTGAGCTATCTCTCCCGTTACATGACGCTCAAGCCCGGCGATCTGATCTACACCGGCGCAATGCCCGTGGTTCCGGGAATGCGGCGCAACATGGAAGTGGGAGACGTCGTTGAGGTCGTGGTGGAAAATCTCGGGACGATAGAGCAGGAAGTCGTCTCGATGCCGGCCTGGCCGTTCTGAAGTCCCTGACTTTCGGCCGGCTCTGTTGAATGTGAAAGCCGCTGCATCGTCTCCGTTGCCTCGGCCAATCGTGGCCTCGGTGGCGTTTGTCAGCGGCTTTTGCATCATGACCGTGGAGATGCTCGGGGCGCGCATCATGGCGCCTTATTTCGGCGGCTCGGTGTCGGTCTGGGGCAGCATCATCACGGTGTTCATGCTGGCCCTGGCGCTGGGTTACCTCCTTGGGGGGCGCCTTTCCATGCGCAATCCCAACGCCCTGGTGTTCGCGAGTTTCTATGTGAGCGCCGCATTGTTTTCGCTGCCGATCATCTTGTTCGCGGACGCCATCATGCGGCCGATCTTCCTGGCCGTCGAAGACGCGCGCTACGGTTCCCTGCTGGCTTCGATCGTCATGTTTTCGGTGCCGACAACGCTGCTCGGCATGATCTCGCCGTATTCGGTGCGGCTGCTGGTGGAAAGAGAGGAGCATAGCGGGCAGATGGCCGGGCTGCTGTTCTTCGTCTCTACCGTCGGCAGCGCCGCGGGCACGCTCGGGACTTCCTTCTATTTCGTGCTCTGGTTCGAGGTGAACAGGATTCTCTGGGGCGCGGTTACCGCCTTGCTGATCGCGGCGGCTATAATCCTTGTAGCCGGATACATGCGCGGTTCTCTCAGCCTGCGGGTGCGCGGCCATGAAACCTAGATTTGTTCTCAGCCTCTTGTTGCTGGCGCTGACGGCGCCGGCGGCGGGCGAGGTCATCCACCAGGAACGCTCGCTGTATCGTGATATAACCGTCGAGCAGAACGGGCAGCGGCGTTGCCTGATCTTCAACGTGCATCGCGGCGACCGCAATCAGACCTGCATCGATCTCGACGAACCCGAACGCCTGGTTTTCAGCTATACGCGCATGAGTTTCGCGGGGCTGTTGCTGGCCCCGGAGCCTGAATCGATCCTTGTCGCCGGGCTCGGCGGCGGCTCGATTCCGATGACTTTCAGCGATCTCTTCCCCGATGCGCAAATCGACGTGATCGAAATCGACCCGGCGGTGGTCAGCGTGGCGAAGGACTTCTTCCTGTTCGAGGAAACCGCGAACATGCGGGTTTATGTCAACGACGCCCGCGTGTTCATCAAGCGCGCCGGCCTCGAAGGCAGGAAATACGACTACATCGTGCTCGACGCCTTTACGGGCGACTATATTCCGGAACATCTGCTTACCCGCGAGTTTCTCGAAGAGGTCAAGCAGATCCTGAACCCCGACGGCGTTCTCGTCGCCAATACCTTTTCCACCAGCCGCCTTTACGACCACGAATCGGTCACTTACCAGCGGGTGTGGAACGAGTTCTACAACTTCAGGCTGCCGACCTCGGGCAATCGCATCATCATCACGAGGATCGGCGCCTTGCCGCCCCGCGGGGATTTGACCGGAGCGGCCCGGCGGCTGGCGGACCAGGTCGAAAAATACGGCATTCCGCTGCTCGAATATCCAGCCCGCATGTCGACCCGGGTCGACTGGGACATGAGCCGGCGCATGCTGACCGACCAATATTCACCCGGCAACCTGCTGCGCGACTAGCAGGCGCAGGATCAACCGGAGAAATATCATGCAAAGAATCGTCCCGGCAGTGCTTCTGATCGGCTGCCTGTTACTGACAAAGACCGTTCTGGCCGATGTCGAAATAACGCGTGATGTGGTCTATGGCCACAAGGACGGCATGGCGCTCGTATACGACGTGATCCGACCCGAGAACGCGAACGGCGCCGCGGTCGCCTTCATGATGAGCGGCGGCTGGTTTTCGCGCTGGTCGCCCCCGGAAACGCTCGCCGAAGGCTTTTTCAGCGACATGCTCGATGCGGGCTTCACGATGATTCCGGTCTACCACGGCAGCGCGCCGCGCTTCAAGGTGCCGGAAGCCTATGCCGACGTCAGCCGTGCAATTCGCCACATAAAGCTTCATGCCGAAGATCACGGATTCGATCCGAACCGGCTCGGCGTGACCGGCGGCAGCGCCGGCGGCCATCTGTCGCTGATGATCGGTCTCGACTCCGATTCAGGCGATGCCCAGTCGAACGATCCGGTCATGCGGGGAGACAACGGCGTTGCCGCGGTGGTCGCCTATTTTCCGCCGGTGGATCTGCGTCCGATAACCGGTCCCAACGACCGTTTCCCGGCGCTGGATTTTTCGCCCGAACTGTCCGAATCGATATCTCCGATTCTGCACGCGGACGCCGGCGATCCGCCCACCTTGCTGATCCACGGCGACGCCGACGATCTGGTGCCGATCAGCGAGTCGGAAGACTTGTACGCGGAATTCCAGGAGCAGGGCGTCGAAGCGGAGTTCGTCACCATTGCCGGCGGTCAGCACGGATTTCGGGGGGAGAATGCGGTCAGAGCCAACCGCCTGCGCCTGGAGTGGTTCCAGAAGCACCTCTGATTTTCAATCGCAGCAGACATGGACCGTCAGCACGTCGCATCTGGCGTGATGCAGCAATTTCATCGCCGTGGAGCCGATCAGCGCCTTCCAGCCCGAGTGGCCGTGGCTGCCGATGACGATGGCGTCGGCTTCGATTTCGATTGCCAGGCTGGGCACTTCCGCGGCGGGGGAGCCGGGCAGGGTATGAATCTGGTCTTCCTGCAGGCCTTCTTCCCGGGCGATGGCCTTGAGGCGCTCGGCGGCGAATGCGATGGCTTCCTCGTGCAGTTCGTTGATGTTGACGGCGTACAAATCCATGCTATAAGCCGCGGCAACGGGTTCGACGACATGCACGAGATGCAGTTTGGCCGGGTCCTCGGCCAGCCGGACCGCGGTTGTAATCACCTTGTGTGAATCGTCGGAAAGGTCTATGGCAACCAGAATCTTGTTGTACATCGAACTCGTCTCCGTTTGGGACAGGCCGTAATCTGCCGGTTATTGTAGAACAGGGGAAGGGGCGCGTCAGGCGTTCCTGATCATGTTCCTGGCGACGACGAGTTGCAGGATCTGGCTGGTGCCTTCGTAGAGGCGCAACAATCTGACGTCGCGGTAGAAGCGTTCGACCGCGAACTCGGACATGTAGCCCGAGCCGCCGTGAATCTGCACGGCGCGGTCGGCGACACGGCCCACCATTTCGGTGCAGAACAGTTTGCAGGCGGCTGATTCAAGCGTGACGTTTTCGCCGGCGTCGCGCTTGCGCGCGGTTTCCAGCGCCATGCAGCGGGCGGCGTAGGCCTCGGTGCGGGAATCGGCAAGCATGGCCTGTATGAGCTGCTGCTCGGCGATGGGCTTGCCGAACTGCTTGCGCTGCATGGCGTAATCCAGCGCGTCGGCGATCAGGCGCTCGGCCAGTCCGACGGCGACACCCGAGATGTGCAGCCGGCCCCGGTCGAGCACCTTCATCGCGGTGACGAATCCCTCGCCTTCCTCGCCGATGATGTTTGCCGCCGGCACCCGGCAGTCGTCGAACATCACGTCACAGGTAAGTGAGCCCGCCTGGCCCATTTTCCTGTCGACCGACCCGAGCGTGATTCCCGGCGTGCCGCGTTCGACGATGAACGAGGAGATGCCCCGGGCGCCCTTGTTGGCCGGGTCGGTTCGCGCCATGACATTAAACGTATGTGCGACCGGCGCGTTGGTGATGAAGCGCTTGGCGCCGTTGAGTACGTAGTGGTCGCCGTCGCGTACCGCCGTGGTTCGCAGCGAGGCCGCGTCGGAGCCGGCCTCGGGCTCGGTGAGACAGAAACAGCTCAACCATTCGCCGCTGGCGTACTTCGGCAGATACGTGCGTTTCTGTTCCTCGGTGCCGTTGAATACGATCGCGGCCGAGCCGATGCCGTTATTGGTGCCGATCAGCGAGCGGAAAGCCGGCGAAGTCTTGCCGAGTTCGATCGAAACGAGGATTTCTTCTTCCATGGTCAGACCGAGGCCGCCGTATTCTTCGGGGATGGTCAGCCCGAAGAGACCGAGTTCCTTCATTTCGCGCACGATTTCCTCGGGCACGCTTTCCTCGTCCGCCAGGCGGTTTTCCGCCGGGACCAGCCGTTCGCGGACGAATCGCTCGATCAATGCAAGTAACTGATTCAGGGTTTCCCGGTCTCTGATCATGTCTGCCCAACCTGTGCAAAACGCGCCAAGTTACCACAGCCGGAACGGCTTTTGCAGCGCCCGGCCCGGCGGGTTTACCACTCCTTATGCTGTGATATTATGGCGCCCGCCTCAGCCGTCCGGCCACTCCCAGGAGCCAATATGTCACAGGCAGTAAGTTATTCGAAACAGGGCAAGATCGGCATTATCAGTGTCAACAATCCACCGGTGAACGCCCTGGCGCAACGCGTGCGCGAAGGCCTTCTCAATGCCGTCGGACAGGCGCAGAAAGATAAATCCGAAGCCATCGTGTTGTGCTGCGAAGGCAGGACGTTCATCGCCGGCGCCGACATCACGGAATTCGGCAAGCCGCCCAAGGAGCCCGGGCTGCAGGAAGTGCTCAGCGCGATTGAAAACTCGAGCAAACCCGTGATTGCCGCGATTCACGGCACCGCTCTCGGCGGCGGCTTCGAGGTCGCGCTGGCCTGCCACTACCGCTGCGCCATCGCCAGCGCGAAAGTCGGTCTGCCCGAGGTCAAGCTGGGATTGCTGCCCGGCGCCGGAGGCACCCAGCGGCTGCCACGGCTGGCCGGAGTCAAGGCCGCACTCGACATCATCACTTCGGGCAACCCGGTTCCGGCGAAGAAGGCTCACGACATGGGCCTCGTCAATGAAATCATCGAAGGCGACCTGGTCGAAGGCGCAATCGGCTACGCGCGGGATCTGGTCGCTTCCGGCGCGCCGCTCAAGCGCATTCGCGACATCAATATCGATCCGGCCACCATCGAGCCCGGCTTCTTCGAACAGGCGCGGAAGCGGGTCAATGCCCGCGCCCGCGGCCAGATCGCTCCGGATCGCATCGTCAGTTGCCTGGAAGCCGCGGTCAATCTGCCTTTCGACAAGGCGCTGAAACGCGAGCGGGAGTTGTTCGTCGAACTCGTCACTTCGACCGAATCCGCCGCCATGCGCCATATCTTCTTTTCCGAACGCCTGGCGGCCAAGATCAAGGGATTGCCCCGCGAGACGCCGACAAGGGAGATCAAACAGGCGGCGATCATCGGCGGCGGCACCATGGGCGGAGGCATCGCCATGTGTTTCGCCAACGTGGGCATTCCGGTCGTATTGCTGGAAGTCAACGAGGAAGCGCTCGACCGCGGCCTGAAAATCATCCGCAAGAACTACGGAATCACGGTCAAGCGCGGCAAGCTCAGGGAGGACGACGTGAAACAGCGCATGGGCCTGATCACGGGCGCCACGGACTACGCGGATATCGCTGGAGCGGACATCGTGATCGAAGCCGTATTCGAAAATCTCGACCTGAAAAAGGAAATCTTCGCCAAGCTCGACAAGACCTGCAAAGCCGGGGCGATTCTCGCCACCAACACGTCCTATCAGGACGTGGACGCCATCGCCGCCGCCACTTCGCGGCCGCAGGACGTACTCGGCACGCATTTTTTCAGCCCCGCCAACGTCATGCGGCTGCTTGAAGTCGTGCGCGGCGAGAAAACCGCGGACGACGTGCTTGCCACGACCATGGGGCTGGGTAAGCGAATTGGCAAGGTCTGCGCCTTGTCCGGGGTCTGCTACGGATTCATCGGCAACCGCATGCTCACCGGCTATGGCCGCGAAGCGCAATTGCTCCTGCTTGAAGGTTGTACGCCGCAGCAGGTCGATTCGACGCTGGAGAAATTCGGCATGGCCATGGGTCCGGTCGCCATGGGCGATCTGGCGGGACTCGACGTCGGCTACAAGGCGCGGCAGTCGCGCAAGACCGAAGGCGACGACCCGCGCCCTTACGCCGTCAGCACCCGGCTGGTGGAATCGGGCCGCCTTGGCCAGAAGACCGGCGCCGGTTATTACAAGTACGACAGCGAAACCAGGGCGCGCAATTCCGACCCCGAAGTCGAAGCCATGATCCGCGAGGAAGCCGAAAAGTTCGGCATCGAGCAACGCGAGATCAGCGAGGAGGAAATCATCGCCCGATGCATGTATCCGCTGGTAAACGAAGGCGCGAAGATCCTCGAAGAGGGGATCGCCCAGCGCGCGTCCGACATCGACATTGTCTACGTCTACGGATACGCCTTTCCGGCCGCCAAGGGCGGCCCGATGTTCTACGCCGATCAGGTGGGACTGAAAAGCGTGTACGAGCAGATCCTGGAATTCCAGGACCGGCACGGCGAGAAGAACTGGCAACCAGCGAACCTGCTGCGGGAACTCGCCGAAAGCGGCGGCAGCTTCGCCGCCTGGGACAAACAGCAAGCCTGAAAATGATTTCGTACCAAACCACGGCTCCGGGCGCTCCGCTGGCGGAAGTGTCCGCCGAGACGCCCGTACCGCAAGGTACGGAAGTGCTGCTGAAGACGCTCGCCTGCGGCGTCTGCCATTCCGACATCCATCTGCATGAAGGCGTATTCGAACTCGGCCATGGCAAGCAACTCGAAGTGGGCCGGCCGGGGCAAGTGCTCGGCCACGAAATCTATGGCGAAGTCGTCGCTCTCGGTCCCGATGCCGAAGGCCTTGCCGCCGGCGACCGCCGGGTGGTCTTCCCCTGGATCGGCTGCGGTAATTGCCCCATCTGCGCGCGCGGCGAGGAACAACTTTGTACGCCCGGCCGCGCGATCGGCATCGTCGCTCCCGGCGGCTTCGCCGATCATGTGCTGGCGCCGCATCCGCGTTACCTGTTCGACTGCGGCCGCGTCCCCGGCTCACTGGCGGCGACCTACGCCTGTTCCGGACTGACCGCGTACGGCGCCCTGAAGAGAGTCGGCGAAATCCGCCCCGGCGACGAAGTCGTCATCATCGGCGCCGGCGGCGTCGGCATGATGGCGATCCAGATCGCCCGCTCGGCCCTGGAGATCGATCCCATCGTCGTCGATATCGACGAAGCCAAGTTGCAGGCCGCAAGAGATCTCGGCGTGAGCCGGACCTGGAATGCCGGCGAACCGCAGTCGGCGAAGGAAATCCGCAAGGCGACCGGGGGCGCGTTTGCCGCGCTCGACTTCGTCGGCAACGAAGCGACGGTCAATTTCGGCCTGGGCTGCCTGCGCAAGGGCGGCGCCCTGATCATCGTAGGCCTGTACGGCGGCGCCTTGAACATGCCCATCCCCTTTCTGCCCATGAACGCCCGCATCATCCAGGGCAGCTACGTGGGCAGCTTGCAGGACTTCTCCGAACTGATGGAACTCGTGCGCGCCGGCAGGATCGATCCGATCCGAATCACCGAGCGGCCATTGGGCGAGGCCACCGCGGCGCTGGCGGACCTGAAAGCAGGCAAGGTGGAAGGACGGCAGGTACTCGTCACGGAACCGGCATGAGCGGCGAACTCGAACGATTCCGGCAGGAAACCCGCGACTGGCTGGAAGAAAACTGTCCGGCTTCGATGCGCACGCCGATGCCGCCGGAAGAGGTGGTCTGGGGCGGGCGCAATGCCGAATACGCGAATCCCGACAGCAAGCTCTGGCTCGAGCGAATGGCCGCAAAAGGCTGGACCTGCCCGCAATGGCCGGCGGAGTACGGCGGCGGCGGACTGAGTTCGGCCCAGGCGGAAATTCTTGCCGAAGAACTCTCGCGAATCCACGCGCGTCCCGCGCTGACGAGTTTCGGCATCAGCATGCTCGGGCCGGTGTTGCTCGAATTCGGCACCCATGAACAACGACTTGAACATCTGCCGAAGATCGTGCGCGGAGAAATCCGCTGGTGCCAGGGTTATTCCGAACCCGGTTCGGGCTCCGACCTGGCAAGCCTCAATACCCGTGCCGACCTGCATGGCGATCACTACATAATCAGCGG
Source organism: Gammaproteobacteria bacterium (assembly GCA_009844085.1). Lineage (GTDB taxonomy): Bacteria > Pseudomonadota > Gammaproteobacteria > Pseudomonadales > Pseudohongiellaceae > UBA9145. Next base: position 271,980 of record VYCF01000072.1, on the reverse strand, counting down.
CTCCAAGATCTGGACTTCCTACGCCGACAAGGCCGACTGGATCTTCTGCCTCGTGCGCACCGATTTCGAAGCGCCCAAGTATCAGGGCATCAGTTTCATTCTGTTCGACATGGACAGCGAAGGCGTCAGCACCAGGCCGATCCAGCTTATCAGCGGCTCATCGCCTTTCTGCGAGACCTTTTTCGACGATGTGAAAGCGCCCGCCGGCAACATCGTCGGCCGCCTGAACGACGGCTGGACCATCGCCAAGCGGCTGCTGCAACACGAACGCACGATGATTTCAGGCTTCGGCCTTGCCGGCGGCCAGGCCGAAGGCGGGGGCGCTTCGGAAGGGACCGTGGAAAGCATCGCCATGCGTTACCGCGGCGATGCGGAGAAACTCTCCGATCCCGTGCTGCGCGACCGCATCGCACAATTCAAGATCGACTCCGAGGCATTCGCTCTGACATCGCGGCGCAGCGCCGAGGAATCCGAGGGGGGCGGACCCAACCACATCTCCTCGATGCTCAAGTATTACGGCTGCGAGTTGAACAAGCGCCGCTGTGAACTGCTGCTCGACGCCGCCGGCAACCGGGCGCTGGGCTGGGAAGGCGAGGGCTTCGACGAAGACGAATTGTCGCTGGCGCGGGAATGGCTGCGCTCGAAAGCCAATTCCATCGAAGGCGGCACCGCCGAAATCCAGCTAAACGTGATTGCCAGGCGAGTGCTCGACTTGCCTGACCTGACCGGCATTCTGCGCGGAAAACGCTAGTCTCATGGCCGACTCACTACTGCTGAACGAAGAACAGCAACTGTTGCGGGAATCGGCCCGGGGATTTTGCCGTGAGCAGGCGCCGCTTTCCCTGCATCGCAAATTGCGCGACAGCCGGGACGCCGATGGCTTCGACCGCGACCTGTGGCGGCGGATGGTAGAGCTCGGCTGGACCGGCATGGCGATCCCGGAGGCATACGACGGTTATGGATTCGGCCATACCGGTCTTGGCCTGATGCTCGAGGAGACAGGCCGCACGCTGGTGGATTCACCGCTGATCGCCACGGTTCTTCTGGGAGCGAATGCAATCCTCGAAACTGGCAGCGAAGCGCAGAAGGCGGAATTGCTGCCCCGGATTGTCGCCGGCGAATTGCTGCTCGCTTTCGCGCTGGACGAACGGTTCGCCCACGATCCCGGGCGCATCGAGACCGCGGCTGTTCCCCGAAACGGCGGATTTGCACTCAACGGCGGCAAGACTTTCGTGCTCGACGGGCACGTGGCCGACCGGATTGTCGTTGTCGCGCGCATCGATGACGGGACCGAAAGCCCTGCGAACATTGGCCTGTTCCTGGTCGATGCAACCGCTCCCGGACTGGAGGTAACGCGCACGATCATGGTCGACGGCCGCAATTGCGCCAATATCGCCTTGAACGATGTGGCGGTGAAAGTCGACGACTTGCTTGGCGGGACGGCGGTTGCCCGGGAAACTCTCGACCGCGTGCTCGATATCGCCCGCATCGGCCTGGCGGCGGAAATGCTCGGCAGCATCGAGGAAGTATTCGAGCGCACCCTGGACTTTCTGCGCCAGCGCGAGCAGTTCGGCGTCCCCATCGGCGCGTTTCAGGCATTGCAACATCGCGCCGCGGAAATGTATAACGAAATCGAGCTGGGCAGATCGCTGGTTCGCGCCGCGCTCGCCGCACTGGACGATCCGGCAAGCGACAAAGACCGGATCGCGCGTCTCGCCAGCGCGGCGAAAGCGAAATTGTCGGAAGTGTTCTTTCTGGTCAGCAACGAAGGCATCCAGATGCATGGCGGCATCGGCATGACGGACGAATTCGACATCGGCTTCTTCCTCAAGCGCGCCCGCGTCGCCCAGCAATTTCTCGGCGACGCCGGCTTCCATCGCGACCGCTACGCCGCCCTTCATTCGTTCTGACAACGGGCAGGAGGGAAAGCCATGGCTGTCCCGAAATTGTCGATCCGGAGCATGACGCTGGTTATTGCCGCCCTGCTGGCGGCGACCAGCGTGTACGAGGCCGCCGCCCAGAGCACTTACGTTCTCGCGACGGGACGCAGGCTTCCCTACCTGTACGCGATTTCTTTCGGCGACGCCGTCGCTCCCGAAAACGACAACACGTCGAACGCGATCCTCAGCCGCGGCAAGGTCGCCCTGGACCGATTGGACGGTCAGTTACTCGGTGATCCCGCCAATCTCGTCGTAAGCGAGGACGGCGGCACGGTATACGTGGTGAATCACCATGGCGCCATCGATAACGCGGAATTCAGACAACACGGCGGCCGGGGGCAGATCGCGGTGCTCGACGTGGACGCGGTTCTCGATCCGGCAAACGACGGGACTGCGAACGCGCTGCAGCGCCACCTGGACTCGGGAGCGTTCGGAGCCGTCGGCGTAGCGTTGTGGCAGGACATGCTCATCATCGCCAACGCCGAGAACAACCTGACCGAGGACGGAGGCAATCGCATCACCTTCGTCGACCGGCGGACCGGAAGCCTGCGCGGCACGGTGGAACTGGCCTTGGGCTCTCCCGGTTTCGCCTGCGGGGACTATCCGGTGCCTTACGTTTCCCCCTATGGGCCGCCGAGAAATCTGGCCGTTCTTTCACCGGACCCCACCTGGGGATGTTTCCCCAACCCGAACGGCCTGGCGCTGGGTCTCGCCGGCGACGGCAACGCCTTCGTGTTTACCGCCAACGGGGGCACGAACGATGTGTCGGTTGTTGATCTCTCACTAATCCTGGAAGGGAACCGGCTTGCCGAGGTCGGCCGCATACCGGCCCAGGTCGGCCCCTGGGGCATCACCGCCACGCCCGATGGGCGCCATATCATCGTCGCCAACGGCAGAAGCCAGCAGGAGGACCGTACAGGCAACGCGATTTCGATTATCGACGTCGATCGGGCGAGCGAGGGCGCGGACAATGCCGAGGTCGCGCGCATCGTGACAGGCACAGACGATCCCGCAGAGCAGACACATCCGTTCATTCCGTCAGTCACGCCGGACGGCCGGGAGATCGTCGTTCCGAACTATAGAGCCAATAACGTTTCCATAGTGAACCTGGAACTGGCTCTGGCCGGCGACCCCGACGCCGAAGTCGCGCGCATCCCGCTGGTCAGGGAGGACGGTCAACCAGCCCGCCCCAAGGGTTCGGCGATCACCTCCGATGGCCGGTTCGCCGTCATCAGCGGCGGAGCTGTGACACAGCCATATTCCCAGGAGTCCGGTCACATATACGTGATCGATCTGCAATCGCGCAGTGTCGTCGGCACGGTGACCGGCGTGGGAAACGATCCTTACAATCTGGCGTTGGTCGAGAGATAGGGAGATCGCGAGTTACAAATCTGGTATACACTGGCCGCTCGGCCAAATCTGATCCGCCTCAATCATATCCGGGAGGATAACAATGCAATTTCTCAGCAGAATCCCCTTTGTTGCCGCTATCGTACTATTGCTGCTCGCCGGCCAGGCCGGCTTCGCCCAACAGGAAATCGATCCAATCCGCTGGGAACCGGCGATGCAGGCCTTCGACGAACAGGACCGGGCTTCGCCTCCGCCCGAAGGCGCCATCGTCTTGACCGGCTCCTCGAGCATCGCGCGCTGGAACGATCAGGCCGCCGCCGCGCTGGCGCCGCTGACGGTAATCGCCCGCGGCTTCGGCGGCAGCACGATGCAGGAAGCCTTGTACCACCTGGACCGGGTAGCGCTGCGTTACAAGCCCCGCGCCATCCTTATCTACGAAGGCGACAACGACACCTGGGGCCGGATTCCGGAAGACGAAATCGTCGACAATTTCAAACAGATTGTCGCCAAAGTCCACGAAGAATTGCCGGAAACGCGCGTCTATGTGATGTCGGTCAAGCCGAGCGTTGCGAGAGTGGATGTGTGGCCGGCCGCGCAAAAGGTGAACGGGCAATTGAAAGCGGTCGCGGAAACCGACCCGCTGGTGCATTACGTCGACGCGGTAACGCCTTTCATGAAGGCCGACGGCACGGTGATGACCGACATCTTCATCGACGACGATCTGCACTTCAATACGCTGGGCAACCTCATCTGGGGCAGCACGATCCGCGCCGCCCTGATGCCGCTGGAGGCACGGCACGAAATCCTGCACTGACCGGAGATCAGTACTCGTCGTAGCCTTCGGTCAGTTCGATGCGGACGCCGGCGGGGTCGGTGATGAAGGCGATCTTGAGTTCGATGGCCGGGATTTCGCGGTACGGCACATCGAACTCGATCCCCTTGGCTTCAAGGTCACGGCAAAAGGCTTCGAGATTGTCGATTTCGAAGCCGATATGGTCGATCGCCGCGCCCTGGGTGGCGGCGCGTTCCTGGTCGGTGGCGCCGAAGCTCAGATTCATTCCGGGCGCGTTTGTGGTCGTGGCGATCGAACCGCGGGGGCGGATTTCCAGGCCGAATACGCGGGTGTACCATTTCAGCAGTTCTTCATGGCCCGGCGTGATGAAATGCACGTGATAGCCCATGATTTCGACGTGCAATGATTGATCTTCCTGCAATTCCACATAGACGTCGTCGGGCAGCATGACATAGGCATTGGTCTGACCTTCCGCGCCGGTGAACACGCGCCCGACTTCATATCCGGTCGAGCTCCACTTTTCCAGGAATCTTTCGATATCGCGGACCTTGAAGCCGAAATGGTCCATGACGGTTTCACGGGAACCCATCGTGGGTTCGCGCTCGGTCAGGGCGACCAGCATGTTTGGCAGTCGCACCGCGGTCAGCGGCCCCTTTTCCACTACTACACCGTCGAAATATTCCACCCAGATCCGCTTGTGCAGTTCGATGTCCGAGACGTTGAGATGGACATGGCCATAGGTGAGCCCGGCAGGGTTGGGCGTTGCCAACTGCCCAAGCGCCGGCGTTGCAAACGCAAGCATCAGCAAGGAAAGCAGCAATTTCTTCATTGATTATTCTCCTTCCGGAACCGCGACCCGGCTCGGGAAATCAGACCGGCCGCAAACCCCGGCCGCGAAAACCAATTCGAGACGGCAAGGTTAATTCCGCGCTCGCCGGCTTGCCAGCAAGATTACACACTGTTTCAAATTTCATAGGAAATTCATGAGTTGACCTGAAGCATGGGAAGATCGGTAACACTTTTGTAAAAAATCGGAATGTTGGCAATAAGTCTCTTTATCTTGGAGAAAAATTCAGTAGACTAGCCGTCTGAGCAAATTCGGCGGCAAGACCGAGTCGCGTTCACAACAACCTCAAACACTATCGGAATCGAGGGTAAATCAAGATGCAAAGCAAATTTCCGGGTGCCCGCAAAGCGATCACCCTGGCCGTACTGGCCGGCCTGTCAATGCCCGTACTCGCCCAGGATGACGAAGACGCCATCGAAGAAGTCGTAGTCACCGGTTCGTTCATTCGTGGCACCCCGCTCGATGCGCCCTCGCCGGTGCAGTTGATCGATCGCGACAGCATCGAAGCCCAGGGGGCCGCGATCGTCTGGGACGTCATCAAGAATCTGGAAGTGAATTCCGGCTCGTTCACCAACCAGGGTTCGGGCGAGCGCTCTCAAACCGAGGGAACCGCGGTAGTCAACTTGCGGAACCTCGGTGAGAACTCCACCTTGACCCTGATCAACGGCAAGCGCATGGCGCCGCACGCGGGTGAAACAGTCACCGGCGGCGAGTTCGTCAACATCAACGCTATCCCGATCGTGATGACCGACCGCATTGAAGTTCTCACCGACGGCGGCTCGGCGCTTTATGGCGCGGACGCCGTGGCCGGAGTGGTCAACATCATCATGCGCACCGATTTCGAGGGCTTTGAGCTTTACGGGGATATTCAGGGCGTGGAAGCCGCCGGCGACGCCTTCGACCAGACCGCGAGCGCAATCTGGGGCTGGGCCAGCGATGACGGCGATACGCATTTCGTCATTTCCGCGGAGCGCTTCGAGCGCGACCCGCTAAATGTCCTGTACGGCAACCATATCGACGAAAACTCGCAGTTCCTGGCGACCGTTTCGTCGATCGGCGGCGCGGTTTCCTCTCCCGCGTTCGGGTCAAACGTCAATCCCGCTTATGTCAACGAGGAAATTCGGGCTTACAACGTCTCCCAAGGTGGCGAAGACTCGGCTATTTACGCAGACCCGCTATGTGAAACCATGGTGGGAACAACCGGCATCCCGTTCCAGTACGGCACCTTGCGCGAACAACGCGGGGAACGAAGCGGGACATGCCGGGAAGACGTCGCCCGCTTTAATTTTCTCGAGAACAAGGCCGAGCGCAGCAGCGTCGCTATCTCCTTCGACCATACGTTCAGCGAGTCGGCGGAGTTCTACCTGTTTGCCAACCATTCAGAAAACAAGGTGACTCTGCAAGGCGGGGGATTGAACAATACGGGCGGGTCGAGCACGACTCGCGGTCCCACGGTGTTCCTGGCGCAGCCAGGCGCCTATCTCCGCAATCCCGCATGGGGATTCAACTCGATCGGGCAGACCATGGAATTGGGATTTTTCGCTCCCCATGCAGGGCTGGAACGTCCCAGCGAGATCCCGAACGCTCCGGTTTCGATGGCGAACGGCGGACCCAATATCGCGTTCTGGGCGAATCCCCGGGACAACATTCCCAGAGACGGACAGCGGTCAAACTTCACGAACACGTCCGCGGACTTGGTACAGGCTGGCTTTCGAGGGGATTTCCAGTTTAACGATCGCGACTGGAACTACGATTTGGGCCTGTCCTGGTCCAGCACCAGCAACGAGCAGTCCTACCAGGTTTTCAATCGCGAGCGAACCGAGCTTGCGGCCAACGGGCTTGGCGGACCCAATTGCACACCGAACGGCCGGCCGGATTTCGACTTCATCAACGAACCCGGTCCTTTTGGCGGCGCCATACCTCAGGCCTGGGACTTCTATGGCGCATTGACGCAGACCTTCTTCCCCGGCTACGTGTTCACAACCCGGGAAAGCCTGTCCTACGCGCTGACCAGCAACAACCATGGCCGTGATGGCTGTATGTTCTACAACCCGTTCCTGACCCAGTTCACCGACCCGAACCTGGCCAACAACCCGGAACTCATGGACTGGATGAACCAGACGGTTTTGCGCGCCGACAAGCGCAATAAACTGCGCGTGTTCGACGCGGTTGTCGGCGGCGGGTTGTTCGATATGGCCGGCGGCGAAGCGGCGGTCGCGGTCGGCGCGCAATATCGCGAGCGCACGGCTGATTCCATCGCACCCGCCTTGAACTTCCCCGGCCTGCAGGATCGAATTCTGGGATACGACGAAAACGGCGTCCCCAACCAATTCCACTATGTGGCGAACAACTACGAGTGCTCCAACTGTATTTTCAACTACAACAATGTGCGCACTTCAAATTCTGTGTTCGGCGAATTGTCGCTGCCGTTCATGGAGAACGTCGAGTCCCAGATCGCGCTGCGCTGGGAAGATTACGGCGGCAATATCGGCAGCGAACTGTCGCCGAAAATCGCCATGAGCTGGCGCCCGATTGACGATCTGTTGTTACGTGGATCCTGGTCGCAGTCCTTCCGCGCGCCCAATATCGGCATCGTCGAAGAGGGTCTCGAAGCGGGCAGTCTGGTATTCAAGGATCCGATTTCCAACCAGCGGGTGCGCGCAGGCCTCATAGATCCAACACCGGAAAACGGTGAAGTCGAGCAGTCCTTTACCCTGGGCGGCCCGGCGCCGAACGTAGGCAACGAGTATGCCGACACTTATTCGGTTGGATTCATCTGGACGCCTTCGGGCAACCTCGACGGATTACAGGTGCAGGCCGATTTCTGGCGCTTCGAGGTAAGCGACAGAGTGCTGCCGGAGCCTGGTATTGTCGCTGTGCAGCCCGAGATTGAACGGTTTCTGCAAGTGCGTGGCGACCCGAACAATTACATCCTCAACGACAGCATTTCTGCTGATTCGCCCGTACTGGATGTGCCGTGCGACCCCAATGCGCTCGAAGCCGAGTTTGGCCGCGAATCTCCGGAAAGATTGAATTGTGTGGTCAATCCCGCGTTGTATGAGCCGCCTGCGGAAGGCTGGGGAATCAGCCGGGTTACACGGAGTGAAACCGCCAACCTGATCACCTTGACCCTGGCGGCGATCAACGCCGGTCAGATCGAGGCCGACGGCGCCGACGTAAAGCTCGCATACAACTGGGACAATGAGTTGGGCCAATTTCGAATCAGCACCGATTACACACACGTGCGGCAGTACAAGTTGATCGGCGTGCCCGGACTCGAACTTGGACTGGTTGACACCGGCATTTTCGATGCCGCCGGCACAACCGGAAACTATGGAAACGGCAATCATGTGCGTTCGCTGCCGGACAACAAGGGCAACATCACGTTTTCCTGGCAGCGCGATCAATATGGATTGACGTTGATCAACAGGCATATCGGTTCCTATCAGGAACTTTCCTACGATTTTGCCTACGAAACCGGGAACGATCTGGTTCGCTCGCTGTTGAACCGCAAGATCGACAGCTACTACACGATAGACGCGCAGTTCCGGTACACCCATGATTGGGACAATCCCGCATTCGGCAACACGGTCTTCACGTTTGGCGTATTGGATCTGCTGGATCAGGATCTGCCCTATCGCGAAGTCAGCCCGGGGAACTACGATGCCCTCGTATTCGACCCGCGCGGACGCCGCATCTACGCGAGGGCGCGCTGGAACTTCTAATACGCCGCAAGGCAATCGGGAAAGAAATGGCGGTGGGGCAACTCACCGCCGTTTTTTTATAACTCAGCCCGGGTTTTTCTGCCGCAATTCGAAATTGTAGGACATGCTGATGCGGTCGGTCTCGGCGTGGTGTTGCGCCACGCCATGATCGAGCCAGGCGGGGAACATCAGCAACTTGCCTTCTTCCGGCGGGAGTGTCGTGATCAGCGTGTTTTCGGCACGGTTCTCGCGTAGCGGGGCGGGCACCATCCAGCGCGCGGGGCGCGGGTCCTTCACGAGCACTATGGGACACCCATTCGAATTTCGACCGTAGTATCCAATGGTTCGATATCCTCCATGCGTCGCTGCTGGCGTTACCGCTTGCTGTTTCCGGTGTTTCCGGGACACCCACCAATTCATGTCACCAGTTCAACTCGACGGTCCATTGAAGAAATTTGGTTAGAATTCGTGATCGACGGTCGGTGGGACTTTTTCGCGGGCACGGGCAATGCTGCCCGTTCAGGCATGAAATTGGGGGCCGACCCAGACTACTCGGCTTTCCTTGCCCCGCTCCTTTCCCTGGTCGCCAGCTTTTCTAGGCCATGGAACATCGTGATCGCTTCCTTTTGAATCTCCAGCGCCAGCGTTTGCCATTGCGCCCCGCTCAGATTCAATTCCGACAAAACAGACGGTGTGCCCTCGGGAACGAATCCCTTCTTGTCCGTACGCACAGTCCGGCCCGTCCAGTCCACCAGTTCAATGTAATCTCGCAGACCGAACGGCAGGAAGGATGGTCCTTCGTCGCGTCCGATTCGGACCCGGAGCGGCATCAATTCGGGGGGCGGAGGGCTCATCCGGCTTCGCTTCTCCGCCGACAACTGCCGAATACGCACCTGAATGGAAGTAAAATCCGATTCGTCCAGCGTCTCGCAGATTCCGGCCCGTATCGGATTCAGGTCGACATAGGCCATACACGACAACAGTGCCGCCTCGTCTAGCAACGCTTGGGACTTGAATCGCCCCTCCCAGAATCGCCCCGTGCAGTTGTCTTCCTTGTTGGCCCTGCGGGCGATGTACTCGTTCAGACAGCGCATGAACCAGCTTATGTCGGTTAATCGTTTGCGCCAAGTTTCGACAATCAAGTCCAGTTGACTGAATTCTGCTTCGGACTTCAGTTCGCCACGCAAGTAGCAATGTACCAGCGGGTTGCCCTTGTACAGACTCAGCCAGCGATGAATGACTTCGTCCCGGCTCCAGGACCGGCTGTGGGCTTGATCCACGTGCAGGACCACATGGTAGTGATTGCTCATCACCGCGTAGGCCGCGATGTCTATAGCGAAGACTTCTCCGAGCAGCGTGAGTCGGTCGACCAGCCAAGGCTTGCGGTGGTCGAAATTCTTCCCGGAATACCGGTCTTCACCGCAAAGGAAGGCCCGCCGCACGCAGCGGGAAACGCAGTGGTAGTAAGGCGTATCGGCCAGCGAGACGATTTGTGAACGGGGCCGGGTCATGCTCTGCCTGCAAGTCGGTGGAGACCTTGCAGGAAGGTATAGTCAAGATTTTTAACCGTGCCAAATCGGGAGAGAATTTTGATGGGTGTCCCTTAGAGCCTCCTTAGAGCCCTTAGAGCGTTCATTCTTAACCGGGTGGCTGTTGGGCGACCGCTTCATAGGCTGCGCCCCCTTTGAGCAGACCCTCGACCCGCGCCAGTCGCTCGCTCAGTCTTCCCATCTCTTTGTGCAGATCGTCTCTCATGTCGGACATTTCCTTGCGCAGGTCGATGCTTAACGAGTGAATTTTTGCCTGCAGATAAATTGCGAGCAGCAATATCGCCCCAAGGACGAGGCCTTGCTCGGCGAATGCCGTGACGATAGCGTTCATGATGGGCTCCCTCCATGCCTGTTACTTCGTGGGACAGCTTAGTCACGATTCATTGTGAAGCGCAATTTTTCGGCGAAAATACTTCGGAGGAGGTGATTGCCGGGATATCTGTAGCTGCTACCGCTTGCCGGCATGACTGCATACTGGTAAATTGACAGCAATGAATGAATAGAGGGCCACTGACTGTGGCGATACTTACCGTGCGAAACGTGCCGGAGGAGGTGCATCGCGCCCTGCGGGTGCGGGCGGCCCTGCGAGGCCGCAGCACCGAGGCTGAGGTGCGCAGCATCCTTGAGGAAACGGTGTTGCCGGAAGGGCGGGTCGGCCTGGGCTCGCTGCTGACGGCTATCGGCCGGCGCGTCAAGTTGACGGACGATGAGTTGGCGGACTTTGCCCGGCGCGACAAATCGCCAGGCCGGCCGATCGATTTCGAATGATCCTGGTTGACACCAATGTGGTGTCGGAGCCGTTGCGTGAAAATCCGGAACCGCGCGTTGCCGAATGGCTGGACGCACAAGCGCTGGAGACACTGTATCTGTCCGTCATAACTGTCGCCGAACTGCGTTTCGGAATTCACGCGTTGCCCAAGGGTCGCCGACGCGAGCGGCTGCACGATCATCTGGAGCGGCGGGTGCTGCCGATGTTCGCCGGCCGTATGCTGATATTCGATCTGCCGGCCTCGCAAGCCTACGCCGAGTTGATGGCGACGGCGCGATCTACCGGGCGCGCGGTCTCCGTGTCGGATGGCTACATCGCGGCGACTGCCGCCGCCAACGCGATGATTGTGGCTACGCGGGACACGGCGCCATTCGAGGCGGCCGGATTGAAAACCATCGATCCCTGGACGGCGTAAATGGCGAATCTAATCGTTCAAGTCTTCCTTGAGTGAGGACAAGATCGGATTGAGATCTTCGCTAACACTCTTGCAAGCGCGCCAGACAATCTGCCGGCGTCAATATCGGAATATCGTGAAAAGGCGACATAACCAGTAAATCCCGGTCGCCGGTAATCAGGCAGTCCGCCTCTCCCATCAATGCCGTTTCGAGGAACTTGTCGTCGTGGGGATCACGGCAACCGAGTTTTGCGCCAGCGATCGCGACCCACTCCGCTACCGCTTCGAGTTGCGCCTGAAACAGCGTTCTGAGTTCCCGGCTAACATACTTGTCGAATTTCCGGTGATTGAAGCGACTTTCCAATTCGGTAAAAGTTTCGTCGGAAAAAAGCAGAATGCCGTTCCGTTCAGACAAGATTGTGTCGATCAACTTTCGCGGAGCGCCAGCCGCATTGAGTGAGGCGCTGATCAGGACGTTGGTGTCGACTACGATGCGTTCAGCTTTCATCCGAAAGCAACTGCTCAAGCTTTTCCTTCGTCAAGCCGCCAGCCGACGCTTGCGCGCTCATGGCGTTCATGGTTTTGGAAAGTCGCTCCCAGGCGGCGCCCCGAAGCCGCTCATAGTGCTGAACCGACATCAAGACTCCAACCGCTCTTCCTTGTTTTGTCACGCGCACAGGCGAGCTTTGCGCGGCATCGAGCAATACGCCGAATCGATTTTTCGCTTCTCTGGCTGCTACCTGCTTCATAAGAGCCAGAATAGCTACTTTGGCCACGAATTGCAATCAATCCGTTCGCACATCAGTTCAAATTACCTGCAATTCTCAGGTGAAACTTTCCTTTTTTCTTAAACTCAGCCTGGGTTTTTCTGCCGCAATTCGAAATTGTAGGACATGCTGATGCGGTCGGTCTCGGCGTGGTGTTGCGCCACGCCATGATCGAGCCAGGCGGGGAACATCAGCAACTTGCCTTCTTCCGGCGGGAGTGTCGTGATCAGCGTGTTTTCGGCACGGTTCTCGCGTAGCGGGGCGGGCACCATCCAGCGCGCGGGGCGCGGGTCCTTCAAACTGATCGGCGCGGCGTCGCTTTCGCATTGGATGTAGAACACGCCGCTGATCTGGGAGTAGGGATGCACGTGGTCGCGATGGTAGTTGTAGCGCGAGTTGATGTTGCACCAGAGCTGGGTCATCGCCAGTTCGAAATTCTCCAGGTTCCAGTACTGCTTGTTGCCGTAGTCGTAGGCGACCTCGAACATGAAATCGACGAGGTTGCGGAAGGCCGGGTCGGTGTAGAGCCGGTCGCGGCTGCGGAAGGAAGTGAAACCGTAGGGGTAATGCTGGGCGGAATATTCCCGGCCCGCCTGGTCTTCCTCGCGGATTTCGCGGATGCGCCGAATTAGTTGTTCCTTTTCGGCGGCGAAGCCGGGATACCAGGCTTCGTGCAAAAAGGTGGGGAACAGCGCCCGCAGGAACATTTTCGGCTGATCTGGCATGTCATCAGTTCCCTATATCCCCGTCATTCTGCGACTGCGCGCAGAATGACAGGTCATCACACCGTGATTCAATCGACAATTGCCTGGTAGACGCCGTTGCGGAGGGTGCTGTAATCATTCAGGCCGGTGGCGGGAATGATCTGGGTCAGGTAAACGACCACCAGATCTTCCTCCGGATCGACCCAGTAGGTTGAATGATAGGCGCCGCCCCAGCCGTATTCTCCTTCCGTGCCGAGGGCGCCGTTCGCGCCGAGGTCTTCGAGCACATAGTAGCCGAGGCCGAAGCCCTGGCCGCTGCGGAACGGGATGTCGCCCAGGTGATCGACCGTCATCAGTTCGACCGACTTGCGCGAAAGGATACGTTCGCCGTCGAGTTCGCCGCCGTTCAATGTCATTTGCAGGAAGCGGGCGTAGTCGCGCGCTGTGGACAACAGGCCGGCGCCGCCCGAGTAGCTCATCCGCGGGCCGTCCACGTACATGCCCTGGCTTTGCATGCCGTCGGTTGCCGGAATCGCTTCGACGCCGTTCACGCCGGGCCGGTAAACCGTGGCCAGCCGGTCGCGCTTGGCTTCGGGCAGGAAGAAATGCGTATCGCGCATGTCGAGCGGATCGAAAATTTCCTGTTGCAGGAAGCTCTGCAGGTCCATGCCGCTGGCCGCCTCGATCACGACGCCGAGGATGTCGGTGCTGTACCCGTAGATCCAGTTATCGCCCGGATGGTCATCAAGCGGCAGCGAACCCATGCGGGCGATGGTTTCCGCGATCGGCTCACTGCGATTGGCGAAATACCAGCCCTGGAAGCCGGCTTCTTCCCAGCGGTCCTGGGCCGGCCCGCTGCCATAGCTGACGCCGGCGGTATGTGTAAGCAGATTACGGATCGTGATCGGCCGGGCCGCGTCTTCGAGTACATAGCCGCCGCTGCCGTCGGGTACGGCAACCTGCATGTCGCTCCATTCGGGAATATAGCGGCCGAGCGGGTCGCCGATGGCGAGTTTGCCTTGTTCCTGCAGGATCATGATGCCGGTGCTGACGATGGCCTTGGTCTGGGAAGCGATGCGGAAAATGGTGTCGTCGGTCATCGCCGCGCCGTCTTCCTTGTCGCGCCAGCCGTTTGCGGCGGAAAACGCCACCTGTCCGTTGCGCAGCACGAGCACGACCTGACCGGCGATACGATCATCGTCCACGAAAGCTCTCAGGCTCTCATCGAGCGTTTCGAGCCGCTCGGCGGACATGCCGATCTGTTCCAGGTCGGCCTTGACGAACTCCTGCGCCAGCGCCGCACCCGATAAAATCAGTACGAATACGCCGGCCAATAAACGATGCGGAATTGTCATGATCTGGTTCTCTCTGTTGCTTTCCGATGGCGCCCAAGCTTAGCAGCATAGGGCGAATTCTGGAATGCAGACGCGATGAATTCGATAGCACGTTGACTTCTGCCGAAGTTGGGTGCAAGATTGCCGCCCATGAACAGAGCGTATTTTTACTTCTGGCTGTTTCCCAACGAGGGCTGCCGGAAGAATCCTGAATAATTCTTCACCGGCCGCCCGGAGTTGTGGCGGTCGTTCTGTTTCTTCCCAGTAATCGTTCCAGTCACGGCTCCGGCAGGCCAAGCGGAGGAACCCGTGATGGGCAAAAATGGAAACATGCGATTGGAGCCGGGCAGGCAATACCGGCACGAGACCGGCGGAGGGGTACGCGTACACCTGTCGGTCGAAGAACTCGACTACGATGCGGCGGCGATGGACGATCTCGTCGATTCGCTCGACGGCTCGCCCGGTGTGCTGCTGCGATCCGGATTCGAATATCCGGGACGCTATACGCGCTGGGACATCGGTTTTGTCAATCCGCCTTTGCGCCTGACCGGGCGCGGCCGCAAGTTGACGATAGACGCGCTCAATTCCCGCGGCGGAATCCTGCTTGCCGAAGTCGAACGGGCGCTGGCCTGTTGCGAATCCGTGCGCGAGTTACGCCGGGAACAGTCGACTATCCATGCCGACATCCGCGAGGCCGAAGCCGGCTTCAGCGAGGAGGACCGCAGCCGCCAGCATAGCGTGTTCTCCGCGTTGCGGGCGCTGGTGAACTGGTTCCACAGCCCCGAGGATCCGTTTCTTGGGCTTTACGGCGCTTTCGGCTATGACCTGACATTCCAGTTCGAGGACATCGAACGGCATCAATCGCGAAATCCGGACGACCGCGATCTCGTGCTCTATCTGCCTGACCGGATTCTCGTCGCCGACCACCGCCTCGAACAGGCCCGGGCTTACAACTACGATTTCATCTGCCGCGCACCCGGCCGCGAGCATCATGGGGAAACTACCGGCGGACTGAAAAGGAACGGCTCCGCGTCCACCCCGTTTGTTCCCGCGACCGATGTGGAGCGGGAGTGCGACCACGAACCCGGCGAGTACGCGGCCGGAGTCGAAAGGGCGAAAGCGCATTTCAGCCGCGGCGACCTTTTCGAAGTCGTTCCCGGCCAGACTTTTTTCGCTCCCTGCAAGGACAGCCCGGCGCAAGTGTTCAAGCGCCTGGCCGAAACCAATCCTGCGCCTTACGGCGCGCTGATGAACCTCGGCGAACGGGAGTATCTGGTATCCGCTTCACCGGAAATGTTCGTTCGGGTCGAAGGGGACTGCATCGAAACCTGTCCCATCTCGGGAACCATAGCCCGCGGCGGCGATGCCTTGAGCGATGCGGAACAGATACGGCGGCTGCTCAATTCGACCAAGGAAGAATCCGAGCTTTCCATGTGCACCGACGTGGACCGCAACGACAAGGCGCGCGTCTGCGAGCCGGGTTCGGTGCAGATCATCGGCCGGCGCCAGATCGAGATGTATTCGCGGCTGATCCATACCGTGGATCACGTCAAGGGAACGCTGAAGGCGGGTTTCGACGCGCTCGACGGCTTCCTGTCGCATACCTGGGCGGTGACCGTCACCGGCGCGCCCAAGCTGTCGGCCATGCAATATCTCGAAAAGCACGAAAAGTCGCCCCGGCGCTGGTATGGCGGCGCCATGGGACATATCGGCTTCAACGGCAATCTGAATACCGGCCTGACCTTGCGCACGATTCGCATCAAGGACGGCGTGGCCGAAGTCCGGGCCGGGGCAACCTTGCTGACGGATTCGGAGCCGGAGAAAGAGGAGAACGAAACGCGGCTCAAGGCAAGGGCGCTGATGCAGGCGATGGGTGTGCCCGTGAAACCGATTTCGTCCGCGGCGCCTTTCGAGGCGGGCCCGGAATTCGCGCACATGCGCGTACTCATGGTCGACCACGAGGACTCCTTCGTACACAGCCTTGGCGATTGCTTCCGGCGTCTCGGCGCGGAATTGCTGACCCTGCGCCCCGAGGCCGCCCGTGATTACCTGAAGCGCGAAAACGTCGATCTGCTGGTCCTGTCGCCGGGACCGTCCGTACCGCAACGATTCGATGTCGCGGCGACGATCGCCTGCGCGCTGGAGCTGAATATCCCGACCTTCGGCGTTTGCCTCGGCCTGCAAGGCCTTGTCGAATATTTCGGCGGCGAGTTGCGGCAATTGTCCATGCCGATGCACGGCAAGCAATCGGAAATCAGCCGTGAAGACAGCGAATTGTTCAGGGATCTTCCCGAATCGTTCCCGGCCGGACGCTACCACTCGCTGGTCGCAGCCACGGTGCCGGATTGCCTTGAGGTTACGGCGCGGACGGACGACGTAGTCATGGCGGTGGAACATCGCGAACTTCCGATATGGGCAGTGCAGTTTCACCCGGAGTCGATCATGAGCCTGGAAAACGGACACGGTTCCCGGCTGATCCACAACCTGTTGTCGCTGGTGGACAAGTCATTCTGCGCGAAGCGAAGCGTAGTCGCAGAATCTCTCTGAGTCTGCGCCATAACTGACGAGATTCTGCGACTGCGCGCAGAATGACGGAGGGAGGGAACTACAGGTTTCGATTGAAGAGCAGGGCGATGCGCAAGCCCGCCAGGCCGAGTCGTTGTCCGGACAGGCGGCGCATTTCGGCGAGATAGTCTTCGGACAACTCGATTTCCCGCATGTCGCGGCCCATACGTTCGGCGGAGAGGATTTCCCGCTCGACAGTTTCGGGATACGCCACGCTGGTCATCAAGGCGCGGCTTTCGTGCATCCAGGCGGTCCAGTCGAGCGGCTCGGACTCGATTTCGTTCAAGTCCATTGACTGCATTGCATCGATTATGGAATCGACGCTGTCGAGGATTCCCTGTTCGCGCAGGGCTCGGTCCCAGACCGCGTGCAGATTGCCGTCACTTGTGTCGATACCATTGCCTCCGGCGTCGCCGGACTCGAACAATTGCGCGGAAAACAGCGAGCCCGTATGCAGCGGCTGGTGAATGTCGCCGGCCAGATGCAGCACCCAGCACAGGGCGACCGCGCGCTGCCCCGCTTCCGTGGCCGGGTCGGCCAGCAGGCGCATGTTGTAGTCGAGCGCCACGACCACGTTATCCACATCGGATTCGCCGCGAATCGCCTCGACGGCCGGGCCTGCAATATCGGGAAATGGATCGATACCGACATAGACATTGCCCTGCGCCGTGGCGGCGTCGCGCAGCCACGCGCCGTCGATGTAATGCCAGTTGCCGCGATGATAGCGGGCCCTCTCGCCTCGTGGCAGCCCTCTGGCGATGTCCGGCCAGAATGCCGCCTGGCCCAGCAACCAGGCATCGAATTCCAGCTCGTCGCCGGTATCGATAAAGCCGGGAACCTGCTCCAGGAAATCTTCGACGAAACGCGGATGCCCCCGCAGGATGGCGACGAGCCGTTCGCGAACCCCGGGCTCGAGATATTCCACGGCGATTTGAGCACTGACCCGATGGCCGACCGAATCCCAGGCGGCGACGGGCGCGCCGAAGACAGTCAACCCCGCAAGCAGCATCGGCAAGAGGATTTTCATGAAGTCATACCTCAAGCCATTCAGCCCTTACGTCGCCGGCCTGCGTCAGCGCATCCGGCGTGCCCTCCCAGACTACCTGGCCGTGGCCCATGATATAGAGACGCTTCGATATGCGCATGGCGATGTTGAGCTTCTGTTCGACGAGCAGGATGGAAACGCCGCGGCCGGCGATTTCCAGCAGCAGGTTGCCGACCTGTTCGACGATCTTCGGCGCCAGTCCCTCGGTGGGCTCGTCGATCATGACCATGTCGGGATCGCCCATCAGGGTGCGGCACATGCTGAGCAATTGCTGCTCGCCGCCGCTGAGCGCCCCGCCCTGCACGTCGGCGCGCTCGGCGAGCAAGGGAAACATGGCGAATACTTCCTCGATGCTCCAGCGCCCGGAAGGGGTGGTCGACTTCATGCCGAGCAGGAGGTTCTGCCGCACCGTCAGGGTGGGGAAGATTTCCCGGTTCTCGGGCACGTAGCCGAGGCCGAGCCGGGCGATCTCGTAACTCTTGCGGCCGGCGATCTGCTCGTTCCTGAACAGGATCGAGCCATGGGGCTCGACCTCGCCCATGATCGTTTTCACCGTCGTCGAGCGGCCGACGCCGTTGCGTCCGAGCAGACTGACGATTTCGCCTTGGGCCACCTCGAAACTGACGCCTTGCAGCACGTGGCTCTTGCCATACCAGGCGTGCAGGTCGCCTACTTCCAGCATGGCGTCAGGCATGGGCTTGCGCCTCGCCGAGATAGGCTTCCTGCACTTGCGCATTGGCGCGGATTTCCGCCGGCGCGCCGCAGGCGATGACCTTGCCGTAGACCAGCACGCTGATGCGGTCGGCGAGATCGAAGACGATATTCATGTCGTGTTCGACCATGACCAGGGTCTTGCCTTCGGTGATTCTGCGAATCAGGCGCACCGCGTTGTCGGCTTCGCTATGACTCATGCCGGCGACGGGCTCGTCGAGCAGGATCAGTTCGGCGCCGCCGGCGATGGCCATGCCGAGTTCGAGCGCCCGCTGCTCGGAATAGGCGATCTCGCCGGCGGGAATCTGCGCCTTGCCGGCAAGGCCGATTTTTTCCAGCACCTCTCTGGTTTCTTCGTTCAGCGCCCGCTGGCGGTTGAGCAGATGTCGGAAGGAGTAGCCGTAACCCGAAGACCAGAGCAGGGCGCAACGGATATTCTCGAAGACGCTCAGGCGCGGAAAAATGTTGGTGACCTGGAAACTGCGGGCGATTCCCAGCCGGTTGATCCGGAAAGGACTCAGGTTTTCGATCTGCCGGTCATTGAAGCGGATGGAGCCCGCCGTCGGCGAGTATTTGCCGCTGATGAGATGGAACAGCGTCGATTTGCCGGCCCCGTTGGGGCCGATGATGGCGTGTATTTCCCCGGATTCGATGTCGAGATCGACGCCGCGGATGATCTCGGTGGCGCCGAAGTTCTTGCGCAGGTTTCTCATGGACAGGATGCTCATGAGAATTGCTCCTGCGCGGCGTCCGCTTCGGGCTCATTGGCCGCTTCCCAGGCTCTGCGCAGCCCTGGCGCCGATTTCTTCGTCAAGTACCAGCCAAGCGTGGCGAATAGTAAAAGTCCGGTCCAGACAAGCACCGAGTCCTGCGCCAGGGTGAGGCCCAGGAAATGCAACTCGGGCTCGGCCGTATGAGAAAGTTCGAGCAGGCAGATCACGCACAGTATGAACAACAGCGCCGGCAGGCCGGTCAGCAGGTACGGCAGCGCCAGGGTATGCAGTCTGCCGCGCAGCCAGGCAAGGCGGTGCATCATGATGAAGCCGGCGAATCCACGCGGCAGGAACAGCACCGTCAGCAGGAACATGATGCCGAGGTACAACAGCCACAATTCGGTGTAATTGCTGAGCAGGAAGTTCATCAGGGTCAGGACGATCGCGCCGATGATGGGCCCGATGAAGAAGCCGAGTCCGCCGATATAGGCCATCAGCAGCACCCGGCCCGAGGTCACGAGGTTCAGATTCTCGTCGGTGAGGAATTCGTAGTTGAGCGCGAACAGGCCGCCGGCCACGCCGGCGAACATGCCCGACGCGCAGAACGAGATGAAGCGTACCCAGCGCGCGCTATAGCCGATGAATTCGGCGCGTTCGGGATTGTCGCGCACGGCGTTGGCCATGCGCCCGGCCGGCGTCTGGGTGAACAGGTACATGAACAAGGTGGAAAGGAAGACCCAGAAGGCCGCAAGATAATAGACGTCGACATCGCTGAAGAAATCCATCCCGAATAGCGGAGGGCCGAATGTACGGTCGCCGCTCACCCCGGCTTCGCCGCCGAAAAAGCCGGTAAAGATCAGCGAGGAGGCCGCCACGAGTTCGCCTATTCCCAACGAGATCATCGCGAACACCGTACCCGCCTTGCGCGTCGAGAAGCTGCCGACGAAGACGCCCGCGAGCAAGCCGGTCAGACCGCCGATGAGGGGAATGAAGGCAATCGAGAAATAGACGGCTTCGTTCTCCATCATCAGCAGCGCATGCACGGCGAGAAAGCCGCCCAGGCCGAAATAGACCGCATGACCGAAGGAGAGCATGCCGCCCTGGCCGAGCAGCATGTTGTAGCTGAGCGCGAATACGATGGCGATGGCCATCTGGTTGAAGATCGAAATCGCCAGGATGGAGTCGAACAGTTGCGGCAGCAGCAGAAGCACCGCCAGATAAACGGCCCATACGCCCGATTTCGCCGCCAGCGCCCTGATTGCGGTCACCCCGTTCATTGTTCGCGTTTACCCATCAGGCCGGTAGGGCGAAAGATCAGCACGAGCACGAGCAGCAGGAACGGCAATATCGGCGCGATCTGGGCCAGGTTCAGGGTCCACAGGTCATCGAGCGGATGGCTGCGCGGGAACTCCAGGCCGAGCAGATCGAGCAGGTCCTGCATGCCGACATTTGCGGCAATGGCGTAGGACTGCAGCAAGCCGATCAGCAGCGAGGCCAGGAACGCGCCCGGCAGCGAGCCGAGTCCGCCGATCACGACGATGACGAAGACGATGCTGCCGAGCACGAGGGCCATGCCGGGAAAGGTCGTCAGGACCGGCCCGGCGATCACGCCCGCGAGGCCCGCCAGCGCCGTGCCGACGCCGAATACAGCGGTGAAGATCAGCGGCACGTTGTGACCGAGATTCGACACCATGTGCGGATGGGTGATCGCGGCCTGGATGATGAGACCGACGCGCGAACGGGTAAGCACCTGGTACAGGCCGATGAAAATGCCGAGCGAAATCGCCAGCATGAAACCGCGATAGGCCGAGAACTCCTGGCCGAACAGCGTGAACAGCGGGAAATCGAGCAGGTCCGGCGTCTGGTAGTTCTTGGTGTCCGCCCCCCAGAAGAACTGCACCGCTTCTTCGATCAGGAAGGCGAGGCCGAAAGTGAACACCAGTTCCGCCACGTGGCCGTGCTGATGCACGCGCCGCAGCCCGTAACGCTCGACCAGTGCGCCGAGCACGCCGACGATCAGCGGCGCGACGATCAGCCCGGTCCAATAGCCGAAATAAAGGCTGATTGAATACGCGAAATAGGCGCCGAGCATGTAAAAGCTGGCATGGGCGAAATTGAGCACGCCCATCATGCTGAAGATCACGGTAAGACCGCTCGCCAGCATGAACAGCAACAGCCCGGTGACCAGGCCGTTCAAGGTCGCGAATACGAGAATTTCCGGCATCAGCCGCGCTCGTCCCTCGTCAGCGCCGCGGTCGCCTCATTTCGCAACTCGTTTCCACGACGGTCTCCTCGCCCGGCACCATGTATTCGGTCAGCAAGCCGAAGCCCGAATTGTCGGCGTCGAACTCGATGCCTTCGTCGGTCTGCACCGACACGTGCAGCGCCTGGAAGATCTGGTGATCGGCGCCGCGCATCCATACTTCTTCGCCGCTCATCGAAGTGAAACGCATGTCCTCGAGCGCCAGGGCGACGTCGTAAGGGTCGGTGCTGCCGGTCTGCTCCATGGCTTCGACAATCATCGACAGGGCCAGCGGGAGGCGCGGCTGGGTGACGTCGCGATCCGGATGTTTGGCCTTGAACGCGCGATAGAATTCCTTGCGCTCTTCGGTCGGAATCGGATTGGCGCTTTCGTTGTGCACGAGGCGGATACGGTTCTTGCCGTCGGCGCCGAGGGTCGCGGTTATGCCGTCATAGGCTGCGTAGAAGGTGTAGATCGGAATATCGAGCCCCGAATCGATGATCGAGCGCGCCAGCGAGACCATGTCGGCGCCGAAATTGCCGGTGATGACCGCGTCGGCGCCTGAAGCGACGATCTTGGTCACGTAGGGCGTGAAGTCCTTGACCTGGCCGATAGGGTGAAATTCGTTGCCGACAATCTCGATGTCGGGCCGCTTCTCGCGCAGCAGGCGTTCGGAAGTTTCGGCGACGACGTGGCCGAAAGAGTAGTCCTGCCCGATGATGTAGATCTGCTCGATGTCTTCGTTCCGGGCGATGAAATCGGTCAGCACGTTGAGTTTCATTACCGCGTGGGCGTCGAAGCGGAAATGCCAGAAGCTGCAATTCTCTTCGGTCAGGATCGGATCCACGGCGGAATAGTTGATCTGGAGCACTTCCTGGCCGGGATTGCGCCGGTTGTGCCGCTCCACGGCGGTGTTGAGCGCGTTCGCCACCGCCGAGCTGTTGCCCTGAAAGACGATCTGCAATCCCTCGCTTACGGCGCGGCGGAACTGGATCTGCGTTTCCGTGGGGCTTTGCATGTTGTCGAGCGGCACGATCTCGATCATGCGTCCGTCAAGGATTCCTCCCCTGGAATTGAACAGATAGTCGGCGGAGAACTGGAGCACCGTCAGCCCGCTGGTGCCGATCGAGGCGAAGGGGCCGGACAGCGGATCCATGAACCCGATCCGCACCGGATCGCGCTCCTGGGCCGTGGCGAAAACGGCAATGAAAATCAACAGGGCTGACAACAGGCGTGTCAGAAAGCGTACGGAAAGTTTCGACTGCACGTTGGTCTCACCAGGCTTGGCGGCCGAAGCCGCGAAAAGCCTGACATTACCGCAGCGGGCAATTGGGTTGCAAGTGAATGGCGGCGTGTTGACATGCTTTGGCTACGGTGCGAGATTTCGCATTCAATCTTCGGCCCCGAACAGTCTATCTCATTTCAGGAGCGTAATGTGACAGCAGGCGAGTTCCGCGGCCCCATCGCTTACATGGCGGCGAATCCCGTCGCCGCGAATCTGTTGATGGGCTTCCTGCTGGTAGTCGGGCTTATCTCGGCTGTCGGGCTGCCACAGGAGTTTCTCCCGGAAGCTTCGCTCGACCGCATTCAGGTGGTCGTGCCCTATCCCGGCGCCGCGCCCTCGGAAGTGGAAGAGTTGATCGTCCGCAAGATTGAGGAGCAGATCCAGTCCGTCGAAGGAGTGAAGCGGATCGAATCGTCGGCGGCCGAGGGGCTGGGTTCGGTAATTGCCGAATTCAGGCAGGGAACGGATATGAACCGCGCCCTCGCGGACATGAAGGCGCAGGTGGACAGTATCCTGACGTTTCCCGCGGGCGCCGAGCGCCCGGAAGTCCGCGAGATCACGAGCCGCCAAAGCATTTTTCGCCTGGTCGTGTACGGCGCCGTATCGGAACGCACGATCAAGGAACTGACCTCCCGCATCGAAGACGGAATCCTGGCCCTGCCCGAGGTTTCCTTTGCGGAATCGAGCGGAGTGCGCGACTACGAAATTTCCATCGAGGTTCCGCGAGACCGCCTGCGGGCGCTCGGGCTGACCCTGGAGGACGTTGCGCTGGCCGTTCGCCTGGGTTCGCTGGAGCTTTCCGCGGGCAAGATTTCCACCGGCGAGGAGGAAATCCGCATCCGCACGCTCGGCCAGAATTACGGCCAGTTCGACTTCGAGGACATCGTCGTCATGACAGGGCCCAACGGCGCCGCCGTGCGGCTGGGCGAGATCGCGACCGTACACGACGCCTTTGCCGACAGCGATCTGTCGACGCGCTTCAACGGCCAACCGGCGGCGCGCATCAACGTATTCCGCACTGCCGGCGAGGACGTGCTCGACATCGCGCAGGCCGTGCGCGACTACATCGATACCGAAGTGACGCCCTTCTTGCCCGAAGGCGTCGCCGTCTCGATCTGGCAGGACGACTCGGTCGATCTCCGGGGCCGGGTCAACCTGCTCATCGAGAACGCCGCGCTCGGACTCTTCCTCGTGTTCCTGGCGCTCGGCCTTTTCCTGCAGATCAGGCTCGCGATGTGGGTGGCGCTCGGGCTGGCGGTTTCGTTCACGGGAACGTTCGTGGTGATGCAGGTGCTGGGCGTCTCGATCAGCATGTTCTCGCTGATGGCGATGGTGCTCGCGCTCGGCATCGTGGTGGACGACGCGATCGTCGTGGGCGAGAACATTTACGCGGAGCGCGAGAAGGGGGCCGAGGGGCTGGCCGCGGCCGTGCAGGGAACACAGCGGATCGCCGGCCCCGTAATTTTCTCGATCCTGACGACGGTGACGGCGTTTTCGGTATTGCTCACCGTGCCGGGACCCATCGGCAGGATCGGTCTGAGCATCCCCATCGTCGTCATCGCCGTGCTCATGCTTTCGCTGGTGGAATCCCTGCTCGTTCTGCCCAATCACCTGGCGCACCTGCCCAAACCGGGAGAGCCAGGCACCGGCCTCGGTCGCGCCGTGAGGCGGACCCAGGCGTCTGTCGACGCCTCGGTGAAGCGCTTCATCGACGGGCCGCTCGATCGCGCACTCCGCTTCGCCACCGCCGCGCCGTCGGTCGTGCTCGCCGCCACGCTTTCACTGATGCTGCTGTCGGTGACGATCGTGGTTACGGGTATGGTCAGGTACGAGTTTCTTCCGCAAATCGAAGGCGATATCGTCTCCGCCAACATCGAGATGCCGGTCGGGACGCCGAGCGACCGTACCTCGGACGTGGCCTTGCAACTCGAAGCGGCGGGGCAGCGCGTGCTGCAGGCGCTTTCCGGCGGCGCCGAGCCGATTTCCGCGGACGTGAGCGTTACCGTGGGCCAGACCGCGCAACTCTTCGATCCGCTCGGCGGCAACGCCGTCGAGTTGCCGCGGGGGCACATCGGCACGGTGGAGTTCAGGCTGCCGCCGTCGGACCTGCGCGATTTCAGTTCGACCGATTTCCAGAATCTGTGGCGTGAAGAGGCGGGAGAGTTTCCGGGAGTCAGATCCCTGGCCTTCTCGGCCGGGGCGCTGGGACTTGGCCTTCCGGTTCATCTTGAGCTTTCCCATCCCGATCCCGAGCGCCTGGCGCTGATCGCGGACGAAGTGGCCGCCAACCTGGAGTCGACGAGCGGAGTGTTCGACGTCAGCACCAACCACGACGAAGGCGTACAGGAACTGCAAATCGAGTTGAAGCCGGCGGGCCGTTCGCTGGACGTCACCCTCGACGATTTCGCCCGTCAGGTTCGCGCCGCGTTTTTCGGGACCGAGGCCCTGCGCGTACAGCGCGGCCGCGAGGAGATGCGCGTCTTCGTGCGCCTGCCGGAGACCGAACGCAATTCACCCGCGGACATCGAGAACTACGCGGTGCGAACGCCACATGGCGGAGTTTTGCCGCTCGGGCAGATCGCCGATGTCGCGCTGGCGCGCTCGCCCACCACCATCCATCGCCTCGACGAACGCCGGGTCATCACGGTCACGGCAAACGTGGACAGCGCCGTGATCACCGGCCAGCAAGTGAACGGCAATCTGCAACGGAACCTGCTGGCCGGCCTGAGCGCCGAGTATCCGGATTTTCTCTACTTTTACGGCGGCGAGCAGCGCCAGCAGCAGGAGGTGTACGAAACGCTGCCGATGACGGTCTTTTTCGCTTTTCTCGTGATGTATGCGCTGATGGCGATTCCCTTCGGCTCCTACACCCAGCCGCTCATCGTGATGACCGCGATTCCGCTCGGGCTGGTGGGCGCCTTGATCGGGCACATCCTGCTGGACCTCAGTCTCGGTTTCACGTCGCTCCAGGGAATCATCGGCGTGAGCGGCGTGGTCGTCAACGATTCCCTGATGATGATCAAGTTCATCAACAACGCCCGGGAACGCGGCCTGGATCCGAGAGACGCCATCATCGTCGGCGCCAAGGCGCGCTTTCGCGCGATTCTGCTGACTTCGATAACCACCTTCCTGGGCGTGGCGCCGCTGATGTTCGAGCAGAGCATCCAGACTCAGCACCTGGTGCCGCTCGCCGCCTCCGTGGGCTTTGGAGTGGTCGTCGCGACCGCCTTGCTGATGCTGGTCGTTCCAGCACTCGTCATGCTGCAATATAATCTGGTTTCCGTGCTGAAGACGCGCACCGCATGAAAGCAGGGACCATCAAAATTCCTGAAGAATACCTGGCAGGCTACGACCGGGCCCATGCCCGGGACGCCGAATTCGCCGAGGCCTATGTCCGTCACACGACGATCGGAGATCCCATCGGGGACGAGACGGCGGCGGATCTCGCCGAGTTTCCCGCGGATCGAGTTCACGAAATTCTCACCAGGGCCATGGCGAACCCCGCGAAGCTGCCGCCCGAGGCCCCCGCGTCGCTCGGGCGGTTCATGGAAGAATCCATGGAAGTTCCGGCCTGGTTCGACGAAGAGGCGACGCGGATCTCTTCGAGGGCGTTCCTGCGTAATTCCGACGTCGTCCTGGCGGGCCTGGTCGCGGGCAGCATCGTCGAAGGCTTCGCGACGCTGATCAGCACGTCGTTCCGCATCAGGGGCCGGGTCATGTCGATGGGTGTTCGCCGCCTCAAGCAGAACGGCTTGCACCTGCTTGAGAGTTACCTGCCCGGCGGCGTCCTCCCGCTCAGCGACGGCTGGCGGCTTTCCCTGCGCATCCGGCTGGTTCACGCCCGGTCGAGGCTGTTGATCGGGCAATCGGAGGAATGGGAAGAGGAGCGCTACGGCTTACCGGTCAGCGCCGCGACCCTCTCTCTGGCCGCAGCCGCGTTTTCGGGCCGCCTCATGCGCCACGTGGCGCGGCTCGGCGGCGATTTTTCCCGCGAAGAGCGCGAAGCCTACGTGCATGTGTGGCGCTATTCGGCAATCCTCCTGGGAATCCCGCAAGAAGTGACCTTTCGCGACGAGGCCGGCGCCTTGAACATCTTTGATGTCGCAAAGCTGTGCGAGCCGCCTCCGGGCGACGACGCCATCATCATGGCCAACAGCATCATCAACAGCGCTCCGATTGTGATCGGCGTTACCGAATCCGCGGAGCGGCGCAAGATCGCGGCGCTGGCCTATCGGATTTCAAGGGGCCTGATCGGTGGTTCGCTGGCGGACGCCCTCAGATATCCGGGCAAAGGCGACGGGCTGGCCGTGCAGGGCTTCGCCTTCAGGAACCGACTGGCCCGCGCCGTCTTCGGAGTGATTCCCGCAATTCGCAAGAACAGGGACCTTAATCGAACCAACCAGTTGATGGATTTCGTCGATCTCGGCCGGACTGAGCTTTCCTACGCGCTTCCCACCGCGACGCATGACGAAGAATCCTCGGACTGGTAGCCGCGGAAACCTTCGCTCGCCTGCTCCGCCGCACGATGTTGGCGCCCCGGCCGCCGCCGTTCAAAGCCAGCGTCTGACCCGGCTGCGATACTCCTCGAACTCTTTACCGAATACGTCATGCATCATGCGTTCCTCATCCAGGATGAAGCGATACTGGATGATCAGCAAGAAAATCGGCGCCACCAGCAAGCCGGCGGCGGAGCCAACGATCAGGGCCGTTCCCAACAACACAAACACCATGCCCAGGTACATGGGGTTGCGGCTGAAACGAAAGGCGCCGGAAGTAACCAGTGTGGTTGCTTCAGAGAAGGGAACAATCCCGGTATCGGCCTTGCGGAACAGTCCGGCGGCGGAAATTGCCGAGGCCAGACCGAGCAGGATGAGGACCACGCCGAGGCCAACTGCCACCGGTCCCGAAAAATTCGATGGCGGAAAAAATCGATCGAACAGGAAAATCGCTGTCAGACCGAGGGCAAACCAGATCGGTGGAATGACGATGCGTTTCGGGCGGTGGGGTAAATCCATGCGGTGCCTCTTTGCGGCTATAATCGAAGTATCGCATTTCAATACGTCGGCGGCGACGCCAAGGTTACAAGAGCTTACAGGGAATCACCATGAACAAGATCAGACACCAACTGCTGGCAGTGATTTCTGCCGCCGGCGTGATACTCGCCATTCCCCAGGTTTTCGCCGAGGATGAATGGCCCGCGCAGCCGCCGGCCGAGGCCCCCGACCATTGGGGCCCAGTGTCGATCAACTTTGAAGAGATCGACTACCCCTGGCCGGTCCGGTTCCTGGAATTCGATCGCTACGGCGAGAAAATGCGCATGGCCTACATGGATATTCCGCCGGCCGGCCGGGCGAATGGCCGAACGGTATTCTGGCAGCACGGCGGCAATTTCTACTCGGAAGCCTACTCGCCATCGTTCCGGATTTTGTCTGAAGCGGGGTTTCGCGTCATCGCCGTGGATCGCATCGGCTACGGCAAATCATCCAAGGCCATGATTCCCTACAACTTCAATTTCGTGGCGGCCAACATGCAGGCGCTGCTGGACGAGTTGGGCATCGACACGGTGGCGGCTGTCGGCCACTCGATGGGCGGAATGGTGGTAAGCAGATTCTCGATGCAATATCCGGACAGCGTCAGCCATGTCGTCATGGCGAATCAGATCGGCCTGGTCGATTCCCGCCAATCCCGGCCATGGAGCGACCCGATGGCCGGCGAGCCCGGCGTGCCCACCTATCAGTCAATATTGCGCGGCCACCAACGTTACTACACCGACTATTGGCCACCTCAACAGTTGGAGTTCGTGAGACGGTCCTATGGCCAGACTCTTTCCGGCGGCTATCCCCACTACGCCAGGGTGCGCCGCATGGTAGGGGCCATGATGTACAACGATCCGGTGGTTTACGACTGGCAACACATCGGAGCGAAGGCGCTGGTCATCGGCGGCGAAGACGACCGGCTGTCAGACGACTTCGCCGCCCGCGCCACCCATGTGCACAATGAGTTGCAGAACTCCGCGCTGCTGCTGTATCCCGATGTGGGCCACAATCCCCACATCGAGATTTCCGAGCGGTTCCACGGCGACCTGATTCGATTCCTGGAGTCCGACCCCGACCGGCCGGCCAGCGAATGGCGGTAGGCAGTCGTAAGCTGCTGCCGGCCTGGTTTCTAGTACACCTCGAATAGCCCCGCGGCCCCCATGCCGCCGCCGACGCACATGGTGCAGACGACGTAGCGGGCGCCGCGGCGCTTGCCTTCGAGCAGGGCGTGGCCGACCAGGCGGGCGCCGCTCATGCCATAGGGGTGGCCGACGGAAATGGCGCCGCCGTTGACGTTGAGTTTCTCATTGGGAATGCCGAGGTGGTCGCGGCAATAGACGACCTGCACGGCGAAAGCCTCATTCAGTTCCCACAGGTCGATGTCGTCCATCGTCAGGTTGAAACGCTCGAGCAATTTCGGCACGGCGTAGATCGGCCCGATGCCCATTTCATCGGGATCGAGTCCGGCGGCGGCCATGCCTCGATAGGCGCCAAGCGGTTCAAGGCCCTTGCGTTCGGCGACTTTCGCGTCCATCAAGACCGAGGCGGAGGCGCCGTCGGACAACTGGCTGGCGTTGCCGGCGGTAATGACGCCGCCTTCGAAGACCGTGCGCAGGCCGGCGAGTCCTTCGCCTGTCGTCGTGGGCCGGTTGCCCTCGTCCTTTTCCAGCGTGACTTCGTGCTTGCTTTGCTGCCCGGTTTCCTTGTCGGTGAACAACATCGTGGAAGGCAACGGCACGATTTCGTCGTCGAACCTGCCCGCCTGCTGGGCGGCGGCGGTGCGCTGCTGGCTTTGCAGGGCGAACTCGTCCTGCTGTTCGCGGCTGACGTTGTAACGCTTGGAGACGACTTCGGCGGTTTCCAGCATCGACATGTAGGCATGTTGCGAACGGGCGATCACGTTCGGATCCTGGGCCCGGTATCCGTTGCGATGATCGTTTTGCACCAGGCTGATCGATTCGACGCCGCCGCCGACGACGACGGGCATGCCGTCGTGCACGATCTGCTTCGCGGCGGTGGCGATGGCCATCATGCCGGAAGCGCATTGGCGGTCAATGCTCATTCCCGCGACGGAGGAAGGCAGGCCGGCGGCCACTCCCGCTGTGCGGCCGATATTCTGTCCGGTGGATCCCTGCTGCATGGCGCAGCCCATGATTACGTCATCCACTTCGCCGGGTTCGATTCCGGCCCGTTCCACCGCTGCCGCGATGGCGTGGGCGGCCATGGAAGGTCCGTCGGTGTCGTTGAATGCGCCCCGGTAGGCCTTGCCGATGGGGGTTCTGGCGGTGGATACGATTACTGCCTCGGTTGTCATGCCTTGCTCCGTCTGGATTGTGGTTGAATGAAATCTTGCCTGAGCCCCGTTCCTTACGAATCGGCGATCAGCGCCTTGATATTGTCGATCGCCTCGCGGGCGAGATCGGCCATTTCCGCATCGGTCCGATCCTGGATCGGATGCGGCACGAATACGCTTTTCGGCGCGATGCCGAGCGATTTGCCCTGGGCCGCCGCGGCGTCTTCGAATTCGCAGGAGGCGACGAATCCGGCCGGCAAGCCCCGGCTTTCGAGGTCGAGCATGTCATGCAAACTGCACGACGTGCAGGAGCCTCAGTCGGCTAATGCTTCGACTACCGCGTCGCATTCGGCGCCGATCTGCTGCAGCAGGGCGGTCGGCGCGACCCGGGTAAACGTCGGCTTGCTATAGCGTTTTACCTGCGCTCCCTGTTCTTCGAGCAGGGATTCTACTTCGTCGAGAAATTCCTTGCCCCGCGGCTTGGAAATATCGAGCAGGCCGACCGTGGCGCCCGACAGACTTGCCAGCCTCGGCGTCAACTGACGCTCCGCCGACTGCAATTCAGCCGTGGGGTCGAGCAATGTCGCATTTGTCATGATTGCCTCTCCGTTTCAGGGAGTTGTCATTCTATTCTTTGGGAGACCGGTTGGCTTCCCCTTTCGCCGGCGGCTATCCAGCCGCCGATTATGGCCGAAAACATGCCCGCGCCGCCGCCGAGGCTGACGATATGCAGGCCGTCGTCGCGAAACTTGTGCAGGAGTTTGTTGCGCAAGCGCTCGGGCATGCCTTCGGCGACGCCGTCGGCGCCGCGCAGGATCTGTTGCCCGGGGACGCGCAGCCGGTCGTATAGCGCTTCGCGCAGATCGGTCTTGGACCAGCCGCCTTCGCGCAGCACCCGGCGATGTTCGGGGCTGATCACCAGGATCGCGTCCGCCAAGCCGAACAGCTTGTAATGCGCCACCGTGCGCAGACTCGCGGCAAAGCTGCCGGCGAGCGATTCGGGCGTGCGGGATTGCTGGTCGACGATCGCCTGCAAGCCTTCGCCGGCGAACAGGGTGACGACCGAGTCTTCCCGTTCGAAGCCCCTGTCCATGGCCAGGCTCGGCCAGTCCGGGTCGGATTCGTCTTCGGCGAAACAATAAGTGTACTTGCCGGGATTGCCCATCGCCGCGCGGTCGATACCGCCGGGAAGGCCGCCGCCGACATTGCGGACGATCAATTGCAGCGCACGGCCGATGGTGGCGTTGGCGCGATTGCCCTGGCCGAGGGCGTTGACGCCGGAATTCATGTTGGATTGAGTCGCCGCGGGCCCGTTGACGATGACCACGGGCGATGAAAAATAGGTGGTGCATAGCAGTCCATGCATGCAGAAACGGTCGTCGAGAGCGGCCTTCACGGCAGCGATGACGAGCGGAAAATACTCCGGCTTGCAACCTGCCATGACCGCGTTGATCGCGAGTTTCTCGATCGTGCAGGGTACCCGGTCCGGCGGCACTTCGCCGATGATTTCGCCGGCTTCGCGATCCGTGCCGCCGAGCATGCGCAGGACGCGTTCCGGAGTGGGCGGCACGACGGGAAGACCGTCGGTCCAGCCGCGTTCGAAGCAGGTTTCCATATCGTCTTCGGCTGCCGCGAGTTCGACCTTGCGTGCGCCGAAGCCCATGTGCCGGGCTGCCAGCTTCTCCGGCATACCGGGCTCGAGTGTGCGCGAACCGCAGCCGGGCCGGTGTGGCGCCAGGTCTTCGCCGAGGTCTCCGATGCCGGAAAATTTGCGCCATTCCGCGCGGTCCCAGCCGACGACGCGTTCACAATTGGCGCCATCGCCGCGCAGCAGGGTCGGGACAATCTCGATCTCGTTGCGCCAGGAAAATTCCAGCTCGCTGTCATCGATCGCGTCGAAGTTGCCCGGAAAAGCCGGATCGTCCTGGACGTAAACCGACAGGCCGCCGTCGACCTGTTCCGCAAGCAGCGGAATGAGCGGCTCGATCAGGGCGCAGGTGGGGCAGTCCTTCTTGACTACCAGCGCGTAACGTGTGGTCAAAACTCTCTCCGTATCGGAAGCCTTTCGATGGCGGGATTGTTCAGTAGATGAAGCCCAGGGTGCAAATGCCGACCAGGATGTTGATGATCATGAACACCGACGAGGTGCGCGAAACTACCTTCCACAATTGCGGACCCTTGTACGCCGCGCGGATCGCCACGATGAGCACGGCGGTATATCCCAGTTGGGCGAACAGTTCGATGAAATAGAACAGCCACTCGTCCCGATTCACGGCGCGGCTGCCGAACACGAAGAATAGTCCCGCGCCGAGAAAATACAAGGCCCAGTAGGTGACCGCGAGACCGTATTCCCCGGCCAGCAGCCGGGAGACGAACGATCTGTCTTCTATGCTTGCCTGCGCCAGGATCAGGCCCCGCCTTGCTTGCCGCTTCCCATCAGGCCGCGCAAGGCGTTCGGCACATCCGCCGGGAAGACGAGGAACTTGGCGTTCTCGGACCCGGAAAGTTGCTGCAGCGAATTGATATAACGTTCGCCGAGCAGGTAGACCACGGGCATTTCCTTGTCGCCGATGGCCTCGGTAACCAGCGTGATCGCTTTCTTGCTCGCTTCCGCGAGGATCACCTGGGCTTCCGCCTCGCGCTTGGACGCTTCGAGTTCGCCTTCGGCCTGCAGGATTGCCGCCTGCTTCTCACCGTCGGCGCGGGTTACCGTGGCGCGCCGGGCGCGCTCGGCCGCGGCCTGTTCTTCCATGGCCTGTTGCATGGTAGGGGAGGGATTGATGTCCTGGATCTCGACGGTCTTGAGCGTGATGCCCCAGTCGGAGATGTCGTCGGAAATCGCCGCCTTGAGTTTTGCCTTGATGTGATCGCGCGACGACAGTGCGTCGTCGAGGCTCATCTCGCCGATGATCGAACGCAGCGAAGTCTGCACCAGGGTCTGGATGGCGATTTCGTAGTTTTCGACGCCATATACGGCTTTTTCCGGATTGACGATGTTTATGTACGCCACGGCGTTGGTAATGAGCACCGCGTTGTCCTTGGTGATGACTTCCTGGGAGGGAATGTCGAGCACGATGTCCTTGGTGGTGACCCGGAAAGCGACGGCGTCGATATACGGGATGATGAAGTTCAGGCCCGGCATGAGCGAACTGTGGTACTTGCCGAGCCGCTGCACGACCCATTTGTAGCCCTGGGGCACCTGCCGTACGCCCTGGGCGAGCGTAACCAGCAGGAATAAGAGTACGACTACCGAAAGAATCAATCCCGGTGAAATGTTCACGTGCTGAATCTCCTTACATTTTCCTTACGATGAGCGCATTGCCCGACAGGTCGGTGACATGCGCCCGATCGCCGATGGCGAGGGGGTCTTCGGACAGGATCTGCCATTCGTCCGAGCCGAGCACCGGCGCCGGAAAGCGGATCGTGCCGCGGCCCGCGCCGGTGGGTGGCTTCAATACCTGGCCGACCTGCCCGATCAGTGCCTCGCGCGACAGGCCCGCCTTGGTCCTGTCCCTCGAGAGCGGTTTGACGTACCTGAACCAGCTCAGCGCCAGTACGCCGGACAACAATGCCCAGATCGTGATCTGCGCGGCGACCGCAAGTTGGGGAACGAACAGTACAACGAAGCCGACGAGCACCGCGGCGAGGCCGAACCAGAATACGAAAAAACTGCCGATGAAGATTTCGACCGTCATCAACGCGACGCCGGCGGACATCCAGAGCCAGTAGGGCATGTCAATGCTCCTTTGCGACAGGGGCATTATCGGGCGAATGGACCGGCGCGACAAGACCGCGCCGGCCATTTGCTCAGAACGTGTTGAGCGCCAGTTGACGCGCTTCCTGCTCCCTGCCGTTTGCGTGATTGACGATCATGTCGGGAGTGACCGGCACGCGATTGAACAGGTGCCCGCCAAGCGCGTCGGAGATCGCGCTGGCGACCGCGGCCACCGCACAGCCCTGGGAGGGTTCGCCGACGCCCCTGGCGCCCGCCGGATTGTACGGATCGGGGATGTCCACCGCGGCGTTGTACATTACCGCGGGCACATCGAGGATCGTCGGCAGCTTGGCCTGGTAGAAGCCGACTCCGGCCGGCAGCGCGTTTTGCGGATCGTAGACATGGCGTTCGCTGGCGGCCATGCCGAATCCCCAGACGGCGCCGCCGTTGATCTGCTGCGACAATCCCTTCGGATGCACGATCGTGCCGCAATCGGCAACCGCGGCGAAATCAAGCAGATCGATCTTGCCGGTTTCCAGGTCCACGTCGATCTCGACCATGCCGACGCATAGTCCCGGCGCGATGCCCCGTTTGGGCAAATTGTCCCGGGCGACGCCGATCAGACCGCTGCCGGCAAGTCCCTGTACGGCGCGCCGGGTGATCGGATGAATGTCTTCCGGAAATACTTCGCCGCTGTATTTCCCGCCTGTTTCGATGGCCAGCGCGGCTGCGTCGCCGTAGGTCAAACCCTGGTCGGAATTGTCCGCCCGAAACACTCTCGCGCCGTCGATTTCGTAATCCGCGACTTCTCCGCCGAATTGCATGGCGGCGATTTCCTTCAACTTGGTTACCGCGTCTTCCGCCGCGACCCAGTTGGCCCGGGTATGGGTGAATATCGTGTTGCTGCCGCCCTGGACCGAGCTGTTCGGCAAATGCAGGTCGGTATTCCCGCACACGACCTCGCAATTCTCCCAGGGAACCTGGAGCACTTCCGCCGCGGCGCGCGTTGTGGCCGCGTAGGAGTAGGTGCCCAGATTGCCCACGCCGCTATGCAGGTAGACTCTGCCATCGGGGGCAATCCGGACCAGGCCATCGTAGCCGTTGCTGCCCGCGGAATGATAGCCGAGCCCGACGCCGACGCCGCGCACCTTGCTGCCGTTGCGCTGCCCCGAGCGGGATTGGCGGCCTTCCCAGTCGAACATTTCGGCGGCCATATCCAGCGCCTCGCCAAGGAAGGCGCTCGTTACCGGCCCCCGATTTTCGTATACCGGCGATTCGCTATGGGGCGCATTGATTCTTCGCATGGCGACACGGTCAATGCCCAGGTCGCGCGCAGCCTTGTCCATGATCGGTGCGATCGCCGCCGACATCTCATTCTGCCCGGGACCGCGTTGCGCGCCTCGCGGCGCGGTATTGGTGAAAACGGGAATATTGCGCAGGCGCATGGCGGTAGGGGTGTATACCACCGACAGATGCTGGGCCGAGGCCGAAGCGCTGTTGCGGCCGGTCGGACCTCCATCGCTGATGATGATCACGTCCATGGCGGCGACAGTGCCGTCGGCGCGCAATCCGGCCTTGACCCAGCCTTGCATGCCCGGCCGGCCGACGCCGACATAGAACTCTTCCTCGCGGGTAATGCGCAATTGAACCGGGCGGTTGAGCATACGGGCGAAATGGCCGCAAACGCCCATCGTGGGATAAGCCCGGGCCTTGGAGCCGAAGCCGCCGCCGGCGTTCTCGGCGATGACGCAGAGGTTTTCCGGTTCGATGCCGAGCATTTCCGCCAGGCCTTCGTTGACCGCGCTCTGGCTTTGCAGGCTGCCATGGAAATAGCATTTGCCGTTTTCCCAGTACGCCATGCTGCTGCGCGGTTCGAGACAGTGGTGCGGCGTGCCGGCGGTGACGAAGGATTCCTCGACGATGACCTCGCTTTCGGCGAATCCGGCGTCGATTTCTCCATAGGTCCAGCCGTCGGCGAACTCCACGCCGTCGGGCTCCACGCCGCGGCGGAATTTCTCCACTTCGGCCACGGGCCACTTGATGCGGGAAATACCGCCGCGGATGGTTGCATTTTCATCCGCCAGCGGCGCCGCCTGCCGCAACACGTTGCCGTCCGGGTAGGCGTCCGGGCCACCTTCGGCGAGTGATTCCAGCGGGTCGGTGACGAAGGGGCGGCGCTCGAAATCCACCCGGATCCTGCCCAGGGCCTCTTCCGCGATGGCGTCGGTTGTCGCGGCTACGGCCAGGATCGGCTGACCGATGTAGGTCACGTCTTCGGAAGCCAGCATCGGGTTGTCCGGCGCATTGGAAGGCGGCAGGTCGGCGGCGGTAATGACGCCGAGCACGCCATCCATGCGCAAGGCCTCGCCGGCGTCGATATTGACCACCCGGCCGCTTGGCATGGGGCTGGTGTAGAGCCTGGCGTAAACCAGGCCTTCGGGCTGAAAGTCTTCCACGTATCTTGCGGCGCCGGTCACCTTGCCTTCGACATCGGGAGGAGTGAAATCCTGG
Source organism: Gammaproteobacteria bacterium (assembly GCA_009844085.1). Taxonomy (GTDB): domain Bacteria; phylum Pseudomonadota; class Gammaproteobacteria; order Pseudomonadales; family Pseudohongiellaceae; genus UBA9145. The sequence goes on along the minus strand of VYCF01000072.1, from coordinate 235,712 downwards.
CCAATATGCTTGAAAGTCATGACAGCAACTCCGCGGCGCGCATGACGCCGTTCAGATAATGGTCGTACGCGCCGCAGCGGCACAGATTACCGGCCAGCGCCTGTCTTGCCTGCTCCCGGTCAGGCGAGGGATTGGCCCGCAACAGGCCCTCCGCCGACATCACTTGCCCCGGCGTGCAGAAGCCGCACTGGGGCGCGAGTTCCTCGATGAATCCCCGTTGCACCGCGCTGAGACTGCCGTCGGGCAGGCGCAGTCCTTCCACCGTGGTGATGGCGCGTTGCTTGACGGTGTGAGTCAGCAGTGAGCAGCTATAGTAGGCGACGTCGTCAAGCAGGACCGTACAGGCGCCGCATTCGCCGCGATTGCAGGCGACCTTGGTTCCGGTCAGTCCGAGCTTGGTGCGCAAGGTGAACGCCAGGGTCTCGGACGGCCCCACCTCCACCGGACGCGGCCTGCCGTTGATGTTCAGGGTCAGCAGCCGATCCATGGCCGCGCCGGGGCGCAATTGCTGGGCGCCAGCGATATAGGCGCCCGAGGCCGCCGCGGCGCTCGAGAAAATGACTCCCTTGATGAATCGTCTTCGGGAAAGCCGGATATCCACCGTAAGATTCCTCCGCGGGATCAGCCGGAAGCGCGTCGGACCCATGGAAACGGCGGTTGCCGACGAACAATCCGGCGAGATTGAGATGTACATAAGCTACCTTTCGCCGATACCAAAAGCAATCACCCCTTGTTGTTAAAGAATTGACGGGTGGAGTACCATTCACAGCGTTCGGACTGCCACCCTGGGCGGTCCATGAAACCGGAAATGCCACTGAACCGAGTGGAGTTGTGGACAAAAACCATGAAGGAAACCACCGTCAAAGTTCTCGTAGTCGATGATGAAGAAGACCTGGAGTTATTGATCAAGCAGAAATTCCGCCGCCGCATCCGCAGCGGCGAACTGGAATTCATGTTTGCCCACAATGGCAGGGAAGGGCTGTTGAAGTTGGCGCAGAACCGGGATATTCATCTGGTTTTTTCCGACATCAACATGCCGGTCATGGACGGACTGACGATGTTGCACCAACTCGCGGAGGCCGACCTCGACGTGCAGGCGGTCATCGTTTCGGCGTACGGCGACATGGGGAACATCCGCACCGCCATGAATCGCGGAGCCTTCGATTTCCTGACCAAGCCGATCGATTTCGCGGATCTTGAGATCACGCTCGAGAAAGGCATCGCCCATGTGCGGGAATTGCAGGCCTCGCTGGAGACGCGGGACAAGCTCGTTTCGATCAAGCGGGAACTCGAAGTGGCCAGCCAGGTGCAGATGTCGGCGCTGCCTGACGAATTGCCGGAGAATCCGCATTACGACGTCAAGGCGGTAGTTCATCCCGCCAAGGAAGTCGGCGGCGATTTTTACGACTATTTCCAGATCGACGAATACCGGCTGGCGCTGGCGATCGCCGACGTGGCCGGCAAGGGGATTCCCGCCGCGTTGTTCGCCATGGTTACGCGGGCATTGCTCAAATCCATGGTCAGCAATTACGAGAGTCCCGCGACGGCGCTAAACGCCGTCAATGAACAATTATGCGACGGCAACGACAGTTGCGTGTTCATCACCATGTTTTTCGGCGTGCTCGATACGCGTTCCGGCGGCTTCCTCTATTCCAACGCCGGTCATAATCCGCCGCGGGTCATGCGCAATGGCGGCGGACTGGAAGTAGTGGCGCCGACCGGCAACCTGGTACTCGGGATCGACCCCGAACAGAAGTACGGCAATGCCGAGGTCCAGCTCTACCCCGGCGATACGCTCGTTCTCTATACCGACGGCGTCACCGAAGCGGAGAACGTACAGGAGGAGGAATACGGCGAACCGCGGCTCGATGAGTTGCTTCCCGGCATGGCTTCCGACGGTTCCAGGGAGATCGTCGACGGCATAGTCGCGTCGGTCAGGGATTACGCCGGAGAAGCCGAGCAGTCCGATGACATCACTTGCGTGGTGTCGCGTTTCCTGGCGAGACAGAATCCATGAGCAGACGCAAACAGCGCGCGGCTCCGACCCGCTTCCTGTTTCTTGCCGCCTTGCTTTGCTTTCCGGCTGCACTTCCGGCCGCCGACGATCCCGTGATCCTGTTCGGACAGTCCGCGGCGCTCACGGGCCCCACGAGCGAACTCGGGACAGGGATGAAACTGGGACTCGATGCCGCCTTCAACGAGATCAACGCCAATGGCGGCATCCACGGCTATCAGCTTCGGCTGACTTCGCTCGACGACGGCTACGAACCTGAAGCCGCCATCGTCAATACGCGCAGACTGATCGAGGAAGAACAGGTATTTGCCTTGATCGGGCCGGTGGGCACGCCGACTTCGACGGCGGCCCAGCCGATCGCCACGGAGGCGGGCGTGCCCTATATCGGCGCTTTCACCGGCGCCGAGTTCCTGCGCGACGCCGAAGCCCTGCCCAACGTGATCAATGTGCGCGCTTCGTATTTCCAGGAAACCGAGGAGATGGCCGCCCGGCTGAGCGAGGATCTGGGCTTCGATACGGTAAGCATCTTTTACCAGGACGATTCCTACGGCCGCGCGGGCCTGGCCGGGCTGCGCCGGGCTGTCGATATCTACGGCATGGAGATCGGTGCGGAGGTTTCCTATCCGCGCAATACCGAGGCGGTGAAGCTGGCGTTGCTCGATCTGCGCCGGGCCGGCGCCGAGGCCGTAGTGATCATCGGCGCCTACCAGCCGGCATCGACGATGATCCGCTGGGCGCGCAAGCTCGACTATTCCCCTTATTTCGTCAATATCTCCTTCATCGGCAGCGAAGCGCTCGCACGCACATTGGGCGAGGATGGAGCAGGCGTCTACGTCACCCAGGTGGTGCCTTTCCCCGAAGACGCCAGTCTGCCGGTCGTGGCTGAATACCAGGCCGCCCTGCGCCGGATCGATTCAAGCGCGACGCCAAGTTTCGTAAGTCTCGAAGGGTATCTTGCCGGCCGCCTGGCGGCTGAAGGCCTGCGGCTGGCCGGGCCCGAACCGACCCGGGAAGGATTTCTGCGGTCGTTGAAGACCTCGGGGGAGATAGACCTGTCCGGATTCAGTCTTTCCTACGGGATGAACGACAACCAGGGATCGGACCAGGTCTATCTGACTGTGATCGACGAGAACGGAGATTTCGCCTCGGTGAATGCTATCGAGCCCAGATGAGTGAATCGGAAAAAGAAAACGCGGGCTCGGCGTCGTTAGAGGTGCCTGAAATTCCTGCGAACGACGGACCGGATGCGCAGCAGCGCAGTTTTCTGGGAACGATCGCCGCCCGCCTGTCGCTGATCCTGCTCGGCAGCGTGATGCTGATCGCCACGGCAAGTCTGGTGGCCTATTTCGCATTGCAGGTCACGCTCAACTACCAGTCCCGAATGGCGGACGTCGACATGCCCAACATCGTCGATTCGGTCCAGATCGCGCGCCAGAGCACCAATCTGGTGAATGGCGCCTTCCGCATCATTTCCGCCCAGACACGGCAGGAACATCAGGCCGAAGTCGAGGCGGTGGAGCAGGAGCGGAGCGCGCTTGAAGGCATCATCGAGGAACTGGATTCCCGCTCCGAACTTGACGAATACACGCAACAGATCAGGATGCTCCTTGCTGACTTGAGCGCCCATCTCGCGTCGATCCAGGATTCGGCCTTCAGGCGTCTGCAGATCGGGGAAACCCTGTCCCTGCTGACGGCGGAACTTGCGGAAATCAATCGCGGAATCGAATCCGACCTGGCCCAGGCGATCGACGACCAGGGATTCTATCTCGTGGAAGGTCTGCGAAATCTGGACGAGTCTCCGGTTCCGCTGGAAGTGCGGGCGTCGGAGGGAGAATTTACCGTTTACCGCAATCTGACGGTGGTCAATCAGCAGGCTAACCTGGCGGTGCTGCTGCTCGACGAGATGCTGGTGCTGAACGACCGGCAGTTTCTGCCGCCGATCGAGGAGCGCTTCGTCAGCGCACTGGGCAATGCGCAAAGGGCGTACTCCAATCTGCCCGCATTCGCCCAGCTTGTATCGCTCGGCGCCAGCCTGCAACGACTTGAGCGCGTCGGCGCCGGCGACCAGGGCATCGTCGAACTTCGCCGCGAAGCGCTGTTGCGGCAGGAACAGGAACAGGACTCGCTGGTCATGGCGAGGGACGCTTCGGCGCTGCTCGACGCGGAAATCGGCAATCTGGGCGCCTTGATCAGCGGCAATGCCCTGGCTTCCAGCGACGCAGCGCGGGAATCCGCCGCCAATGGCATCGTGCTGCTGTTCATTATCAATCTGACCGCCGCCGCCGGCGCCCTTGTCTTTGGTTATTTCTTCGTCTGGAAGTCGCTGGCGCGGCGTCTGACGGCACTTTCCGGCGCGATGCGCGAGATGTCCCGGGGCGACCTTGAAGTCGCAGTGGATATCGGCGGCAACGACGAAGTCACCGACATGGCCGAAGCGCTGGAGAAATTCCGCGAGTACGCGCTGGAAGTGCAACGACTCAACCTGGTGGAAAAACTCGCGCAGGAACTGGACGCCAAGAACGAAAGTCTGGAAGCGACATTGAAGGAACTGGAAAAGGCGCAACAGCAGATCATCGCCGAAGAGAAACTTGCGTCGCTGGGGCAATTGGCGGCGGGCATCGCCCACGAGATCAAGAATCCGCTCAATTTCATCGGCAACTTTTCCGAGATAGCCATGGAGTTCGGCAAGGAAATCGAGGAGTTGCTCGAGGAAATCGAGGAATCGGACGCCCGGGAAGATATCCGCGAAATCACGGAAGATCTGGGCAAGAGCCTGAACAAGATCCGCGATCACAGCAAGCGCGCCGACAATATCGTGCGCAGCATGCTGGAACATTCCCGGGGCGGCGAAGGCGAATGGCGCGAAACCGACCTGAACGCCACTCTAAAGCAATATGTGGAACTGGCCTATCATTCGATGCGGGCGCTCAATACCGGCTTCAATATGGATCTGGTTACCGAACTCGATCCCGATATCGGGCCGCTGGAGGTGGTTCCCCAAGACATCTCGAGGGTATTTCTCAACCTGGCGACCAATGCTTGCCAGGCGTTGGACGAAAAGCGCAAAAAGGAGGAAGACTTCGAGCCGGTGATCGCCATCGGCAGCAAGCGGCTCGAAAAGGACGCCGAATTCGTGTTGCGCGACAATGGGCCCGGCATACCGAAGGATATTCGCGACAGAATATTCGAACCGTTCTTCACCACCAAGGAAGGCACCAAGGGTACCGGCCTCGGCCTTTCCCTGACGACCGATATTCTGGTGCGGCACGGCGGTTCGATCAGCGTGGATTCGGAAGAAGGGAATTTCACCGAAATGAGGATTCGTTTGCCGCTTGAATCCGTGCGCAAGGAAGAGGAAGCCGCGCAAGAGGAAACCTGAAACAGATGATTGTCAATCCGGAACAGAGGAGTCGCGCAATGGCCGAAGTAATTACATACCCGGCGAGGTGTGCAAAGAGGACGATCTTGCTACTTGCCTGCGCCGTTATCGGTGCGGGCGCGAACGGGCAGGAGTCGGCTGCGAATCTGCAGGAGGCGATCGCCGGCGGCGATTTCGACTTTGAATTCCGCTATCGCATCGAAACCGTCGATCAGGCCGGTTTCGACGAAGACGCCATGGCGTCCGTACTGAAATCCCGAGTCAGCTTTCGCCCCCTGGATATTGGCAATCTCGGATTCTTCATCGAACTCGACAATGTGTCCTATATCGGCGATGACGAGTTCAACAACACAAGGAACGGCAAGACCGATTTTCCCTTGATCGGAGATCCCGACGGAACGCATGTCAACCAGGCCTATGTGGATTTCAAGAACGAAAGTGGCTATATCCGGCTCGGCAGGCAGCGGATCAATCTCGACGAGCAGCGCTTCGTCGGCGGCGTGGCCTGGCGGCAGAACGAACAGACCATGGACGCCCTCACCGTGGTCAGCAACGCCTTGCCCAACGTCAGTCTGAGTTACAGCTACGTGCATGGCGTTTCGCGGATCTGGGGGCCGGAAAACGGTATTCCGACGGATTACTTCGACAGCAACACGCATCTGCTCAACGCGGGTATCGATCTGGCGATGGGAGGCAGGGTTGTTCTCTACCACTACGCCATGGACCTGGAAAACGGCGCCGCGCTTTCCAATCAATCCACCGGCGTGCGATTCAGCCAGACCGTCGAAGGCGAAGAACTGAGTTTCCCATTCAATCTGGAATACGCCAGGCAGAGCGACTATGCCGACAACCCCGTGCCTTACGAATCCGACTATCTTCTGCTCGAAGGCGGAGTCGACACGGGAGACATGCGGGTTTTACTCGGATACGAGACATTCGGGGGCGACGTAAGCGAACCGCAAAAGATGTTCCGCATGCCGATGGCGACCTTGCACAAGTTCCAGGGCTGGACCGACCGCTTCCTGACCATCCCGCAAGCGGGCGTCAAGGACACTTACGTCACCTTTACGACCGGAGGATTGACGCTCACCTGGCACGACTTCAATTCGGAAGCCGGTTCAGCGCATTACGGCAGCGAGTGGGACGTCTCCTGGCAATACGCGATCGGCGACAATTACACTTTGCTGCTGAAATATGCGACCTACGACCCGGATACCTACGCCGCCGACATCGACAAGGCGTGGATACAATTTACGGCGACTTTCTAGAGTGATGCACTGTAATGTAATTTCGCTTGGAATCAGGCAAACTAAAACAAGCCGGAGGAGAATGGAATTGTGAGCGAACCCGACCTGAGCATCCGTGTTGCGAATGATCTCAAGGAACTGGCGGTAATTGCCGAGCAGGTCGATGAGTTTTGCGGCCAGCGGGAAATCGCCCCGACCATTGCCTATCAAGTCAATCTTTCACTCGATGAATTGCTGACCAACACCATAAGCTATGGTTACGAGGAGGGCGCCCGGCATGAGATCCGGATAGACCTGAGTATTGACGGCGACCGGCTGATGATCCGCATTGAAGACGACGCCAGGCAATTCGATCTCACCGACAGCGACCCGAACAAGGCGGATACGGACTCCGGCCTCGATGATCGGATGCCCGGCGGACTTGGTATCTTTTTCGTCCACCAGATGATGGACACCGTCAGTTACCGCCGCGAGAACAACAAGAACGTGGTGTTGCTGGGCAAGAAGTTCGAAACCGAGTAGGGGCCAGGCATGCCTGGCCCGTCCCTGAATTGAAATTGATTATTCGCTGCCGATGGTGGCCAGCGCCTGGGTTCTGTCCGGCTGGATATTGATGATTTTGTCGAAGCCGCTGACTTCGAAGACTTCACGGATGGATTTTGACAGGGAGCAAAGCATGAACTTCGCATTCCGGTTCTGCAACAGCTTGGCCGTCATCAGAATCGCACGCAATCCCGCTGAACTGATATAGGTGAGGTTTTCCATATCGAGTACAACCGCACGATCTCCATCCTCAATGGCCCCTTTCACGGACTCCTCGAACTGCATAACGTTCGAGCCGTCGATCCGCCCGGTTACCATGGCCGACAAGACACCATCCTGCCTTTCTACATTAACCTCGATCATTCTTTTGCTCCAATTCAGGCTTGCCGAAAACCGGCCGGACAAATCATCCGCTAAAGATCCGGATCCTGCAATACCACGAACTCCGGATATGCTTCAATTCCCAACTCCGCCACGTCCTGACCGTGGCGTTCGACGTCCAGTGTAACCCTAACTCCCATAATTTGCTTGATCGCCAGCCAGACAAGCATCGATGCGGAAAAGACAAACGCGCCTATGGCCAATATTCCGACGATCTGAACCAGCAAGTTTCCGCCAGCCGCGATACAAACCGCAAGAGTACCCCAAATCCCGGCAAAAAGGTGAGCGGAAACCGCTCCAACCACATCATCGACCCGGATTTGATCCAGCATCTTCATGCCGAGCGAGCAAACTACGCCGCCGACCGCACCGATGATTATAGCCCAATAATGGGCGACAATATCGGGGCCCGCCGTAATTGACACCAATCCCGCTATGGCGCCGTTCAGGCTCGCCATCAGATCGACCCGGCCGAAAATCGGCCTGGACAGGGCAACCGCGGCGATAAATCCGCCACAGGCCGCCAGATTCGTATTCACCAGTATGTTGCTGATGGCCACGGCGTCGACAACGCCGCTCAAGGCCAATTGCGAACCGCCGTTGAACGCGAACCAGCCCATCCAGAGGATAAAGACGCCCAGCGTTACGACGGGCACATTCGATGGCGGCGTGAATTTTACGGAACCGTCTTCACGATACTTGCCCTGGCGCGCGCCGACGACCATGGCGCCGGCCAAAGCCGCCCAGCCGCCGGTCGAATGCACGATGGTGGAGCCGGCGAAATCCTGAAAACCCATCTGGCTCAGCCAGCCTCCGCCCCAGGTCCACGCGCCGACCACCGGATAGATGAAAGCCGTCAACACCGCCACAAACAGGAAAAAGGACCAAAGCCGCACCCGCTCGGCAAGCGTGCCGGAAACGATCGATGCGGTCGTCGCGACAAAGACCATCTGGAAAAACCAGTCGGACATCACCGAATTGCCATTCCCGACTACTTCGGCTGCCAACCCACTGTCTCCGTCAAGCAATGCCTTTTCCGCTTCCGATGTGCCGTAGGTCAAGCGGAAACTTCCGATCAGGTCGTCCACTCCGGTATACATCAGGTTATAGCCGATCAAGTAGAACATCAGGCCGGCGATCGCATACAGCCCCACGTTCTTCAGACAGATGACCGAGGCGTTCTTGGTGCGCACCGAACCGGATTCCAGCATGGTGAATCCGGCGCACATCCACATGATCAGTACGCCCCAGATGAGAAAAGAAAAGCTGTTCAGGACAAACTGGGTTTCCTGCGCCATGATTGTTTCCCCCCGATTGTTATTCCTGCCGGTTTCCCTGGGACAGTCTCCGGTCGGACCGTCCTACCGGATAGTTTCCACGCCGATCGTCTGAACGGGACCGAAGCCGCGAATCTCCACTACCACGGGTTCTCCCCGGGAACCGTCGTAATGCACGGCGCCGGCCGGATGAAACATGAATCCTCCTGCGGGGATCGGCGTTGTTCGCGTCATGTCGTGACTGGCGTCTACTCCCGCATGCCAGGTTCCCTCGATGACGGTGATGAAACGGTCCTGGTCATGATAATGCGGGTTGCTGGTGCCGCCAGCGGGGAAGCGAATCCGCATGATGTAAAGGCCCTCTTCCTGGGGATTGCCATAGAGAATATGCGACTGGGTGCGGTTGAGGCTTTCGTCCCATTCGATATCATCCAGTTGCACGATGACGAAGTCATCCCATTCGGCGGCGAATCCGGCCGGCACGAGCAGCGCCAGCGCGGCGACGAAATAGCGAATCTTTGACATTGGTCTGATCCTGTTTCAGTCGTTATGGTCCGGAGGCCGCTGTAAACGCGGCGTCATTCGCTGGACTATATAAGTCCGGCAGTGGCATGGCAAGGATTAGAGTCCACTTTATCGTGGCTTTTAACGAAAAAGGAAAGCAGGGTTTGCCTGAAGATAACACTCCGGTGATCGTCGGAGCCGGACAGTACATGGAACGGGATGTTCCCCTTCCCCGGGCGCAGCCGCCGATGGGTATAGCGGCAAGAGCCGCCGCGGCCGCTTTGGACGATGCCGGTCACGGAGATCGCCTGGCGAGCCTGATCGATACGATCGCCATTGTGCGCATCGTTCAGGATTCCCGTAACCGGCCGCGCGACGATATCTCATCCGGCCGGGCTGAAAACCCGCCTCGCGCCGTCGCGCGGCGCATCGGCGCCGACCCTGCGCATGCCATTTACGGTTGCATCGGCGGCGATACTCCGCAGACGCTCGTCATTGAAATCGCCCAGTCAATCGCCGACGGCGAAATCGGCATGGCGCTGCTGGCGGGCGGCGAGGCAATTCATACCGCTCGCGCCGCCTGGCGCGCCGGCGTCAGTCCGGACTGGCAGGAGGAAGACAGCGGTTCCCTCGACGACCGCGGCATGGGAACCAGGTTGTCGAGCGAGCATGAAATGACGCATGGGATCGGCATTCCCGTACAGACCTACCCCTTGTTTGAAAACGCCATCCGGGCGCGGCTCGGCAACCGCATTGACGCGCACTTGCGGTCCATGGGCGAATTGATGGCGCCGTTTACGCGCACGGCGAGCGCGAATCCGTTCGCATTTTACGGTGATCGACGGAACGCGGACGAATTGGCTGCAGTCAATGAAGACAATCGATATATCTGCCTGCCGTATCCGAAGTTGATGAACGCCAGGGACAGCGTCAATCAGGGCGCCGCCCTGGTGATGACTTCGGTCGGCAAGGCAAGGGAACTCGGCATTGACCCTGCCAAATGGGTCTATCTGCATGGCTGCGCCGAAGCGCGGGAAAAGCTGGTAAGCGAACGCGCGGACTACCATTCCTCGCCGGCGATTCGCGCCAACGCCGCAACCGCTTTCGCCATGGCCGGCAAGTCCGTGGCGGACATGGACTACATCGATCTGTATTCCTGTTTTCCTTCGGCGGTCGAGATCGCCTGCGCCGAACTGGGCCTTGCGCCGGACGATCCGAGAGGGTTGACGGTAACCGGCGGGCTGCCTTTTTTCGGCGGTCCCGGCAACAACTACAGCATGCACGCCATCGCCACAATGGTATCCTTGCTGCGGGCCAGGCCGGGCAGCCATGGCCTGGTAACCGCCAATGGCGGATTGCTTTCCAAGCATGCGACAGGGATCTACTCGACGACGCCATATTCCGGTAATTGGACCAGGCCGAACCCGGCTGCGGATCAGGCCGCGGTAGATTCTCTGGCCGGCCCCGGATTTACGGAACGGCCCGATGGCGAGGCGACGGTGGAGACCTATACCGTATGCTTCAGGCGCGGCGTTCCTGAAAGGGGAATTGTCATCGGACGGCTGAATGCCGATGGACGGCGCTTTGTCGCCAACACTCCCGATGACGAAACGACACTTGCGCGTTTGACCGTGGAGGAGCAGATGGGGCGGGCCGGCACGGTCGAGGCGACATCGCAGGGCAATGTCTTTGTACCCGGCTGAGCGCCGCCGCCCGAAAAGCGATTGAGAATCGGAAGAAAGTATGAACTTCAATGATCGAAAGGTCTTGGTAACCGGCGGCTCGCGGGGCATCGGCAAGGCCGTATCCCTTGCATTCGCGCGGGCGGGAGCAAGAGTCGCGATTATTTATCGCGAAAACAGGGAGGCTGCCGAATCCACGTTATCGCTGTTGCCGGGCAGCGGTCATCTGGCCATTGCGGCGGATGTCGCGGACGCAGCCGCGGTCGAAGCGTGCGTAAAAGAGGCGCTCGACGGCCTGGGCGGAATCGACATCCTGGTGAACAATGCGGGTATCGGCATCTATCACCGCATTGCCGAGGTTTCCTATCGGGACTGGCAGGAAGCCTGGCGCAGGACCCTGGACGCCAATCTGCTGGGGCCGGCCAATTTGTGCTTCTGTGTCGCCCGCCACATGATTCCGAACGGTGGCGGGAGAATAGTCAACGTCACCTCAAGAGGCGCTTTTCGCGGCGAACCGCTGAAACCCGCCTACGGCGCCAGCAAGGCCGCGCTCAACTCCCTCAGCCAGTCCCTCGCCGTCGCGCTCGCACCGCACGATATCTTTGTCGGCGCGGTGGCGCCCGGATTCGTCAACACGGAATTGACCGCTGACCGTCTCAACAGCCCGGAAGGCGAGGAAATCCGCGCCCAAAGCCCGTTCCAACGCGTTGCCGAACCCGAAGAAGTCGCTCACGCCGTGCTGTTCCTCGCCTCCGAAGGCGCCGAGTTTTCAACCGGAACCATTATTGATGTAAACGGCGCGTCCTATCTGCGCACCTGATCGAAGATCCCGCTATAGCGCTTCGACTTCGGCGGCGCTGATGGGAGCGCCGGTATTGTTCCAGGCGTTACGCACGTAGTTGATGATCGCCGCCATTTCGGCGGAGTTGAGAGCGCCGCGGAACGAAGGCATTTCGCCCCGGCCGATAATGAGCACGAGCGCCACGTCCGCGCCGGAGCCCGTCACTGTTTCGTTGCCGTCGAGCGCCGGATAGACATTGGGAATGCCCCGGCCGTTGACTTGATGACATTCGGCGCAGTTATCGAAGAAAAGGCGCTGGCCGTCGAGTCCGGCGAGCGGGTCGGGGCTTGCGCAGGCGGCAAGAAATGTGGCGTTCAGCAACAGGCACAAGCGCGACACGGTGGAAAACCCGGTTGACGAAATCTCCGGACGCAAGTATCACACAGTTGGGCGCCACTCACCGAAACCGTAAAAATGGGAAGATAGTCCGCCGATGCTTTTCCGAATTGAAAACGCCCGCTGCCGCATCAGCCGCCGGGACTTGCTTGAGATCGACCGTTTCGAGGTCGAAACCGGCGAGCATTGGTGTGTCTACGGACCGAATGGCGCTGGCAAATCCCTGCTGACGGCGCTGATCATGGGCCGCCGCCCGGAAACCGGCAGCTATGTGACGTATGCCGCGGGCTTCGATCCCGCGAGCGACATTCTGCTGGTTTCCTTCGAAGAGCAGCAGCGCCTCTGGCGGCGGGACGAAAGACTGGACATCAGCGACTACAGCGAGGACGCCCAAGATCAGGGAACGCTGGTGGCGGACCTGATCCGCGCCGCGTTGCCCGCCCGGGAACAGAACGACAAGCTGCTTGAGTCTTTATGCTCGGATCTGGACCTGACCGCCTTGCTCGCCAAGGGCATCCGTTTCCTGTCATCCGGGCAGATTCGGCGCGCGCTGATCGCCCGCGCACTATATGGGCAACACGGCGCCTGCTCCAGGCTGCTCATTTTCGATGAGCCGCTGGAAGCCGTGGACCGGGATTCCCGCGCCCTTATCGGTGAAACCATCGCGGCGCATCTGGGGCCGGACTGCGCAAGCCTGCATTTGTGCCGGCGTGCGCGGGACGGTTTCCCCGGAGCGACTCACTTGCTGGTCATGGAAAGTCTGCGAGTAGTGGAGCAGGGCGCCATGAGCGATGCCGCCTGGGAGCGGGCGGCCGCGCGTTTCAGGCATCGGCGCGGCGCCATTCCCGACCGGATTCCCCGATTGCCGGGAGTTGCGCGGGAAGCTCCCGAACCGGATGCAAAACTCATCGAACTGCGGAAGGTCAATGCTGGCTATGGCGACTTGCAGGTCCTGCGCGACCTGGACTGGACCATGGCAGGGCGGCATCACGTTCTCGTCGAAGGGCCCAACGGGAGTGGCAAGTCCACCTTGCTGAGCCTGATCGACGGTGAGAATCACAAGGGTTATGGGCAGGAAGTGTATTTGTTCGGCCGGCGCAAGGGCAGCGGCGAAACGGTCTGGGACGTCAAGCGCCGCTTCGGCGTCGTTTCCAACGAATTGCACAACCGTTACGTGAAAGGCTGGAAGGTGCTCGATGTCGTAGTGTCCGGATTCTTCGATTCGGTAGGACTATACGACGACAGCGGCGCGAGCGAACGGGATCATGCGCTCGCCTGGCTCGAGACTTTGCATATCGCGGATCTGTCCGGAGCCTGGTATCACCAGATTTCCTTCGGCCAGCAGCGGCTCGCGTTGCTGGCGCGGGCGATGGTGAAGCAGCCGGATATCCTGATCCTCGACGAACCTTGCGTCGGGCTGGACGACTATCATCGCGATTTCATTCTGGGAACGCTGGATGCGATTGCGGGGCAAACGTCGACCCGGCTGATCTATGTCAGTCACGTTCCCGGCGAGAGTCCTGCCTGCATCAATTACCGGCTGCGGTTCGAATCCGCCTCCGACGGTGGCTACCGGCTACAACAATCCGAGATCTAACTGCGGATATAGTTCTGCAATTGCTCGATGGTGGCGCGCTGGTCGCTCATTATGTCCTTGACCAGGTCGCCCAGGGAGACGATGCCGACCACGAGTCCGTCGTCGACCACGGGCAGGTGGCGGATGTGGTTGTCAGTCATCAGATTGAGCGCGGCGTCCACCGCATGGGACGAAGGCACGGATATGACTTTGACGGTCATGATTTCATCGACCCGGGTGTCCCGGGAGGCGCGGCCCTTGAGGATCACTTCCCGGGCATAGTCGCGTTCGGAAATGACTCCCTGCAACTCGGGGCCGGTCATTACCAGCAGCGCGCCCACGCGCCGGTCGGCCATCAGCTTGATCGCGTCATAGACGCTCGCGTCCGGGCGAATCGAGCAGATCTGCTTGTTTTGTTTGCGGTCCAGAATTTGTCGCATGGTATGCATCGCGCTTCTCCAACTTTCCTGCGGGCGCCCTAGTTCAACCTGGTCAGGGAAATATTCGCATAACCCACGTTGTTGCCGTAAAAACCTACGCTGTCATTGACGAACAATGCGAGATTGCCGTCGCAGGCGGCAATGAAATTGTAACTGCCGCCCTCCTCGTCGAATTCGAGGTCGGAAACTCCGGTCAGGCTTTCCCGCGGGCAGGAAGGCTGATGCAACATGAGTTCGAACCAGTTGTGATCCCGCGACCGGCGCAGGTAACCGACCCAGTCATAAGGCATCAGGCTGTTATCGAAACCCAGCTCGTCGAGTTCTTCGCCGGCCTCGTTGGTATCGATATCGCGGTCGATCCATGCGCTCAGGATGGTGATGTCGAGCGCATAGCCCGCGCCGGCATCGAGCGCGACGCCGGTATTGAAGTTCATCTCGTTGGTGAAAAAATCGATTTTTACTTCGTCGCCTACCGCCAGCGGCGTCCCCGGTTCGCCATAGCGGAACAGATTCAACCGCGGCGTCTGGCAGGCGGCCAGTAACAGAATGCTTGCCGCGGAAATGCCGGCAATCGTCAGAATCGTGGATCGGCGCACTGGTTAACTCCCTCAGAACACGAACAGCAGCGTGAGGCGTTCAGTCTAACCCGAGCGATCATGTCGTCAAGCCCCGCCCGAGATTGAAATCATCCGGTCTTTTTCGTTAAGTTATCCTCGCGCCCGGGAAGGCGCCGAGGATCCAGCCATGAAATTTTTCCGATTGCCGTGCATCACGGCTTGCCTGTGCATGCCGGTCCTGGCCCAGCAGCCTCCGCCCGAGCCGCTGGCGGACCCGATTCCCGGGCGGATCGAAAAAAGCGACATCGCGGTCGCGCTGGAAGACTTCGTTCAATTGCCGCGTCTGGCGGATTCTTCCGCGGCGCCGCGAACTTCCGACGCCCACGCCCGAATTCAATATCTCCAGCCCCTTCCAGACGGATCCGGCCGCCTGGCGGTCAACGACCTGCGCGGGGTTCTTTACCTTATCGATGCCGATGGGGGCGGCCCGCATGTATTTCTGGACATGCGCGAACAGGACGTGGCCTTCGACGATTCGATGTTTCCCAATGAGACGGGTCTGCTGGGATTCGCCTTCCATCCCGACTTCGGCCGCACCGGCGCTCCCGGCCATGGCAGGTTCTATACCGCCTATAGCGCCACGTCCGTTAGTGGCGTCGCCGACTATCTCGAGGAAGATTCCGATAACCACGAAAGCGTGATCCGCGAATGGATCGTGGACGATCCGGGCGCCAATGCGTTCAGCGGCGCTTCGCGGGAAGTATTCCGCATCGGTCAGTTCGCCGAGAATCACAATATAGGCAATCTCGCCTTCAATCCCGCGGCGGCGCCCGGCGATGACGATTACGGCATGTTGTACGCCAGCCTCGGAGACGGCGGCGGGGCCAACGATCCAGGCGAATACGGCCAGTCAATGAGCGAGCCGCTGTCTTCGATCATGCGCATCAATCCTCTCGGCGGTAGTGCGCGATATCGCATTCCGCCGGACAATCCTTTCGTGGACACGGAAGGATTCGCGCCCGAAATCTGGGTCTGGGGGCTGCGCCATCCGCAACATTTCTCCTTCGACAACGACGGAACGCTATACATCAACGACATCGGGCAAACCCAGATCGAGGAAGTGAATATCGGCGTACCCGGCGCCAATTACGGCTGGCGGCTGCGCGAAGGCACTTTTGCCACGGCATTCGGGATCGGCGGCGTTCGGCCCAATCCGGTTTATCCCAGGCCCGAAGACGAGGGGACCTTTGAATATCCGGTGGCGCAATACGACCACGATGAAGGCAGGGCCATCGGCAGCGGTTATGTTTATCGTGGCGAGTCCATACCCGAACTGTACGGCAAGTACGTGTTCGCCGATCTGGTCAACGGCAGGATTTTCCACATTGAAAGCGAGGGTCTGACCCCCGGCGACCCCGCGCCGATCCGGGAACTGCGCGTCTTTATCGATGGCGAGGAGCACAATATCGCTGAGACGCTAGGACACCCGAATACCTATAGCAGCGGCATGCGCGCCGATCTGCGGCTGGGAATCGACTCGGAAGGAGAATTGTACGCCCTGACCAAGGGCGACGGCTGGGTGCGCAAGATTGTACCGGGGAGATAAGTGAGGAAAGTCAGATGTCGAAAGGAAACACGATCAGTTGGAGTGACTTCGAAAAAGTTGAAATACGCATCGGCACGGTATTGAAGGCCGACGAGTTTCCCACAGCGCGCAAACCCGCTTACATTCTGCAAGTCGATTTCGGACCCGAAGTCGGCATTCTCAAATCGAGCGCGCAGATCACCGATCTTTACACCAGCGAGGAACTGGTGGGACGCCAGGTGGTGGCGGTTACCAATTTCCCGCCGAAACAGATCGGGCCCATCATGTCCGAATGCCTGGTAACGGGTTTCTATCGCCCCGACGGAGCGGTCGTGCTGGCCAGACCCGACAGTCCCGTACCGAATGGATCCCGGCTCGCGTAAGTTCCGGCGAGTGCATGGAGATGAACCAAGATGCATTACGAAGAAGATTCCAACGATAGCGACAACCCCACCATCGACGATGTAGTAAATGCCCGACTGCGGCGCCGGCAGTTCTTGATGGCATCGGCCGGCGCCATTGCTGCAGCCGGTCTCGGGCCTTTGCCGTTTGCCGGATGCGCGGCTGACGGGACGCGCCGGTCAGAGCTCGACAGTGTCGGCGTTCCGGCGCTTGAGTTCGAACCGGTTTCCAAATCTGTTGCCGACGCGCTGGTTGTGCCGCCGGGTTATACCGCGCGGGTCTTGATCGCGGTCGGCGATCCGCTGTTCGCCGGCGTCGGGAGTTATCGCGACGATGGCGACAATTCCGACTACGACCGGCGCTGCGGCGATTGGCACGACGGCATGGAGTATTTTGGTTTGTCCGCGAACGGCAGGCCGGCATCCAGTGCCGGCGATCGTGCTCTGCTGGCCATCAATAATGAATGGGTGTCGCAGGAATTCCTGCATCCCGATGGCGCCTCCGCAGCGCCGCGCCCGGCGAGCGAGGTTGACACTGAAATCGCAGCCATGGGTGTGACTGTGGTGGAAATTTCGAAGGACGAGCAGGGGCATTTTGCTTATGTGCAGGATTCTCCCTTCAACCGTCGCATCACCACGCTCACCCCCGTTGAGTTGGCCGGGCCACTGCGCGGCCACCCCAAGCTCAGAACGCTTTTCTCACCGGATGGCGTCCAAACCCGGGGAACGGTGAACAATTGCGGGACCGGCAAGACGCCCTGGGGCACCTTGCTTACCGGCGAGGAGAACTGGGCGGAGTTTTTCGCCAGGGACGCTGAGGATTCGGATCGCCGCACGGAGTCGGAAAACTATGCGCTTGCGCGATACGGCAGGCGTCCGGGGTCATCGCAGACATACCAGTGGGATTCGGCAGCGGGAAATGCGGATCGTCACAGGCGTTGGAACACGAGCGTCACGGGCGACTCTTCCGACGGCAGCGACGACTACCGCCACGAGATCAACGGCCAGGGATACATGACTGAAATCGATCCTTACGATCCTGATTCGACCGTCCGGAAACGCACCGCGCTGGGACGCTTCGCCCATGAAGGGGCAGCGTTTTCCCTGCCGCGAAGCGGGGAACCGCTTGCCGTGTACATGGGCGATGACGCCCAGGGCGAGTACATCTTCAAGTTCGTTTCCGATGCGCACTGGGATCCGGCGGATGCCGAGGCGGGGAACCGTATGGCAACCGGCGCCAAGTACCTCGATAGCGGCCGCTTGTATGCAGCCCGTTTCAGCGAGGATGGCACGGGTGAATGGCTGCTGTTGAACCTGGACAACCCGGCCGTTGCCGGCTACGACCGTTACCCGTTCGCCGACGACGGCGATGCGCTGTTGCATGCACGGATTGCGGCGGACGCCGCCGGCGCCACTCGTATGGATCGTCCTGAATGGAGCACGGTCAACCCGGTCAATGGCGACGTGTACATCACGCTCACGAATAACAGCGGCCGCCGGCTAAGCGATGGGGATGGCGTCCTCGGCGTCGATTCCGCGAATCCGCGCGCCTATGAGGATCGCCGACAGGATTCGACTGTACAACGCGGCAACGTGAACGGGCACATCCTCCGCATGGCAGAGGACGGCGCGGATGCGACAGGCTTTCGCTGGGATATCTACCTGTTTGGCGCCGAGTCCGATGCAGACGCCAGCCTGATCAACCTGTCCGATCTCACCGCGGACCAGGACTTTTCCAGCCCCGACGGCATCGGATTCGGAAGCGGCACCGATATCTGCTGGATCCGGACCGACGACGCTGCAATGACCGATCGGTCAAACGCGATGGTGCTTGCCGCCGCGCCGGGACGGCTCGGAGACGGAGAGTCTCTGGAACTCGACCACGGCGAGACGCAGGTCGTGACGCATCTTGGCGCCCGACCCCAGGCGAACGAATTGAAACGCTTCCTGGTGGGACCGGTCGATCAGGAAATAACCGGTCTTGCGGAAACTCCGGACGGTCGTGTGCTGTTCGTCAATTTTCAACATCCCGGATCCGGCACGCCGGCCGACAGCGCCGGGCGGCCCGAGCGCTACACGAGCCACTGGCCCGGCAACATGGGATATGGGCCCGGAGGCGATCTTGCCCGCCCACGCTCCGCCACCGTGATGATTACCAGGGACGATGGCGGAAAAATCGGCGGTTGATCATCCTCCCATGAAGTTTCCAGAGGATTCTCAGTCGAGGTCGATGACATAGACCGTGTTCGCGGCATCGCCCGCGACCCAGGCGGTCTCGCCGTCGGTCGCAATGCCGTTGAACAGCATCGTGTTCGGGAAGGCGCCGCTGGGCGGCACCTGCAATTCGAGGCCCTCGGTGACTGTCGTCGACTCGCCGCTCGCCGGATCGATTTCGACCACCCGGCCGGCGCCGGCCTCGACGACGTAGATCGAACCGTTGGCGGCCGCGAGGCCTTCCGGTTGGTCGAGGCCCTCAGCTACAGGCTCGGCGCCGCTGTCGCCGATGCGGAGCAAAGCGCCCGCGAGATTGTCGGCGACATAAAGGACGCCGTTCGCAACGCTCAATCCTGCCGGGCCCGAGAGACCTTCCGCCAGCACCCGTCTCTCCTCGGGATTGTCGGGCGAGAAGGAGATCACGTTGCCGGCGCCCCACTGACTGACGACGATGTTGCCCTCGAACTGGACGGCGTCAATGGGAGCCGCCAGCTCTCCGAAGATTTGAACCAGTGAGTCCGTGGCCGGGTCCC
Source organism: Gammaproteobacteria bacterium (assembly GCA_009844085.1). Lineage (GTDB taxonomy): Bacteria > Pseudomonadota > Gammaproteobacteria > Pseudomonadales > Pseudohongiellaceae > UBA9145. The sequence continues at coordinate 216,202 of VYCF01000072.1, read as the reverse complement.
AAAGTCGGACGGCGTTGTCGAACCAGCTCGACAGCACAAGTTGGCCTTCGTCCGTGGCGTGGACCGACATCGACGTGCCGATTTCCGAAAAGCCGATCACGTCGCGCACGACCCCTGTTACATCGCCGGTTTCCGGGTCGAGTCGGCGCAGTGCGAAAAAGTCCGCCACCACGAGCCTGGCCGCGTCGCCGGTACCGATGAGCGCGAGGCCGCCGGGCATGTTCAGGCCGCCCTCGAGCACCACGCGGTTTTCTTCAGGCGACAGGGCCTCGACGATGAAGCCGTCGGCGAAGCTCGAGATGAAGAGGCGGTCGTCCGTGTCGAAGGCAAAGTTGTCGAGCCCGGGCTGTACACGGGCGACGACTTCCTTGCTCCCGCTCTCGCCGATGCGCACCACTTCTCCCCGAAGCGAATCGAGCACGTGCAGCACGCCTTCGCTGTTGAACTTGACAGCGGCCGGCACCCCGAAGCCGCTGGCGACTGTCTCAATCTCCCCGCTATCGACATCGACGCTGACGACTTCGCCGCGGAACCACCTCGGCCCGTAGAGCCTGCCGTCGACCGAACCCCAGTCCATGCCGTTCAGGCCGCAGCCGGGCCCGAGGTCGTCGCGGATAAGCCGCGGCTCTTGCTCGCCGGCGGGGTCGAGCTCGAACAGGTTCGTGTCCATGAAGCACTGGGAGACGAATAGCCGGCCGTCGTCCGAGAAGGTAATCGGGTTGACGCCGACCCCTGGCGAGGCGATCACCCGGTTCTCGCCGGCGGGCGTCCGCATCGATACGTCGCCGTGGCTGATGTCGGTCCAGTACACCGAGCCGTCGGGGCCGAAGGCCAGGTCGTCGGGCGACTGTGCGCCGTCGTCGAGGCCCCAGTTGTCGAGGATTTCGCCGCTTTCCGGGTCGACCCGCGCCACGGCCGGCGTAACTACGGAGGTCAGGTAGAGGTCGCCGCCGGGCCCGAAGAGAATGCCGTTGATGCCGCGGAAACTGGCGCTTTCACCGATCGTGCGGACTCTTTCGGCGCCGGATTCGACCACATCGGCGTCTTGAGGATCGCACCCGGCCAGCAAGGTCAGGGCGCCAAGACATGCGGTGTTGAAAGCCAGTCGTACGCGAGTTTGAATGCCGATTGCCAATCGTGAAAACATTCCTGCTCCTCAGTTGCCGTGGTGAATCTCTTGCAGGATCATAGCATCCCCAACATTTTGCGGATTGTCGAAACATGTCGCTGCTTGAGAACTTTGAACGCTACCCCCTGACCTTCGGCCCGACTCCCGTCGAACCCCTGCCGCGGCTCTCGGAAGCTCTCGGCGGCAAGGTCGAGATCTGGGCCAAGCGCGAAGACTGCAATTCCGGCCTGGCCCTCGGTGGTAACAAGTTGCGCAAGCTCGAATACATCGTGCCCGATGCGATCGCCAGCGGCGCCGACACCCTGGTTTCGATCGGCGGTGTGCAGTCGAACCATACGCGGCTGGTGGCGGCCACCGCGGCCAGGCTCGGCATGCGCTGCCGGCTGGTGCAGGAAAGTTGGGTCCCCGTTGAAGACGCCGTTTACGACCGCGTGGGAAACATTCTGCTCTCAAGGCTGATGGGCGCAGATTCGCGCATCGTCGACGACGGCTTCGACATCGGTATCCGCAATTCCTGGCAGGAAGCGATGCAGGAGGTGCGCGACGCCGGCGGCGTTCCCTACGGGATTCCGGCGGGCGCTTCGGAACACAAGCTCGGCGGCCTCGGCTACGTCGGTTTCGCCGAGGAGTTGCGCGCCCAGGAAGCCGAGCTTGGCTTCAGTTTCGATTACGTCATCGTTTGCGTGGTAACCGGTTCGACCCAGGCCGGCATGATCGTCGGCTTCAAGGTCGACGGCCGCGCAGGCCGCGTGATCGGCATCGATGCTTCGGCCACTGTCGACCAGACGCGCGCGCAAGTTACGCGTATCGCCCGCAACACCGCCGCGCTGATCGAACTCGATCGGGAAATTCTCGATGAGGACATCCATATCAATCCCGACTATGCCTACCCGGCCTATGGCGTGCCCAGCGAGGAAACCAGCGCCGCCATGCGGCTCGCGGCCCGCACCGAAGGCATGATTACCGACCCCGTTTACGAAGGAAAATCCATGCAGGGATTGATCGATCTGGTCGGCAAGGATTACTTCCCGGCCGGCGCCAGAATCCTCTACGCGCACTTGGGCGGTGCCCCCGCAATTAACGGCTACGCGAATCATTACAGCAAGTAATTTTGTAGCGATTTTCCGACCGCTGGTCAGCGCCATTCGTTATGTTAGGATTGCCCCGAATGCCCGGACTGGCCCGGCGAACGACGGAGGCGAAACATGCACCGCAGGAAATTCCTTCAGTACGGCGGCGTCGTATCGGCCTCGGCGCTGATGGGCGGACGCCTCGCGGCGGCCGAAAACTGGGGCGGCGGCGACATCAGCCATCTCATTCCACTCGCCAGTCACGACACCATCCTGCTCAAGGTCTCCTTTGCCGATACGAGGCAAAATCCGGTGTTGCGCATCGGCTCGCGGGAAATTCCCGGCCGCCCCGGCGACACGATCGGGCGCTTCTGGTCGTTTACCGCCGACGGGCTCGAAAGCGCCCGGGAATACGAGTTGCAGTTGCGCGAAGGAGGCGCCGCGCTGGCCGAATCCTGGCCGCTGCGCACCACGCCCGCGCCGAATGCGCCCGCCGAGAGTTTCCGCATGCTGGTCTATACCTGTGCCGGCGGGCCGGACGACGCGGTAACCGAAAACGGAGTCTGGCGCTATCTGCCGGTCAGCACGCGCCGCCGCATGTTGCTGCGCGCATTAAGCTTCAATCCGGACCTCGCCGTCGGCATCGGCGACCAGGTGTATTGGGACCAGACCATCGCCCGGCGCTGGAACAGCGAAGCCGCCCGACGATCCCGTGAATTCATCTGGGGCAAGTACGGCAGTTTCGACGAAGACCTGCCCGTGTTCGGCTCGCCCAACGAAACCACGTTGACCGGCTGCCTCGACGAGCAACTCGGCGCCTTGTACGCGACTGACTTCCGCTCGGTGCCGCTGATCCTGACCCAGGACGACCACGATTATTTCGAGAACGACGAAGGCACCGACGAAGTCTTCACCTTTCCGCCGCGCAATTTCACCGCCCAGCTCGGCCGGGCGCAGCAATCGCTCTACTTTCCCGAATATCTGCCGGAATCGAATCGGCCCGCTCATCTGGCCGGCTCCCGGAGCGATGGCCTAAGCGAATCCTATGGCTCGTATCGCTGGGGAAATCTGCTCGAATTGCTGCTCTACGACTGCCGCAGATTCATTTCCGTCGCCGGGCCGACAAGCGTTTTCGTCGAACAGCAGGCCGAACGCTGGATGGCGGGCCGCACTGCCGACGAATCGGCCGCCCGCCACCTGATCCACATTCCGTCTACGCCCATGGGCTGGACCGCCGGCAAATGGGGCGAGTGGTACCCGGACTTTCTCCAGCCCGACGGCACGCTTGGCCTCGAAAATCCCAAGCCTTATTGGCAAAGCGGCTGGTTTTCCCAGCATCAGCGCATTCTTTCCTCCATCTCCGCACAGGACGAACGTATCGCGCTGATGATTTCCGGCGACCTGCACGCGATCGGCTCGGGCCTGATTCATCGCAGCGGCGGCGCAGTGTTCGAAAACCCCATTCAAACGATTCTCGCCGGCCCGATCAGCACAGGAACCGGCTGGCCGAGCGGAGCGCGGGGCATCGAGCCCCGGGTACCTGTCGACCTCGAAGTCGAAGAGCGCGTCAAGCCGCTGGAGCAGAACGGTTTTACCATCGTCGATGTGGAGCCGGACAGCATCGGGATCAGGCAGTTCGCGTGGCTGCCGGAAATGGGCCTCGACGTCATCGACGACTTGCAGCCCTTCTCGAGTTTCACGCTGAGCCGCAGCGGATGAAATCGTTCCTGAGGCTGTTTTTGGCGATAGTCGCCGGAGCGGCCGGGGGCTCGATCGTAAACCTGGGACTGATTATTGTCGGCAGCGAAATCATTCCTGCGCCGGCCGGCGTTGACGTCACCGATCCCGACAGCATCAGCGCCGCAGCAGACCTGTTCGGTCCGCAACATTTCATTTTCCCGTTCGTCGCCCACGCGGGCGGAACGCTCGCCGGTTGCCTCATCGCCTGCCTGGTGGCGGTTCGGCAGCCGCGAATGGCGGCGTTGCCCGTCGGCTGTCTTTTTCTGCTTGGCGGCATTGCCAACGCCTTCATGATTCCCGCGCCGGTCTGGTTCCTGGTGCTGGACCTCGGCCTGGCGTACATTCCCATGGCGCTGCTGGCGCTATGGATTCATCAACGATTGCTAACGGAGGCAAGGAGTTCTCAATGACGGCAAAGATCGATTTTTACACCAATGCCATGTCACGCGGCCGGATCGCGCACTGGATGATGGAAGAACTGGGCGAGCCCTATGAAACGCATTGGGTGGACTACGGCGAACCCATGAAATCGGCCGAGTATCTGCGAATAAACCCGATGGGCAAGGTTCCCGCACTCGTTCATGACGGCGCAGTGATTACCGAATGCCCGGCAATATGTACTTTCCTGGCGGCCGAGTATCCCGATAGCGGCCTGATGCCGGAAGGGTCCGCGGCTCTGGCGAACTTCTATCGCTGGATGTTCTTTGCCGCCGGGCCGGTAGAGCAGGCGCTCGTGGCAAAGTCCATGAAGTGGGAATCCGCGCCCGAAAGCAGCATGTCGCTGGGATACGGAAGCCTTGAGGACACCTTGAACGCAGTCGAACTGGCATTGGGCAACGGTTCCTGGGTATGTGGAGATCGATTCACGGCAGTGGATGTGTATCTCGGTTCTCATCTGAGTTGGGGCATCCAGTTCGGCACCCTTGAAGAGCGGCCGACTTTCCGGGAATACGCGGACCGCTGCATGCAACGCGAAGCCTGGCAGCGGGCGAATGAGATCAACAACAAGCGAATTGCCGAAACGCAGCAACAGCCGCCGGAGTAAGACCCGGTGAAGGCAAACGGCGGCAGGGACTTGCGGCAATTGCTCGCCGCGATGGAACCGCGGCTGTTGCCCGATGAATTCGTTTTCTGCTCCGTAGCCCATGAACAGGAAGAAGCGGTCGCCGACTTGCCCGTGCTGGCGACTTTCAGGGAGGAAGAGGGCCTGAGCCTGGTGCTGGAACGCTCTCTGGCGGAGAGCCATGGCTTCCGCTATGGTCCGGTAATGCGTTGCATCAGCCTGACGGTTCATTCGGCATTGGACTCGGTCGGATTGACCGCGGCGATCACCGATTGCCTGGCTCGGCAAGGCATCAGCGCCAATGTCGTCGCCGCGTACTTCCACGATCATGTGTTCGTGCCGGCGGCGCGGGCGGAAGAGGCGCTGATGGCGCTGCGCGAACTGCAAAACCGGAGAAAGTAACGATGAAGAAATTGCTGTTTCCAATACTCGCGCCGCTCATGCTGGGCGCTTCCGTGCTGCATGCCCAGGAGACTCTCACCGTCGACGGCCTCGACCGGCCGGTGGAGATTCTCAAGGACAAATGGGGCATTTCCCACATTTATGCCGAAACCGAACACGACCTGTTCTTTGCCCAGGGCTACAACGCCGCGCGGGACCGGCTGTTCCAGTTCGAAATCTGGCGCGCCCAGGCTACCGGTACGACGGCGGAAATTCTCGGCCCCCGCGCCATCGCCCGCGATCATGGTACGCGTCTGTTCAAGTTTCGCGGTGACATGGGTTCCGAGATGAGCCACTACCACCCCCGCGGAGTCGACATCATCACCTCCTTCGTTCATGGCGTGAACGCCTATATCGACGAAGCGCTTGAGGACCCCGACGCATTGTCGCTCCCTTTCCATCTGCTTGGAATCCAGCCTCGGCATTGGACCGAGGAAGTGGTGATTTCGCGTCACCAGGGCCTGCTCGGCAATATCGGCACGGAACTGCGAATCGGCCGCGCGGTATGCCTGATCGGGGAAGAGCGGGTAAAGGAATTGCAATATTTCCACCCCCATGAGCCGGACCTGTCGCTGGACCCGCTGATCGATTGCGATTCCTTGCTGGAAAACGACATTCTCGGCCTGTACAACGCCTATCGGGATTCGATCCGCTTCGAGCCCGAAGACATCGCGCTTGCCGAGCACAGGGCCGACGACGACGCGTTCAATCAACTCGCCGAGGTGATTCTCGACGAAGAGCGCGAATTGGCCGAACGCTCGATCGACGACATCGGCAGCAACAACTGGGTCGTCAGCGGCGATCTCACCCAGGACGGCTGGCCGATGATGATCAACGATCCCCATCGTGCGCAGTCGGTGCCTTCGCTGCGCTATTGGGCGCATCTGATCGGGCCGGGCTGGAACGTGATCGGCGGCGGCGAGCCGGAGATTCCCGGCATTTCCATCGGCCACAACGGATACGGCGCCTGGGGTCTGACCGTGTTCAACACCGATGGCGAGGATCTGCTGGTCTACGAAACCAATCCCGAAAATCCCGATCAATATCGCTTCCAGGGCCAATGGGAAACGATGCGGGTCATAGAGGAGACCATCGAGGTCAAGGGCGGCGATCCGGCTACCGTCGAACTGAAATACACCCGCCACGGCCCGGTTACCTTTGCAGACGCCGAACGCAATCTGGCCTATGCCGTGCGCCCGGCCTGGATGGAATTCGGCGGCGCGCCCTATCTCGCCTCCTTGCGCATGAACCAGTCGCGCAACTGGGAAGAGTTTCGCGAAGCTTCCAACTACAGCAATATCCCCGGCGAAAACATGGTCTGGGCCGACCGCGACGGTAATATCGGTTGGCAGGCGGTAGGCATCGCGCCGATCCGCCGCAATTTCAGCGGCCTGGTGCCTGTGCCCGGCGACGGGCGCTATGAATGGGACGGCTATTTGCCGATCAAGGCGAAGCCCAATGAATACAATCCCGACCGAGGCTATATCGAGACTTCCAACAGCAATTACACGCCGCCGGACTATCCCTATCTCGACGCCATCTCCTACACCTGGACCGATCCCTATCGCTGGGCGCGCGGGTCGGAAGTGCTCGCTTCCGGACGCAAGTTCAACATGATGGACATGATCCGGCTGCAGCACGACTACCTGTCGATTCCGGCCCGCAGCCTGGTACCGATGCTGCAATCCTTGCGCGCCGGAGACGAGCGCGTGGAACAGGCTCGCCGCCGGCTGCTCGACTGGAATTTCACGCTCGACGCGGATTCCGTCGAGGCCGGCATCTACGTGGCGTTCGAGCGGCAACTGCTCGACAACATCGATCTGCTCAAGGTGCCGGAAGAAGCCCGGCCCCTGTTACGCGTCGGCATGAAGACGGCGATCGACATGCTGCTCGCCCCCGACGGCGATTTCGGCGACGATCCCATCGCCGGAAGAGACGCATTTCTGCTCGACACCCTGGCCCAGGCGGTGGACACGCTCACGGTCAAGCTTGGCGCGGACATGGAAGACTGGGTCTACGGACAGGAGAACTACAAGCACGCCCTGATTCGTCATCCGCTGGCCCCGGCGGTGAACGAGGAAATGCGCGCAAGACTCAACGTCGGCCCCTTGCCGCGCGGCGGCAACAGCTACACCCTCGGCAATACCGGCAGCGGCGACAATCAGACGAGCGGCGCCTCCTTCCGCATATTCGTCGACACGCGCGACTGGGACAACACGCTCGGCATGAATACGCCGGGACAGGTTGGCGATCCCGACAGTCCGCTGTACGATAATCTTTTCGAATTGTGGGCGAACGACAAGGTATTCCCCGCGTTCTATTCCCGCGATAAGATCGAAACTGTCCTGTACGAGAAACTGGTGCTGCAACCCCCGAACTGATGAGGTCCCCGCAAATGGACAAACTGGATAGAGATGGCGTAAGACTACCGATCAAGATCGATTCCACCTCGAACGGCGAGTTCGAGCCGGTTCCCCTTTCCCCCACCAATGAAAAGGCGAATCGCCTGGCGCTGGAAAGGGCGGGCGAGTTGTCCAGGCACAAGAGGCAGACCCGCCGCAAGTTCCTCGTTTCGGCATGTGGCGCGGCGAGTACGCTGATGGCCATGAACACCGCCAATGCCTTTGCCGGCAAGCGCGGCGGATTCTTCGAATTGCGCGACGAAAGCGCCCTGGATGAAGCCTCGGCGTTGGCCGAAGTCGGCGGCGACGAGTTCATTTTCGACGTGCAGGGACATTACGTGAATCCCGAAGGCGACTGGCTGCGGCGCCAGCCGCCGAACGCACGGCCTTATTCGGGTTTCGCGAAAGCCTCCTGTGAACTCGCCGATGAACCCGGCGACCGGTCCTATCTCAATTGCCTGAGCGAAAGCGAGTTCATCAAGGACGTGTTTCTCGACAGCGACACCGACATCATGGTGCTGTCCTTCGTCCCTTCCACCCGCGAAAACGAGCCGGTCACGATCGAGGACGCCGATCAGACCCGCCGCATCGTCTCCGAACTCGAAGGCAGCAAGCGACTGATGATCCATGGCCGGGTGAATCCGAACCAGGACGGCGACCTGGAAGCCATGGACGAACTGGCCGAGAACTGGAACATCTCCGCGTTCAAGACCTATACCCAATACGGCCCCGGCGGCAACGGCTATTTCCTGCACGATGACGTCGGCATGGCGATGATCGAACGCGCGCAGCGGCTCGGCGTGCGCAATATCTGTATTCACAAGGGCCTGCCCTTCGGGCCGCAGTCCTACGAGCATAGCCAATGTTCGGACATCGGCGTCGTCGCGAAGATGTATCCCGACATGAACTTCCTGATCTATCACTCGGGCTTCGTGACCGGCGTACGCGAAGAGGAATTCGTCGAAGGCGCCGGCCGGGACGGCATAGACACCCTGGTCCAGTCGCTGATCGACAATGAGGTCGGACAAAACTCAAACGTTTACGCCGAGCTTGGCAGCACCTGGCGTTATCTGATGCGCGACCCGGACAACGCGGCACACGCCATGGGCAAGTTGTTGCGTTATTGCGGCGAGAATAACGTGCTCTGGGGCACCGATTCGATCTGGTACGGCTCGCCCCAGGATCAGATCCAGGCATTCCGCACCTTCCAGATCAGCGAGGAATACCAGGAGCGCTACGGTTATCCGGCAATCACCGATGAAATCCGGCGCAAGATATTCGGGCTGAACGCGGCTGGGCCTTACGGCATCGAAGAGGACGAAATCCGCGGCCTGACGGCCAACGACCGCGTGGCGACGGAAAAGCTTGCCTATCTGGAAGATCCCCAACCCAGCTTCCTGACCTACGGCCCCAAGAATCGCCGCGAATTCCTTAACTTCCTGGCGCTGGGAGGGTGAGAAACCACTATGAAGAAACTATTTGCACTGCTCGCTAGCACACTTTTTTGGAATTCCGGCATGGCGCTTGAAGAAGTCGATCCCGCGCTTACCGAGATCACCAACTTCCGGCAATACAGCGCGAGTTTCGCCAGCGCGGGGCAGCCCACCCGGGAACAGTTCCAGGCGATCGCCGACAACGGCTTCGAGCGGGTGGTCTACATCGCCTTCACCAACAATCCCAACGCCTTGCCCGATGCGGATCTCGTCGTGAAAGGCCTGGGCATGGAATACATGCAGATTCCGGTGGACTTCTCGAATCCGCGCCCGAGCGAGTATTACGCTTTCGCCGACTCCATGGTGCGAAACGAGGGCCGCAAGACCTTGCTCCATTGCCAGGTCAACGCCCGCGCCACGGCGTTCAGTTTCCTCTATCGCGTGATCAACGAAGACATACCCGTAGACCAGGCCAAGGCCGACATGAACACCGTCTGGCAACCCAACGAAACCTGGCGCGACTTCATCTTCGAAGTCCTCGAAGAAAACGGCGTAAACCCCGACTGCCCAGGCTGCGACTGGACCCCACCCCCGCCGCGGCAGTAATCAAATCAGGCCCAAAAAGAAAGGCGAGCAATGCTCGCCTTTCTTGTCTTGCCAGGTTTGCGGCGGACTTATTCGGAGCCGGTCTGGTCGATGTTTTTCCAGCTATAGAAGCCCATGAACATCTCTTCCCAGCTTTGTTCGCCCCAGTGGACCTCGATGTTCGGGTCCGGGTTGAAGTCGTTCTGGGAGGAGTTGTCGAAGGCGCCGGTGGCGACGATCCGGGTGCCGGCCGGTACCCGCAACGGCGTTTCGAGTTCGTGGCTCAACTGCCAGTTGAAGGAGTAGGCCGGAACCGACAGGATCAGTTCTTCGGATCCGTCCGGATAACGCGCCGTGAACGCCATGCGCTTGCCGCGGAAGTGCATGTGCGGCATCAGCGAGTAGATTTCGGCTTCTTCCGGCACATAGGTCACGAGCTGCATTTCGTGGTCCTTGGCCTGAGCCGGAATGTCGATGGTGAAGGCATTGCCGACTCCGCCGGACATGCGCTCGTTGGGCACATAGCCTTCATCGTAGAAGTACACGCCGATTTCCGTAGCGTCGACGGTTTCCCTGCCTGAGGTGGTGTAATGCATCTGCAGGTTGAGTCTCGAGCCCGCCTTGAGCAAGCCGCCGACGCCTTCGGGATTCAGCGAGAAGCTGTTGCCCGGAGCGTAGCCCGCGACAGAGCCCTGATCGGGGTCGCCGCCGCCGAGCAGCGAACCGACGTCGATGTCCGGGTTGCGCGCGAAAATTTCGTCGATGTCCGGTTCCTCGCCGGCCGCCATGGCCGCGAATATTTCGGTGCGAATCGCAACCGCGCGTTCCTCGGGCAGGCTGTTGATAGCTTCGATGAACAGGTCGAATCCGTTCCTGCGGCCTTCAGGCGGAATCACGGTGGTGATGATGTGGTGCAGCACTTCCGGCGCGCCCGGCGCGACCTCGGAGCCGCGTACCCAGCGGTCTTCGGTCAGACCGAGGTCGATGGGAATGTTCATGTAATCGACCACTCCGGTTGCCGGAATGCTCTGCGGCGGTACTTCGATTACCAGATCGGGCTCGCCGAGCATTGCGGCCAGCGTCCACTTGGTGTCGGGCCATTCCAGTTGAGTCAGCGGGTCGGTCTCGCTTTCGGTATTCGCGCCGGCGTCGATCCAGCTAACGAGTTTTTGCATGTCCCCGTCGGCCAGATTCATTTCGTTGCGCATCTTGTGCCCGACCTTGTTGTCGATCTGGCCTGGAGGCATGCGGCGCGTCAACACGACTTCGCGGATCATCGGCGACCAGCCCTGGACCGCCAGCTTGCTGTCCATGGCGAACGGCGCGATGCCGCCCTGGCGGTGACATTCGGCGCAGTTCTCCGCGATGATCGGAGCGATGTCGTGCTCGTAGGAAAGCTCGCCGTGAGCTTCGAGGTTGCCATAGGAAATCGCCGCACCGTCGGTGGCGGCAACGGTCAATTCGATGCTTTCGCCGTCCAGAACCCGATCGAGGACTTGCGCGAGGGACGAATCCGCTTCACCGCGATACAGCACTTCAAAGGTTGCGGGATCGTAAACGACGGCCTCGTCGAGGCGAGTCATGCCGAGCATGTCCGCGACGAGTTGCGTGTCGTCCATCAGGATGGGCAGATCGATGCCCGCCTGTTCGGCTTCAGCCCGCACCGCGTCGCGACTGGCGTCGAGGCCGGGGTTGAGCAGCATGAATACCACGCCTTGCACTTCATATCGGGAACGCAGTTCCTGCAAGGACGCCAGCGCCGAGGAATCGGTCGCGTCATTGGCGTGAGGCAGCAATACGATGGCTTCCTGATCGTCGTACCAGGCCATATGGTGGTATACGCCCTGATGATCGATCAGGGAGAAATCGCCTACGCGCTCGCCGGCGAACACGGGCGAACCTGCGAGCAAGGCGCAAATGGCCGTAAACATGATTTTTTTCACGTTCTGGTCCTCGTTGAATGATGCTGTTTGCTTGATTCGTTCAGGTATTTCAAAGTGAGACGAGTCTATCACGGTTTCTGTTACCAAAGTACCCATAATTTCGGATTTAGCCAGAAAACTAACGGCTTGCCGTGACGTTCATTCGCAATGAATAAAGGCTGGTGCGAGCGGTCATGTACAAGGTGCGGCCGTCCGCGCCGCCGAAGCCGACATTGGCCGGATTCTGCGGGGTCTCGATGAACTCGATTTCCTCGCCGTCGGGATTGCGGATGCTGACGCCGCCGCCCCAGGTCAGATAGACGTTGCCGAACTCGTCGAGCGTCATGCCGTCCGAACCCTGATCGGCGAACTCGGTTCGGTTTTCGAGCGCGCCATCGGCCGCAATGTCGAAACGGTAGATCTTGCGAGTTTCGGTGCTCGCCAGATACAGAACGCGGCCGTCTTCGGTTCCCAGTATGCCGTTTGGTTTCGGAATATCGGTGACCAGAGCGGTTACGCTCTGGCGGTCGGGAGAGATGCGATAGACATACTCGCCGGGCTGCGAAGGCGGCCCTTCCGGGAAGCGGTATCGCGGGTCGGTGAAATAGATCGAGCCGTCCGGGTGGACCCAGAGATCGTTCGGGCTGTTGAAAGGCGCCCCATCGTAGCTTTCGGCAACCACGCTCAGGTTGCCGTCGGCCTCCCTGCGAGTGATTCGCTGGGCGGACTGTTCGCAGATCAACAGCGCGCCGTCAAGATCCAGCGTCAGTCCGTTGGCGTGGTTGCTCGGCTCGATGGCGACCTCGAAATCGCCGCCGGCGCTATAACGCCAGATCTGATTCGCATTGATATCGGTGAAATACAGATCGCCGGTGCGGTCGGTCACCGGTCCCTCGAGAAAACCGAAACCGCCACGAACCTCGACGACCTCGGCGCCGTCGGCGACCAGGCCGCTGTCCTGAGCGTGCGCCGGATAGAAGGAAAACAGCGATATAGCCAAACCAAACAGGTAAGCTGTGCGTAACATGAAATGTCTCCTTGGCGGGACTGTTGAAAAGCCAATCAAGAACAACGCAAGATTACCGGATTGAGGCTAAAATGCGCAGGACTTTTTCGCCGGTATCCTTTAGTCCAGCCGAGTCATGTCCAAAGCCGTATTGCTGATCAATCTGGGAACGCCGGCGGAGCCCACGGCCAGGGGACTGCGCAAGTTCTACCGTTGTTTCTTCGCCGACCGGTTCGTTTTCGACATCAATCCGATCGGTCTGTGGCTATTGCGAAACCTGGTCATCCTGCCGTTGCGGGCGCCGCGCACCGCCCGAGATTACGCCGGAATCTGGATGGACGAGGGGTCGCCTTTGCAGGTTTATTCCGAGCGGGTCAGACGCGGCGTACAGGAAAGGTTCGATGCGGCCGGTTCCGACGTGGCGGTGCGCATCGGCATGGCCTATAGCAGGCCGTTTATCGCCGACGCTTTGTCCGAACTCGAGCGTGAAGGCCGCGATGAAATCCTGGTGCTGCCCATGTATCCGCAATACGCGAGGGCAACGACGGCTTCGGCGATTCACGCGGTGAACGCGGCGGCGAGACAGTGGCGCAAGGCGCCGAAAATTCGCTTTATCGAAGATTTTTTCGAAACGCCGGCTTTTGTCCGCGCCTGGTCCGAGGTCATCGACGCGAATTTGGCCGATGCGGAAGCAGACCATGTGGTTTTCAGCTACCACGGGCTTCCCGAAGCGCAAATCCGCAAGGCGGATACGGGTGGATGCTGCGACTTCGGCGCCTGCTGCGACGCTATCGGAGAGAAAAATCGGGGCTGCTACCGCGCCCAGTGCATGGCGACTTCCCGAAACCTGGCGGAGGCGCTCGGCTGGCGGACAGACTTCTGGTCCTCGGCCTTCCAGTCGCGATTCGGGCCTTCCGAGTGGATCAAGCCCTATCTGGACGCGCATTTACTGGAATTGCTCGCCAGTGGCAAGAAGCGCGTAGCGGTGGCCACGCCTTCGTTCGTGACCGACTGCCTGGAAACCTTGCACGAAATCGGACGCGAATACCGCGAACAATTCATCGAGGCAGGAGGCGAAGAACTGATCCTCCTGCCAAACCTGAACGACTCCCCCGCCTGGATCGAAGCAGTCTACGAAATCGCCGCCGACGGATCGAAGCCGCCAAACCTCAGGCGGCGATAGCCCGTTTCACCAGGTTCTGCATCAAAGGAATCTTGAACCCGTTGTGGGCCAGCGCTCGCGCGCCCGCCGTGGACATCGGCGCGACCGCTTCCGCCGTAGCCATGTCCTTGCTCATCCCGGTCACGGCGTTTTCCACGTTGCGCAGGCGGCGCGGCGTGGTCTGCACCGCGCCGCAGACGATGCTGGCCCCGGCTATGCTGCCGCCTTCGACGCGAAAAGCCGCCGCGATGCTGACCAGCGAGAAATCCCACACGTTGCGGTCGGCGACTTTCTCGAAGTAGAAAGTGGCGTCGCGCCAGTCGGCCGGCAGCCGGATCGCCGTGAGGATATCGCCGGGACGCATGATCGTCGTGTTGAGGATGTCCCGCGCGGGACCGACGAAAAAGTCTTCCGCCGAGACCTCGCGTTCGCCGCCGCTGTTGCGGATCACCATCGAGGCGTTGAGCGCGACCAGCGCCGGCGCCGTGTCGGAAGCGCCGGCTGCGACGCAGCGGCTGCCTTCGAACAGCGAATGTTCGCGGTTCATGGCCTGGGGCGTGTCGGCGTAGCACAAGTTGCCTCCGGCCCGATAGCACGACAGACCGCGGCGGTAATACCAGCACCGCACATCCTGGGAAACATTGCCTCCGATCGTGCCGATGTTGCGGATCTGCGGACTCGCGACGATCGCCGCGGCATCGGCGAGCAGTGAGAAATGTTCGCGGATCAGCGGGTCGTTGGTCACTTCGGTCAAAGTGGTCATCGCGCCGATTTCCAGCGTATCGCCGTCCTGGCGTACGCCGCGCAGAGATTCGATGGCGCTCAGGTCGATGAGCGCATCGACGGATTTGGCGCGATCCTTCAACCAACCGTAGGTATCCTGACCTCCGCCTACCAGCCAGCCCCGTTCTCCGAGGCGGTCGGCGATCTCAAGAGCGTCTTCCAGCATTACCGGCTGGTACAGCTCCATATTCGGCATTACGTCATGTGATGGCATATCGAGACCTCAGAATGTGTTGGTTTTCAGGGATTGGGTGCTGTAGGAATTCCCCGCCAGATGATTGACGATCATGTCCGTCGTGATCGGCGCGGAATTGAACAAATGTCCATCGAGGGCATCGGTTATGGCGGAAGCCAACGCGGCGCAGGCGGCGCCCTGGGTCGGCTCGCCGATACCGCGGCCGCCGGCCGGGTTCTGCGGGTCCGGAATGTTCACCGCGGCTGCCTGGGTGTCCACCGGCACGTCGAGAATGGTCGGCGGCTTGCTCTGATACAGGCCGACGTTGGCGGGCAGTCCGTTCTGCGGATCGTATACATGGCGCTCGAGAGCGGCCAGCCCGACGCCCCAGACCGCGCCGCCGCGCATGGCGTTGTCGAAGTTCTTCGGATGCACCACGGTGCCGCAATCGGCGACCGCGGCGTAGTCGAGAATATCGTACTTGCCGGTGTCGGTATCGAGTTCGATCTCGATGAAGCCGACGACGACTCCCGGCGGCTGTCCGACGCCCGGAATGTTGTCCCTGGCGACGCCGATCAGGCCGCTTCCGGCAAGTCCCTGCACCGCGAGTTGGGTCAGCGGATTGATGTCGTCGGGATATTCCTCCCCGCTGAAGGCTCCGCCGAGTTCCATCGCGCGCTGGGCGCATTGCGCGTAGCTGAGTCCGGTATCGGGGTCGGCGCTTGCGAACACGCGCTCGCCTCCGATCTCGTAATCGTCCGCGCTGCCGCCGAGGTCCGTGGCGGCGATTTCCTTCATCTTGGCGATCATGTCCTGACCGGCAACCCAGTTCGCACGGCTATGAGTGAACACCGTATTGGAGCCGCCCTGGCCCGAACTGTGCGGCAGATGCCGGTCGCTGCGGCCGCGATGAATCTGGCAGCGCTCCCAGGGAATCTGCATCACTTCGGCCGCGGCGCGGCAGGTCGCCGCATAGGAATACGTGCCGAGATTGCCCACGCCGCAATGGATGTGCAGCATGCCGTCGGTGTCCATTCGCAACAGGCCGTCGTAGCCGCGGCCGCCGGCGCCGTGATAGCCGATGCCGACTCCGAGGCCGCGCACCTTGCTGCCGTTACGCCTGGGTTGCTCAAGCCTTTCGCGCCAGCCGAACATCCGCTCGCCCTGGTCGATGGCTTCACGCACGAAGGCGCTGGTCACGGGCCCCTGGCTGCCGCCCTGGAAGCCATCGCTGTTGAGGGCGTTGACCTTGCGGAACTCCACCCGGTCAATGCCGGCGGCAGCCGCCGCCTTGTCGGTGACCGGACCGAGAATGGCCGACATTTCGTTCTGGCCGGGACCGCGCTGGGCGCCCCGCGGCGTGGTGTTGGTGTAGACCGAGATGTGGCGGAATCGCATCGCCTCGGGCTGGTAGGCAACGGTGACGTGCTGCGCCGACGAATTGCCGCTGCCGCCGCCGGTCATGCCGCCGTCATTGACGATGACGAGATCCACCGCGGACACCTTGCCGTCCTCCTTGACGCCCACCTTGATCCAGCCTTGCATGCCGGAACGGGCCGAGCCGATGTAGAACTCCTGTTCCCGGGTGATTCGCAACTGCACCGGCCGGTTCAATTGACGCGAGAACTGGCCGGTAATCGCCATGTAGGGATAGGGACCGATCTTGGAGCCGAAGCCGCCGCCGGTGGCCTCATTGATGAAGACCAGGTCGGCGAGATCGATGTTGAGCATGCGCGCCAGTCCGGCGTTGTTGGCGCTTTGGCTCTGGGAGGAACCGTGGAAGTAGCACCTGCCGTTTTCCCAGTAAGCCATGCAGGTCCGGGATTCCAGCGAGTGGTGCGGGTAGCCGATGGTGACGAAGGGCTCCTCGACGATGGCGGCCGCCTCGGCGAAGCCCGCTTCAAGATCGCCGAATTCCCATTCCCTCGTGAACTCGGCGCCGACTGGTTCGCTTCCGGCGCGCATGGCGTCGATGGCTTCCTGGGGCCACTTGACGTCCATGACCCGGGCGGTATTGATGGTCGTGCCGTCCGGTCCCGCTTCCTGGACGGGAACCAGGGCATTGCCTTCCGGGTAGGCGGTAGCGCCGCCCGGAGCAAGGCTTTTAAGCGGGTCCACGACGAAGGGGCGGCGTTCGTACTCCACCCGGATTCGCTCAATGGCGGTTTCCGCGATCTCTTCGGTAGTCGCCGCTACGGCGAGGATCGGCTGGCCGACGTAAGTGATGTAGTCGGCTGCGAGCGCCGGATTGGCCGGGGGCGCCACCGGCGGCAGGTCGGCGGCGGTGAAGATGCCGACCACTCCGTCCATGCGCAGCGCTTCGGTGGCGTCGATGCCGACGACCCTGCCCGCGGGCAGGGGACTGGTCAGCAGCCGCGCGAAGACCATGCCTTCGCGGCGATAGTCTTCAGCGTACTTGATCTCGCCGGTGACCTTGCCAGGAACGTCCGGCGGAACGAAATCGAATCCTATATGCGTAGTCATGCCAGTTGCCCCGAGGCGCGCAAGACGCCGTTTATGTAATGTTCGTATGCGCCGCAACGGCACAGGTTGCCCGAAAGGGCCATTCGCACCTGCTGCCGGTCGGGCGCCGGGTTGTCATTCAGCAGCGCCACCGCGGACATGATCTGTCCCGGCGTGCAAAAACCGCATTGCGGCGAGATTTCGTCGATGAAGGCCTGTTGCACCGGATGCAGCGTGCCGTCGGCGGCCTTGAGGCCCTCGATCGAAGTCACCGTGCGGTTCTTCACGTTATGCGTCAGCACCGAGCACGAGTAATTCGGCACACCGTCGATGAGCACGGTGCAGGCGCCGCATTCGCCTCGATTGCAGCCGATCTTGGTGCCGGTCAGATCGAGCCGGTAACGCAATGTATGGGCCAGGGTCTCCTGGGGCAGAACGTCTACCGGCCGGTCGCGGCCGTTGACGTTCAGGGTGATCAGACGCTCCGCGGCGGACAGCCCGGACTGCGCCTGGGCGAGGTAGACTCCCGCGGCGCCGGTCGTCGCGGCCGCGCCGGAGAAGATCACCCCCTTGATAAAACGTCTGCGCGTCAGTTTTGCATTCACTGGGTTAGCTCCGTTTCTTATGCAAAGGGAGCCCGCGCCCGCCATCGGCAGCGGGTGCGGACGATCCGTTGAGGCTAGACTTTTTGCCGCCCGATTGCAACAGCCGGGAACCCGGAAGAGGGCTCAGAACTCGAACTGGATTCCAAGGCGCAATTCCCACAGGCTGCGCTGTTCGAGCAGGTCGGTGATGTTACGGTCCCGGAAGCGTTCGAACACGTATTGACCGCGGTCGTTGAGCGAGGAAGTGACCACCTGCTGGGAGAAGAACTGGCCGTCGTACTGCAGGCCGAGTTCGTCGTCGATCATGTTCAGCAGGTTGTAGATCTTGATCCAGCCACGAGCTCTTGCGCCGAAAAGCAGGGGCAGTTGCTGATCGATGCGCAGGTCGAGGCGTGAGGACCAGTCGGCGTGATTGGCGTTGCGGCCGACGAAGCCGGCGCCATAGCCCTCGCGTTCGACAAAGGCGGAGAAGGCGGCAAGGTCGAAGTCCGGGCCCGCTACGACGTTCGGGTCGTTCGCTCCCGGCACATAGAGCAGGTGGCGGCCATAGAAACCGTCGCCTTCAAGATCGGCCGAACTCATGACGTGGCTTTGCGGGTGCCCTTCCTTGCCGTAGAACAGCGCCGTGATCCGGGTCTCGTGACCGGCGATGAAGTCGCGGCCGTAGCTCAGCCTTGCCGTGAAGCGATGCGGCGACACGTAGTTGGAAGTGCCCGGCATCGGCTCGACCAGATCGACCAGGGCGAGATTGTCGAAATTGGAAGCCGCCACAAAGGAAGTCATCGGACTCACGTCTTCGGCGTCGGTCCAGGCATAGCCCAGCATCCAGTCCAGTCCCCAGTCATGGCGCTGGCGCGCTACCAGCGACAGGCTGTGCGCTTCCGGCTTCTGCCCCGAGTTGGTCAGCATGAAGTTCTCCGAGCCGGTGACGAAGTCGTAGATCGGCTGGCCGGCCGCGGTGATGCCGACCTGTTGCTGGGACACGTCAAGATAGTAGGCGGGGTTATGTTGCCGCGAGAAGATGTAGTCCGCGTCGATATTGATGCCGTTGGCGAAGTAATACGTTCCGCCAAGGGCCAGTTTCCATTCCGCGGGTTGCTCGTAACCCGGATCGATCAGCACGAGGCGGCTGTCGTTGGCGTTGGCTTCCGTAGTGGCCAGGACCTGGTCGACGAGAGCCGCGGGAACGTCGTAGCCGGGCCGCCCGCCGCCCGCCAGCGGCACATCGCCGAAGATCGACTCGGCGCCGCTGAAATTGCGCCATTGCAGTTGCACATTGGTGATGCCGTCATTGCTCCAGGCGTTGGACAGCCACACGTTGGGGTTGCCGCCGGAATACAGGCCCAGCCCTCCGCGCACGGTCAGGTCGTCGAGCGCCTCCCAGGTGAAGCCGAGGCGCGGCATCAGCAGATCAAGGCCGTCGACGTTGCCGTCGTTGCGCAGATCATTGTTGGCGCT
This sequence comes from Gammaproteobacteria bacterium, assembly GCA_009844085.1. Taxonomy (GTDB): domain Bacteria; phylum Pseudomonadota; class Gammaproteobacteria; order Pseudomonadales; family Pseudohongiellaceae; genus UBA9145. Next base: position 196,765 of record VYCF01000072.1, on the reverse strand, counting down.
GGTGAAAGTCTGGTTGAAACGCGGCCGGTCGTCGCTGGTGAACCATTCGTAACGAAGCCCGGCGGTCAGGGTCAGGGCGTAATCGGACAGATACCATTCGTCCTGGAAATACAACGTATTCAACACGTTGCCGAAATTGGCCGCCGCGTCCTGCGCGTTGTTGGTGCCGCCGCCGCTGCCATAGTAGACGCGGCTGGGCCGGCCGAGTTCGAAGCGGTCGATGCCGGACAGGGCGCAGGCCGGGTCGTCGAAACGGCCCTGGGCGGTCAGGGTGTCGCAATGCGCCGGGTTGCCGGCGGAATCGTCGAAGAAGTCGTATTCTCCGCCGCGGGAATGTTGCACGAACAGGTTGAATACCGAGAGGTCGTCGCGCTCAAAGCCGAACGTCAGCAGATGATTGCCAGCGAGATATTCGCCGCTGAACTTCAAGAACGAAGATTCCCAATTGAGGCGGTTCGCCTGGCGTGAATCGTCGGCGCCGAGATAGACGGTATTTCTCGCTATGTTGACCTGGAAGTCGGCGAAATCGCCCGGGCCGGTCGTGACCTGGGTGTCGATCATGGTGTTGGTGTTGACGAAGATCTCGGTTGAGAAAGCGTCGGTCCATTGCGAAAACAGCTTGACGATGACCGTTTCGAGTTCGGCGCCCTTCCGGTAGAAGTGGTTGGAGAATTCGAACTCGTTGTTGTCGCCGTCCGAAGCCCGGTCCTGGATGCCGTCGTAGAAATTGTAGATGCCGGCCAGACTGTGGGCGTCGTTGATGTTCCAGTCGAGCCGGATCATGTATTTCTGTTCGGTCTGGGCGCCGTCGACCGGCTGGCCGCCGGGGTCGTAATCGTAGAGATCGACGGCGGTCCGGCGGATGCGGTCATAGTCGGCTTCGCTCAGCCAGGGGCGCTCAACCCCGTTACCAGAGCCCGCGTAACCCATGGAAAGAAAGCGGGGTTCCTCGGTTTCCTCGTAGGCGGCAAAGAAGAACAGTCGGTCTTCGACGATCGGCCCGCCGACGCTGAAGCCGTATTTCTCCTCTTCGTAATCGACAGTGGAAAATGTGCTCGTTCTGCCGTCTTCGGTCAGCGAGTCGCCGCGCCATCGGTCGCCGGTCAGTTCGTAGAATCCGGTTCCGGTCCATTCATTGGTGCCGGATTTGGTGACGGCATTGATGTTACATGCGGTGAAGCCGCCGTAATTGACGTCGAAGGGCGCGAGTTCAGCCGCCACCTGGGCGATGGATTCGTACGGGAAGGGCATACCGGTGGCGTAACCGTTCGAATTGAGTCCGAAGCGGTCGTTCTGGGCGACACCATCGAGGCTGATGCTGTTGTAGCGCGGGTGCTTGCCGATGCAATTCACCGCCGTGCCGCCGTCGAGGTTCATGCGCGGGTCGAGGCTGTAGACATCCTTGATGTCGCGGTCGTAAGCGACGGAAGTTTCGAGTTCGAATCCGCCGAAAGTCGCCGACGGGCCCGGCGCCATGTCGGCCAGCGCGTCGCTCTGTCCGATGACGAGAATTTCCTCGGCCGGGCCGGATCCCCCGAGATCGATCGAGAGGTTATAAACCTCGCCCAGGGAAATCGTTTCGATGGTGACGCTGCGGTTGTCGTCCACGGTGACGCGATACGGACCGCCGACGGGAAGATTGGAGGCATAGAAGGCGCCGGCGGAATTGGATTCAAGCGTGCGGGTGGCGCCGGTGCGCAGGTCGACCACCTCCACGGAGGCGTCCGCGACAGGCAAGCCGCCGGCGTCGGACACGAAGCCGCGAATGGCGGAGGTCGTGTCCTGGGCCGCTGCCTGGGTGGAAAGGCCGATGGCGAGTAAAGCCGTGAAAAGGGCGGAGCGATTCGCCCTGGAAACTGAAAGCATGGTTGACTCCCTGGTTGCAGTTAATCCGTTTGCAGTCCCAACTTCTCTATTGTTGTTGCGCTCGTTCCTGTTCCATTTGTTGCAGGTAGATTTGTTCGAGGCGTTCCACGGCCGCCATGAATCCTTCGGGGTCGACGAAAGCGTCGGGACTGTACGGCTGGCCGGGTTCGTACTTGTCGTGAAGGCCGTATTGCCCGCCGTGGGCGGCTACCCAGACGTCGATTTCCATGGCTTTCTGGCGGCGGTAGGTTGAGGCGAAATCATCGGCGACTCCGGGGTAGGTGGGATCGACCAGGAGCTGTTTGCCCTCATTGATTGTGCCCATGTTGGCGATCAGCACGCGATAGTCGCGGCCGTTCTCGTTTACCGTCATTCGATAGCTCGAACTGCCTTCGGTATGGCCGGGATGTTCATACACGGTGAGGCGGACGCCGCCCAGCTCGATGACGTCACCTTCGCTGACGATCCTGTCCACGGTCACGGGCGGGAATGAGACTCGCCCGCCGAAATGCGGATCGCTGAAGCCGCCGTCTTCGAGCACCCTGGCGTCGTCTTCCGTAGCCCACATTTCGGCGCCGGCGATCTCCTTGATCTCGGCCAGCGCGGCGGTGTGATCCCAGTGGGCCTGCTGAGTCAGCAGGATGCGAACGTCTTCGAGCCGGAATCCGAGCGACGCCATGTTCTCGCGGATCAACGCCGTGGAATCCTCAAGACCGGTGTTGATGAGAATATGTCCTTCATCGGTAGCGATCAGGAACACGGAAAGATCGTAGGTTCCGACGCCATAGAGATTGCCGATGACCTGGAAGCCGGGATACGGCCGGATCCAGCCCTCGGGCTGCGCCCAGGCCTGATTCAATGCAGCCAGCGCAAAACCCAATACAAAGACGATTCCAGGGAGTTTCTTTTTCATACCGGATTCTCCGTTTCTCCCGGCGAATGAGACACTTCCCGCCCGGTCAAAGTCAACCGGCGTCGCACTATTCGTAGCGTAGCGCGTCGATCGGGTCGAGGTTGGCCGCCTTGGCCGCGGGGAGGATGCCGAACAGTACGCCGACGAAGCCGGAGAATCCGAGCGCCAGGCCGACCGCCCACAAGGGAATGCTGGCGGGAGGAAAGGAATCGATGCTGCTTGAAATGGCGGTGCCGAGACCGTAGCCGAGAGCGAGTCCGACCAGGCCGCCGAGCAGGGACAGCAGCATGGCTTCGATCAGGAACTGGGCGAGGATGTGGTGGCGCTTGGCGCCGATCGCCTTGCAGATGCCGATCTCCCGGGTGCGTTCGGTCACCGACACGAGCATGATGTTCATGATGCCGATGCCGCCTACGAGCAGCGAAATCGAGACGATGCCGCCGATCACCAGGGTCACCATGTTGATGATGGTGTCGAAGGTTTCCATCAACTGTTCCGCGGTGTTGATGACGAAATCGTCGTCGTCTTCGGGACCCAGGTCGTGGGCGTTTCGCAACAGGGCGGTCAACTGGCGCGTCACGTCTTCCACGTCGGCTTCCTCGCTGAGGCTCAACTGGATCTGGATATCCGTGCGCGCCTGATTTCCCTGCAGACTCACCATGGTGGCATAGGGCACGAGCACGATGTCGTCCTGGTTGAAACCCATGATGTCGCCCTTGGGTTCAAGCAGGCCGATGATCTTGAACCATTCGCCGCCCAGTTCCACGTATTCGTTGACCGGATTTTCCGGCAAGGCCAGATCCTCCCGGACTTTCTCGCCGATTACGGCGACCCGGCGCCGGGTGAGATTGTCGCTTTCGGCGATGAAGCGGCCGAGCAGCATGTAGGACTGGGACACGTCGCCGTAGGCGTATGTGGTGCCCATGATCTGGCTGAACGTCGTTTGCGCCTCGTATCTGACCTGGCTGGTGCGCGAGGCGTAGAGAATCGGCGTAATCGAGGCGACGCCTTCCGCCCGCCGCTCGATGAGTTCGAGGTCTGCCGGGGTTACTCGCGCCCGCACTCCCCGCATGGCTTCGGAAATCGGCGTGTAGGACTGGATCGTCAGGCTGTTCGAGCCGAGCGAGGAAAAACTCTCGCCGATGAAGGCGCTCATGCCCTGGGTCAGGGAAACCACGGCGATCACGCTGGCGACGCCGATGACGATGCCCAGGGTGGTCAGGAAACTGCGTAGCCCGTGGGCGAAGATCGATATCAGCGCCGAGCGGGTGCTTTCGAAGATCACGTACAACATCAGTGCAGCGGCTCCCCGGCGCGGCGGTCGCGGATGATCTTGCCGTCGAGCAGTTCGATGACGCGATCGCCGAGTCCGGCGACGTCTTCTTCGTGCGTCACGAGAACGAGGGTCTGGCCTTCGCGGTGCAGTTGATCGAACAACTGCATGATATCCGCCGAAGTGCGTGAATCGAGATTGCCGGTAGGCTCGTCGGCAAGCAGGATCGACGGCTCGGTGACCAGCGCCCGCGCGATCGCGACTCGCTGCCGCTGCCCCCCGGAAAGCTGGTTGGGCAGATGGTCGACGCGGTCGTCGAGTCCTACCCGGCGCAGCGCTTCCCTGGCCATGTCCTTGCGCCGGCGGTAGCCGATCCGGCTGTATACCAGCGGCTGCATGACATTGCCGAGCGCGGTCGCGCGCGGCAGCAAGTTGAAACTCTGGAAGATGAAGCCGATTTCCCGGTTGCGGATCTCGGCAAGCTGATTCGGCCCGAGGTCTTCCACGTAGACTCCGTTGAGGTAGTACTCGCCGTCGGTGGGGCGGTCAAGGCAACCGAGTATGTTGAGGATGGTGGACTTGCCGGAACCCGATGAGCCAATGAATGAAACCCAGTCGCCGTTGCCGATCTCGACGCTGATGCCGTCCAGGGCTCGTACGAGTTGCGAGCCCATCTGGTAGTGCTTGCTGATGCCGTTGAGGCGAATCAGGGCCGAGTTGTCATCAGGCGTCATTGGGTCGGTCCTCACTCCGGCATGGTCCGGCGAGATTCCGCGCCTTCGCTTCGCTGCGCGCGGAATGACGGGTTACAACTCCACCCGGGTTGCGTCGAGCCGGTCGCCGTCGAGCAGGTGGCGCAGTTCCCGATCCGGTCCGACGACGATCTCCACGTCGCCGTCTATGCCGCTGGTCAACTCCTGGAATTCGTCGTCGGAAGCGCCCACCTGAACCGAAGTCTTGCGCGCGACGCCATCGTCATTGACGAAGAGGAAATACTCGCTGAGCAACTGCGAGCGGTCTTCCTCGAAGATCAGCGCCTGGATCGGCACTGCGGGAACCGCGAGGTCCTGGGCGGTGAAGATCTCCGCGCGGCAGGACATGCCCGGACGCAGCACTACGCCGCCCGCTTCGAGAATATCGATTTCCACGGTAAAACTGAGTCCCTGCCGGTTCGGTTCGGTCTTCGCCGTGTTGGCGATGTAGCGCACGATTCCGTGGATCGGTTCGTCGGGATAGGCGATGGCGACGATTTCGGCGCGCTGGCCGACCGCGAGGTTGGCGATATCGGCCTCGTCCACGAGCACTTCGGTATAGATGCTTTGTGGATTGGCTATGGTCATCAGCGAAGAACCGGGAATATTGGTCGAACTGGCGATGGCGGTTTCGCCGACCTTGATGTCGAGGCTGGTGACGACGCCGTCGATGGGGGAAACAATCCGCGTCTTGCTCAATTGATCGTTGACCTGTTCGAGTTGCGCCTGGGCCTGGGCCAGCCGTTCGCGGGAGGATTTGAGATCGATCCTCGCCAGTTCCAACTGGTTGCGCATGATATCGAACTCCTCCTCGCCCACCAGGCTGCGCTCGTAGAGACTGCTCGTGCGCGCGAACTGCCGCTCGAGATTTTCTATACGGACCTCCTGGCGTTCGATATCGATGGTGTTCAGGCGCACTGAAGCCTCTGCCTGTTCGAGACCGGCCAGGAAATTGATGTCGTCGACGCGCAACACGAGTTGACCTGCCTTCACCCGGTCGCCTTCCTCGACGAAGATCTCGGCCACCTTGCCGATGACTTCGCTGCTCAACATGACTTCTTCCTCGTGAGCGAGGAAGCCGGAAGCGAGTATGGAAGGGCTGATTACGCGCTCGCTCACCATCGAGACTTCTACTTCCTTGGCGTCGACGCCGATGAAATAGCGATTTACGAACGGCAGGGCGACTACTCCGGAGATCAGGAGCAGAATCAGCAATAGTTTGCGGAGATCCTTCATGGCAAAAATCCGACGCCTTTCCCTATATTCGTCAACAACCTGACATTATAAAGGTGAAAAAAGTTACAGGGACACACTTACGGCTATGCCGCCATCGCCGCCGCCTTCGGCGTCGATGAAGGAAACGCTGAAATCCATGCCGCCGGAAAACAGGAAAATCATGACGCCGATCAGCAGCAATTGTGGCAACAGCACGATAATCGCGGATTTCAGCCAGGGCCCTTTGAGCCACAACCGGTAACCGTATACGAGCAGCCCCATCGTCCAGAGCTGCGTCAGACTGAATTGACCGATCGCGTTGTTGATCCCCGAGTCGCCGAATTGCAGGCCTAGATTGCCGAGTGACAGGGGATCGAGGTCCATCTGGCTGATCTGGCCGTTTGGATTGAGCGCCAGCGTGATCGCCATGCCGACAATGGTCAGCAGCGATGGGATCGAAGTCCAGGTGGCAAGGCAGAACCAGTTTGCGAAGCGAAAACCGTCTCCCGTCAGCGCGGACACGAGCGTCAGATAGCCCGCTTGCAGAATCCAGATCACGATCAATCCGAAAATTGCGCCGAGAAAACCCGAAATCATGAAAACCATCGGCGACAGGTCTTCCGTGCCCTCCCGGAACGCGTCGATCTGGTCCTGCGTGGGGTCGGCGCCGCCCTGGTAGAGCAGGTTTTCCAGAAACCAGGGAATGTCGAGAATGCTGAAATACCAGAGCATGACCAGGGCAGTGCCGCCGGCCACCAGCAATGTCGGCAGCAGCCAGGTCGGCCGCTCGCGCAAGCCGGCGAACGCCGTTGCCGGCTCCAGCAGGATATTGAGCACGGTGCGGAAACCGCCCTCCGATTGCATTGTGGAGGTCGACATTGAAACAGTCCTTCAATTCCGAATCGGCAAAGCTACCATGAAACTCGTGAGCGAGACAGCGGCCGCCATGCCGATTCGCCGCCAACGCCGAATTCGACTACATTGAGCCACTCAGTTACAGACCATCCGCCGGCATGGCAGTTCCGGAAGAAATTACCCATCGCGGCCTTTTGTTCAGGGCATGGCCCATCATTCTCGCGAACATGGCGCCGCCGCTGCTCGGATTGGCCGATACCGCGATCATCGGCAATCTGGGCGACGCCGCCGCGCTCGGCGCCATTGCTTTCGGCGCGCTGATCCTGTCTTTTGTTTACCTGAGTTTCGGTTTTCTGCGCATGGGAACTACCGGCTTCACCGCACGGGCGGCGGGAGCCGGCGACCATTCCGAAGTGCGCGCCATCATGGGCCGCGCGCTATTGCTCGCCCTGGTTATCGGTCTTTTGCTGCTGTTCTTGCAGTTGCCGCTGGAAGCCATCGCGTTCTACCTGCTCGAAGGCAGTCCGGCCGTCGAGAACGCGGCGCAGGTCTATTTCCGGATTCGCATCTGGGGCGCGCCCGCGGCGCTTTCCGTGTTCGTCCTTTCCGGAATTCTGATAGGACTCGGCAAGGGGCGATTGCTGCTCGCGCTGCAAGTGTTCCTCAACGGGCTCAATATCCTGCTCGATCTGCTGTTCGCCGGCGTTCTGGGAATGGGCGTCGCGGGCATCGCGGCGGGAACCTTGATCGCGGAATGGTCCACTTTTCTGTTCGGCGGCTGGCTGCTTTATCGCGAATTGACGGTCAACAAGGCGCATGACGAGAAGTTCTGGCCGGTTGCCCGCATTCTCGACAGCGCTTCCTTGCGGAACACGGTGTCCGCCAATACCGATATCTTGCTACGCACCCTCGTGCTGGTACTGTCTTTCGCTTTCTTTACCAGCCAGAGCGCCCGCTTCGGCGATGTGATTCTGGCCGCGAATCACGTGCTCGTGCAATTTATCTCCTTCGCGGCTTTCTTTCTCGACGGTTACGCCTTCGTCGTGGAGTCGCTGGCCGGCAGGGCGCATGGAGCGGGCCGGCGTGACGTCTTCGATCTCACGGTGCGAAAGTCGACCACGATTTCCTTTTTCACCGCCGCCGCGCTCGCCCTGTTGCTGGCGCTGGCGGGCCGGCAGGTCATCGCCTTGCTCACCGACATCCCGGAAGTGCGAATCGCCGCTAACGACATGCTTAATTTCGCCGCGCTTTATGTGCTGCTTTCCTTCGCCGCCTTTCAGTTGGACGGAATCTACATCGGCGTTTCCCGCACCCGGCAGATGCGCAACGCAGCGTTTCAGTCGGCGGTGGTTTATTTGCTGGCCTGGTGGCTGCTGACAGAACGCTTCGGCATCGACGGCCTGTGGTGGGCGATGATCATTTACGTGGTTGCGAGAGCGGTAGCGCTGTTGCGCTATCTGCCGGGCCTGCGCGCGTCGTTCGCGCCGCCGGATCAATCGGAAGGTATCGCGTAGGCTTCGGTCTCCACCGAAAGCAACTTGGTGCCGAGCAGGGAAATGCCGCCGCTGTATCGCTGCTCGCCGGTGGTGGAGAATTCGAACTGGTAGCGGCGTCCGATCTGGAGGAAGCCGTCTTCGTCGCGGCCCAGCCAGATTTTTCGCAACACCGTCGTCTGATCGAGCAATTGCAGGCCATGATGACGGCAATATCGTCTGACGTAGGCGACGGTCATGCGCTTGATCTTGTCGCTGTGCCACCAGAAGGCAAAGACGAAGGCCGCTATGGCCAGCAAGATAACGACGCTCAGGCTCAGCATGACTGTTCCCTGATTTCTGTTGCTTTTTCTCGCTCGGCGTATTCCTGGTAGCGCTTGATGTGGGGCGCAAGGAGTTCGAGGGCGGTCTTGTCGCAGGGCGGCAGTTCCGCGTCGCTCGTTTTCAGGGGGGTCACGCGATCGCCCCACCGGAACAGGCCGGCGGCCCAGGTGAGTCCCCCGCCGAACGCGGCCGACAATACGTAGTCGCCCGGCTTGATGCGGCCTTCCTCCAGCGCTTCGACCAGGGCGACGGGAATCGTGCCCGCCGAAGTGTTGCCGTACCTGTCCACGTTGATGATGACTTTTTCTTCGGGTACGCCGATACGCGCCGCTAGCGCGTCGAGAATCCGCTTGTTGGCCTGGTGCGGCACGACGACGGCGACTTCGCTTATGTCTACGCCTGCTTCGTCGAGCACGTCGACACAGGCCTGGGCCATGCTCTTGACGGCGCGCTTGAAGACTTCGCGGCCGTCGAAATTCCATTTCACATAGAGAAAGTCGTCGGTCAGGCGTTCGTAGGCCGAACCGAAATTGGTGATCTGGATCGCTTCCTTGGCGTCGGCTTCGCAGCCGATGCGCGAGGCGAGCAGGCCGACCGGTTTCTCGCTCGGCTCAAGGACTACCGCGCCGCAGGCATCGCCGAACAGGATCGCCGAACTGCGCTGACTCCAGTTCAGGTAGTGCGTGATGAATTCGCCGCCGATCAGCAGGATCTTCTTGTGCTGGCCGGTCGCGATCAGGCCGCGGCACAGATGCATGCCATAGAGGAAACCGGTGCAGGCGGTGTTGATGTCGAGCGCCCCGGCCCTGGGCGCGCCGAGTTCGTCCTGAATGATCGAGGCGGTATTCGGGCAATAGCTGTCGTTGGTCAGGCTGGCCAGCATGATCAGGTCGAGGTCCGCCGGATCCACGTCCGCCGCGGCCAGCGCCCGCCGGGCGGAAACCAGCCCGAGTTCGGAGAAATTGACATGGCTGACGCGCCTTTCGCGGATGCCGGATCTCGAAACGATCCATTCGTCCGATGTATCGAGAAAAGTGGCCAGATCGTGATTGGTGAGACGCGCCGGAGGCACGCACATGCCCCAGCCGGTTATCTCGGCGTGATACATCAATTCGCTCCCATCCCTAATCCCAACTGTCGGCCCGGCTTCCCTGCGGCTGAATTCGCTTCCGGCCGGCGCCTCATGCCGCCCCGGTATTGCCGGGGCCGCATTTTTCTTGACCGGAGCATACTTTATTTTCGCCGCAGGGCATAGGCAAGCGATCAGGGGGTCGCGCCCTGGCGCAGTGAATACCATGCTCCGCGGCCGGCGCCGTGCCGCCGCAAGTGATTGGCGCCACAAAGGGACTTGATGTGGCCCTTGATTGTATTCCGGTTCCCGCCGGTGGCGGATACGGCCATCGCCACCGTCAATCTGCCGTGTTCCCGGCACAGTTCGAGCAGTTGCCGGGACAACTCGGGCAGACTTTCGAACAGCAGGCGTTCGCGGTCGATTTTCGCTTCCAGCCGATCTTTTTGCGTGGTCAGCGAACGCAGGAAGTAGCCAAGCCACGGCTGCCAGTCCGGAGTATCGCCGCGAATGGTTCGCTGGGTCTGCCGCAGGGCCGAATAATATTCCTCCTTGGATTGTTCGATCACGCTTTCGAGCGAACTGAAAGGCGCATATGCGTAACCGGCCCGCAGCAACAGCAGGGTGGTGAGAATGCGGGACAGACGGCCGTTACCGTCCTGAAAAGGATGGATTTGCAAAAAAGTCACGACGAAAACCGCGATCACAACGAGTCGGTGATGATCGTCGGCCTCGAATTGCGCACGCGTCCAATCGACCAGTTCCCGCGTCAATCGAGGGGTATCGAACGGAGTGGCCGTCCTGAACACCACGCCCAGACTGGTTCCATCCGGGGCGAAGGCTTCCAGGTGATTGTCGTGCGTCTTGTAATCGCCCCGATGGCGCAAGTCTTTCGACGAGTGCTGCAACAGCACCTGGTGCAATTGCTTGATGTGGTTTTCCGTCAGGTCGATTTCCGTCCATGAGTCGAAAACGAGGTTCATGGCGTCGGCGTAACCGGCAACTTCCTGCTCGTCGCGTGTGTCGAATGTCGTAATGTCCAATCTCGATAGCAAGCGCTCCACTTCAATGTCGGTCAAACTCGCGCCCTCGATACGGGTCGAAGAGCCGATGCTTTCGATTGTGGCCACCCGGCGAAGGGCAAGCAGCCGTTCGGGCGCGATGCGCCCGGTGGCCTCCCATGCCCCCTTGAATTCGTCGAGCGCGGCAATAAGCCGCAAAAACTCCGAAGTTATGCGCAGTGTGTCTATTCGCACCTTATCGCCACCCATTTTTACATCCAATTCCATCCAATTATAGCGGCATCCGCTATCGCTGCACAGAATGCGGTTGGCGCTCGCAACTTGTTGACTCGACCCGAAAAGCGCCGGTCTCGGAAATGTGAACGCGAAATTTAGCGCCTTGGCGTATTCGTTACTAAAGTTTGCCCGCAAGACCTATTTGCTTATATTCATTCAGGAGAGAATCATGATCAGAGAACTTACGAAAGGCGAAATCGAACAGGTTGATGGAGGCTTCGGATTTCCGGGCGCGGCATTGGGCGCGGTGGGATCGGGAGTTGCCTCATGGCGGGCCGGAGACAGTGCCGGCCAGATTGCAGTGAACGCGGGCTGGGGGCTTGTTTCAGGCTTTACGGGCGGTTACGCAGTTGCCGGGGGAGTCATGGCGGGAATGCGAGTCTTGTCCGCCGGTGTTTCCGTGTGGGGCGCCTATATGCAAGGCGAGTCCAACCGCCGGTGGCGCGATTATTCCTGATGGTCCGTTGTGGGTCCATTCGAGGATGCATCGATTTGTCGGCGATTCGCGGCTGCGCATGAATTTGCCCGGACGCAGACCGAAAAGGGAGGATTGACATGACTATTTTTGACAGTGCGTTGCTGGAATCCATCGGCTATTGGATTCCCGGGGCGCATACCCTTGTTTCAATCTTATTGCTCTTGGCGATCTACAGCAGGAAGTCGGGTCGATATCTGGGATTTCTGCGTCCGGCGCCGATCGTGTGTTTGGTTTTGCAGGCGTCCCTGGCGTGGACATCCAACCTGATCTTCCCCCCGGTCAGAATCGGCCCGTGGGAATACCTGCTCTTGTGGATGACTATATCGATACTCGGCTCGCGCGTTGTCGTGGAATTCGAGCACAGGTTTCACAAGGGCGTTTGGCTGCACAAGGAAGGCGTCTGGATTTGAATTGAAGAATCGAAGTCTTGCCCTGGTACCCTGCTCGGCGCTTCATGCGTCAAAGCGGAAAACCCGGGCAAGACAGGAGGTTGCCTCGAAATTTTCGTCAATTTATTCATACGATTCCATCCATTTGCCGGCTCCTGAAGCCGGAGCGGGGAACTTCGCAGCCTGTAAAAAGCGCAAGGGTTTCGGTACTATTGCCGGATGTGGGCGAATCCGATCCAGGCACAAAAATTTGCCAAAAAATTTGGCAAAAAGAGGATTCTTGGACGATATATAGATAGGCGCTATAAAGGCCCGTAAAGTCAGGTTCGCAAATCAGGAAGCCAGGGAGGGGAGAGTTCTAAGATGGCCGTTTCGACAAGTAGACTGGAAGTGCCCGCCCGCGCCGCCGATATCGGTGTCGCGGAAGATCCGGCCCTGGATTTGTCCCTGCCTCCCAAGTTCGTTTCGCTGACAGAGAATGACGATCCGGTCAGTTCGCTGAATCAGAATGTCCTTGTCCAGGGGCATGCCAAGGCAGCATTGCGACTGCTGCCCCGGACCAGCATTCAGACTGTCGTGACTTCACCTCCGTACTGGTCATTGCGGGATTACGATGTGGCGCAGCAGATCGGTTGCGACGAGTCGCTCACGGACTACATCGATGAAATCGTCGATACGTTTGAGGAACTCAGGAGAGTTCTTCGAGATGATGGAACCGTATGGCTGAATATCGGAGACGCCTACACTTCGGGCAACCGCCGCTACCGTGCGCCGGACAAGAAGAACAGGGCTCGGGCAATGGCCATGCGTCCACCGACCCCCGAGGGCCTGAAGCCCAAGGACTTGATCGGGCTTCCATGGAGATTGGCTTTCGCCTTGCAGGAAGCGGGATGGTGGCTACGTTCCGAAGTAATCTGGAGCAAGCCCAACGCACACCCGGAATCTGTTCGCGACCGCCCGACAAAATCGCATGAAACAGTGTTTCTGCTGTCAAAGAACCAGGACTATTTCTACGATGTGGATGCGGTTCGCGGTCCGAATTCGCGCCGATTGAGAACGACCTGGGATATTCCGACGGAACCGAGGAAGCGGGTCACGGAAAATCTGGACGATCATCCTGCAATCATGCCGGCGACACTCGCGGAGCGTTGCATCGCCCTGACGAGCAGGTGTGGAGACGTAGTGCTCGATCCATATGCCGGGTCGGGCACAACGCTCGTCGCAGCGCAATGCATGGAGAGGCGCTGGGTTGGCGTCGAGCTGAAACCCGCATTTGTCGAGCAGATGGAACAAAGGCTATTCAATTGGTAACTCTCCCCGAACTGAAGGCGCGGCTTGATACGCTTTCCCCTACAGGTATTCGTTTCGTTGCCCGCATGGTGGACTCCCTGTCCGCTCCTCCCCTTGCGAAAGTCAACAGTCCGGCATCCTGGTTGCCGGGTGAATGGATCGAATACTTCGGGCTCGCGCTTTCGGTCCACCATGGAACCACCACCGAACCGCTTGTTCAGAAAGGATTTGAGACCGTTTTTCGAAACGCCTGCGAGTCGGTAAGTTGGGAAGTTGGCGAGCACGGTTCGGAAACTCGGAGATTTCTCGATCTCGAAGTAAGCCCCGAAAGGGGGCAAAAGTTGAAGCTGTCACTGAAGTCTACGGCAGCGCAAAGGTTGTCCAGGACTTCGGTGCATATCTCAAAATTAACCGAAGCGGCATGGATCCAAGACATGCGCACAGCCCGTGAAAGGCAAAGCAGGACATTGGCGCTTTTTCAGGAATACATGCAAGCGGTTGATTCGATAATGATGCTGAGGGCATTCCGCTCGGAACAGGGAATCCCGTCTTCATATCAACTTGTCGAGATTCCGAGTGCGATTTTCCGTTCGCTGCAAGAGGCGCCACTGTCGTCATTCAATGCCGACGGTCCAACTATCGATTGTCCGTATCGGGGGATTGACATTGCGGCCCGAGTGTCGCTGGACCGCTCGGACGCCAAGATCACCGTCAAGCAGATCAGTTTGGAAGCATGCACCGTACACGTGGAGTGGGAGATGAGGACAACCTGATCGGGCGATTTCGCTCGGGATATTTCGACGTGGCGGAAAATCACGACTGGCACCTCGACGAGGTATACGATTCGTTTGACAGGGAGCTGTGATCCGGCAGGGTTTTCGCTTGGACGGGCTGTGTTAGACTCCTTCTCGGAAGAGCGTCGTCCCCGGTGGGGCGCCCGGACTTCAAACCCGGTGAAGTCCGTTGATGACGGGCTTGGTGGGTTCGACTCCTGCCTCTTCCGCCAATTCTTGAGGATGCAAGCCGATGATTAGAGTGATAGCCGCTAGCCTGCTGTGTCTTGCCGGTTGCGAGTCTACGCCCCCACCGCCACTAATTCCATTTGCCAGCGGCGGCAGCGCCGCTGATGGTGTGATAATCATGAGCGCAACAGGTGACAGTAGCCGGGGAATTGCATGGATGGCATCTGAATACATGGTGCTAGAACGCTGTCAGGCATGGGATTACTCTGGTTTTGAAGCTTTTGACTTTGTGTCAAGTGAATGCGTTAGTTCATCTACAAGCACGACTATGGTTTGCGCAGGTTGGACTACTACAGTCCCGGCCCAATGTATTGATTACGAACCTAGCGTTAACCAAAGTTGTGACGTTTATCAGCACAACCGGAATTATCAATGCACAGGCCCAAGAAGGCCATAACACAAAACTACAGTAAATCCCTACCAAAACAAGACTTGCCAGAATTGTCAGTTCGCCGAACCGTTGCAGTCGGAAAACTACCACGGCATGAATACTGGAAATCTTGTCATGTGTCGCAGGAATCCGCCGTTCGTGATAGTCGAATCAAATGGGAAGCTGGCTACCAAGTGGCCGATAGTCCCGTCTTCGTCAAGGTGCGGCGAATGGAAAGCGGATTAGCCGCGCCGCCCAATTCTGAATAAATACCAGAACGAGATAGAAACCGATGATTCGATTGTTTTCCGCAAGCCTGTGTCTAGCCGCTGTTGCTTGTGAGACAACGCCAAGACTAACACTACAGGAGGAAGTTCAACGTCACATTGTTTTACCGTGCATGGCCGACTTAGCAGCGTTGGGAATTGACCCGCCCGCTGACAGAACCATAGAACAAACAGTGATAGCACTCACTGCCGGAGTCATGTCGGTCTATGGATTGAGGCTTGAGGCGGCGCGAGGTTATCCGTATCCGTGGATGTACCAAGGGCTGATAGCCGAAGCGCGTGCCACATGCGTATCAGCGAACAGCTAGATCGCCCGTAAAGCAAAATTAGCGCCCCAGCTCATATGTTAATCCGCGGCGGCGTTCGCTCCCGCTCAAATTGGCTGCAACGATTCCGCGCAGGCTGTTCTTCAATAACGTTTGTCTTGCTCAGTGGGAAGAATCTCGTAAACGCGGCGGACAGTTCTTCCGCGCGGGCATATTTCGCCGTCCAGCTTATGGGAATGATGCTGCCGTTTTCGCCGGTCTCGAAATGCAGGGTTTTGTCCATGGTTTCGCCGTCGCGGTTCTGCACAATCACAAGCGCTTCCCTTGCGCTGGCGGCAGTATAGTTTACCGAAAGCGGACCTTCAGGTGCAGAGTAGGGTCTGACTTGGCCAATTGAATCACCGGTTTACCTTGCTGGTGCGGGCCATTGTCGATATCCCAATCGGATTTAGAGGTGCCCTCACGGATGAATTCGCACCGGGTACGGTTGCGGCGGCCGGGGCGGGGGCTGGTTGCGGAGTTGATCGGCCTGGATGGCGAGGCGGGCGGCGCGGTTATCGGGATTCGGATGTGTGCTGAGGAACTGTAATACGCCGGCCCCGCCGTCTTCGGCGCGCATCTTGTCCCAGAGCGTTACCGCGGCTGCGGGCTCGTAGCCGGCTTTGTACGCCAGTTCCATGCCTAGTTGATCGGCCTCGTATTCCGCGCCGCGGCTGTTCGGCAGACCCAGTGCGACCGTGGCCAGCATGTCCGCCGCGGTCGCCGTGCCGCGGTCCTCCGTCTCGATCTCGATCGCCAGGACCGCCAGACCCTGCAGGATGGCAAGCGACATCTGCTCGGCGGAGTGATTCGCTACTGCGTGGGCGATTTCGTGGCCCATAACGTGCGCCAGTTCGTCGTCGCTCGGGTCGAGTTTGGTTACCAGGCCGCTGTAAATCGCCATGCGCCCGCCGGCCATGCACCAGGCGTTGACCATCTCGGGATCGTCGACCAGCACCACGCTCCATTCCCAGCCCGCGGTGTGCGGCCAGGTTTGCACCGCTGCCGCCACCAGCCGGCCGGTGATGCGCTCGACGCGCTCGGCGAGCGCGGGGTCGTACAGCATCTGCCCGGAGTCGGTCAGTTCCCCCAGGGTTTGCTCGTAAGCCATACGCGATTCGTCGATCGCCAGATCCGGCGGCACCAGCATCAACTGCGTTCTTCCGGTCGGACTCGTGGCGCAAGCCGCGAGGAACATTGCCAACGGTATCGCGAAAATCAGGCGGCGCATGATCGTCCCCTTCCAATCCCTCTTCTGCCACGATTGTATGTTGAAACGGGATGTTTTTTTAGCCACGGTCATTGCTGAAGTCGACCGGACGTTTTTGCTTTTGCTTGATCCACGCGCCGCTAGTTCGTAATCTGCCTGCAAGTTCATTTCGGGGAATCGGATCATGAGATTATTGCCGATCGCGCTGTGCGCCGCACTGTGTGCATTGCTTCTGGCCGCCTGCGACCGTCCGGCGCCGGCGACTTCGCAAGACTCGGCCCAGGGCGCGGAGACTGCAACCGCGTCGCTGCCGGGGCAGGGCGAGGACGCGGGCAGGACCGTGATCTATCGCGACAGTTTCGGCGTGCCGCATATCTATGCCCCGACCGTCGAAGCCGGCCTTTACGCCCAGGGCTGGGCCCAGGCCGAGGATCGGCCCGCACAATTGCTCATGAATCTGAAGATCGCCCTCGGCGAGTTGACCGAAATCGCCGGCGAGGGCGGCGTGCAGCCTTCGCTGATCTCGCACATGTTCGGACACATGCGCAATGCCGGGTTGTCGGTCGCCGACATGACCGAAACCGAACGCAGCCGCCTCATCGCGTTCGCCAACGGTATCACCGACTTTTACCGCGCGAATCCCGACGACGTGCCTCCCTGGTGGAATCATCCCGCTGTCACCCCGGAGATGATCGACGCCTTCGGCCGCATGTTTCTCTACAACTGGTCGATCGACGAGGCGATGGGCGACCTGCGGCGCAGCGGCGTCGATCCGGACTTTATCGTCACGGCGCGCGCCTCGAATCAATGGGCGGTCAGTCCGTCGCGCACGGAAAGCGGCGACGCCATCCTGCTGATCGATCCGCATCTGGCCTGGTTCGGCGTCAGCCGCTTCTGGGAAATGCGCATTCACGCCGGTGAACTGCGGGGCAGCGGCGTGGGCCTGCCGGGGGCGCCTTATATCGGCCTCGGCCATAACGAAAACGTTGCATGGGCGATGACCACCGGCGGCCCCGACACGGCGGACGTCTACGAAATCGAACTCGACCCGGAAGATCCCGACCGCTACCTCTTCGACGATGAATGGCGCGAGATCGAACAGTTCACCGTATCGTTCCCGTTCCCGGACGGCAGCAGCCGCGACTATGTCTGGGAAGCCTCGCATCACGGCCCCATCATCGCGCGCGGCGAAGGCGTCGCGTACGCGGCGCGCATGGCATACGATTCCAGTACGAATCGCAACCGCGCCTGGGAATTCCTCAATTTCGCCGAGGATTACACCGGTGCCGTCGCCGCCTGCGAAACATTGTCGATGTTTCCGCAGAACGTCATGGTCGCGGACACCAGCGGCAACATCTACTACCAGCGCACGGGCCGGGTTCCGGTTCGGGATCTTGCCTACGATTGGTCACTACCCGTCGACGGCAACACCTCGGCCACCGAATGGCAGGGATTCCATCCCGCCGAGGACCATCTCCAGGTGCTCAATCCCGCGGCGGGATACATGCAGAACTGCAATATCCCGCCCGACGCCATGATTCCCGATTCTCCGTTTTCGCTGGATGCGCAGGTTGACTATCTCTTTTCCAGCGCGGATTACGGTCCGTCGCGGGACGGCTGGATCAACCAGCGCGGCGCCCGCGCCATCGAGATTCTGAGCCAGGACGACGACGTGACCATCGAGGAAGCGCTCGCATACGCAGTCGACGTGCAGCCCTTCGGATTTCAGCGCTGGGTCGAAGTGCTGACGGCAGCGGACGTCCCGGCTTCGGCCGAGTTGGCCGAAATGCTCGATTGGGACGGGCAGATCACCAGGGACAGCACCGCCGCGCTCAAGTATTACTACTGGCGCACCGCGCTGAACGAAAGTGAGGCCGGCCCCGAAATACGGGCTGTTGTCGACGATCATTACGCCATCGTCGAACAGCGGCAGCCACGGCAGATCGAGCTTGACGACGAACAACTGACTGCCGTGCGCGAGGCCTGGCTCGCGGGCCTGGATCGCATGCGGTCTGAACTTGGCGATACGGCGCAGCCCTGGGGCCGCGTTTTCAAGGCCGGGCGTGACGGCGTTGGCTGGCCCGTCGGCGGTGGCGGCGGCGACGATCTGGGACTGACTACCTTGCGCACCATGGGTTACACCGGACCGAACGAGAATTTCGAAAGGCACGGCGTAAGAGGACAAACTTCAACACAGATCGTCGTGCTCTCCGAACCGATCCAGAGTTGGCTTTACCTGCCCACCGGCCAGTCCGATCGCCCCGATTCGCCGCACTACAGTGACCAGTCCGAAACCGTATTTTCGGATCGCGAACTCAAGCCGAGTTGGTGGCTGCCGGAGGACCTGGCGGGCAATATCGAGTCGCGAACGGAAATCGAGCCGAGAATCTGAACGGCTTTGCCGACCGGGCCTCACCCAAACATGGCCCGAAAGATAAAGAAGAAGGTTATCGACAGCACGGCGCCGACGGGGAGGGTGATGAGCCAGGACAGGATGATGCGGCCAACCACGCCGAGGTTGAGCGCGCTGATGCCCTTCGCCAGCCCCACGCCGAGCACCGCGCCCACCAGGGTATGAGTCGTTGACACCGGGATGCCCGTGCCCGAGGCGATCACCACGGTGGTGGCCGCCGCCAACTCGGCGGCGAATCCCCGGCTCGGAGTCAGATGCGTTATTTTGCGGCCGATGGTCATGATTACGCGATAGCCCCAGGTCGCCAGGCCGAGGACGATGCCGGCGCCGCCGAGGAGCAGAATCCAATAGGGTACGGAGGATTCCTGGGCAAATACGCCGCCTGTTTGCACTACGCCGACTACTGCCGCAAGCGGGCCGATGGCGTTGGCGACGTCGTTCGAGCCGTGGGCGAAGGCCATCGAGCAGGCCGTGAACACCATTAACACGCCGAAAACCTTCTCCAGGTTGTCGAGTTCGTGTCCTTCATCCTCCACATCCAGCGCCAGTCTTCGCAGCAACAAGATGCCCAGGCCCATGGTGATGAAGCCGATGACGGTGGCGGTGAACAAAGTCTGCGCCAGATTGAGTTCCAGTCCAGTTCGGCTGAGGCCCTTGATCATGGTCATCGTGGAAATGACGAATCCAACGAGAAAGATGTACCACGGCACATAACGCCTGGCGTTGGCCAATGGATCTTCGGTGTCGAGAACGAGCTTCTGGACACTGAGGAAAAGCAACAACGCGATCAAGCCGGAGAACACCGGCGAAACGACCCAGCTCGCGGCGATGGAGCCGACCTGGCCCCAGTTAACCGAATCCAGTGAAATTCCGACCACCGCGAAACCGACGATCGCGCCCACTATGGAGTGGGTCGTCGATACCGGCCAGCCGCGCTGGGTAGCGACCAGCAACCATACGCCGGCGGCCAGCAGAGATGACAACATTCCGTACACGAGCAATTCGGGATTCTGTTCGAGTCCCGAGTTTTCCAGGCTGATGATGCCGCTGCGAACGGTTTCGGTGACCTCGCCGCCGGCAAGCGCGGCGCCGGCGAACTCAAACACCATCGCGATGAGGACTGCCTGCCTGATGGTGATCGCCCGGGCGCCGACCGAGGTGCCCATGGCGTTGGCGACGTCGTTGGCGCCTACTCCCCAGGCCATGAAGAAGCCGAAAATTACGGCCATGGCGAGAAAAATCGTGCCGTATTGAGCGATGATTTCAGACATGGTCGTTCCTGTTCGACTTGTTACAGTTCCGTCAGATAAAACATGCAGTCTTTACGGGCGATCTCGGGGTTGGTCGTCACCATGAAGAGTTTCAGCTTGCGGCCGGGATAAAGGCGGCCTTCCACCAGGCGGAAATACTCGCTCACCGGCGTCGTCCCGTTGCCGTTGCGTACGCGCAAATTCTCCGCCAGTTCCCCGGATACGAAACCGAGCAGGGTGTCGGGTCCGACGTGGCCGAAATTGTGATTCTCCACCGACGGCAGCAAGGTCACTCCGTCTTCGAGCAGACTGTGTTCGCCGTATGCGATCTCGCTGCCTTCGGCCAACTCCAGCCGCATGGGGTGGTGGAAATACTCAAGTGACATCTCGGCGGGACTCGCTTCCAGCACGTTGTCGAAAGTGAAAAAACGCGTCAGCCCCTCGCCGGCGAGCAGCGCCGATTCGCGGTCCTCGGCGCCGCCGCATTCGATCGTGACGATGGGCATGTCGGCGTGTGTGCGCTCCATCAGCGATCCGAGCCGCAGGTCGGTGACGATCATGCGATGGGTGAACAGCGAAATCAGCGCCGCGTGGCTCGGCGCCATGACCGTGCTGATGCCGAAGGAAGGGCTTGAGCCTGAAGTGTTATGGATATCGACCACGCATTCCGGCCGCGCGGACTCGATCAGCGCCATCATTTCCCGCGCGAGATGATCCACTTCGGTATCCCCGTATGGAGGCGTGAAGCAGCGGTTCAGATCCTTGTTGTGGGGCAGCATGCGATAGACGAAGCCCGGCGCCTGCTTGGCCGCGTCGACCGAGGGTACGAAACAGATCATGTTCACCGCCGGACGCAGGCCGAGCCGCAGCAATTCATAGAGCGCGTAAAGTCCGCCCGGTTCGTTGCCGTGCATCAGCGTCGTGACCGCGCGGCAACGGCTGCCGTCGTTGCCGCTCAGATGAATGCAGGTCGGCCCGTGCAGGCGATGCAGGAAATCCAGCGCGCTGCCGCCGAGTGAATGAGGGTCCGGATCCCGCCAGTGATGAAACAGTTCCCTTGTTTCGCTTTCGGGTTCCGTGCGCACTACTTCCATCTCGCCACCGGAATATTCGCGGCGCTGTTGGCGCGATATTGCTTGAGCATCTCGATCAGCGCTTCGCGCTTGTGCATGTCGCGGCGCAGTTCGGCAACTTTCTCGAGTTGCCAGCGCGCTCCCGTCTTGCGCGCGGCGAGCCGTTCCTCGACGATGTCGAGCAGGGGCATGAAGTCGTCTTCGCGGAAGCCCATCGCGGCGAGCTTTTCCGGTACCCGCGGCAGCAGTTTCTCCAGCAGGGCAGGCACCGGGAAGTACTCCGGCTCGATCTGGGTCGCCGAAGGCCAGAACAGGTCCGCTTCGAGACCGTTCTGGGCGGCCCGATAGAAATTCGCGGTGCAATAGTTGAAGGGGATCGCGGGCAACAGCTCGCTGATGTGTTCCTGCATGACCTTGGTCAGACCGATGGCGAGTACCGCGTTGGCCAGCATGTCGACCAGGCTGGGTCCCGCCGGCAGGGCGCGGAATTCGATACGCAGATGGCCGCCTTCGGCGGGATCGTAAACCGGCCGGTTCCAGAGCCAGATCGAACCCTGTTGCATGCGCAACTCGTGCAAGGAAGGAACGCCGCCGGATCTGGCCACCGCCACCGAGTCCTCATCGTCGCAGGTAGCGAAGATCGGGCGGTAGAGCATGGCTGCCTCGGCGAACAGTTCGAACGCGCTGGTGCGAACCCAGTTGTTGCCGAAGTTGACCCGGGCGGGGATGGGATGCATGCCGTCGATCGGCCGACAGTCGATCGACTGCTTGAACAGTGGTATGCGCGTTTCCTGCCACAGGCGGTGGCCGAACAGGGTAGGCGAATTGGCCGCCAGCGCCACGACCAGCGGCGTGATCAACTGGGCGGCGTTATAAAACTCGGCGTATTCCTTCGGCGGTACGCGCAGGTGAATCTGGAACGAGGTATTGGCGCCTTCCAGCGTCACGTCGTCCATGGCGAGTTGCAAGGTGTCTGCGCCGCTGATGGCGATGGTGAAAGGGCCGCCGCGGATATGGGTCAGTTCCCGGGTCAGGGCCTCGAAGCGCGGCAACTTGGTCATCGCCTGGTAGCCGATATCGGACTGCTGCAAGGTCGGCAAAATGCCCACGGGCACCACCGAGCCGTTCCATTGCGCCGCGCAGGCATTGATCTTGTCGATGGCGGCGAGCGCTTCCTGCTGGGTATTGTGGAAACAGCGGTCGGAAATGTGGCAGGGGCTAAAATTGTATTCGAGATTGTAGCGATTCAGTTCCAGGGTAAGTTGCGGGTCGTCGAGTTCGGCGATGATCTCCTGGTTTACGTGCAGGGGCTGGCCCTCGGGGTCCACGATATACAATTCAAGCTCAGCGCCGAACGTCAGATCGCCTTCGCCGAAATCCGGTCTTTGCAACAGCAAATCGAGCGCTTCGAGATTGGCGCGCAGCCTTTCTCCGAAGTGCTGGAATTCTTCACCGCTGAATTCGAAATTGGTGATTTCCTGACCCATTTCTTGTTGTATGCCCAGTGAATTTCGCCGTCATTCAAAAGCGCCGCTAGACTACAGTTTTCGCCGGTAACCGTAAAGGAAATTTATCGTTCGAACAGCTTCTCGCGGCTTGTACGCATGAACCTGAGATTGTCTTCCCGGCGCGTGTAACCAATGCCGTCGAAATACTCGAGAATCTCGATGCACAGATTGCGGCCGATACCGCTCGCATCGCGAAAATCGATCACGGAGAAGCCTTGTTTTCCGCCAGGGCCGCCAGCCAGCTTCTCCACCAGCGCGGCGAGTTCGCGAATCGTTTCGGGCAGGTAGTGCCGATTGTCGGCCACCTTCACGAGCCGATTCGATATTTCCGCCTGGCGCAGGGCTTTTTCCAATGCGGCCAAAGGCAATCCGGTCATTTCCGCCAGTTCGCGCGTGCGCGGCGGAACCGTGCCCGCCTTTTGCAGAATGGGCCGCAATTTGCGCAGGAGATTTTCGACCTGCTCGCCCAGGCGTGTGCTATGGCCGGGCAGATGCAAGAGTGAGCCGCTGCGGGCGATCGCCCCCTCCTCAAGCAATTTCGCGACAAGCGCCTTCAACAGGGGACGAGAGGTTCGCAATTCGGTCACGCGCGTCAATTGCGATTCGCCCACGCCCTGGCGGTCGGGGTGGGCGCGATGATGTCCGGCAAGGGCGGAAAGCACCGCGTCCCGATGCCGCCGGTAGTGTTCCTGGCTGAGCAGCAGGGGATATTCGCTTGCCTCCGCGGTCAATGCGATGCAGTTCTCCGGGGGCCGTTGCAGTTTCCCGGTAATCTCTGCAACAGCCGCAGCGCCGAGATTACGGCACAGGCTGAACCGGTCGAAGTCGAGCCCGTCGGGCAGGAGCCGTGTCAATGCCTTGCACGCCGCTTCGGGTTCCTGATCCATGGCGGCGAGTATCGCCAGCCGCTCCCCGGTATCGCGGCCGCGGGCCGGCACGAAAATGTCGATCACCGAACCGCCGCCTAGGGTATGACTGGCGGCGGGGTCGCGCAGGATGAAGCGGTCGCCGTATAACACATGCACCGGGTCCCGGGTCTTCACCTGGAAAAAGTCGTCTTTCTTGAGGTCGGGGCCAAGACGGCGCAGGGTCACGAGATGATGACTGGCGCCGACATGTAAGTGGTAGCGCGTATTCGGCCGCGGTTCGGCCGTTCCCGGAAGCAGGCGCAGGCGCGCATCGAAGCGCGTGACCGGATGGCGCAAGCGAGCATCGAGCAGCCAGTCGCCGCGGCCGGCGAGGCTTTGCTCAATCGCAATATTGAGCGCCGCGCGTTCGCCTTGCTGCAATTGATCGCGGTCTTCCTGGTGAACCCGGATCCCGCGAATGCGCGTCTCGTCGCCGCTGCCGCTATGCAACAGGGAACGGCCCGGCGCCGCCTCGCCCGCGCGGCAACTTCCCGTGACCACCGCGCCGATGCCGCGCACACTGAAACTGCGATCGATGAGAAAACGGAACATGCGGTTCTCAGCGAGTTGCGCGCGCCGGTATTTCGTCTGCAACAGTTGGTGCAGGAAACCGGTCAGGCGGTCGATGCCGCCGCCGTCGAGATTGGAGACCGGGAACACCGGCGCTCCGGCGAGCCCGCCGCCGGCGAGCAGTTCGCGCACTTCGGCCTTGACCTTGTTCAGCCGGGTCTTGCTGGCTCGATCGATCTTGGTGAGCGCGACGCAACCCGAGCGGATATCGAGCAGGTCGAGTATTGCCGCATGCTCGATGGTCTGGGGCATGACGCCATCGTCCGCGGCGACGACGAGCAGGGCGGCGTCGACCGCGCCCACGCCGGCGAGCATGTTGCCGATGAAGTCGATATGCCCCGGAACGTCTACGAAGCCAAGCAGACAATCGTGTCCGTCCGCTTCATATCGCTTGTAGGCGAAGCCGAGATTGATCGACAGGCCCCGTTTTTTCTCCTCCGCAAGCGTGTCGGTATCGACTCCGGTCAGATTGCGCACGAGCAGGGTCTTGCCATGATCGACATGACCCGCGGAGGCAACCGTCAGCGAGCGCAATCTCAGGCCGTTTGCCGGTTGTAGCGCACGATCAGGGCGATCATCAGCGCCGTGATCATCGCAACGACGATATAGCCCGCGTTGAAGATGCCGCCGGTTACGATGCCATAGCCGATCGAGCCGGTAACAAGGGCGTAGTAGAGGAAGGGCAGCAGGGTCTTGCGGATTACCGCGCCTTCCTTGCCGACCAGTCCCACTACCGCCGAAGCGGCCACCACGTTGTGTACGCAGATGATATTTCCGGACGCGCCGCCAACCGCCTGCAAGGCGACGATCCACGTCGGATCGACCAGGATGCGCTCGCCGACGCCGAACTGGAACAGCGAGAACATCATGTTGCTGACGGTATTGCTGCCGGCCACGAAGGCGCCGAGGCCGCCGATAAAGGTCGAGAAGAAGGGCCAGGCCGAACCGGCGATATTGGCGACGCCTTCCGCCAGGGCGATGGGCATCTGCTCGTAACCCGCAGCGCCGCCGCTGGAGTTGATGAAGACCTGCACCATGGGCACGGTGAACACCAGCGCCGCCGAAGCCGGCAGCAAGGTGCGCAGGGAACTGCCGAGCGCCGCCCGGTATTCGCTCACGCGCATGCCATGCAGCAGGATCGTCAACAGGGAAACGACAATGAAAATGGTGCCCGGCGACCAAAGCGGCTGGAAGGAGGCGCTGACATCGCTGCCGAATATCTGCGGCCAGGACCAGGTGATGAATGGATTCGCGGCGCGCAAAAAGGGCTCCATGCCCACTTGCGGCAATCGGGTCAGCACCAGCAGGCCCGCTACGAACAGATACGGCGACCAGGCCTTCAGCAGACCCATGCGATGATCGGGATCGGGCACATGGCCGCGATCCTGCATCGCGCCGGTCCATTCCTCTTCCCAGTTCGCCCGGTCGTCGAAATCCCAGGTGTCTTCTTCTTTCGGCACCAGAAAGCCCTTGCGCGCCGCGGATACGACGATGGCAAGACCAATCAGGCCGCCGAACAGGGAAGGAAACTCGGGGCCGAATGCAGACGCCACGACGACATAGGGAATCGTCATCGCCAGGGCCGCGAACAGGGCAAATTTCCAGACCTTGAAACCGGTCGCGAAACTGCGTTCGGGACCGAAGAAACGCGTCATGATCGAGGTTACCAGCAAGGGAACGAAGGTGCCGGCCAGGGCGTGGATGATGGCGACCTTGGTCGCGATGAAAGCGAGAAAGGCGTCCCATTCGGCGAAGCCGCGCTCCAGGGCGTAGGCGGCCATTTCCGGATCCGCGGAAAGTCCGGTGTTGACGCCTACGAGGATCGGCGTGCCCATTGCGCCGAAAGATACCGGCGTGCTCTGGATGATCATGCCCGCAACGACCGCGGCCATGGCGGGAAAGCCGAGTCCGACCATCAGCGGCACGGCGACCGCCGCCGGCGTGCCGAATCCCGCCGAACCTTCGATGAACGAGCCGAACAGCCAGGCGATGATGATGACCTGCACCCTGCGGTCGGGACTGATGTCGGAAAATCCCTCGCGGATGGCGTACATGGCCCCGCTCTGGCGCAAGGTATTGAGTAGCAGGATGGCGCCGAAAATGATGAAGATCAGCGTCGCGGCAATGATCAGCCCGTTGACGCTCGCCGCCAGGATCTTGGTCAGCGGCACTTGCCAGACGAACCAGGCCAGCACGAAAGCGACGGCATAGGCAATCGGCATGGCGCGGCTGGCGGGCCAGCGCAGCAATACCAGGAAAACCGCCACCGACACGATCGGCAACAGGGACAGCAGGGCGAGGACACCGATACTCATGATTTTTCTTTCCAAGCGAGTTGGCGACGGCTAGAGACTAGCAGATTAACCACGCTCCGCGCACTCTCCCTCGTCATTCTGCAAGCGCAGCGCAGCCGCAGAATCTTTTCGGGTTCAACCATTCCCACGAGATTCCTGGACTTCCAATCGAATGGACGAAAGAACTAAAGATTTAAAATCCTCGCCCGAAAAGGAAATACAGCACCATAACAACCGTCGTCTTGAAAGGGACTTCACATGTTACACCTTCAGTGGGCACCCGCCCCGCGTTTTCCCCCGATCGCCATCCGCCGTTTCTTCATCGCATTGCCGTTGTTGTTCCTGACTCCCCTCGCCGCCTTTGGCCAGAACAATCCCGAAGATTCGGAGCCGGTCGTGCTGACGGTTTCGGTCTCCCCCGACCGCGTGCCCATGACCTCCGGCACGGCGACCCTGACTTGGAGCGGGGAGAACGCCCGATACTGTTCGGTGGACGG
The DNA here is from genome assembly GCA_009844085.1 of Gammaproteobacteria bacterium. GTDB lineage: Bacteria > Pseudomonadota > Gammaproteobacteria > Pseudomonadales > Pseudohongiellaceae > UBA9145. Next base: position 169,843 of record VYCF01000072.1, on the reverse strand, counting down.
CGTGAACCGCGTCGCCTCGGGCAGCGTGACCGTCGGCCCGTGGGCCACCGCGGGAACCAAGTCCGTGCTCGTGGAATGCTGGAACAACGGCAAGGCCGGCTACGCCGCCGGCACGGTGAGCGTGATCGTCTACAGCGTTCCCAAGCCGGTGATCACCACGACGCTTTCCAAGACTTTGCTGGAAGCGGGCGTGGACAAGTTCACCGTCGCCTATTCCGCGACGAACGCCGGGTCTTGCATGGTGGGCGGCACGAAATTTCCTCCCAGCGGCTCGGCCACGCTGGGACCGTATGCCGCGGGCAAGCACTCGCTCACGTTCTCCTGTTCCGGCGACGGCGGCGAAACTTCGCACACGATCAACTGGGAGGCGATCAACCGCGTTTCGATCAGCGCGAGCGCTTCTCCGTCCACGGTGACGGCCAACGGCAGCGGCGCCGTCCGGGTCTCCTGGACCGGAAGCAACGCGGATTCGTGCACATTGGACGGCGCGAGCGCCGCCAAGTCGGGTTCCAAAACGTTCGGGCCGTATTCCTACAGCCAGACTGGCTCCAAGTCTGCGACGGTCTCGTGCGCGAACCGGCTCGGTTCCGTTTCCAAAACCGTGACCTGGACCGCAAACGCCCCAAGCCCGACGGTTTCCGCTACACTGTCCAGCTACACGGTAACCGCGGGTGTGGACCGGGTGGACCTTTCGTGGACCAGCGACAATACCGATTCCTGTTCTTACGGCGGCAGGACGCGGGCCGTGAGCGGCACAATCGCAAATCTCGGCCCGTTCACGGCAGGCGAACACAACTTCACGGTGAGTTGCACCGGCAAGGGCGGCACGGCGAGCGACACGGCCACGCTGACCGCCGAGAAACCGCCGGAACCGCCCACCGTCGCCGTTTCGGTGAATCCGACTGCGATAGAAGCCGGAACCGAAACTTCGACCTTGACCTGGAGCAGCGAACACACGACTTCGTGTTCCCGCGGCGGCAACTCCGTCGGGACAAGCGGCAGCGCGACGGTCGGGCCCTACGATTCGGCAGGATCGCGCAGTTTTACCGTAAGCTGCGCCGGGGCGGGCGGTTCCGCCAGCGGCACGGCCACGCTCACGGTGGACCCGCCCCCGCCGCCCGATCCACCCACGGTGACCGTGGGATTGAATCCGACCCGGATCACGGCCGGCTCCGAAATCTCTACATTGACCTGGAGCAGCCGCAACACCACGTCCTGTTCGCGCGATGGAACCACGGTCGCGACCGGCGGAACCGCTACTCTGGGCCCATACGCGACGGCTGGAACCCGCCGTTTCACGGTTTCCTGCACCGGACCCGGCGGCACGGCGAGCGATACGGTCAGATTGAGGGTGAACGAGGACACGAAGCCCAAGGTGACCGTGCGGGTGTCTCCCGTCACCGTTATTGCGAACGTCGGCAGGGTGAATCTGGAATGGAGCAGCGTCCGGGCCACGGCTTGCTCGCATGACGGCATGGACCTGATGGCCAGCGGTACGCTGGCGTTGGGGCCGTTCGCGGAAGGCAGTCACGATCTGACCGTAACGTGCACCGGAATGGATGGAACAGGAAATGCCAAGGCGACGGTGACCGCGAAAAAGGCGCCGGACATCAACGGCGAACCGGACACCGACGGCGACGGGATCATTGATTCGATGGATGCGGACGACGACAATGACGGCATGCCCGATGCCTGCGAGATAAGATACGGATTCGACCCGCGCAACTCGGTCGATGGCGGCAACGCGAATTCCGACGGCGACGGCGCGAGCAATGTGCACGAGTGCAGGCACGGCACCGACCCCACGCGCACGCCGGCGAATACGGTGCTTACCGATACCGACGGGGACGGCATGTACGACGCGTGGGAGTTAAACAATGGATTGGATCCTGACGACGCGGACGATGCTTCGCTCAATGACGACGGCGACGGCTACACGAATCTGGAGGAGTTCAACGACCGCACCGACCCGCAGTGGGACAAAAGCCACAAGGAAAGCATCCCGGAACTGCAATTCGGGTTCAATTCCAGCTACACCGTGCAGGTTGGAATGATCAACGCGGGGGACATGCTCAACGATATCCTCGTGCGCAACCCGACTTCCGGCATTCTGCCCTCCGTTTCCGATTTCGTCATGATTCAGAAGCGGGGCGGAGGATTCGAGATCAAGGATCTCAAGGCCGAAAACTACACCATTCCAGCCATGCTGACCGATATCACTTCGAAGGCGACGGTCGTTGACATCAATGGCGACGGCGCCAAGGATCTTGTCCTGACCGGCCTAGGCACCGACACAGCGGCCATCATGGGCGCGGAGGATCAGGTGGTGTACGGAAACTACAACGAGCGGTACACGATTCCCGAAAAGCACATTGCCCTGACCGCCACCAAGAAGAAATTCTTCGCGGATTTGAGCGCCTGGATTGACAATGAAAAATACTTCGAGACAAATGTGCCGATATCGACCACGCTCGAAATCGACGAAGCGGAAAATACGGATGCAATTCAAGGATCGGCTGGATCCCAAGAGTATTCGCCTTTTGGCTATGTCGATCTTTTGGATATCTTTTTTCGGCAAAATGCCAACAAGTGTATCGGTCTTTTTCCGGATGAATGCTATTTATTGTCTAAAGATGGTTTCCGGGGACGGCTCGATCCGTTTGTCCGAGAACAATTGCGCATCCGGATCGCAGGCAGAAACCGGATTTATTTAGATATAAAGACAGGAGCATCAGGTTCTACCAAGCCTACAACAGTCAATGTATACGATGTATCGAAATTCGATGAGGAAGCCCGCATGCTGGCCCTGTACTACCTGGAGCCCATACGTGAGTCCGGTTCGTTACAGCCTGGCGCCGCCAACTCGAAGGTTATATCGGAAATGCTTGAAGCCGTGCTTGATATCCCGGTACTGCACAATCGGCTGCTGGGTATCGGGAATGGCGTACTGCCTAGTGTCGAGGACCATACCTCATATACAGGGACGATTAGCGACGTGCTTCAATCAGTGGATTTCCAACGCGACAGGATAACACTGCCCACTCCCCAAAATCAGATAAGTGAAGAAGAAAGAAACAATTCACCAAATCTGGATGTCTTGAAAAACCTGCCACCGTGCAATAGAGAAAATCCATGTACTCCAAGTTCATTTACCGATGAACAGCAAGACGCGATAAGGGTGAGAATAGATGAACTCGCAGAGCCAATAATAAAAGTGGGGTATTCCAGCGCCGATGACGCTGCAATTGCTTTGCACAAATCCGGATTAGTGAATTTCTCTGCTGAGATTGGAATTGAATTCTACGCAATCATAGATAATTCAGTTACGCCGAACAAAATAGTTCTGGTAAGCACCAATTTATATACGCTGAATACTGGAGACATGGGTATCCAATCGATTGGACTTCCAAATTGGCATACACACCCATCGGGAGAAATTGTTTCCCAAAATGATGCGGCGGCTAGTGCCATAAACAATGAGGGCACCATATGTATCGACGGTGTCGACCATACAACATATGTTTCTGGAGTCAGACTAAGTAAAGCGAATGCGAAGCAAATGATCGATGTTTCCAATCCGGAGGATTTTTTGTTTACGTTTGTCATTCACCGAAACGATGCTTGGGAGACTAGAACAGGAACGGGCTTGAGCGTTTCCGAAAGATATTTGCCAAATTTTTCTTGTAACCCTTAAAGAGAGTAGTGCATGAAATCAGGCAAAATTCAAAACAGAAAATTTGGTGGCCATTTAGTATTTCAGATCGTGGCCATTTGCGCACTCTTGATTTCTATCGCCTGTTTTTTTCAAGGCAATTGGTTTGAATCAGAGAATAATTCTGGGTTATCGACAGGTGTGACTTCCAATTCTGAAGACTGTATCCGACCAACATATGTGGACCGGGAAAACATCCTGGTCAAGGATATGGATGCGGACCTTATGGATGATGGATGGGAAACATTTTACCGGTTTGATTCATCCAACCCGAATGATGCCAATCTGGATTCGGATTCCGACGGGTACACAAATTTGGAAGAATTTCAGGCCGAAACATCTCCGAGATCAAGCCGGTCATTTCCAGGAGTAACCACCGTAAGCGATTGGAGCTTCAGTTGTGTTTACGTCGCGGAAATTGGGATAATAAGTGACGACGACCTGATCGATATTCTTATCAGAGATCCAGATGAAAATTATTTCCCCTATATTCCGGACTTTGTAATGGTGCAGCAACCCAATCAGGATTTCGTGCTTGAGCATGCGAGTAATTTCGAGATTCCTGAATTGACCGCAATTAGTGATACATTAATCATAACTGACCTCAATGCGGACTTCCTGAATGATCTGGCCTTGGTAAATCTTTCAGATCACATTCCGGGGGTCGATGACCAATTTGTATTTTCTATGCCATATGCATTTAGTCTGGGTCGATACATTGACCAATCAGACACCTTTCCTCTCAACCATGTGGCGCTTGGTGAGAAAGAGACTTCCTTTTTTTCTGAATTGGAAGGTTGGATGCGAACATACTATCTGGAAGAAGACTATTTTGAATCAAATGCGCAAGTTGTCGCTGCAGTACCGGAGTTGCTGGAACTGCGCTGGACATCGGATTCAACCGGTTCGGCAGTTCGATCAGTCGAGCCGATAGGTGCGGAATTGATTCCTGCAGATTGCGACAACCTGTTCACCAATTGCTTCAGCGTGATTGCTGATGGAAATGATAGTGAAAGAAGTTCCGCAATTGATAACTTTGTTTTCGAATATCTACCGTCGGAATTTGATCTAATAATTTCTGACGCGGAGGACAACGCGAACCAGGAAAATTTCTATTTTTTGGTGCAAGCAATTTTTAGCCGGGATTCCAATATAGTACTTAAGGATTATTCTTCGTTTAATCAGGATGCTCTCAGGCTGGCTCGAAACGAACTGCAAAGCGTTGTCGAAGCCGGCGTGATGTTTTTTCCCTCGCCGGAAGCAACTACGATTATTGATTATCTTAACGAAAATCTAGGCGGAACGGAGGTTTTCGCAAATCGATTCGAAGATCCCAAGGGATCGACCTACGGCATGAATTTTGAGCACTTAAGAAGCAGAAACATTGCAGGTCAAGTCCAACGAGTTTTAAGCTTCGTTGGAAACAGGTACATTAGGCGCTGAAGAGTGACAAGAATACACTACTCCCGCAGGCGCGCTTGGGCCGCCGCCAGTCGGGCTACGGGCACCCGCGGCGGAGAGCAACTCACATAATCCAGACCCTGGCGCTGGAAGAACTCGATCGACGCGGGATCGCCGGCGTGCTCGCCGCAGATGCCGAGCTTGATGCCGGGATTGGTGCGGCGGCCGCGTTCGACGGCCATCTCGATCAACTGGCCGACGCCGCTCTGGTCGAGACTGGCGAAGGGATTCTGGTTGAAGATTTCCTTCTTCTTGTATTCGTCGAAGAACAGGCCCATGTCGTCCCGGCTCAAACCAAGCGTGGTCTGGGTCAGGTCGTTTGTGCCGAAACTGAAGAAATCCGCTTCCGCGGCGATTTCGTCGGCGGTGACCGCCGCCCGCGGAATTTCGATCATCGAACCGACCAGGTAATGAATCTCGACTTTCTGGCGTTTCAGGACTTGTTCGGCCACCCGATGCACTGTGCGCAACTGGTCCGCGAGTTCGGCGCGATACCCTACGAGGGGAATCATGATCTCGGGCAGGACTTCACCGCCGTGCTTGACGACATGGGCGGCGGCTTCGAAGATCGCCCGGGTCTGCATCTCCGTGATATCGGGATGCAGAATACCGAGCCGGCAGCCGCGGCAGCCGAGCATGGGATTTTCCTCGTGGAGCGCCTTGACGCGGTCGATGACGTAATCGAGCGTCACGCCGAGCTTCTGCGCGAGTTGCCGGCGCACGACGTCGTCGTGGGGCAGGAATTCGTGCAAGGGCGGGTCGAGCAGACGAATCGTCACCGGCCGGCCCTGCATGGCCCTGAACAGGCCGATGAAGTCGCGGCGCTGATAGACGAGAAGTTTCTTCAAGGCTTCCTTGCGTTGCACCTCGTCCGCGGCAAGAATCATCTGGCGCATGAAATTGATGCGCTCGCCTTCGAAAAACATGTGCTCGGTGCGGCACAGGCCGATGCCTTCGGCGCCGAAACGCACCGCTTCTTCCGCCATCGACGGGGTATCGGCGTTCGTGCGGATCTTCAGGCTGCGCACCTCGTCGGCCCATTGCATGACCAGGCGGAACTGCTCGTAGGTATAACTTTTCTCCGCTTTCATGCTGCCATTGAGCACTTGCTTCACTTCCGAGTCCGCGTTTTCGACCATGCCCTGGTAGATGATGCCCGTGCTGCCGTCGATGGAGATATATTCGCCTTCGCGAATGACATGCCTGCCCGCGGTCAGGGTCCTTCTGTCGTAGTCGATGCGGATTTCGCTGGCGCCGCAGACGCAGACCTTGCCCAACTGGCGCGCGACGAGCGCCGCGTGCGAAGAGACGCCGCCGCGGCAGGTGAGAATACCTTCGGAGAGAAGCATGCCCTTGAGGTCTTCGGGCGAGGTTTCCACGCGACACAGAATGACCCTGTTGCCGCGGCGCGTTTCAAGTTCGGCCCGCAAGGTAGTGAATACGACCCGTCCCGTCGCCGCGCCGGGGCCGGCCGGCAGGCCCTGGCCGATTGCCGACGCGGCTTTCAGGGCCTTGGGGTTGAACACGGGCACGAGCAATGAGTCCACCGATTCCGCCGGAATCTTCAACAGGGCGGTTTCGCGCGACATCAGTCCTTCGCGCTGCATTTCCACCGCGATGCGCACCGCGGCCTGGCCCGTGCGCTTGCCGTTGCGCGTCTGCAGGATGAACAGGCGGCCCTTCTCGATGGTGAACTCCAGGTCCTGCATGTCCTTGAAATGTTGCTCAAGCGTCTGCCGCACCTGCATGAGTTCGGCATGACTTTCCGGCATTTCTTTCGCCATCCGCTTGATGGGCTTCGGCGTACGTGTGCCGGCAACCACGTCTTCGCCCTGGGCGTTGATCAGGTATTCGCCGTACATCTCGTTCTCGCCATTGGCCGGGTCGCGCGTGAAGGCGACCCCGGTGGCGCAGTCGTCGCCGGCATTGCCGAACACCATGGCCTGAACGTTTACCGCCGTGCCCCATTCGGCGGGAATGCGGTATTGCTGGCGATAGAGCACTGCCCGCTCATTGTTCCAGGAGCCGAAAACCGCGCCGATGGCGCCCCACAACTGCTCATTCACATCCTGCGGAAAATCGCCGCCGGCGCGGCGCCGAATCAATGATTTGTAACGCCGCACGAGGCCGCGCAGATCGGCAACGGACAATTTCGCGTCTGACCTGACGCCGGCTTTTTCCTTGACCACGTCGAGAATCTTGTGAAACGGGTCTTCTTCCTCTTCGTTGCGCGCACGTACGCCCATGACCACGTCGCCGTACATCTGGATGAAACGGCGGTAGCAGTCCCAGGCGAAAGCCGGGTTGCCCGATATCTCGGCGAGGCCTTCCACGGTCTTGTCGTTGAGTCCGAGGTTTAGAATCGTATCCATCATGCCGGGCATCGAATCCCGCGCACCTGAACGAACCGACACGAGCAGCGGATTGCGGCGCGCGCCGAACTTCTTGCCCATCTGTTCCTCGATTCCCGCGATCGCCGCCGCAATGTCGCCCGCAAGCGATGACGGATACTGCTGCTCGTTGTCGTAGTACCAGGAGCAAACTTCGGTGCTGATGGTGAACCCGGGCGGCACCGGGAGGCCGATTACGGCCATTTCGGCGAGGTTTGCGCCCTTGCCGCCGAGCGTCCCGCGCATGCCGGCATTGCCGTCGGTTTGCCTGCCGAATACGTAAACGAGCTTGTCGCTGATAATCGGGGAAGCGGATTGCCGGGGCGCAAGGGATGTAGTCATTTTTTCGATATGGAGGAAAGAAAACGATGGCGGCTGCGAAGCGGCAGAATAAGCGACCCCGACGGCAAAATCCAGCTTGGCGGCATTGTCCCGGAGTCTCCGTCTGAATGGCTCCGGTCTGGTATGCTCGAACACGGATGCGGAGAAATTTCAGGGCTCTGATGAAAAAGTGGATTCTTGTCGCGTTGCTGGTCTGTTGCCAGCCGGTCCTCGCGCTGGATCAAGTGGAACTTGCCGCCTTGCTCGAAGAGGCTCGCGCGGAGATGGAGATGCCGGGGCTGCGCGCCGCGGTACGGCTGGCGGACGGTACGATTTTCAGCGCGGCGGTCGGGCTGGCGGACGTGGAAAACTCCGTTGCCCTCGACGATTCGGTAGGCATGCCCGGCGGCAGTACAGGGAAGACATTCGTGGCCGCGCTGACGATGTTGCTGGTCGAGGACGGCGTGCTCGCGCTCGATGATCCGGCGTCGAAATGGCTGGGCGGGATCGAATGGTTCGACGAACTGCCCAATGCGGAATCCATGCGCGTGCGCCATCTGCTCTCGCATTCTTCGGGCATGGGCGACTATCCGTACACGATGCGTTACGGCATGCTTTCGATCTGGCGCGCAATCAGCCGCGGCGGAATCCGGTTCGAAGTCGAGGAGTTGATCGACATGGTCGATCGCGAACCGCTGTTTTCCACGGGGGAGGGCTATGCCTATACCGATGCGGGCTATCTCGTGCTCGGGCGTGTGCTGGAAGCGGCAAGCGGGCGCGAATATTTCGATTTGCTGAACGAAAGGATTCTGATGCCGCTCGGCCTCGACGAAATCAAGCCCCAGGACCGGTCGATCCTGCCGGATATCACGCCGGGTTATATGGCCGGCGCGCGCAATCTGCGGGACGACGGCAGCATGAAGATCGATCCTTCGTCCGAGTGGACCGGCGGCGGGCTCGTCACCAATCCGACCATGCTGGTGCGCTTCCATGGCGCCCTGGCCGAAGGCCGCGTCGTGCGGAGCGAAAGCCTGGAAACCATGCTCGACTCCGGCTGGCGCGATCCTTTGATGCCGGACCGGCATTACGGTTTCGGCTTGTTCGTTTACGAGGACGGCGGCCGGTTCGGCCATGGCGGCCTCTGGCCGGGTTATCGCACCCAGGTCATGCATTATTCGAGCTCAGGCGCGACGATAGCCGTGCAGACCAACCGGGACGGAAGCCTCGATCTGGAAGCGCTGGTGGCGCGCATCGAGTCGCAACTGTAATTGCAATGCACACTGAAGCGGATCTCGCCGTTCAGGCGGAACTCCTCGAAGGCGTTTCGCGTTCCTTCGCCTTCACCAATCCGCAATTGCCGGAATCCCTGCGTCATGCCACGGCCAACGCCTATCTCCTGTGTCGGATCGCGGACACGATCGAAGACGACCCCGGACTTCCGTTTGCACGGAAGAAGGAATTTTCGCAGCGGCTGACGGCGATGGTGGGGGATTCCGAGGATCCGCAGGCATTTGCCGGCGATCTCGGAGCGGTCTTGTCGCCGGATGTCAGGGCGAAGGACCGAGAACTCGTTGCCCGGGCTTCCCTCGTCATGCGCGTCAACCGCGCCTTGCCGCAAGCCCAGCGTCAGGCGCTCGCCCGCTGCGTCGGGATCATGGCCACAGGCATGACCGAATTTCAGGGGCAACGCGGACTTGCGGGACTGGCGGATTTACGGCAGATGGAACGCTATTGCTATTTCGTCGCGGGCGTTGTCGGCGAGATGCTGACCGAACTGTTCTGCGATTACAGTGCCCGCATCGAAGCGCTACGCGAAAGATTGATGCCGCTCGCAGTTTCCTACGGCCAGGGTCTGCAGATGACCAATATCCTCAAGGACATCTGGGAAGACCGGCGCCGCGGCGCCTGCTGGCTGCCGCGGGACGTTTTCCTCGCGGCAGGAGTGGATCCGGCTCGCTTGCCGTATGAACGCCGCAATCCGGGTTTCGCCATCGCGCTTGCACAATTGATCGGCATCGCCCGCGGTCATCTCGACAAGGCCCTTGAATACATTAAGCTGCTGCCCGCGGACGAGACGGACATCCGCCGCTATTGCCTGTGGGCAACAGGCATGGCGGTGCTGAGCCTGCGCCGCATCCACGACAATCCGCATTTCTCAAGTGAAAGGGAGGTGCGAATTTCGCGCTCGCAGGTGCGCGGCGTCATCGTCTCGACCAGCGCCTGCGCAAGATACAATCCGGCCTTGTCCTTGCTGTTCGCCTGGCTGGGCCGAAGTCTTCCTTCCAGCCCGTGATCAAGGGTCAATTATCGCGGAACAGGGCGCAAGATCAGGCCGAACAGCCGGCGCAGGGCCGAATCCGATTGCGTCAGCAGCGTGATCGCCGCCATCAATGCCGGCGCTGCGCGTTTCGGCTGGTTGAAGTCCCTGTCGGCACGGAAGTCTTCCGAGCGATGAATGCGGCGCAAGGTCAAGGCGGCCATGCCGAGTGTCAGCAGCAGATGTCGGCGGACGCCGCGCTCCCGGCGCGGGATGAGGAGGATGAATTCGAGCCCCTGCCGCAATTGCCGATGGGTGGCGGCTGCCAGCACATCGAGGCCCGCCGCAAAGGCGGGACCGTTGTCGCCGGCCTGCAAATCGTCGACATCAAAGCCCCCTGCAAGGAACGGCTCCCTTGGCAGCCAGCAATAGCCCCGGGCAAGGTCGGACCAGATGTCCCTGAGGATATTGGTCATCTGCAGGCCCTGGCCATACGAAGGCGCCAGCGCCATCAACTCTTCCCGCCTTTCCGCGATTGCCGATGAATGATCGCAGAACAACTCCGTAAGCATCTTCGCCACCACGCCGGCGACGTGATAGCAATAGCGCTCAAGTTCCGCCATATCCCGCAACCCCTGCGTTGCGCGCCTGCGCTGAAACTCGATCATGCCTTGCGTCATTTTTTGGAGGCAGCTTTCTATCGCCCGGCGCCGGGCCAGGGGAAGTCCGTGCGCAATGCGCACAATGCGCCCGGCTTTTTCGGCCAGGAAACGTTCTCCATTCGAGGTGGCGTCCGAAAGCAGGGCGGACAACCTGGCGGCAAAGGCGTCGGCTTCGGTGCGGCCGGCCACGGCTGCCGTGAATCCTCCCAGCAACACTTCCTTGCGCACCGGATCAAGAGCTGGTTCGTCTTCGATCGTGTCGGCGATGCGGCATAACAGATACGCGTTGGTGACCGCGTCGCGCAAATCGGCCTGCAAAAGGGGGATGGTCAGCGCATAGGTGCGCGACACCTGTTGCAGCATGTCGGCCTGAAAGGCAAGTTCGTCCTCGCGCACAGGCGCGGATTCTGGTGCGTCGATCGGCATCCTGCTACTCGATCAGTTTCCGGAAACTTCAGTAAGTAGTCTATGGGCGCTGAACCAGGAATCCAGATTGTCCACTACCAGATTGCCCATTGCCGCTCGCGTCTCAACCGTCGCGCTGCCGATGTGGGGCAGCAGTACCACGTTGTCCATGGTCAGCAGTTCGGCGGGCACGTTAGGTTCGTTGGCGTAGACATCGAGTCCGGCACCGGCGATCAGGCCGTGCCGCAGGGCCTGCACAAGGGCGGACTCGTTGACGCTCGAGCCGCGGCCGACGTTGATGAATATGCCTTCCGGCCCCAGAGCGTCGAGTACTTCGAGATCGACCAGGCCGAAGGTTTCCGGGCCACCAGGCAGCATGTTGAGCAGGATGTCGCTATTTTCCGCGAGTTCCCGCGCGGATTCGAAATACGGAAACGAAACATCGTCCTTGCGCCTGCGATTGTGATAGGCGAAACGCAGTCCGAACGGTTCGGCCCGGCGCACGATGGCGCTGCCGATGCGGCCGAGGCCGAGTATGCCGAGCGTACGCCCGGCAAGGCCGGCGCCGAAGGGAAGCGGTCCCTTGAGCCATTCGCCGGCGCGCACGAAGCGGTCGGCATTGACGATATCGCGCGTGGTCGCAAGGATCAGCGCGATCGCCAGATCGGCCACCGCGTCGTTGAGCACGTCCGGAGTATTCGTGACCGCAATGCCTGCCGCCGCGGTGCGCTCGAAATCGATGCCGTCGACCCCGACCCCGAAACAGGACAGCACACGCAGCGAGTCGAGTTCATAGACGATTTCGTCGCAAACCCAGGAGGCGGTCGCCGCGGCTTCGCAGCTTCCTTCGAGCCGATCGATCAGGCCCCTTTTCTCGGTCTCGGACAGCAGCCACAGGTGATGGGTTTCGTAGCGAGCATCGAGCTTGGCGATAGTGTCGGCGTGGAAGTTGTTGACGATCAGCAGGGAGGGTTTTTCAGGCATGCGTCCATGTCCTGTTCAAAGGAGCCGCCAGTATACTTGGCTGTCTGTCGCGGGCAAGAGCACAGACCGCCGCTATGTTACAGTTAGCCGCGCCATGGCCGGTTTCGTTCCGGCGCCAGAAGAGAACCAGCAAATCGTGCCGCGTAACCAGCGACTGAGATCCCTGCCTTCGGTCGACCGGGTGCTCAATGCGCCCGAACTTTCCGGGCTGGTCGGGCAATATGGCGCACAGGCCTGCAAGCTTGCGGCGCAGGACGAACTCGCGCGTTTGCGCAAAGCATTGCGGGACGGCGACGGGGATGCCGAGGCCCTGGTTTCGGGAGCGGATTTCCAGGACAGACTGTATGCGGCGGTGCGGCGCAAACTCGCTGCGGAATTCAGCGCTTCGCTCAAGCCGGTATTCAATCTCAGCGGCACCGTGGTGCATACCAATCTGGGCCGCTCCGCCTTGCCGGCGGAAGCGGTCGAGGCGATGGCGACGGCGGCGGGCGCCTGCAACCTCGAATACGATCTTGAGGCGGGATATCGCGGCGACCGCGATCATCATCTAGAAGCGACGCTTTGCGAACTGACCGGCGCTGAAGCCGCCACCGTGGTCAATAACAATGCCGCCGCCGTCCTGCTTGTGCTCAATACGCTGGCCACCGGGCGCGAAGTCGTGATTTCCCGCGGCGAACTCGTGGAGATCGGCGGCTCTTTCCGCATGCCCGAGATTATGCAAAGCGCCAATTGCATCCTCCGCGAAACCGGAACGACCAACCGCACTCATCTGCGTGACTACGAAAACGCGATCAATGAACGTACCGCGCTGCTGATGAAAGTGCATACCAGCAACTACGAGGTGCGCGGCTTCACCAATTCGGTTTCCGGGCAGGAGTTGAGTCAACTGGCCCGTGAGAACGGGCTGCCATTCGTACACGACCTGGGTTCGGGCACCCTGGTCGACCTCGTGCGTTACGGCCTGCCGCATGAACCGACCGTCAACGAAGCGCTCGCCGAAGGCGTCGACCTCGTAACGTTCAGCGGCGACAAACTGCTTGGAGGACCCCAGGCCGGAATTATCGTGGGCGGGCGGGAACTGGTGGACCGGGTGCGGCGCAATCCCCTGAAGCGCGCCTTGCGGGTCGACAAGATCAGCATTGCCACTTTGCGCGAAGTGCTCAATCTCTACAAGGATCCGCAACGCTTATCGTCCAGGCTGCCCATGCTGGCGGATTTGACCCGCTCGGCGGCGGAAATTCTCGCCCTCGGCGAACGGCTGCTGACACCGGTGACCGAGGCGCTCGGGCCCGCCATCGGAGTTGCCCTGACCGAATGCAAAAGCCAGATCGGCAGCGGCGCCCTGCCGCTCGAACGGCTCGAAAGCACCGCCTTGCAGCTTACCCCCATTGCGGAAAAAGGCGGCAAGGACGCGGCCCTGCAACGACTCGCCGGGCGCTTGCGGGAATTGCCGCGACCGGTAATCGGCAGGATTCGCGATGGCAGCCTGCTGCTCGATTTGCGCTGCCTGCGCGATGAAGAGCGATTTCTCGCTCAACTGCGTGAATCCGCCCCGCTCGCCTGATCGCGCAGCCTGGCGCTTGATGCCAGGCCGGTATTGCCAAAACCCACTCCGATACGAAAGCTGCCCAGGGAAAGCAGCGAAGCCGCCAGCATGATGAACATCAGCGGATACGCAGTCCCATTGTAGACCGCCGCCACAAGCTGCGCCGCGAGGGCCGAAAGCGCCATCTGCAGAAATCCCGTCAGGCCCGAAGCGCTGCCCGCCAGCCGCGGAAACTCGTTGATGGCCGCGGCCTGGGCGTTCGGCAGTGTAATGCCATTGCCGAGCACGGTCAGCGAAACCGGTGCGAACAATGCCAGCGGGTGACGCCAACCTGCGAGCAGCAAGGCGAAGGCCAGGCAGATGCCGACGACGGCTATCGCCATGCCGATTATCATGAGCCGGTCGATATGCAGCCGCAGGCCGTAATGCCTGGCGATATAGCTTCCCGCCATGAAGCCGCAAGGCATCATGATGAAATAGTAGCCGTACTCGTTGGCGGGCCTCCCGTAGACCGAAACCAGGATTTCCGGGCCGGCGGCGATGAAACTGAAAAACACGACCGAGACGAAGGCCACGCAAAACGCATAGCCGCTGAAAACGCGCGAAGACAGCAATTCGCCGAAAGTTCGCAGCATCGAGCCTACGCCGGCGAAAGGCACCGGTTCCTTTAGCGTTTCCGGCAAGCTGAATCCGGCCATGAACAACATCACCAGGCTGAACAAGGCGAATGCCGTGCCGATAGTCTGCCAGCCGAACCGCACCAGCAACTCTCCTCCCACCGCGGGAGAAAACATCGGAATCACGACCATCACCATGACCAGGGTGGCGATCACCCGTGCCGATTCCGCGGGGCCGTAGATGTCGCGAATGATGGCTCGCGCCAGCACGAGCCCGACGGCGGCGCCGAAGGCCTGAACGAAGCGGCCGATGACGAGCAATTCGATGGTGCCGGCAAAGGCGCATAGCAGAGAGCCGGCGGCGCAGATGAACAGGCCGAGCAGGATGATCGGCCGACGCCCGAACTTGTCCGAAAGCGGGCCATAGGTCAGCGTGCCGATAGCGATCGCGGCCATCGACAGGCTCAGAGTCAGTTGGGCGATGTCGTCGCTGACGGCGAAATCCTGCCGTATCACGGGGACCGCGGGCAAAAGGATTTGCGTGGCTGAAGGTCCAAGCGCGGAAATCATCGCAAGCAGGACGATCAGCCGCTTTGACAAGTGTGTGCGGTCGGTCACTGGACTGCCGTGAAGTGGTCTAGGTGTGCGCCGGTCAGTTATCCGATAACAGTTCCGGGCTGTTTTCCATGGCCCTGACGCCGTTCGCGAGTATCACGCTCGAGCCGCGCAGGATCGAGCGTTGCGCCTTGCTGATCTCGAATCCGGGCCCGAAAGCCCAGGCGTGGAAAGCCCGGCTGGCCTCGCCGGCGTTTCCGGCGGGCGCAGTATAACATGAGAGGTTCTCGCCCGATCTCGTGCGCAGGCATATGGCGCCGTCGTCGCCCGCTTCGAGCAGGAAGCCGTTTTCGTGTTCGCTGAAACGCGGCGAAGCGCGCAGGACATCCGCAAGTTCACGTGAAAGCCCCCCGCCGGAGACGCGCAGGCTGACCGGCAGTTCGATGCCGAGCCGGCGGCTGACGCCGGGGTCGGCGCGAAAGGCGTTTTCGAGATGCTCAAGCGCGAGTTCGTATTCACCGAGGCGCCAATGGGCGTCGCCCATGCGCGCCGCCACGCGAGCGCGCAAGAGCGCTTCCTCGCCGGGCAACTCGGCCAGGGCGCGGGCGCCATGGTCGACAACCGCGGTCTCGTCGCCTTCTATCGCTGCCGCCTCGGTGAGCCAGGAATGGTAATAGCCGGTATTGAGTTCGAACGCGCCGGTGGCAAGCGCCTCGTCAAGCGCCCTGCGCACGACACCGGCGCCGATCATGTGCACGAGATCTGGTTCGATCCATTCCGGGATGTGCACGTCGAGAGGAGCATAGGGCCGCAGCCGGTTGAGCAGGATTTCCGGGCGGGTGAACAACGAGGCCGCGAAGCGTTCCGAGCGCCAGGCGGAAAACAGCAGCCCCGACGCATCGATTCGAGCCTTGAGCGCGCCGGCCCAGCCCTCGCCAGCCGCTTCCTCGAGGCGCACCTGGTATTGCATGCGACTGGCGATGGCGTTGATCAGGGCCGCCATGGCGTCCTTCTGGAAGTCGTCGGCGCTATAGGAACCGTTGCGGTCCGGCTGGTTCAACGCGGTCGCCGACAAAACGGCGGCGTCTTCGGCATAGCCCGCGAGCAACATGAACGCGGCGCTGACCATGTAATGTTCGGCCCGGTTCATGACGCCGACGATGGGTTTCTGGTTCTCGCGCCAGATCAGCATGCGGTCGAGCGCCGCGCGGGCGTCGTCAAAGCGGCCCTGGCTCATGGTCAGATAGAGCTTGTAGACCCAGGGGTCGGCGACGCTGTCGGGATTCAGATTGCGGGTGGCGCGGTCGAGATATTCCTCGGCGGCGTCCATCCGCAACAGCGACAACGCGACTTCCGAAGCGTTCGTCAGATACACGGTATCGCCCGTGTTCGACCGGGCGGCGAGATTCTCGTCTTCGCTGATCGCCCGGTTGCAGACCGCCATGGAATTGACCGGCGCCAGGCTGGCGAGTTCCACCGCGCACAAGGTATTCCAGGCGCGCGCCCGTTCGCGCTCGTTTTCGCTGTTTTCCAGCACGGCCATCGCGCTGGCGCGGGCGGCGTCGTACTGCTTGAGCTTGAGCAGCGGCCAGCCGCGGAAGGACTCGATGTCCTGGCCGTAGATCTCCTCGATCCTGTCGAGATATTCGAGCGCGCGCAGTTGGTCGCCCATGAGCTGGTGGACGTTCGACAATTGGCTCAGGGTTAGGTAGTGCCACTGGATGTTGCCCGACTCGACGGCTTCGTTGATGTCGGCGTAGCCGGTAAGGCTTTCGGCGCGATTGAGATGGAACAGGGCGCGGGCGAGATTGCCTTCTCCGGTGTAAAGCACTTCGGCGAAAGAGAATTGCGCCGCCGGCGATTCAGGCTGCAGGCGGATCCATTCCTCCGCGAGTTCCCGCGCCCTGACGTTCTCTTCGAGTTCCAGAGCGTCGCATATCTCCAGTGCGCGGGGATTTTCGATATCGGTGAAGCCGAAACAGGTGAGGGACTGGACGATCTCGATATCACCCAAATCTGGCCCAGCTCTTTGTTCGGCCGCGGCGCTGTCCTGCGCCATCGCGGACATGCAGGCGCAGGACAGCGCCCAGCCCAGCAGCAGGGCCGGAAACCTGCGCCGCGGCCGGCTAGCCCCGGTCGAGCGTACTGCCGGCCAGGCGTTCCATGGGTTCACGCATGTTGTCATGCAATATCCTGTTCATGTCGGCTGCGCCGGGCGCCAGTTCGATGCGATGGCCCAACACCCGGGGCAGCAGCAATTCGATGTCCTCGGCGCTGACGAAATTGCGCCCGCGCAAAGCGGCGGCGGCCTGCAAGGCCGGCAGCATCAATACCAGCGAGCGGGTCGAATTGCCTTGCAGCACCCGCTCGTCGGCGCGCAGCTTGCGCGAGATGTCGACCAGCGTGGTTTTGACGACTTCGGCAATCGCTACCCCCCGGTCGATGGCGGCGCGGCTGGCGAGGAGTTCATCGCGAGTCACCGCCGGGTCGCTGCCGGCTCCGTCGCGCCGGCTTTGCCAGGTTTCGAGCACTTCGAGTTCCGACAGCCGATCGATATGTTCCATGCTGATCTTGAACAGAAAGCGGTCGAGTTGCGGCACCGGCAGGGGGTAGGTGCCGACCAGGTCGAGCGGATTCTGGGTCGCGATGACAAAGAACAGTTCATCGAGCGGGTAGGTCACGTTGTCGACGGTGACCTGTTTCTCGCCCATGGCCTCGAGCATGGCCGCCTGTACCTTGGGCGAAGTGCGGTTGATCTCGTCCGCCAGCACGACGTGGGCGAAAATCGGACCGTGGCGGAAATGAAAGGCGTTGCTCGCGCTGTCGAAGACCGGCACGCCGGTTACGTCCGAAGGCAACAGGTCGGGTGTGAACTGGATGCGGCGGAAAGGCGCAATGAAATGTTCGGACTCGCGGTCGTCGCCGCCACAGGTTTTATCAATAGCGTCGCCAAGCGCCTTGGCCAAAGTGGTCTTGCCGGAACCGGGAAAATCCTCGAGCAGCACATGACCGTCGGCGATCAGCGCGATGATGACGAGTTCGATCACGTCGTCGCGGCCGATCACCTGTCCGCGAACGACATCGCGCAGGCGTTGCAATACGCCGATGGCGTCCGCGAGTTCCATATCCTGCGCGTTTGGAGTTTCGCCTTTTTGGGCTTGCATGGCCGTATCCCAATTCATTTGGTGCCTTTCCAGCTTTGAAAATTTACTTTGCGCGTGCCCAGGAAAACGGATTCAGAATTGCCAGAATCTTTTTCCCGGTGCCGGTGTTTCCGCTGATTTCGCCGCTGACGCGCCTGCGCGTGGCGTTCCAGTCTTCGATGCTCAGGCTCGGCGGCCGCTCGCCCAGGGCATGTGCCAGGTGCCAGGCGGTAAGCGTTTCCAGCGCCGGCGCGGTCGCGCTTGCCCGCCGCGCGAACGCTTCCCGGCTTTCGCCGAAGCGGCGGCGGACGCCCACCGCGGCGAGCCGATCGACGGCGGCGCGATAGCTGAGCCTGTGCTGGGCGGCAAGACCGGCCGCGGCCGGAATCCAGAGTCTGTAGATCTTGACCGCATAGCCCGCCAGCACCAGCGCCGCGAGCAATGCCGGCAAGGCGCCGAGCACGAATTGCCAGTTGATCGTATAGCCTGCCTGTTCCTGCAGGAACTCTTCGAAGGCCGCTTCGCCGCGCAACATGTCGCCGAGCAATTGCTGCAGTTCGTTTTGCGGATCGGTGGTCATGTCGACCAAGGTTCTCTGGGGCGCGGGATCGACGATCACCCAGCCATAGCCTTCGAAGTAGATTTCCGGCCAGGCATGGCCGTGAATCGCCTGGATCAGCAGCGAAGATCCGCCCGCGCGATTGGCCGCCGGCACGGAGTAGCCGATTCCGACCCGGGCCGGAATGCCGAGACTGCGCAGCATGTAAGTGGAGGCGAATGCGAAATGCATGCAATAGCCGGTCAGGTCGCCGAAAAGGAACGAGGCCGCAGGGTCTTCGGCGTAGGCGTGTTCGTTGGCCAGACTGTAGATGCCGTTGCGGTCGAGGTAGTTCTTGATTGCCCAGGCGCGGGCGAAAGGATCCGCGGCGTATTGCGGCCGCAGACCCCCGACGATTTCCCGCGCCAGTTCACCGTAGCGCGCGTCGTCGGGCAAGCGCAGGTATTCCTGCCGTACGGCTTCCGGCCAGTCGGGATTGCCCACCGGCCGGCCCAGCATCTCGTTCAGATCGAATTCGGGCACGAGCGAATGCGCGTCCCAGGTGCGTTTGAAACGCAGATTGTTGGGGTTGGGAGCATTTTCGAAAGCGATCGGCGCATCGAGCCCGAATGGCGAACGATGGGGCACCAGCGTGCCGATGGTGGCGCTGACGAGCCTGCGGCCCTCGCTGCCGACGGTTTCCCGCGCCGGGGCGCCGGGCGCCGCAATCAGATCGCGGTCCATGTCCGGCAGCGAGGTGAAATCGAGCATGTAGCCGTTCCACTGGGAATAGGCCGATTCGCGGAAATAGTAGGCGCCGCCATCTGGCTCGTAGTCGTCCCGGAAGACGACGATGGCGACCGGCGCCTGCTTGTTTTCGGTATTGTTCTCGCCGTCGTGGAAGGGATTGTCCCGGCGCTGGGCGCTGTTGCCGGTGAGGCCGAGATCGTCGGTCATCTGCGGCGTCGGCAGGCCGAAAGTCTGCACGTAGCCGATCAGGGACAGGCAAAGCAGGCCGAACAGGGCGAAGTGATAGGGCAGGCGCCGCCGATTCTCTTCTACCAGCAGCAGGGCTGACAGGCATAGCACCGCGCCGCAGCCGAGCGCGAGCAGGATCGTGGCTGGATCGAGACCCCGGCTCAAGGCGAAATCGCCGAGGAAAAAGGGACGGTTGATCATGCCGTTGCGATGCGCCGAGAGGATGATGACGAAGCCGGTGGCGACGAGCAGCACCTCGACGATGCCGCCTGCGCTGCTGCGTAGCGCGAGGACGCGCACCGCTCCGGTCAGGGCGAAACTGAAACAGAGCCATTTGACGCCTTCAGCGAGATGGAAGGCGGCGACGGGACCGAACAGCGTGGCGACCGCGCTGCTGCCGGTAATAAGGCTTGCCGCAATCACGCCCATCGTCGCAAGTAGCGCTGCCGCGAGCAGGATCACCGCAGTTCGCAACCGCTTGAACGGATTCTCGCGTTCGGGCAATCCGGTCAGGACGCAGGCGGCGATACAGCCGGCGACCGCCGCCAAAGAGCCGGTGGCGACAGTAAGCGAAAGACTCAGCAGCCAGTAGCTGCCGGCGATAATCGCCGCCCGCGCCAGCGCCGGCAGCAGGCTTTGCCGGCCGGAATACTCGAATTCCGCCAATTGGGTCATCTCGTTCAGATGCTCTTGTTCAGATGCTCTTGATTAGACCTTGCGCAACTTGTCGTCGTAGCAGGTTCCGGTGGCCCGGTCGACCAGGACGATAGACTCAACCATGGGCCCTAACTGACGGCATAATACCAGCAATTCCTCGCTTGAACCGCCGCTGCCGCCCTCTCTGCGCCGCCCGGCGGGGCGCAGAAAAAGGCCGCTCCAGAATGGACGTTGTTCGGGTTTTTCCATGCCATCGGTGGCCAGCACCAGCGAGAATCTGCCGTGAAAGGCGCCGCTGTGCAGTCCCTTGGGGCCGGCAAGACCGGAAATCGTCCCGGCGGCGGCGAAGACGATGCAATGCGTTGCGCCACGCTGATCGGCCGCGGCCAGGAAGCGCTCAAGTCCCGGCGCATGGGGCTCCTTGAGACTGCGGGAACGCGCCACCGCCCGCAGCGAGGATTCGAGATCGTCGCATGGGGTCTCTGTGCCGTCGGCGGAGAACTGCCAGTCGTCGCCGAAAGCGCCGGACTCGAGCGCGGCCCGCGCCACCGCCGCCGCGGCCTCGTCGCCGGGCCCCGAAAGCAGATAGGCCAGGATGCGTTTGCCGTGCGCCACGCTGCGTTCGCGCTGGCGCACGTTCAAATGCCCGGTGCGGGCGTAGTTCTTCCAGAGGATGTCGCGCACTGAATCTCCGGCGACATAAGGCCGGATCTCCATGCGGTCGCCCACGGGTTCGCCGCTCTGGCGCGGCATGCCGTCCTCGGCGGTGAGCGAATGCAGCAGGGGCAGGTTCTTCAGGGTATTGACGCGCGGCAACACGTAACATTCCCGCTCTCGCCGCGCGCGCCAGGAGTAACGGCACAGGCCGAGTACGTCGGACACTTCGAATCGCCGCGTCACATGGCCGCTCAGGCAACGCAGCCGCGGGGTGATCTCTTCTTCGAGGAACTCATCCGGGGCGATGCGGATGCGGCTGTCGATCCCGTCCGGGTATTGCCAGGACCATTGCAGCCGCACGAGCGGCAACAGGCCGACCGGCGGCAGGCTGAAACCCGTCTGGTTGGGAAACTCGGCCTCGAAGGCCTTGCCGTTTCCAGCCCTCCGTCCTGATTCGTTACCGGCTTCGCGCTGGATGCGGCGCTGCAGGATCAACCCGCAGATGACCACCGAAAACAGGCAACTCAGCAAGATCGCCAGCGCGCAGATGCCAAGCGCGAACACCATCAGGTCCATTGCGCCATAGCCGAAGAAGCGCAATGCCAGCGCGACGCAAAGCAAGGCAACGACGCCCCGCGCCGTCAGCGGAAACACGCTCGCAAGGGCGCGAAACTGGGAATTCAGGACGTTGATGGAGCCGGCCTCGTCAGGCTCTGTGCCAGTGCCGCTATATTGCCTGTGCCGGCTGCTCCAGCAAAGTCTCTATCAGGAACTCGCCCGATTGTTCGGAAATGATGTGCCGGAAATTCCGTTGACAAGTTTCCCATGCCAAGTTCTCGCACCGGAATGCAAGCAAAAAATGTACTTGACAACATATGTTGGTAAGTGCATTATTCGCCAATGGAGTGGTCAGCAGCAATCGCGGACGAATTTGAACCCGAGTTCATTTCGCTCCCCGAGAGGGTTCAGGATGAAATTCTGGCGCAGTCTTTGCTGCTTAAGCAATTTGGGCCAGGTCTCGGCAGGCCAAAAGTGGATACACTGAATGGGTCGAAACATTCGAACATGAAGGAGTTGCGGCTTGTAGTGTCAGGCCGTCAGTGGCGACTGGCATTCGCATTCGATCCGCGAAGACGGGCCATGCTTCTGGTTGCGGGAGAAAAGTCGGGAAAAAATTCACGAAGATTCTATCGCGAATTGCTGCACAAAGCTGATGAACGTTTTCAGAGGCATCTTAATAACTTGAAAACAATGGAGAACCCTAATGGCTAAAAGTCTTGACGAAGTTTTGGCTGGTCTTGAACCGGTGCGGAGGCGCAAGATCGAAGAGAGAGCTTCCCAGTTGATCGCGGAAGAGTTGTCCCTTCGTGAGCTGCGCAAGGCGCGAGAACTCACTCAAGCGCAAGTCGCGGCAACTCTAGGCATTACTCAAGATGGGGTTTCGCGCCTCGAAAAACGCAGCGATCTGCTTATTTCAACATTGCGCAAGACTATAAAGGCAATGGGAGGGGATTTGAAACTCGTCGCAAGCTTTCCCGATCAGGCTCCCGTGGAACTTTCTGGTATTTCAGACACGAAATTCTGAGAACATGGCAGCATGAAGCTACGGCACAATATGAACTGGAGCAAGTTTCCGTCGAATTTTGAGCGCTTGCGTAACACGGCGCAACGGCAGCACGGCTCCCCGTGTTCGCATCATGACCCAAACGAGAGTATCAAGCCGCGTTTGCCACTTTTTCGTAGCCGAGGATTTCCCGCAATGTTTCTCGGACTTGGACGTTTGACTTAGATACATCCACCGTAGCGATGTCGAATGGAGTGGAATCTCCCGCTGACGACCACCGCTGACAGATCCCGTCACTGGGTTGATCCAGATCCTTGTGCCACGGATACAGCAAGATCACTCGATTGGCTCCATATGCGCGGGCGTAAGCGAGCAATTGATATATATCGGCTGGCTGCACGTCCAAGTTCGGTTTGGCGGGTCGAAGCTGCTTCCATTTTGTGTCGATTATGATTTTACCATCGACGTCATCGACCACGATGTCGGGCCGCAACTGGAATCGGCGGCTTGGGGACTCAATTGCGTAATGTGCCTTGTCTTGGAGTCTTACGCTGATGCGGGGAAGTGCGATTTTCAGACTTCTGCCAACAAACTCCTCAAACAGATCGTTCATGGGGAACAGCAGACTGAATCCCTCGCTGTGCCCTGTTGTCGTGTTTTGCCAGTCCTTGGCGAGGATCAACTTGGCCAGCGAGTAGAGTTGGTGATAGCTCCGATTGGTGCGGTCCAGCATGACGCGCTCCCGCAACGGAGCATCTGTTTCGCCTACGGAATCGAACCTGGAGAGCAATTCGGCTAGTTTTCTGCGGTTAGCAGCGGACTTGCTGATCGCAAGCAAGCGGACAACTGTGGCCTTCAGCACCCGATTCAGTGGAGTGTCCGCGGAGAACTCGTCGAAAACACAAGCGAGACGATCAGGCCGCACGGCGTTGCGTGTGAATTGGCGCGGAACATGCAGTTTCCCTCGCAATCGAGGCAAGTCGTCTTCATATCGCAGATAACGATGGGGAAGTCCGCGCCGAACTGCGTCGAGAAGTCGATCCGAAAAGATTCGGATAAGTATTTCGAGCAGGTTTTCGTGCTGAATATCGAGTTGCGCAAGCTCATGGTCGGCGATGGGCAAGTTCCTAGCGACAGCCAACATGCGGACCAACGATCTTCGCAGTGCGTTATCGTCATCCGAGTCGATTTTTGGCAGGATTTCCAGGTTTACCCGGTGAGTCGCGAGAACGCCGACCACCTGACCCGCGCTGAGGCTAGGCTTGGCAGTTCGTGTTAGAACCGGATGCGGGACTTTCAGCCGAATGGTTGCCTTTTCGGCGAGCGCGTGTATTCGCTGAGCATCATTTTCAGCAATGCCGTTGTCGCCTCCGATGGGAAGCTCCTCCCATTCCTTGACGATTCGACACTGTGTCATTCGCTTGATTCCAGTTTGGAAGGCGGCTTGATCAAATCTTCATAGGCTTCTTTGGAGTAGGGTGGTTTATTTACAGTCCAGCGATAGCGGTCTTCCCCGCCATCTTCCTCAAGCCCCGGCGGGGGACTGAGCGTCTTCCGGGTTACAAAGTGGTCTCCGCCGCCAAGTACCGCGCGAACCTTGTTCCAATCATCGTAGAAATATTCGGCGAGTAGCGGAATTATTTTGTTACGCATGACGCTTCCGACATCGTCCAAGTTCTTGCAACCCATGAACCATGCGTGTCCAATAAGATGGTCCCGATCAACAAGGTACTCCAAGCGTTCGTTGATGGTTTCAAGCACTGTCGGTATAAATTCCACGCCAGCTACTTCTCGAAGTCGGTGGGGCTCTGGTGGCATTTCCTCAAACTCGAATCGCCGCCGCAACGCAGTGTCGAGCAGAGCAATTGACCGATCCGCCGTATTCATCGTGCCCAAGATATACAGATTGCCGGGCAAGGTGAACGCTTCTCCCGAGTATGGCAGCGTAACGCAAACTTCATTTTCCGCATTCTCGCGTTTGTCTTCTTCCAACAGAGTTACAAGCTCTCCAAGCACCTTGGAAATATTGGCCCTGTTGATCTCGTCGATAACGAGCACATAATGATTTTCGCTGTCTTCTCGCGCTCTTTCTGCTATGCGTATGAGTACCCCTGGCTCAGCTTCTAATCTAAATCCTCCTGCGCCTTCAGCGCTGGCATTCTCTCCCGCAGAAGTTTCCGGTCGCAATCCCTCAACAAACTCCTCATATCCATAAGATTGATGGAACGTCACATATTCAATTTGCCCTCTTTCACGTAATTCACGAAACCTTTCCCGCAATTCTTGATCGCTTTCATCCGCGTTTCCGTCACAAATCTCAACACACTTCCTAGTAGTTGAATAAGTCTTTCCTGTTCCAGGTGGCCCGTAAAAAATTAGATTCAAAGAAGCTGTAGACTTCAATTTTTCTCCTCCATTTCTATTCGGCCCATCTGCGGAATTGGTGAGTGATTCTATAAAGTCGAAAGTGTAGTTAAACTCTTCTGCTTGTCTGAATGCATGATAAGATCCGTTATGCCTTCCTGGAGAGTAGGGGCCATCAAGCATGAAATTTTCGAGCTGACTCTTCTTGATTTCTCCTTTTTTGATATCAATGCCTTGCTTGTTAATCCAAATGACTTCAATCTTTGCCATATTTTCGTTGTAGGAATAGAATTTCTTTTCAATTATGCCTATTCCATACCCTTTTGATATTCCTCGCCTTGCTAGAATTATGTCTCCAGGAAATACTGCAGATAGATTATATTTTTCTTTGACTGGTTCTATATATACTGAGCTATCTTCTCTAAATTTATCCCATATGTTTCCATAATCTCTTATGTCTGTTGTAATACTGTAAAATTTATTATTGATCTTCAATTTTTTGTATTTAAGGCAGTATAGCAGTCGTGCAATTTCATAAGTCTCGCAGCAGGAGAATTTGATTCGCAACTCATCAATGATCTTCAGATATTCATTCCATCCTTGTTCCGACTCTAATTTTCGTAGGTCGTACCCTATATTCTTAAGTGTATCATCAGCAGGAATAAAAGTGTCTGGTGCAATCAAGTACAAGCATTGGCTTAGTTTCTTCAAGCCGACTTGTGGTATTGATAAGAGTTTAAAAAACTCTTGAGATGCAATTTTTTCTAAATTTTGAGTAGCCTTGAGAAAAAATTCCCAAAGTTGGTTCGAGGAAAAGTCTTTGCCATCATGGAATAAGGTCACGACATTCGGGGATGGTCTTGGGAAAACAAATGTCCCATCCCAGAAGAGGCATGGCATATCACTTTCCAGATTGAATACTTCCTTGCAACTTTTATATACCGGTTCGCGCTGATTTGTTGTATTCTTTTGAGCCAGAAAATAGAAAAATGAAAAAGGGTCTATGTTCTCACTGCCATATTTCAGTATGGGAGGGTCATCGGACTGCCAGTCCACTTTATGGGCACATTCAACTAAGTATTCTTTCCCTCCAATCGCAATCTTTTCGGCCAGTTCTTTAAACCATGGAACCCAATTGTATACTTCTCTCATTACTCTGCACTCCTAATCAATTTGTTCTACCCACTCGAAAAGTACACGTCTGAAGTTAGTTCCGCCCACTACAGCTGAACTGCCTTCATCGATTCGCGCGTTCCTCGATGAGTTGTTCTACCACGGCGGGGTCGGCGAGGGTGGTGGTGTCGCCGAGGTTGTCGAGTTCGTTGGCGGCAATCTTGCGCAGGATGCGGCGCATGATCTTGCCCGAACGCGTCTTGGGCAGGCCAGGGGCGAACTGGATGACTTCGGGCTTGGCGAAAGCGCCGATTTCCTTGCTGACGAACCGGGTCAGTTCCCTGCGGAGTTCTTCCGAGGATTCGAGCCCGGTCATCAGGGTGACATAGGCGTAGATGCCCTGTCCCTTGATCTCGTGGGGGTAGCCGACGACCGCGGCTTCGGCGACGGTTTCGTGCAGTACGAGGGCGCTTTCGATCTCGGCGGTGCCGAGGCGATGGCCCGAGACGTTGATGACGTCGTCGACGCGGCCGGTTACCCAGTAATAACCGTCGGCGTCGCGGCGGGCGCTGTCGCCGGTGAAATAGTAGCCGGGGTAGGCGGTGAAATAGGTGTCGACGCAGCGCTGGTGATCGCCGTATACGGTGCGGATCTGGCTTGGCCAGCTTTGCTTGATGACCAGGTTGCCGACGGCTTCGCCGGACAATTCGTTGCCGTCACTGTCGAGCAGGGCCGGGGCGACGCCGAAAAAGGGCCGGGTCGCGGAGCCGGGCTTGAGTTCGGTAACGCCGGGAACCGGCGAGATCATGATGCCGCCCGTCTCGGTCTGCCACCAGGTATCGACGATGGCGCAGCGGCCGTCGCCGACGACGTGGTAATACCATTCCCAGGCTTCCGGATTGATCGGCTCGCCCACCGAGCCGAGCAGGCGCAGGGATTCGCGCGACGTGCTTTCGACCGGCTCGTCGCCGCAGGCCATCAGGGCGCGGATCGCGGTGGGCGCGGTGTAGAAGATATTGACCTGGTGCTTGTCGACGACCTGCCAGAAGCGCGAGGCGTCGGGGCAGGTGGGCACGCCTTCGAACATGAGCGTGGTGGCGCCGTTGGCGAGCGGACCGTAGACGATGTAGGAATGGCCGGTGACCCAGCCCACGTCGGCGGTGCACCAGTAAACATCGCCCTCGTGATAATCGAAGATGTACTTGTGGGTGATGCTCGCGCCGAGCAGATAGCCGCCGGTGGTATGCAGCACGCCTTTCGGCTTGCCGGTGGAGCCCGAGGTGTAAAGAATGAACAGCGGATCCTCGGCGTCCATGATTTCGGGATCGCATTCCTCGCTGACCGCACCGGTTGCCTTGTGATAGCAGACATCGCGCTCTTCGCGCCAGGCGACTTCGCCGTTCGTACGCCGCACCACGAAAACGCTATGCACGTCCGGGCAGTCTTCGAGCGCCTTGTCGACGTTGCTCTTGAGCGGGATCAGGCGCCGGCCGCGCACGCCTTCGTCGGCGGTGATGACGGTGCGGCAGTCGGAATCGAGAATGCGGTCCTTGAGCGATTCGGGCGAGAAGCCGCCGAACACCACGGAATGGATGGCGCCGATGCGGGCGCAGGCGAGCATTGCGTAGGCCGCTTCCGGGATCATCGGCAGATAGATGCAGACCCGGTCGCCCTTGCCGACGCCGCGGGCCTTGAGCGCGTTGGCGAACTTGCCTACCGCCCGGTGCAGTTCGCGATAGCTGATATGTTGCTGCTGGTCGGGTTCGTCGCCTTCCCAGATGATCGCCGTCTGCTCGCCGCGGCGCGCCAGATGCCGGTCGACGCAGTTGTACGCCACGTTGAGTTTTCCGCCGTCGAACCAGCGCACGTCGGCGGCGCCGAAATCGCCCGTCGTCACCTTTTGCCAGGGCTCGTGCCAGTACAGGAAGCGGGCGGCCATTTCCGCCCAGAATTCTTCCGGATCCTCGATCGACTGCCGGTACATGGCTTCGAACTGTTCGCTGTCGAGGTGGCTCTTGGCGGCGGCCGAATCGCTGACAGGGTAGATGGCGTTCTCTGACATTGAAATTTCCTGAAATTCGCTCTTGATGTTTGGGTTTGTACTCGTTTATGCCAAAGCGGCCGGATCGATTGCAAGGCGCAGATTATCTATCAGTCGCGTGCCGCCGAGAAAGGCGGCCGCGAGAATGACGAGTTCGCTGTCGGCGATACTCGCCGGCCGCAAGGTCTGCGCATCGCAGATGTCGAGATATTCGAGATTGAATCCGGCAGCGCTCAACCTTTCCCGGCAGCGAGAGGCGGCACCCGGATAGTCCCGTTCGCCACCGCGAATCTCATCGGCGATGCCGCGCAATTCACGATAAAGCGCCGGCGCCGCCCGCCGCTCGTCGGCGGAGAGATAGGCGTTGCGCGAACTCATGGCGAGGCCGTCGGACTCGCGCATGGTTTCCACGCCGGCGACGCGCGTGTTCATGCCGAGGTCGGTCACCAGCTTGCGAATGAGCAGGAATTGCTGGTAGTCCTTCAGCCCCAGATAAGCGGTTTCCGGCTGCACGAAATTGAATAGCCTCGTGACCACGGTGGCAACGCCGTCGAAATGACCGGGCCGCGAGGCGCCGCACCAGCGTTCGGAGAGGTCCGGCACGTGCACCCGCGTCGATTGTTCGGGATGCTCGCCGTAGACCTCTTTTACGGTCGGGTGAAGCAACAGGTCGCAGCCGTGTACGGAGAGAACGTCCCGATCCTTATCGAGAGTGCGCGGATAATCGGTATAGTCTTCCTTCGGGCCGAATTGCAACGGATTGACGAAAATCGTCACCACGCTGAAATCGCATTCCGCGCGGCAGCGTTCCAGCAAGGCCAGATGGCCCACATGGATATTGCCCATGGTCGGAACGAGACCGATGCTGCATCCTCCGCGGCGCTGCTCCGCGAGTACGGCGCGGGCGTCGCTGATCCGGCTGACGCTGCGCATCAATGGAAACAATGCTCTTGGGCGGGAAAGCGGCCGCTTTTCACGGCATCCACATAGGCTTCGATCGCACCGGGTATGCCGGCATCGGATTCGGCGAGGAAGTTCTTGACGAACTTCGGCGTGATCGGGGAGATGCCGAGTACATCGTGCAGCACCATGATCTGGCCGTCGGTTTCGGGGCCGGCGCCGATGCCGACCACCGGAATTTCGAGCATTTCCGTAATCGTTTTCGCCAGGGTAACCGGCACGCATTCGAGCAGGAGCAGACTGGCGCCCGATTCTTCCAGCAATTGCGCCTCTTCGATGATCGACTGCGCCTGGCTGGTGTCGCGGCCCTGCACGTGAAAGCCGCCGATGCGATTGACCGATTGCGGCGTCAGTCCCATATGCGCGCAAACGGGAATGCCGCGCTCGGCGAGCAGGCGGGTGGTATTGGCGATCCAGGCGCCGCCTTCGAGTTTGACGACTTGCGCGCCGGCCCGCATCAGCGCGGCGGCGTTCTGCAAGGTCTGGGATTCCGAGGCGTAGCTCATGAAAGGCATGTCGCCCATCAGCAGGGCTCCCTCGTTGCCGCGCTTGACGCAACCCATGTGATAGATCATGTCGTTCATGGTGACGGGCAAGGTGCTGTCATGCCCCTGCAACACCATTCCGAGCGAGTCGCCGACAAGCAGCACTTCGACGCCGGCCTTGTCGGCCACGCCGGCGAAGCAGGCGTCATAGGCCGCCAGGCAAACGAATTTCTCGCCCGCGCGCTTCATTTTCTTCAAGCTGGTCAAGGTGATGGCGCCGGCTTTTCGATGTGTGCTCATGACTACTTCAGTTCTATCCCCTGGCGCGCCGCATTGTAAATGGTTTTAGCCTCGATTCGCACGGCGTCCGGCGCGTTTGCGGCGGCGGCGTTTCGGCCGCACGGACAACTGTTCGAGCATGTGGACTCGCTGGTTCTGGTCGACGTCCTGGAAAGTCGTCCACCACTCGCCCATGCCGCCGGTGTCTTCGCCGCTGCGCTCGCGCAGGAGCAGGAAATCGTAGCCGGCGCGGAATCGCGGGTGATCGAAGCAGAAGTTCACGCTGCGGCGGTCCTTGCGCTCAAGACGGATCTGCAATTCCCAGATTTCCTTGCTGACGTTGCTGATCCGGCGCGGAATCGTCGTATGTTGCGATTGTTCGAGTACTACCTCTTCGGCGCATTCGCGCAGGCGCATCAGATGCCGGTCGCCTTCCAGCCTGGCCATGCGTCGTTGCACCGGCGGCCAGAGCAGGGCCGCGAGCAAAAAGCCCGGAGTGACGCCGAGCCCCCTGGCAATCCGATCGTCGCTATTGCGCAAGGCGAGCCCCACGAGCCGGTCGGCCGGGTCCGCCGCCTCGTCCTCGTCGACGAAGCCGTGGCTGAAAAGCGCCCGGTCGATGCCGTAGTCCTTGAGCATCCGGAAGGATTCGGCGGCATGGCCGCCGCAAAGCAGTTTCAGCAATTCGTCGAACAGCCGGGGGGAGGATGCCGATTCGAGCAGATTTGCCAGTTCCCTGATCGGTGTTTCGGTAGCGCCATCCATGCCGAATTCGAGCTTGGCGGCGAAGCGGATGGCGCGCAACATGCGCACCGGGTCTTCGCGATAGCGCTCGCCCGCATCACCGATGATGCGCAGGCGGCCCTCGCGCAGATCGCGCAGGCCGTCGTGAAAGTCGAACAGGGCGAATCCGTCGGTCGAGTAATACAGCGCGTTGACAGTGAAGTCCCGGCGGCCGGCGTCTTCGTCGATATCGCCGTAGACATTGTCGATCAGGGTCATGCCGGTATGGGAATGGGCCGAATCGAGTTCCCGTGACTGTTCGCGGCTCGGCGCATTGCGGAACCGGTTGCTTGCCTCGTGGTGGCCCCTGAAGGTGGTCACTTCGATCACCTCCCGGCCGAAGCGCACGTGGACGATCTTGAAGCGGCGCCCGACGATGCGCGATCGGCGGAAAATCCGCCGCACGTCTTCGGGATGGGCGTCGGTGGCGACGTCGAAGTCCTTCGGGTGCAGTCCGAGCAGCAGGTCGCGCACACAGCCTCCGACCAGGAATGCGGCGAAGCCCGCGTTTTGCAGGTCGTAGACTACGCGCAGCGCGGCTTTCGAAATATCCTTGCGGGAAATGCCGTGTTCTCCCCGGGGAATGACGGCGGCATGTTCGATTCCAGGCAATGTGTCGATCGAATTCACCAGGTCAGTAACAGGAATTGGTATTGACAGCCGATCCGAAATGGCCAATGAAACGGCCTTCAGGCGGTCTGTTTCTTTTTCCGCGGGATTCCGTAGCGCTGGCGGCGCTCCCACAGGCATTTGCGGCTGATGCCAAGTCTTCTGGCCAGCTCGGTTTCGGTCATGGAGTCCTGATGTTCGAGTACGAAATGCTGGAAATAGTCTTCGAGCGAGAGTTCCTGGCCGGCCTCGGCGGAATCTGCGCCCCTGAACCAGCCGGCGCCGCTTTCGTTTCTTGCGGATTTTTCCATGGCCAGGAAGTCTTCGCCGATCGTCCCGCCATCGGCCAGGACGACCGCGCGTTCGATGGCGTTCTCGAGTTCGCGCACATTGCCAGGCCAGCGATAGGAAGTGATTGCGCGCTCGGCGCCCTTGCTGAAACGCATTGCGGGGGTTTTCAGCCGGTTGCAGGTGCCGCGCAGGATCGCCCGGGCCAATTCGAGAATGTCGTCGCCGCGCTCGCGCAAGGGCGGAATCTGCAAGCGCATGACGTTGATTCGATAGTACAGATCTTCACGGAACTTGCGTTCGGCCACGAACTGCTTCAGGTCGCGCTGGCTGGCGGCCACTAGCCGCATGTCGATCTTGCGCGATTCGACTGCGCCGATCTTGCGTATTTCGCCGTCTTGCAGCACCCGCACCAGGCGTCCCTGGGCCGTAAGCGGCAATTCGCCGATTTCGTCGAGGAACAAGGTGCCGCCATCGGCGGTTTCAACGAGTCCCGTGCGCGCTTCCGTGGCGCCGGCGAACGCGCCCTTTTCATGACCGAACAGTTCCGCCTCGATCAGGTTTTCGGGGATTGCGGCGCAATTGACCGCGACGATCGGATCTTCCCGGCCGCTGAGGTCGTGGATCGCCCGCGCCACGAGTTCCTTGCCGGTGCCCGACTCGCCGTTGATCAACACCGGCGAACCGGCGCCGGCGACCTTGCGCACGCGGCGAAACAATTCCCGCATTTCCGGACAGCGACCGATCATGCCGGCCAAGGGTTCATGAAAGGGCTCATGAACGTGCGCATGAACATTTTCGTCTTCGGGCGTCTGGCGGCCATGTTCCTCGATGATCTTTTCCAGCGACGCAATCAATTCGCCATGGTCGAAAGGTTTGGCGATGTAGTCCACCGCGCCGAGCTTCATCGAATCGATGGCGGAGCGGATGCTGGAATAACTGGTCATGATCAGCACCGGCGCGGATGTCGCCTTGATCAGGTCGGTCCCGGGCGCGCCGGGGAGTTTCAGGTCGCTGATGATGACGTCGAACTTGTCGACGTCGAATCGATCGAGCGATTCACTTACCGAAGCCGCCTCGCTGACGCGAAAACTGTGCCTTTCGAGCAGGCGCTTGAGCGTGCCGCGGATGACCGCTTCATCCTCGACGACAAGAACTTCGCGCTCCGCAGCCATATCAGTATCCCGTTCGGATTTTCGCTGTGGCCTTTGGCGGGGGGAAATGCAACACGACTCGGGTGCCGCAGCCCTGGACCCGATCGACCGGACTGATTATATCAATATCGCCCTTGAAGTCCTCAACCGTGCCATAGACCAGGGAAAGCCCGAGCCCGGTGCCCGCTCCCGGTTCCTTCGTCGTGAAGAAGGGTTCGAAAATGCGATCCCGGATGGCCGGTGAGATACCGGTCCCCTCGTCTTCCACGGTTACTTCCACTCCACTACCGCCGGTGCGGCAGGCGATTCGGACCGGCGCACCGGGCCGGCTGGCGTCGCGTGCATTGCCGATGAGGTTGACCAGAACCTGCAGCAGGCGCTGGGAATCGCCGTCGATCACGGACTCGCGGTCGCCGTCGAGCAGGAGTTCGACTTTCCTGGCCTTGCGGTCGAGCGAAATCAGCGTCGCCGCCTCTTCCATGCAGGCGAAGACGTTGACGGACTCCTGTTGCGCCTCGGCCTGCCGTTCCCCGAAATGCGCGAAGTTCATGAGCGATTGCAGGATGTGCGACGTGCGGTCGGTCTGCTCGACGATCTGATTCGCCAGATTGCGCACTTCCTCATCCTGGTACTCGTCGCGAATCGTTTGCGCCAGGCAGGCGATGCCGGTGACCGGATTGCCGATTTCGTGGGCGATGCCGGCGGCAAGCTGACCGATGGAAGCGAGCCTGGCGCTATGGGCCAGCCCGGCTTCAAGGTCTTCGGTTTCGGTTATGTCCTCGATCAGTACGATCATGCCCTCGTGAGGCGAATTTGCTTCCATGGACTTCTCGATCAGCGCCTTGTGCAGATTTACCGTGCGCCGCCTGCCGCCGAATTCGAAACGCCCCTTGTGGGCATGATCGGATTCGCCGGCGATGAAGTCCACGAGCAACTCGCGCCAGGGCGGATCGAGTTCTTCGATGCGCAGGCCGACGACTTCGCTTTCCTGGATGCCCGTCAATTCCTCGAGCGCCTGGTTCCACATGACGATTTCCCGGTCCACGCTGACCGAACAGACGCCAAGCGGCAATTCAAGCAGCATCTGGCGGTGATAGCGCCGCAGGCTGTCGAGTTCGGCCGCGAGCCCGGACAGATTGCTGCGGTAGGCCTCGATCCTGCTTTCGATCAGGGCGACGTCGGAGCGGGGTTGATCCGGCGCCACGCCGTAAGGCAGATAGCGGTCGATCAGGTCCTGGGCGACGCTGGGCCCCATCAGCCCGGACAGATTGGCTTCAAGGCGAGCCCGCAAAAGGCGTAAAGCGAAGGGCCGCCTGTCGTTCATGTCAATTCCGGCGTCCTGCAAGGCCTGTTGCACTTCACGATCGGCTACCTTTTCCCCGAGGGGCTTGCCGAGGGATTCGATGAACTCCGCCGGCGACTTCGCCACCAGGCCGCCGCGGGCGCCATGTTTCACGGTATCCAGGGAGCAGATTTCCGCCGCGTGGCGCTCGGCGTTCGAAGTCTTGCTGTAAAGCGAAACAAGGGCGAACAGGATGGCGTTGACGATCAAGGACAACGCCGCCGCCTCGCGCCAGGCGATCGAGTCCAGCGACAGCGGTCCGGCCTCAAGGCTGGTCTCATAAAAAACCGGCAACAGGATGAACCAGAACCAGACTGCGGCGCCGCCCGCCAGTCCCGCCATGAATCCGCGTGCGTTGCCGCGGCGCCAATAGAGAATCGCCAGCGCCCCGGGCAAAAATTGCAGGCAGGCGCTGAAGCCCAGCACGGTGATGAAATCGAGGCCGATCTGCTTCTCGGGCAGGATGTGAAAAAGGAACCCGGCCCAGATCACGAGCGTGATCAGCAAGCGGCGCCTGCGCAAAAGCCAGCGGTAGATGTCGTCCTTGGCCGAAGGCTGTTGCAGCGGCAGGATCAGGTGATTCAGGCACATGTTGGACAGCGCCAGTGTGATGACGATGATCAGTCCGCTGGCCGCCGACAATCCGCCGAGGTAGGCAAGCAGGCTGAGCCAGGGCGCATCCCACGCATCGCCGATGACGACGGGAAAATACACCACGGGAACCTCGGCGCCGGCGAGCAGCCCGGCCCAGAGGATCGGTAGCACCGGAAGGCTGATGAGCAGAAAGTAAAGCGGCAGACACCAACTCGCGAAAGCCAGCGCTTTCAGGCTTCGGTTTTCGTTAAAGGTGGCATAGAACATGTGCGGCATGGCGACCGCCGCGGCAAAGAAAAGCAGCGCCAGGACATGAAAGGAGCCGGCGAAGTCCGCGGCGCGAAGATTCTCCAGCAGGTCGGGCCGGCCTTGCAGCCAGTCCTGCATGGCGCCGGGTCCCCCGAAGCCGGCGCTGATGGCGAATGCGCCTACGGCGAGAAAGGCCACGAGTTTCACCAGGGATTCGAAAGCGATGGCCATGACCAGGCCGTTATGGCGGTTTCTGCCGGCTCTGTGCGAGGTGCCGAACAGGATCGAGAACAAGGTGATGATGACGCAGAACGCCACCGCGACGCCGCCTCTCGCGGCCTCCTGCGAGAGGATGCCGGCGGTGTCCGAGACCGCGCGGATCTGCAAGGCGATGATCGGGACCACCGCCGCCAGGGTGAGCAGGGTCACCAGGGTTCCCGCCAGGCGCGAGCGATAGCGGAATGCGATCAGGTCCGCCAATGAACTGAGTTGATACGTCCGGGTCAGTTGCCGCAGCGGCCGCAGCAGCAAGGGCGAAAACATGAAGGCGAGCGAGATGCCGATATAGGCCGCCAGGTAACCGTAACCGTGGCGCATGGCGATGCCGACGGAGGTGTAATAGGCCCAGACGCTGGCGAACACGCCGAGCGACAGCGTGTAGGTCAGTGGGTGCAGAACGATTTTTTCGGGAATCCAGCGGCGGTCCGTGGCCCAGGCGATGCCGAACAGCAGGAGCAGGTAGCCGGACCCCATCGCGGCCAGGGTGGCGAGGTCAAAATTCATCGCTGTCGCTTTCGCGCACGGTCAGGGCGACAACCGCCAGCGCCGCCAGTGCCGCCAGATGGGGTCGATACCAGGCGCCCCCGGCCTGGATGATCCAGTCGATACTGAGCAGAAACAGCAAGTACAGGACGACGATCAGGATCAGCATGGAACGAGGGATATACACGCCCAAGTCACCTTGTAACGGCTCTCTCGTAACGGCTGGCCGGTATGCCGTGCAAAGCCGGAATCCGCAGTATATCCCAATTGCCTACGGCCCAATCGAGCAACTCTCCAGGGCCGGCAAGATCCGCGGGCGGCGGATGATTGAGGAAACACAAGGCCCTGCGCAGCAAGGGGGCGGGTTGCCGCGTATCGACGGGCGCCGCGAAATGCTGCTTGCTCAATTTCTGCCCTTGCTCGTTGAGCAGCACCGGAAAATGGGCATACCCGGGCCGCGGGTAGCCAAGCAGCGACTGCAGATACAACTGGCGCGGTG
Organism: Gammaproteobacteria bacterium; assembly: GCA_009844085.1. Taxonomy (GTDB): domain Bacteria; phylum Pseudomonadota; class Gammaproteobacteria; order Pseudomonadales; family Pseudohongiellaceae; genus UBA9145. The sequence goes on along the minus strand of VYCF01000072.1, from coordinate 133,874 downwards.
TGGAGTCGAGCAGATCGATTCCGCGCACGACCTGGTTGATGCCCTGAAAGGCGTCGTCCGCTACCACGGCAAGTTGATAGGCGAACAGGCCATCCCTGCGTCGCACGACGAAATCGCCGGTATCGCGCTCGAGATTCTGTTCGTAACGCCCCTGAATTCGATCGTCGATGCCCCAGACTTCCGGCTCGGTCAGCAGCCGCACGGCATAAGTGCCGGCCGGGGGGCGTGCTCGTGAGCGGCAGCGGCCATCGTACACCGGGCCCATGGCGCGCACCTGCCGGCGGCTGCAATCGCATGGATAGCAAAGTTCGCGATCCTGCAGATTCCGCAATATCTCCTCGTAGGCGTCAATCCGGGCGCTCTGGTACAACACCGAGCCGTCCCAGGTCATGCCGAGTTCTTCAAGCTGGCGCAGGATCGCGTCCGCCGCGCCGGGAGGCTCCCGTGGCGGATCGAGGTCTTCCATGCGAAGCAGCCAGACGCCGCCGGCGGCGCGGGCATCGAGAAAGCTGGCCAGAGCGGCGACCAGCGAGCCGAGATGCAGCGGGCCGGTGGGAGAGGGGGCGAAGCGCCCGATGTACCGGCCCGGCGAGTCCGATTCCCCAGTAGTCAGATGAGTCAGATGCCGAATTGCTTTTCCCTGATCTCGTCGAGGGTCTTGCAGTCAACGCACTTGTTGGCCGTAGGCCGGGCTTCGAGCCGGCGAATGCCAATCTCGATGCCGCAGGACTCGCAGAAACCGTAGTCGTCCTGGGCGATGGCTTCGATCGTATTGTCGATTTTCTTGATCAGCTTGCGCTCCCGGTCCCGCGTGCGCAGTTCCAGGCTGAATTCCTCTTCCTGGGTCGCCCGGTCGATGGGGTCGGGATAATTCGCCGCTTCGTCCTGCATGTGGTGCACGGTGCGGTCCACTTCCTGCATCAACTGCTCGCGCCAGTCCAGCAAAATGCCGCGGAAATGAGCGCGCTGCTTCTCGTTCATGTACTTCTCTCCGGGCTTGGCCTGGTACGGAGTGAAGTTCTTCAGAACCGGTTGAGCTTGAAAGCTCCGACTTGCTGTCATTGTCAAACGTCTCGCCAATGGTCTCACAAAGTGAAGCAGCGAAACTTACCAGAATCGATTTATCGATGCCACAAGTTTGTGGCTGGCTGTATAATTCCACCGCTTCTCCCAACGTCAGGAATGTAAGGATGAACAGCCACATGACCGGACTGGCGAGTCCGGATCGCCTGGATGGCGTAAACCCTTTCCGCGTAATGATCATGTTGAACCGGGCCGCCGAGCTTGAACGCCAGGGCCGGAAGATCGTGCACATGGAAGCGGGCGAGCCGGATTTCGTAACCGCGAAGCCGATTCGCGAAGCCGCCAAGCGTGCGCTTGACGAGGGCCTGACCCAATATACCCAGGCGCCGGGAATTCCTGAATTGCGCGACGCCCTGGTGCGGCACTATCGGGACCGGCATGGCATCGATCTTCCGCGCGAACGCATTCTGATCACCCTGAGCGCCAGCGGCGGACTGGCGATTCTGTCCAATCTGCTTTTGCGCCCGGGCGCCGGCGTGCTGCTGACCGATCCGTCGTATCCCTGCTATCGCAATCTCGTGCGGCTGGCCTGTGCCGAGCCGCAATTGATGACCATCGGCGTGGAAGACGATTTTCAGCCGACGGTCGAACTGCTCGAGAGGCATTGCCGCGACCATACCGCGGGCCTGTGGCTGACTTCGCCCGGCAATCCCACCGGCGCGGTCATTCCCCGCCAGGAACTGCGCCGAATCAGCGACTGGGCCAATGCGGCCGGCGTGCATCTGCTGCTCGACGAGACCTATCACGGTCTGCATTACGTCGAAGACATGCCCAGCATCCTCGAAATCAATCCGAACGCCTATGTGGTCAACAGTTTCTCGAAATATTTCGGCATGACCGGCTGGCGTCTCGGCTGGATCGTCGTGCCCGAGGACAAGGTGGAACTCGCCAACGTCCTGGCGCAGAACCTGTTCATTTCGCCCTCGAGTTTCGTCCAGTATGCGGCGCTTGCCGCGTTCACCCCCGCGGCTCGGGAGATATTCGAGCAGCGCCGGGCCGCCTTCCGCGAACGCCGAGATTTTCTGGCCGCTGAACTCAGTGACATGGGAATGCTGCTGCCGCGCGAAATACAGGGCGCCTTCTACGCCTATGCGAATGTTTCCGCCTTCAGCCGCGACAGCGAAGCGTTTTGCCACGAGATTCTCGAAGAGCACGGGGTGGCGATGACGCCGGGAACGGATTTCGGCGAACGGGGCGGCAACGAGTATGTGCGCATGGCCTTCACTACCGGCATGGAAGACCTGCGCCTCGGCGTAGAACGGCTCCGCCTGGCCCTTTTCAGCCACCGCCACGCTCGCTCGGTTCTGACATGAACTATTCCGGGCCGCTTGAACAAGCCGTCTTGCTCCGGCGTTACAAACGGTTTCTCGCTGATGTGGAAACGCCGGCAGGCGAGGTGCTCACGATTCATTGCCCCAACACCGGATCGATGCGCAATTGCCGCGAGCCGGGCAGCCGAGTCTGGTACACGACTTCGGACAATCCAAAGCGCAAGTACCGGCAAACCTGGCAAATCGTCGAAGTCGACGGGCGCAATCTGGTGGGGGTCAATACCGCGATGGCGAATCCATTGGTGGAGGAAGCGATAAAGGGTGGGCTGGTTCAATCTCTTGCCGGCTTTACGGCGTTGAAGCGGGAGGCGGCGTACTCGTCCGGCGGGCGGGCGGATTTCCTGGTCAGCCTGCCGGAGCGGGATTGTTACGTCGAGGTCAAGAACGTAAGTCTGGAGGAAGAGGGTGTGGGGCGATTCCCCGACGCGGTCACCGAACGGGGTCAGCGCCACTTGCGGGAATTGATGGCGGTGCGCCGGGATGGTTTTCACGCCATGGTGATTTTCTGCGTCGCCCACGATGGCGCCCAGCGCGTTCGACCGGCCGACGATATCGATCCGCGTTTCGGTGAATTGCTGCGTGAAGCGGCGCGGGAAGGGGTCGAATTGCTTGCCTGCGGGGCGAGCTACGATATAGCAGGCGGAACCGTGCTGCTCGACCGGCAAGTGCCGGTGTCGATGTGAACCATGCCGTCGACCACGACAAAAGGCACCGCGAGCAGATGCGCGCCCATGCATGGGCCGGCGAGGCAGAAGCCGTCCTCGATGCGGAACAGCGCGCCATGTGTCGAACATTGGATCAATGCGCCGTCCGGGTCGAGAAACCGGTCTTCCTCCCAGTTCAGCGGCGTGCCGAGATGGGGGCAGATATTGCGGTACAGATAGAGTTGGTCGTCCTTGCGCACGAGGAAAAAGAGTTCGTCGCCCGCTTCGACTTCCTTCGAGCAGCCTTCGGGCACTTCGTCCGCGGCGATCAATGCCTGCATCAGAGCTTCTCCAGGGCCTGGCTGAAATCCGCGATGAGATCGGCCTGATCTTCGATGCCGATCGAGAAGCGCAGCATCGAATCGCCGACGCCCATGGACTTGCGCCGTTCGGGGCCCATTTCGTAATAGATCGTATGCGCCACCGGAATGCCGAGGCTGCGGGTATCGCCGAGATTGCTCGATGAGATAACGATCTCGAGACTGTTGAGAAAATCGAAACAGTCGCTGCCCGCCTTGAGGTCGATGCTGAACAAGGCGCCGAAAGCGCGGAACAGCTTGCGCGCGCGCTCGTGCTGCGGATGTTCCGGCAGACCCGGATAGTACACCCTTGTCACCGCGGGATGGTCCGCGCAAAGCCGGGCCAGGACCATGGCGTTGGCGCAGGACTGATCCATGCGCAAGGGCAGGGACTCCGAACCCGTGGCCAGCGTATGGGCCGCTTCCGGCGCCAGCGAGGCGCCCATGTCGCGCAATCCTTTCTTGCGAATCTGGAGCAATCCCCATTCGCCGGCATCGCCCTTGCGGTAGATGTCGAGGATGTTCGGATAGTCGCTCCAGTCGAAACTGCCGGTATCGGTAACCGCTCCGCCTAGTGCATTGCCGTGACCGCCGATGCACTTGGTCAGCGAATTCACCACGAGCCCGGCGCCCGCGGTCTTCGGCAGGTAGAGATGCGGCGAAGTCATTGTGTTGTCGACGACGTAGAGCAGGCCGCGCCGCCGGCACAACTCGCCGATGCCTTCGAGATCGGCAACCTGGGTCACGGGATTTGCAATGGTTTCGACGAATACCAGCCGCGTATTGCCGCGGACCTTTTCTTCCACGGCGGCGGCGCTGGTCGCGTCGACGAAATCGACCTCGATGCCAAGCCGTTCGAGGGTGCGGAAGAAACTGTTGGTGTTACCGAACAGGAAGGCGCTGGAGATCATGTGGTCTCCGGCCTTCAGCAAGGTCAGCGTGAGCGCCGCGATCGCCGCCATACCGGTGGAAAAGGCGATGCTGCCGATGCCGTCCTCCATGTCGCTGATGCGCTTCTGCAATGCGGCCACGGTCGGATTCGCCTGGCGGCCGTAGGCATAGCCCTTGCGCTTGCCCTGGAAGACCTCCGCGAGTTCACGCGCATCCGCGTAGCCATAGGCCACGGACGGATGTACCGGCTTGTGCAGCACCCCGTGTTCCGGATGATCCTCGCGATCCGAATGCAGATTGCGGGTCGTGAAACCTTTCGATGGCATGGAAATGAATCCCCCGGCGGCCGAGGCCGCCAACAATCGAGTAGCCGAGGCCGCTTACAAACCGGTAAAGACGCGGGTGGATTCTATCAAATGCTGGATTTCGGCGAGCCTTTGCCGGTATTCGACGCTTGCCGTGTCGCGGTAGAGTGCGCTGAAATCTTCGGCGGAAATTCCGTCCCGGCTGCTGCCGACTTCGGGCATGTATTCGGAATCGGAGCGCACTTCGCTCATTCGGCGCTGGATTTCGAGCGCGCTTTCGCGGTCCCGGGTGGCGAGCGTCGCCAGGGTGACGCCGACGTTGTTGGCGGTCATGTCGGAGAAGCTGAAACCCGAACGGTGCCGGGCGTCCCAGGACTCCTTGGCGGTGGACAGCATCAGCGCGAGTTCGGGTCCGAGAGCGACCGTGATCGCGGCGATGGAAGTCAGATGCTGGGCCAGATCCTGGCGCCGCTGCAGGCGCACTTCGACGAATTTTGCTGCGGGCATGTCCTCCGCGGCTTCGGCGCCGACAAGTTGCTCGATGTCCTCCTCATTGACGTAAAGCGCCAATGTCTGCAACAGCGCCTGGTTCTCGGCGATCGGGTCGCTGCCTTGCAGCGATTTGTCTTTCGCCTCGAGGAACAGCGGTGCCAGCAGGCGGCCGAGCGGGATCGCGCGATCGCTGTCCGGAATTTCGTCCGCGACCCGGCCGATCACGGCGTAATATTCGAGGATGCGCTGGCGGTCGGTTTCGGAAATCAACCATTGCCGCGCCTGATCGCCGGCCCGCGCCAGCATTTCCGGATCCCAGTGCACGTTGAAGCGGATTTCCGTCGCGCCCAATTGCACACTTTCGATGTTGGCGAGCAGGCGGGCGGCCTCGGCCAACAGCGGTTCGTCCGAGGTCATCTCTCCGGACAGGTTCGGCATCAGGCGGTCGATCAGGAAACGGGGCAGCGGCAGGTAGCCGAGGCGCAATGCGGTCAGGGCCGGCGGGCCGTCACCCTGGGTGATCTCGCCGCGCAGATTCATGTAGACCGGCACGACGAAGCCAAGGGAACGGCTGACTTCGAATCCGAGAGCACCGTCGCGCAAATCGACCTGGGCCGCCCATTCGGGGCTCATGCGCGACAGGGCAAGCAAATGGCGGCCGAGCAGATTGAGTTCTTCCTGATTCCACGAAAACTCGTGCGGGCCGGCCAGTCCCGGCGTTCGCGGCGCGCTGTCGAGCAGGAGTCCCTCGACCCGAACGGCTTCGGCCCGGCTCAATTGCGAACGCGTCTCCACAAGCGGCGTGAATTGCAGGCACAGCAACAGCGGCGCAGCCAGTACGCCCGCGGCCAGCAACCAGAACCGGACACGCGGCAATCCCGCGCTCCGCGGGGGCTTGAAACCGAGATTCCGTCTACTCATCTTCAAGCCCGGCGAAATCGTTACAGCGGTTCGCGCAACGGCTATAATGCCTGGACAAACTCAGCAGGTGCGTCATCGTGGCAACTATAAACCGCCCCTCTTCAATTTTCACCCGTTCCGGCGCGGCGGCAATTCTGGCATTGCTGCTGGCGGCCTGCGCTTCCGGCCCGGAAAGTCCCACGGCAAGCAGCGCAACTCCTGCCGTCGGCGCCCAGCCCGCGGCGGATTCCGAAGGCGCGGCCGGCCTCACCGAAGAGCAATTGGCCGCACAGCGCGCCGAGGAGGCTGCCGAGCGCGCCCGCCAGGCGGCGGAAGCCGAACGGCAGCGCCAGGCCGAACTCGCGCGGCAACAGGCCGAAGCCGAGCGCCGGGCCGAAGAGGAAAGGCAGCGGCTGGCGGAACAGCAACGTCTTGAAGAAGAAAGGCTGGAACGCGAGCGGCTGGCGGCGCTCGCGGCCGAACGCGAAGCCAAGCTCGCCCGCATCGAAGAACTCGAAACCCAGATAGCCGAATTGCAGCAGCAGGTCGCGGCTGGCGACGCGCTCAGCGGAGCCATGCGCGAAGCCGTGCTCGTATCCGAACAATTGCTGACCCTGCTTACCGAGGAACAGGCCAAATACGAGGAAGACAATCTGGACGCCACAGGCAATCTTGTCGATCCTCCCGCGACCGACGCCATAGCCGAACTCGAAGCGCGCCGTGACGGCCTGCTCGAACAGATCGACGGCTGCTAAGAGAACAATTGTCTACAAAGCATCATGAAATATGATTCCCAGTGTGATGCGCCTCCCATTTCCAACGGTGCTAACTCCATGGCGAGATTGGACACGGTGATATCCTCGGTTACTTTTTCTTGGCCTTTCCCTGACAGGTATGATGGCCGCGCATCCCTGTGACAGATTGATAGCGGATGCACGAGACTGCATTCTTGGTCGAGTCTCGACTACTATCAGCTCTCCGCCATCGAAATCAGTAACTGGATCGCTGAGCATGAAAACTACTTGCAAGGGAAAGAACACCTCTCCGTACAAATCCTGATGCAAGCAGTTATAGTCTCCCGAGTTATAACTCAGGAGTAGGGGAGTCGGTCGTCGTTGATTGTGTCGATGACAAGACTCAACAAATTCCTTGTGGTTGTCAGGCCATTTTGTATCCAGTCCTAGTCTTGCCGCCCAATCGTTCGCTATCCCGGATAGCGGTGGATAGAAGGACTTTCTAAGCTCTTCCACAAGCGAAGGAAGTGGATAGGAAAAATATCTGTATTGCCCGGAACCGAAGTTGTATCGAGACATTTCAATCGTGCTGCGAAAGACTCCCAATGAACTATCGTACAGGTTGGCGATTTCTTCGCACTCTTCCACGCCAAGCAGCGGGCAGGTGGTTGCGTAGCCAACTGCGTCAAGATCCGATGAGATTCTGGTCCAGTTGAGTGCGGCGACTCTCTCGAATGGAACCATCAGGTTGACCTGCCTGCCAGTTCTTTTTCGAGTAAAACCCGTTTTCTTTCAATACCCCATCGATAGCCACCAATATCGCCGTTAGCTCGCAGAACTCTATGGCAGGGAATCAAAACACCGACCTTGTTCGCTCCGCATGCGGACGCGACAGCGCGAAATGCACTCGGTTTGTCTATTTCTTTCGCCAATTCTCCATAACTCAGAACGTCGCCTTCTTTTACGCTTAGCAGAAATCGCCACACCTTCAGTTGGAATGAAGTCCCCCGAATATCTAATGGAAGATCAGGACAAGGTGAATTGCGCCCGATATGATCATCGAGCGCCTTTATCCAAAGGTCCAGCTCTGGCCCCTTGCTACCGGGTGATTCCAGAAATTGCGCCTTTGGAAACTCGGCCTTCAATTGGTCCTTGAGTTGTTCCAAGTTGTCTCCGAATTGTGCGAAGCATACACCGCGTTCGGTTGCCGCCATCAAAAGCGGGCCCAAAAATGAGTTGCGATATGCAAAATAGATTCGTTCGCCCGCAGCTTCAGCTCGATACGCCGCGGGAGTCATGCCCATGTTTCGGGCTGCTTCGCCGTACACGCGGCTGGGAGAACCATATCCGGCGAAATAGATTGCTTCCGTCACCGTCTTTCCCTTTTTCAAGGCAGACTTGTACTTGTCGAGACGGCTGGCGTCCTGATACTCCTTGGGAGAGACTCCTAGTATGGATTTAAATACTTTTTGAAATCTCGAAGGGGACAGGTTTGCCATTTTGGACAGCTCTGTCAGAGTTATGTGATCGTCCGCTTTTGACTCGATGTATCTTGCAATCTCGACTATTTTTTCCAGTTCCTTCCCAAGATTTTCCGGTCTGCACCTCTTGCAAGGGCGGAAACCAGCCTGCCTTGCTGAATCCAGGTCCAGAAAAAAGCGAATATTCTTGGGACGAGCGGGTCGCGATGCGCAAGACGGTTTGCAAACGACGCCAGTAGTTATAACCCCGTAGAAAAAGGCTCCATCGTAAGCTTCGTTGCGATTGTCGATCGCAGCATGCATCTCTTTGTTTGATGGAATCCTGATTTGCTGATTCCTCTTCGATTTTGCCATCTTGGCTTCTCTCCAATTGTGACATGGCAATTACGCCATGCATCGACAAGCACTTCTATCCGAATTTGGTCATCCAATCGATTTCTTGATTTCGACGGCCCAGCCGCCCGGCCGCGATACCCACTTTCCACATCCGCACGTTTGTGGTTTTCGCTTGCGGCGCAGGCTCCCGGCGCGCTTCAGCGTTGGAACAAATAGGAAAATTTGACGAAGAACTGGTCGCCGTCGCGGCGTAGATCGCTGGCATTGACCAGCTCGCGCTCGCCTTCGTATTCGACGATCTCGAAGTTGCTGCTATTGGAGTTGTAGCCCGCGTAGAAGGCCGACCAGGGATTGATCACATAGCGCAGCAGCAAGTCGAAATTGAGGTTGCGCTCGTCCTCCAGCCGGGTCAGCGGGCCGCCCCGGGTTTCCTCGTACTGGGCGATGAAGCGCAACGACCATTCACGCGTGAACTGATAATTCCAGTTGCTGCGGACAATCTCGTTGCTGAAGATCTGCGCCCCGCCCGAGTTTCGCACATCGGTGTAGAGATAGGTGTTGCTGACCCGCAGCCGGTCGGTCGGGCGCCAGAGCGCGTCGGCGGTGACCCGGCCGTGATCGGCGACATAAGGCATCACGCCGATGGCCGGCACGAGATTCAAGGTCTTGCCCCAGCGGTAGCCGAGGCCGAATTCTAGGGTGTTCAGCGAGTTGTTCTCGAATTCTATCTGCCAGTCGTCGTAGTCGTGGTTCTGGGTCGCCATCAACCCGGAATAATCGCCGGGCCGGAGGATTTCATTGTAGCCGGTCCAGCCCAGGTGCAGCACCGTGGAGTCAGTGGCGAACTCGAAACCGGGGCCGTTCTGGTGGTAGATCTTGGTTCCCGCCCAGTCCTCCAGGTAGACCCCGAACCAGGTTGTTGCGATGCTGTTGAGCGGCACGTCTTCTGGAAACCAGGTGTAAGCGATGCGCTGGCGCATGCCGGAAGTGTCCGGGCGGAAGAAACGGTTCATGAAACCGAGGTCGGCGCGGAATCCGGGACTCGTTTCGATGAAATGGGTCCGGGTGTTCCAGTTGCGCCCGACGTGGTTGATCTGGAAATTGTACTGCACGCCGGTATGGGTTTCGCCATCGCCCGAATATGGTTCGGTTTCGCTGCCGATGACTTGCAACTGGCTGATCCAGTTCTCGCTGAGCTTGATGCGGCCGTCTATGCTCGCGACGCGGTTGTAGCCGTCGCCGAATTCCCGGTCGCTGACGAGGAATCCGTAACGATCCTGTTCGCCGAAATCGCGGAAGCCGCGCAGGATGGCGATATTGGCTTTTTCGCCCGCCAGCGGGTCGGTGTCCGCCCGGCCTTGGCCCGGCGCGATGTCGTTGACGACGATGCCGCCGAAGCCATAATCGCCGGATCGGCCGGTGAAGCGCAGTCCGCCTTCGGGGTCGATGATGCGGCGGGTGAAGACCAGGGTGGAATCGGTGGCGAAAAAGTCAGCGTTTTCGACGAAGAAGGGCCGCCGCTCGGGGAACTGCACCTCGAAGCGCTCGTTCACCGTGACTTGCGGCTCGTCGGATTCGATCTGGCTGAAGTCCGGGTTGAGGGTAACGTCGAGCGCCATGCTGTCGTTGAAGACGAACTTGGCGTCAATGCCGAGTTCCTGTTCGCCGGTGGTTTCAAAGCCGGGGCCAACCGCCGTGTTCCGGTTGAGGACTTCAGCTTCCCGGGCGAACAGGAAGGGGATGATCTGGTAGTTGTTTCCCGGCGAAACTTCGCGGATGCCATTGAGCATGGCGGTCTGGTTAAGGCGGCCCTCGATGTCGATGGTGAACCGCGGCCAGTAGGACCACTCGCTCAGCCGGTAGACGTTGCGCGCGAATTGCACCCGCCAGGTTTGCTCGGAGGTGTCGGGAAAGCGCAGGCTGCGCAGTGGAATGGCGATTCTGACCATGTAGCCGTCGTCGGTGAGTCGGCCCTCGCTGTCCCAGACGGCTTCGAACGTCGTGTCGAATTCCGAAGCGCTTTCGGTCCAGCGCGCGTCCCACTGGACGCCGAGCGGGGTCGAGCGGAAAGTCAAAGCGGCGCGCTGGTCGTTGAAGGTGTCCAGGGTGATCGCCACCGAATCGTCGCCGTCGATGTTTTCCCGCGAGGACAGGTTGGCGCGAACGCCTTCGGGTTCGCTGTCGAAGGCGAGGAATACGACATGCAATTCGGTGCGGTCGTAGCCGACATAGACTTCGGTGCGTTCGCTGGAGGGCTCGCCGTCGTGAGGTTCGCGCTGAATGAAGTTCTCCACCAGGGCCATGGACCGCGCCAGCGGAGTAACTGGTTCCATTCCGGCGAAATCCTCCAGCGCCGGAACGCCGCCGATTTCGGGAATGACCAGATTTTCCTGGCCAAAAGCGAACGAACTCAAACAAAACAGCAGGCCCGCGCAAACCAGGCACCGCCAGCGGGAAAACTTCCCGATCAAAATAATCATCGACACGAAACTCCGTTTCAAATGGTGACATGACAATTGCGTCATTCATCGACAAACATTTCTATCCGAATTTCGTCATCCAATTGATATCCGGCGATACCTGGTTTCCGGGCAAGATTCGGATAGCGCCTAATCCGGGACGCGTAACAAAATTGCCGATCAAACCGTTTGTCAGGGTGCCAGAACCGCGTCAAATCGACTTTACGGAGAATCCAGCCGATGGAAGAAATACATGAATCTATCGATACCGCGAAGATCGCGCGGCGCGCCTTTTGGGCAAGCGCCGCATTCTACGCGCTGATTGCTTTCGAGTTCTTCTATATGGCTTCCCCGTTCGCGGCTTACTTCTACGCGGTTTACGGACCCGGGCTGGACATTCTCCAGTCTATTGGCCTCACGAACTGGACCATCCAGTTCTTTCTGCCCCATGCGCTGGAAGCGACCAGCTCGCCGCTCATCGCAATCCTCGAACCGCTTGGCGTCGCCATGTTCTTTGGCGGTCTGATCGTTTTCGCGGTTGGGGCCTTCCAGATTTACCGCGCCAAGTTGCTGCGAAAGGACGCCGTGATGGGCGGGATTTACCGCAAGATCCGCCACCCGCAATACCTCGCTCTGATGGTTGCGAGTTTGGGTCTCTTGCTGGTGTGGCCGCGATTCCTTGTGCTGATCTTCACGGTGATCGTCGTATTCCTCTACATTGCCCTAGCCAAGGCTGAAGAACGCATCTGCCTTGCGCGTTATGAAGGCTACGGCGCCTATATGCGCGAGACCGGCATGTTTCTTCCCAAGGGATGGCTGTCGGGCTTTCGCGTCAACTTCGGCGTCTCGACGATCGGGAGATTAGCCGGATGGAGCCTGGTCTTTATCGCTACGCTTGCCGTTGCAATTGCGGCAGCCTTCGGACTCCGCTCACATGCGATTTCCAGCCTTTACGCTCATGAAGCGCCGGAAGGCGTTTACCTCGCGGTGACCGAAATCGACGAAGCCGAGATGGCGAGCATTGTCGAAATTGCCAAAACGTCACCGGACGTTCAGGCCGCGTTGTCGAACCTCGGCGGCAGTGCGCGGATACTTGGATATGTGATGCCGCGCGAGATGTATGTATCGGAAATCCCGATGTATCTTCCGCCGGGTGAAACTTTCGGCCATTCGGCGCCCCGGAATCACGATGGCGCATCCTGGAAGGTGATCTTCACCCAAGCCATAGTCGGAGACGGCGAAGCGCCCGTGGGTCGCGACATCGTTCGCCGCGCGTTCAACAAAACTCCGCTTTTCGAAGTGCACGTGGACAAAGCCAGTCAGAGAGTCGTTGGCTTTCGCCCGCCGCCGGCCACGCCTTACTATGCGAATCATCAAGTACCCTTGTTCTGACAGGGTTCTGAGCGCTGGGTAAAATTTCTTCCGCGCATCCGTTTTTCCTGCTAAACAAACACAACAGGTTAACTTTCAATGAACAATGCTCCCCACCGCCCGAAACGAATCGTTATTCCACCGATCTGGTTTGCGCTCGGACTGATCGCCGTTTTCCTGCTTGACCGTTATCTGCCGCTGGTGAGTTTTTCCGGCCCGACGGCCCTAGGCCTCGGAGCGATCCTCATTCTGCTCGGTCTGGCATCGGCGATTTCCGCCGCCGGGCTGTTCAGGAAGGCCGATACCGGGATCGTTCCCTTTTCGGAAGCAACCGCCCTGGTAACGTCCGGCGCCTTTCGTTGCAGCCGCAATCCGATGTACCTGGGTATGGTGCTCGTCCTTTTGGGTACAGCTCTTGCAACCGGCTCGGCAGTGGGCCTGCTGGTGGCGCCGGTCTTCATGTTGATCATCCAGTATCGCTTCATTCTCGATGAGGAACGCATGATGCGTGAGGTATTCGGTAAAGAGTTCGAAGACTATCGCCGCCGGGTCCGACGCTGGATTTGACAGCGCGAAATTCCCAAACTGTCGTTCTGCGCGCACGGCGCAGGTCATGCAGCCGCGCTCCCGTAGAGATACCGGTTGTGGTCTCGGCCCACGGCTTCGCCGGTGCCGGAACCTATTCCGATAATGGATTCCAGTGGATCCGTCTCAGGCTCCCTTTCTCCCTGGAAATGCGCATCCACCAGATTTCTGACAAGAGCGGAAACGCTGATGCCCTTTTTCCTCGCTTCGATTCCCAGAAGCCTGTATTGCTCCTGTTCAAGCAGAATTTGCGTACGGTGCATGGCGATCTCCCAGTATTAGCGGTGAGAGTCATCTTACGCCACTGAAATAGTGATCGATACATCATATGGCCACAGCGAACGACCGCTTGTGGGTTATGGCTGGAAGATTTAGCCAAAAACTGCTGTTAGCGGAGTTTGCTGGATATACTTCGTGCGGGGGAGAAAGTTGGTTGAATTGGAGAAGTGAACGATTTGGAGAGAAAACGATGGAAAATGAACTGGTTCACGCCTTGACTGCAAGTTTTGAAGGTCATGCTCAGGAGACGGAAAATGGTGTGGAATACTGGCTGGCCAGAGACCTGCAGCACTTGTTGGAATACGCCAAGTGGAACAATTTTCTCAACGTAATCTCCAAAGCCAAAACGGCCTGTGAGACATCGGGTCACGAGATTGCCGACCATTTTGCCGACATCGGCAAAATGGTCGAACTCGGCTCCGGCAGCCAGCGGGAAATCGCCGATGTCATGCTGACCCGCTACGCCTGCTATTTGATCGCCCAGAACGGCGATCCGGGGAAGCAGCAAATCGCTTTCGCCCAGACCTATTTCGCCATGCAGACCCGTAAGGCGGAACTCATCGAACAGCGGCTGTTGGAAGTAGAGCGGATCTCGGCACGGAAAAAGTTGTCGGCAACAGAAAAGGAACTTTCCGAAGTGATCTACGAGCAAACCGGCGGCAACCGCAACTTCGCCCTGATCCGCGGCAAGGGCGACCAGGCGCTGTTCGGCAAAAACACTCGGGCGATGAAGGCGCGGTGGCGTGTGCCCGCTAGTCGCCCGCTGGCCGACTTTGCGCCCACAATCATCTTGAAGGCCAAAGACTTCGCCACAGAGATCACTATTCACAACACCCGTGAAAACTCGTTGAATAGCGAACCGCAAATTTCCCGCGAGCATGTCACCAACAATCAGGCCGTGCGAAATACGCTATTGGAGCGCGGCATCCGCCCCGAAAGTCTGCCACCCGCCGAAGACGTGAAGAAGGTCGAGCGGCGACTGGCGTCGGCGGAGAAAAAGGCGCTGCAGCACCCGCATGGACTGGAGGAATGAGCAGAAAGACAATAACGCTGTTGCTCGCAGCAATTTACAGCTAACCCCCTGAATCCTTGCAGCTTTGCGCCGCGTCGCGCTTCTTTTGACCGGGGCGTTGTGGTAGAGTGCGCGGCTTTGACCGCAGCCAAGGGAGAACCAACCGAATGTCCTCGCACATCACGATCGTGGTGACCGTATTGCTGTCCCTCATGGGACTCGGAATCGCCTGGTACTACATGAGGAAGGTCGTCAGCATTCCGCTCGATCTCGACCTGAACGAAGAAGACAGCAAACGCCTGAAGTTCATCCACGGCGCGATCGCAAGCGGCGCGATGGCCTTCCTGAAACAGGAATATCGCGTTCTCTCCATTTTCATGGTCGCGTTCGCCCTGATCATCGCGGTTCTGATCGACGACACTCATACTCCCGGCTATCGCGAAGGTATATATACCGCCATCGCCTTCCTGTTCGGCGCCGCCATTTCCATCGCCTCGGGCTACATCGGCATGAAGGTGGCCACCCAGGGCAACGCCCGCACCACAGTCTCGGCCCGGAAGGGAATTTCCGGCGCGTTCGACGTGGCGATCGATTCCGGCGCCGTCATGGGCTTCGCTCTGGTGGGATTGGCGACGCTGGGGCTGGTAATCATCTATCTCGTACTAAGCGCGCTGATGTCCGGGCTTGGACCGGAAAACAATCACATCCTGATGGAAGTCATCGCCGGCTTCGGACTCGGCGGCTCGACCATCGCCCTGTTCGCGCGTGTGGGCGGCGGCATTTTCACCAAGGCGGCCGATGTCGGCGCCGACCTCGTCGGCAAGGTCGAGAAGGGCATTCCCGAAGACGACCCGCGCAACCCGGCGGTGATCGCCGACAACGTTGGGGACAACGTTGGCGACGTTGCCGGCATGGGCGCCGACCTGTTCGGCTCCTGCGCGGAGAGTACCTGCGCGGCGATGGTGATCAGCGCCGTGGCCTTCGCCTACGATCCCAATGCGCTGCTTTATCCGATCCTGATCAGCGCCGTGGGCATTCCGATCAGTTTCGTCACCAAGCTCGCCGTCGGCGTCCGAACCGAAGACGACGTCGCCCCGGCGCTGATGAAGCTGCTGATCATTTCAAGCGTACTGATGTCGATCGTCATGTACTTTTTCACCTTGCTGCTCGTGCCCGAGTTTTTCGAACTGAACGGCGAGCAATACACCAATATGGGCGTGTACTGGTGCTTCCTGTCGGGTCTCATAGCGGGCCTCGCGGTCGGGCTGCTGACCGGCTATTACACTTCGGAGAATTACGAGCCGGTCAAGGACCTGGCCAGATCCTGCGAAACCGGCGTCGCCACCAATATCATTTTCGGTCTGGCGCTCGGCTATCGCAGCACGGTACTGCCCTATCTCTGCATCGCCGTAAGCATTTTCGTTTCCTGGCAGCTCGCGGGCATGTACGGCGTCGCCATTGCCTCGCTCGGCATGCTGGGAACCCTGGTGATCGCGCTCATGATCGACGCCTATGGTCCGGTCGCCGATAACGCCGGCGGCATTGCCGAGATGGTGGGACTGCCGAAGGAAGTGCGGCGCCGCACGGATATTCTCGATTCGGCGGGCAATACCACCGCCGCGATCGGCAAGGGCTTCGCCATCGGCGCGGCGATCCTGACTTCGCTGGCGCTGTTCGCGGCCTTCATTACCGCGGCAGAGAATCTGCAAGGCGAGCCGATCATGGTGAGTCTGCTCGACCCGCTCGTGTACACGACGGTGTTCATCGGCGCGGTGCTGCCATTCCTGTTTACCGCCATGACGATGAGATCCGTCGGCAGCGCGGCCTTCGACATGATTGCCGAGGTGCGCCGGCAGTTTCAGACTATTCCGGGCATCATGGAAGGCACCGGCGAGCCCGACTACGCCGAGTGCGTGGCAATCTCCACCAAGGCCGCGCTGCGGGAAATGATCGCGCCCGGCATCCTGATCATGGGCACTCCGCTGGTCGCCGGATTCCTGTTCGGCGTTGAAGCCGTTGCCGGCATCCTGGCGGGATCGCTGGTGGCGGGCGGCGTGCTCGCGATCGCTTCGTCCAACAGCGGCGGCGCCTGGGATAACGCCAAGAAATATATCGAAGCGGGCAATCTGGGCGGCAAGGGTTCCGAACAGCACAAGGCCTCAGTAGTGGGCGACACCGTCGGCGACCCGCTGAAAGACACCTCGGGCCCGTCGCTGAACATCCTGATCAAGCTGTCGGCGATTCTCAGCCTGGTGTTTGCGCCATTCTTCGTAAACTTCGGCGGTATCCTGCTGTAGTCGCTTCGACCTTACCGTTCGGACAGGGACTCGAAGTGATATAGCACCCATTCGCGGATCACGGAACTCGCCCCGGTGGCGGCTTCCGTGATCCGGGTCTCCACCGTTTGCACGCATTGATAGATGCGGAAGGATTCGGTGTTCTCGATGATGAGATTGCGCACCGACGGATTCAGGGTGTAATTCGAAATCTCAACCAGCCGCCAGTCGCCGGCCAGCGTTTCGCCGATGCACTCTCCCTGGCCGAGCAAGTCCACATATTCCATTTCCAGTTCGGCATAGCCCCCCGCCGGCACATCGAGTTGCAGCGACAATTCGAGCGAGCCGCCGGGCGCTTCGATATCGACGAAATCGATGGACTCGATGCGAACCGAAGTATCGAGCGGATTGAAGGCCACGACGCGCAGCAGATCCCGTGTATTCTCCTGCCAGCTCGCCGAGTAGAACGCAAACTTGACCGCTCCCTCGCCAGCCTCTCCGGCATTCCCCGACAAAGGCGTCACCACAACCGCGGCGGCAACCAATCCTGTTCTCACGAGTTCACGAATAAGCATGCTCCCGATTCTATCCTGTCCCCGACGAGCTTTGAATTTGGTTGGGGATGCAACATAATCGGCGACAGTTGCGCTGCCGGAAGCGGATTCCTTGAGTGATCTAAACAAGATCGGACACATATTGTGCGTCGCTTCCGGCAAGGGCGGAGTCGGCAAATCGACTACCGCCGTCAATCTCGCATTGGCCCTCGCCTGCAACGCCAAGGTTGGCGTGCTTGATGCGGACATCTACGGGCCGAGCATCCCCACCTTGCTCGGTGTGCCAGCCGGCACGCGGCCCGAGGTGCGCGGCGGCAAGACCATGGTTCCCATTCGGGCGCACGGCCTGCTATGCAATTCCATGGGCTTTCTGGTCGACCAGAGTACGGCAATGGTCTGGCGCGCGCCCATGATCATTTCCGCTTTCAACCAGATTCTCAATGACACGGCCTGGTCCGATCTCGACTATCTGATCGTCGATCTGCCACCCGGCACCGGCGATATCCAGTTGAGCCTGTCCCAGGCGGTTCGCGTCAGCGGCGCGGTCATCGTTACCACACCCCAGGATTTGGCCTTGCTCGACGCCCGCAGGGGGATCGAAATGTTCCGCAAGGTGTCCGTACCCGTGCTTGGCGTAGTGGAGAACATGAGCGTTCATATCTGTAGCAAGTGCGGACACGAAGAGGCCATATTCGGCGCGGGCGGTGGCGACAGGCTGGCGAGGGACTTCGAAGTCCCGGTACTGGCGCGTCCGGCGCTCGATCCGGCCATACGCGAGGCCAGCGATCTGGGAGAACCGCTGCTCGTGAAGCAGCCCGGACATCCGGCTAACGCGGCCTGGCTGGAACTCGCGAGCGGCGTGGCCGAGCGCTGCGCCGGCGCGACGGCGCAAAGCGCGCCCAAGATCACCATTACGGACGACTAGCGGCGATATGCAACAAAGACAATCAGACTGGGAGTGAAACAGTGGATCGGGTAAACGAATTTCTAATCTTCATCGACGGTTATCTCGGCAGCGCGTTCTGGTTTCCGACGCTGCTGCTGGCGACGGGCATCTTCTTTACCCTGTATCTGAAGTTTCCCCAGATTCGGTATTTTCGCCATGCCATTGCCGTAACCCAGGGCAAGTTCGACAAGGAAGGCGCCAGGGGCGAGACCAGCCACTTCCAGGCGCTCGCCACGGCTCTGTCGGGCACGGTTGGCACGGGCAATATCGGCGGCGTGGCGCTGGCGCTGCATCTCGGCGGCCCGGCGGCGCTGTTCTGGATGTGGATGACCGCGTTTTTCGGCATGACGAGCAAATTTGTCGAGGTTACGCTTTCCCACAAGTACCGCAGCGTTACCGCCGACGGCACCGTCGCGGGCGGGCCGATGTATTACATGGAGAAAGGCCTGAAGCTGAAATGGCTGGCAGTGCTCTTCGCCATCGCCACCGTGCTGAGTTCATTCGGCACCGGCAATCTGCCGCAGATCAATAATATCGCCGCCGGTCTCGAAAGTACTTTCAATATCGACCCGCTGATCACCGCGATTTTCATGTCGGTGCTGCTGGCGCTGGTGATCATCGGCGGCATCACCCGCATCGCCAAATTCGCCGCCGCCGTCGTGCCCTCGATGGCGCTGCTGTACTTGATCGGTGCGCTCGCCGTCATCATCCCCCACGCCGGCAACATATTGCCTTCCTTCGCGGCGATCTTCTCCGACGCCTTCACCGGCTCAGCCGCGACCGGTGGCTTTCTCGGCGCCACTTTCGCCTACGCCTTCAGCCGCGGCGTAAACCGCGGACTGTATTCGAACGAAGCGGGGCAGGGCAGCGCGCCCATCGCTCACGCCTCGGCGCGCACAGAAGAATCCGCCGACGAAGGCATGGTGTCGATTCTGGAACCGTTCATCGACACGATCGTCATTTGCACGATAACCGGCCTGGTTATTCTCAGTTCGGGAGTCTGGGCGGAAAAACTCGAAAACGAATTCCAGCGCGCCGACCTGAGCTTTGTCAGTGGCGTATACGTAGAAGGGAACGAAGCGCATCAACGCGAAATCTTTGCCTATCTCAACAACGGCGATTCATCCGTGGCGAGTTTCGACGGCAGCCTGCAATTAATCAACGGCCGCCTGCAGAACGAGGCCGACCTTACCGTAATCAATTCCCGCTCCTTCGCCGAGAACGTGCTGTTCAGCCGGGACGGCGAACCGATCACCGGGGAACTCGCGGTCAGTGACGGCAGACTCGACGATCTTTCGGTCGTCGTCACCGGCGAGTCGCTCGTGCATTCGGTGCCGTTGACGACCGAGGCCTTCACTCGGGGCCTGTTCGGCAATTACGGCCAATACATCGTCTCCATCGGCCTGATGCTGTTCGCCTTTTCGACGGCCATCGCCTGGTCCTATTACGGGGACCGGGCGATGACCTATCTGCTGGGACCGAAATCGGTCATGCCGTATCGAGTCGTCTATGTTTGCGGATTCTTTTACGCGGCGCTGGCGGACACCACGATCATCTGGAACGTTTCGCTGATCACCATCGTGCTGATGACGGCGCCGAACCTGATCGGCATATTGCTCATGCGCAAGGAAATGAAGAGTACGGTGAAGGAATACTGGGAGAAAACGGACCACGGACGGCACAAGGCCTGAGTTCAGACCTCAATCAACTTCCGGCCGGCGGATGTCGGCGACGAGGGCCTGCACTTCGGCCGGGGGTTCGGGCGTGAAACGGCAGACGGTCCAGGCGACCAGCAGGTTGAGCAGCGCCCCCAGACTTCCGATGCCTTCCGGAGAAATGCCGAACAGCCAGTTGTCGGCGTTGTCGACCGCCGGATTGATGAAGCGGAAATAGATGATATAGAGCGCGGTGAAGCTGAAGCCGGCAATCATGCCGGAGACCGCGCCATGGCGGTTCATGCGGCGCTGGAAGATTCCCATCACGATTGCCGGGAAGAACGAGGCCGCCGCGAGTCCGAAGGCGAACGCCACGACCTGGGCCACGTAGGCCGGCGGATTTATGCCGAAATAGCCGGCCACGAGCACCGCCATGAAGATCGACATGCGCGCGAAAAGCAATTCTTCCTTTTCGGTTATCTCGGGCATGTAGGCGCGTTTGAGCAAGTCGTGTGACACCGCCGAGGAAATCACCAGCAACAATCCCGCCGCGGTCGACAGCGCCGCAGCCAGGCCGCCGGCGGCGACAAGCGCCACGACCCAGTTGGGCAATTCGGCGATCTCCGGATTCGCCAGCACCATGATGTCGCGGTTGACGTCGAGTTCGTTTGTCGCCGCGTCGCCGGTGTATTGAATCAGTCCATCGGCATTGCGGTCCTCGAAAGTGATCAGCCCGGTCGCTTCCCACTTGTTGAACCATTCCGGCATCGCGCTGTATTCGACGTTGTCCACGGTATTGATCAGGTTGGTGCGGGCGAAGGCGGCGACAGCGGGGGCGGTGGTATAGAGGATGGCGATGAAGATCAGCGCGTAGCCGGCCGATCTGCGCGCGTCCCGCACGTGCGGCACGGTGAAAAAGCGGATGATCACGTGCGGCAGGCCGGCGGTGCCGATCATCAGCGCGGCAGTGATGAAGAACATGTCCTGCATGCTGCGTTGGCCTTCCGTATAGGCTGGAAAACCGAGTTGCTCGCTGAGGCCGTCGAGCCGGTCGAGCAGGTAGCCGCCGCCGAAGGCTTCGGTGAGCTGCGAGCCGAAACCCATTTGCGGAATCGCCTGGCCGGTCATCAGGATCGAAATGAAGATCGCCGGCACCATGAAGGCGAAGATAAGCACGCAATATTGCGCGACCTGGGTGTAGGTAATGCCTTTCATGCCGCCGAGCACGGCGTAGAAAAAGACGATGGCCATGCCGATCATCACGCCGTAGACGATATCGACTTCGAGAAAGCGGGAAAAAACGATGCCGGCGCCTTGCATCTGCCCGCAGACGTAAACGAAGGAAATCACGATCGCGCAGAACACCGCGGTAAGCCGCGCGGTGTGGGAATAGTACCGGTCGCCGATGAAATCGGGGACGGTGTACTTGCCGAACTTGCGCAGGTAAGGCGCGAGCAGCAGCGCCAGCAGCACATAGCCGCCTGTCCAGCCCATCAGGTAGAAGGCGCCGTCCCTGCCGAGAAAGGAAATCAGCCCCGCCATCGAGATGAACGAGGCGGCCGACATCCAGTCGGCGGCGGTGGCCATGCCGTTGGCGATGGGTGGCACGTGCTTGCCGGCGACGTAGAAATCCTGTGTCGAACGCACCCGCGACCAGATGGCGATGCCGATGTAGAGCCCGAAGGTCAGGATAACGAAGAAAAAGGTCCAGAATTGAACGCTCATTGCATGGAGTCTTCCCTGTCCGACCCGGAGCGCCGATAGCGCTCATCGAGTTTGTCCATGCGGTTGATGTAGACGAAGATGAGGACGATGAAGACGAAGATCGAACCTTGCTGGGCCATCCAGAAGCCGAACTTGAAGCCGCCCATGCGGATGTTGTCGAGCACTTCGACGAGCAGGATGCCCGCGCCGAAGGAGACGATGAACCAGACCGCGAGCAGGCTCAGCACCAGCCGGATGTTGGCCTTCCAATAGGCGTCGTCATTCCTTTCCGGCATGTCGTCCCCGATCGTTATCGTCCGGAATTCGCAAGTGGCTGCGATGGTAGTACACATCCCCAGTCGAGTAAAACGCCGCATACTGCCGTCATTCTGCGCGTAGCGAAGCGAAGTCGCAGAATCTCATGGGGATAGCGAGAATATTTGAAACTACTCCGCGAGGCCCAGTTCGTCCAAGGCATCGCGCCAGTGTAGACACAGCACGCCGCCGACCTGCATGCGCGCCGCGTCCCTGCTGACGCACAAGGCCAGCGGGCGGTCGAAATCTCCGGTAAATCCTTCGAGGATGCGCGTGTCGCGCTCGTCCACGCGCTCGGTGGATTTGATCTCGATCAAAACCGTGGGCAGGCCGGGCCGCTCGATCAGCAGGTCGATCTCGGCCCCGGCGCCGGTTCGAAGGTGGAACAATCGCCAGTCCGGGTAGCGGTAACGCGCGAGGTGCGCGACCTGGGTGACGACCAAGTGCTCGAACAGTTTGCCGAATTCGTAGGTTCCACTTCGAAGCGGGAGTTCCAGCGTTCGTTGCAGCGCCCGTTTAACCCCGATGTCGAAAAAATAGAACTTTGGATTGGCGCGCTGCTGTTTCCTGACCGAACGATGATAGGCGGGCAGATGAAAGCCAATCAGCGTGTCTTCCAGAATCTGAAAGTAGGTAACGACGGTCTTGGGATCCACTCCCACGTCGCGCGCGATATTCGCGTAGTTGACAATAGTTCCGTTCGCCTGGGCCGCGACTTCGAGAAACTCCCGGAACGGGTCGAGCCGCCTGGTGATCTGTTCAGCGGCGATTTCCTCTTTTAGGTAGGTAAGTGCGTAGGCGCGCAGGTATGCGTTTTTGTCGGCGCTGTCCGTGAGCGAGTAGATTTGCGGCAAGGCTCCCCAGCGCAAAGCGTCTTCGAGCACGAAAGCATCCCGCAACTCCGGCGCGGTGAGCGGAAAGAGATTATGTACTAGTGCCCGCCCGGCCAGCAGATTGGACGCCCCTCGTTTGAGCTTGCGGGCGCTTGAGCCGGTCAGCACCAAGCACTTGTCTGTGTTCTCGATCAGCCGGTGCGCCACATCAAGCAGCCTGGGCGCCCGCTGCACTTCGTCGATCAGCACCCACCGCACCGACGCCGGCAGCGCCGAGACCTCGCTTTCCAGCCGGCCCGGTTGTCTGCGGTAGTTATCTTCAGTTTCAGGGTCCAGCAAATCAACGTACAGCGAAGCTTCCGGGTCGAACGCCCGCTTGATGAAGGTGGTTTTGCCGGTGCCACGTGCTCCGAACAGAAAGCACGAATGACTGCGCGGCAGCTGTAAGATCCGCTCAAACATGGCGAAACTCTACCCTAAATCGGGATTTAATTCCATATTTCGAATCGAAATCGGGAATTTAATCCTGATAATTAGGGCCATGTTGAGTTCACGAACAAGAGTTGGGCTTTGCTGGAATTTTCGTGTCATTGCGGTATATTGCCAGCCGATGCCAATCGTCAAGGAAGTGCATGCGCACCAACCCAAAAATGATGGTCAGCACTTGTCCCGACCTCGCAATTCATAGCGTGCCGAAGCTCGTCGTCTCGAAGCGTGTAGTCGACCCGTCGGAAAAATACGACCCGGCACAAGAATATACATTGCGGTACCGATCAAAAAAGCACGCAGAGTTGCCTCACGTATTCAAATTCTCTGGCGGTCGAACCAGCGGAATGTTGCTGTTCACTCTGCTGGAAAACGGACTACTCGATTCGGCAAGGGGTGATGTAATCGTCTTTAACAATACTTCTGCAGAACATCCGGACACTTACCGATTCGTGCAGGAGTGCATGGTTGCCAGCCGGTCTTACGGTATTCCTTTCTTCCAGATTGAGTTCCAGACCTACGAAGATGCCAGGAAGGGCGAATGGACCCGTCTGCCCACGTACCGACTAGTAAATGATCAACCGTGGTCGAACGACAACCAAGATGGCTTCCACTGGCGAGGGGAAGTCTACGAAGAATTGCTTTCTTGGGCTGGCTATGTCCCAAATCAGTTTAAACGAATCTGTACGCAATACTTGAAACTTGAAATTACTCGAGAATTTCTGAAGGACTGGCTATCGTCAAAGCCATCAATTCCAAGGCTCGGGCATTATGGAGACGAAGCCAGAATCGACCCGGAAACGGCTTGGAGGCGACACGGCAAGAACCGGGGCGGCGTTCCCAAAGACATCTTCCTGCGCAAGCGGGAATATTCGTGGAAGCGGCCGCACTACAGGCCTGAGCAGTACTTCGAAACATATCACCCTGATTGGAAACCATTCAGTAATTCGAGGCTGGAGGGGCGCGCGTTTGGCGGCAAAGCTTCGTTTGGCAAGGGCGGCGTGGAATATGTTGCGATGATCGGATTACGGGCTGACGAACCACAGCGCCTTGAACGGGTGCGAAGCCGTAACGACGGCGGGGGGTGGTTTTGAGGGCGAACATGTATACATGCCCCTTGGCGACATGTCGATTACACGAAACGATGTGAACGAATTTTGGGATCAGCAGAATTGGAATCTGAGACTTCCCGGAAACGCCAGCATGTCCAACTGCGTCTTTTGTTTTCTGAAAGGCGCCAATAATCTTAGGTTCATCCGGGCGCGCATGGCGGAAGAGAAGTCCAGTGAGGTGGACGGCTTCGGCTCACTAAAGGATACGCCCTGCGACCTTGCATGGTGGGCCGATATCGAAAAGAAGTATATTCGGGACCTTCAAGCCGAAGGCCGGGAAACGCGCACTAAAATTAGTCACATCGGCTTCTTCGGCGGCGATGGCATTTCGTACCAAGCCATGTCCGAGGGTATTGACCTCGGCAAGTATTCCGAGTCGATGCTGCCCTGCGACTGCACAGAATGAAGCGACCACCGGTCTACCTCGACTATCAAGCGACTACGCCGCTCGACCCGCATGTGCGAGAGACTATGTTGCCATTCTTGCACGAGCAATTTGGAAATCCGCACTCCAAGGACCACGCCTTCGGCTGGCAGGCAGCTTTGGCGATCCGAGACGCTCGTGCCAAGGTTTCCAGTCTAATCAATGCTGACGACGACGAGATCATATTTACTTCGGGTGCAACCGAAGCCTGCAACTTGGCGATTGTTGGTGTAGCAAAAGAGGTTGGGCCGGCAAAGCGCAATCGAATAGTGACCGTGGAGACTGAACATCCAGCAGTGCTCAAGACTGTAATGGATCTTGAGTCCGAGGGATTCGAACCCGTTTTGATGCCGGTCGATTCGGACGGCTTACTTGATCTTGCGATATGCGATGAGGCGATCAACGAGCGCACGTTGCTCGTATCGGTAATGGCGGCAAACAACGAAATCGGTGTGCTGCAGCCGCTTAAGGAAATTGCAGCCCGCTGCCGGACGGTAGGTGCGATTTTTCATTCTGATGCGGCTCAGGCTTCCGGTCGTCTACCTATCGACGTGGATTCATGGGGCGTTGACCTTATGAGCCTGTCAGCGCACAAGTTTTATGGTCCAAAAGGCATAGGTGCCTTGTATGTTCGATCTGGTGTGCCAATTCGGTCGATTCTGCAGGGTGGCGGACAGGAACGAGGTTTGCGCAGCGGAACGCTTGCGCCAGCACTGGTCGCGGGATTCGGCGTTGCGAGCGAATTAGCTTGGGAGAGACAACAGCAAGATAGCGAACTTTTTGCCAGATTGACTGGCCTGCTCCTCGACTGTCTACGACGATTCCAGCCCGATCTGCACTTGTTTGGTCATCCTACACGGAGGCTTCCCGGAAGCCTCAATATCGGCTTCCCTGGGGTGCCCGCCGAACAAATAATTCGCAACTTGGCAGACAGCGTTGCGGTTTCCAGCGGCGCTGCTTGTTCTTCGGCCGCCAGTGAACCGTCCCGGGTTCTGCTCGCGCTGGGTGTGGATGCGGAAACGGCCGCTACTGGCATTCGCATTAGTATGGGCCGATTTACCACCGAAGCTGAAATAAAAATCGTCGCGGAGGCGTTCAAGAACGTAGTGTCCCAATTCCGCCCGGAGAGTCAACGCCGTGCCGCCGGCTAAGCCAGACCTGCGTTTCGGACCAGGTTCGTCGGACGGCTTCACGGCCTCGGGCATAGCAGCCTTCGATGATCTACGTCCAGCAGCCGTCATCCGTGAATTGATTCAGAACTCATTGGATGCCGCCCGCTTGGCGGAAACTAGGCCGGCTGTCGTGCGATTCCGCCTGAGTGAAGCCAAGTTGTCCAGCATTCCAGGAATAAAGAACTACATGAGTGCTTTGAAGCAGGCCTTCCAGACTCAAAAAGAACTGGCGGGTGGGCAACTCGCCCGGCAGGCTGAGCTAGTCAAAGAGCGCATATCAACTACGTTATGCGAAGATCGAGTCGACGTTTTGTCGATACTTGACAACGGTATCGGACTCGACGAGCGACGAATGACGGCGTTGCTCAGCGATGGGCTTAGTGTCAAGGGAAAAGGTGCTACGGGAACCTATGGCAACGGCCATTCAACAGCCATTCCGGCGTCCAACCTGCGCTATGTTCTTTACGGCGGAATTACGGTGAACGGAGAGCGAATCGCGGCAGGGCACGCTGTGTTGGCATCGCACAGTATGAAAGGTGAAAAGCATCCTCGAAGTGCCCACGGTTACTTCATACGCGACTTTAACGCTGGCCCCGGCAGACTTTATAACTTCGCAACTTCAAGCCAGATTCCCGAACTGATTAGAGGCGAGCTTGATCGGATTCAGCACTCCAGCGGTCACGGTACCGCGGTAAGCATCACTGCGTTCAACAATTTCATGGAGGACGACAAAGATCTTTGGGATATGGTGTCGCTTGCAGCATCGGCCAACTTTTTTGTAGCCATTGCGGAGGGGGAGCTTGAGGTTCAGTTGGAAGATGTGCGCAAAGGGAAGCATGTAGAGTGCCGAACGCTAGACCAAAGCAATCTTGAAGAAATTCTCAATATGCATCGCGAGAACAGAAGAGCTAGAGAATTTCTGAGTGGTCTGAAAGCGTTCGAGGCTTACAGCGCCTATCGCGATTCGCTGCCAAGTCTGGTAACTACATCACAAGGCTTGATTGATATTCGTCTTGCCGACAACCCCTCCGGTGTCCCCAGAGTTGACCTGTGCCGCAACGGCATGTGGATTACGTCCGATATGCCCTCATTTCAAGGCAAGTTTGCTGATCGCACGCCGTTCCACGCCGTTCTATCGCTGAAGTCGGAAGACGGTGGGCGTTTGCATGATCTTGTTCGGACGGCAGAAGGCCCGTTGCATGACAAGCTGGTCGCGAAGCGTCTTGAGGTTGAGGAGCGAAGGGACTTTTATAAGGCGATGGAAGAAATTATTAAGTGGCTGAAGGAGCATACCAAAGCCGTTAGTTCGGAAGCATTTTCGTCTGACGAATTTCTCGCTCTGGATTTTGGCATCGGTGAAGCTGGGGGAAGCGGTGGCGTCAAAGCACTCCAGGGAACTCCGACGGTTATCGACAAGCGCCCCGTGCAGCAGTTGATGGCTATTCCCGGCCAAGAGGGGCAGGAAGGCGGAAACCACGACGACAATTCCGGAGGAAAATCTGGATCCTCTGTAAAGCGAGACAGGATTCGGCCCTCGTTGCCGGCACTCGTTCAGGCTGTTTCCCGGGTAGTCGCAAATGGCCGTCACCGCGTTCACATTGAATTCGCGAGGGAGTGCGAAGACGCGCAGTTGCGCTTGGTCGTGGATGAGGGTATTGATGCCACATGTGATCGTCACGGACTCGATCCGTATAGCCCCGCTGAACTAGATAAGGTCACCATTGACGGTAAACCCGTCAACTGCGAATCTCTTGAGCATCAAGGTGGCAATCCCGTGGGAGTACGGCTCGGCAGTGTTGCCAAAGGTGCCGCCATCACTGTAGAAGCGGACATCAGACTCAATGGCGATTTTGCCAACATTGATACGCCTTCACTGCGAATTGAAGTTTTTAGAACACCCAATGTAAATCCCAAGGTCCAGCTTCACGCAGAGCTCGAAGCCGCGCCCGAGATTTAGACTGACCCGTCGATTGAATCGGGGACTGAAATCAATGCCTGAGTTATCGCGCATGGAAGTCGTGATTCATGGGGCATCAAACTCCATAGGCTTGCACCCGCATCCGGTATTGGAAAGTGGCAGCATAGCTTTTCCAAGTGGCAAGTATTTCGTGGCTTTCAACCGAAACGGAAGTACTACTGATTATCAACTAACACATCAGCTTGAGGGGGTGCCACTGCTCACCCGACTAATAGAGGAAGGCAAGGCGCGCTACGCTTGTATCGTTTCTTCACCTCGTTCTGCATATCGCGAAGTCCATCTCTCCTCAATGCCCTGCCAGACGATTTCTTGCAACGCTGACAATCTTGGTGAGCCGCCGCTGTTCACGCCAGCCGTGCTTTGCGTCGAAAGCAGTGAGTTTATTCTACAGTCCGATAGGGATGGTGTTCACGAGATTTGGGATGAGCAACAAGTGACATTGAGGGCGGGGACACGTCTGGCCGTTGGAAACGTCATACAACTTAAAGCCTCAATAACTCAACTACTGTCGCTACATGTTGACAAGGACATGGAGAAAGGCGGCTTCAACGTTGATATCCAGACTGAGCCTTTCGGATTTCGTGCGAATCTGCACCCCGATCTACACCGATTCTTGCGTTTTGGGAAAAGCGAGATTCACTATCACCTCATGATTCACATTGTGACTGCATGTCTGGCGCGTCTGCAGAAGGACTATTCGGAAAGCGAGGAAACGGATGACATTTCCGACGATGGCGCGGGCTGGGAGTCGCATCGCAGTCTTAAGGCGCTGGCCGAGTTGCTGGAAGCCAAAGACCTTCCGCACTGGACTGATGAGTCATTTCGACCTGAATTTGTTGCCACGAGTCTTTATCCACTCCCCGTCCCGCCCCTAGACGTTGAGGACGAGACGTGAGCGACAAACTAACCGGCCCGATCGAGTTTGACGATGCAATCTATACGCGCTTCCGCAGGCGACTTCTTGCACGAAAGGGCAGTTCAGTTCAGCGACGTTTTCTGGAAATGGTTCGAAGCGGCGAAGCGTTCGTCAAGGAGTTGGATGAAATCAAGTCAGTTGGTTCGGCGGAGATCAAGTTGATCCCGACGCCTCTCACCGAAGCCGAATACAAGAATCCACCCATTGATACGGAGCAGGCATTGTACTCGGCTTGGTCCAGCCTTGTTCCAGCGATGGCATGCCGATCCACATTTTGGGCACGGCTTACACTGGAACATATTCGCCATGGTCGAATACAGCCTGTGTACCTCGCTGCCAATGGCGGTTCCCTGCCGGGTGGAGCAGAACGAATCGATCAGGCGCTCCAAGCGCATTCGAAAGGTACTAAGAAAGCGGAACAAGTTATAGATGCCTGTGTGCGTACGATTCTCCGCCGTCTCGGCGGGTTACCCGAAGTGCGCGGTAACCGCTCTGTCTATGTTGACTGCCCGTTCGCTCGTGCTTGGTGGCGCGAACGCATGGTATTCGAAGCAGCCAACGGTGACGAAGAGTTCAAACATTGTGTACGCTCCGCTTTACGGATCAGTCAGAATTACTGGGAGAAATTCATTGACCGCGTCGTGTTCCGCAATTCGACATTCGGCTCAACAAACATCCGGAGTTCTTTCATCCGTACGCTAGGCCAAGAATTGGAGGCGAATCCAAATTCCAAGTTCTACGAAACCGCAAGCTTGCAGCGTCTGTGCCGCCGTGCAACCGCCTATCAGGGAAGCCGCGAACTGGCAATCATTGAAGACAATGCACTGGACGAACTCTTTATATCGTTAATCAGTAGATTCAGTACAGGTTAAATTACGCAGGCTCATAGGGAGTTTTTGAAGTGTCGAAACGAAGACTGGACCCAGATCAGGCACATCGCTTACTTTTGACTATCCAATCAGCATTGGACGACATACGCGCTGGCCGTCGTGTAAAAGACAGCGCCGTAGTATGGCCGGCCGGACTTAATCGGTCGATCGCTGTTTCACTTCCGCTCACAGTAAGAACAATGAATTGCCTGGAATCCGCCCAGTCACTAATGACCGGTGACGGGCAGTTGTCGGCAGGAGAATTGCTGAGATTACCCAACTTTGGCACTAGGAGCCTGAGGGACCTTCTGTTTGCTGTTGAAGCGTACCTGCTCGACAGTGACCAAAAAGCACCTGCAGCCGCCGCACAAGACCACACATGGCTGTATCTACTGTTTTGCGCCAGAGAATTGTCTCGCCCAGTTGCAACAACTGCCACGGGGTCAGATCGTATTTGCGGGCAGAATGACTCTGACTCCGACCAGCAACGCATCGAGCCACTGAGAGGCGCAATTAACAAGAAGGCACACGATGACATGTCACAAATCGTGGCCGCTCAAGCCCTAAAACAAGAAATTCAGCAAATGCAGTCCGCACAAGCCATATGGCAGGAGATTCAACATACCCTGAATCCAGTCCTTTCAGTCATGGTGGAAGTCGGACTGGCGACAAAACTGTCCGACTTGCTAAATGACAAGCTCTTGGACATTGCTTCCATTTTACAAACAACCTCCGACTTGGATCGAATTCAGTTGGCCGAAGCAGTAGGCAGCGCACCCGGTTTGGCCAGTCGCATGGTGGAACGGCTGGAACAGCGGATCCGCTTAATG
Source organism: Gammaproteobacteria bacterium (assembly GCA_009844085.1). Classification (GTDB taxonomy): domain Bacteria; phylum Pseudomonadota; class Gammaproteobacteria; order Pseudomonadales; family Pseudohongiellaceae; genus UBA9145. The sequence continues at coordinate 103,542 of VYCF01000072.1, read as the reverse complement.
CCAGAGCGGGAACTTACCATCATAAAGGGCAGAATTCTGCGGGAACCGTCAATGACGCTGGAATCAATTGGCAAAGTTTTGGGCGTTACCCGCGAACGGATTAGGCAAATTCAGACCAAAATCGAGCGCGATATTGAGCACGACTTGGGTGAAGAATTGGAGTTACTGGCTAAAATCTCGGGCACAATCTTCGCCCCAATTGTGCCAGCAGCTGATATGAAGAAGCGCTTATGCACGATGCTTGCGGCAGATCAAGGGTTGGAGGGAAAACTTTTTCGCTCTCGTCTGATATCAGAGATGGGCTACGAACCAGACGGTGAGATGTTCGTTAGTGCTCATGTAAAGGCTGCGATTGTTAGCGTTCGAGACATTGCCACAACGTGTGCAGACGATGCGGGCCTGGTCGATGAAGATGCTCTCACTGAGGAGGTTCGCAAGCTTGCTCCAGAGTTGATTGAACATTGGGACTGGCTCAAAGATCGAGTCGGGCTTCACCAGTTGCATGGTCAAATTGCACTTAGAAGTAGCGCTAAGGCCGATGCTAAAGCGGCTCTCAAAAAAATCGGTCGGCCCGCCACAAAACAAGAAGTTGGGAAACTCTGCGGCATGACTGCCGTGAAGGTCGGAGGCGCATTTTCCAACATCCAAAGTGTCGTGCGCGCTGATTTGGAACGTTGGGCTCTAAGAGAATGGGTCGACGATGAATACGAGGGAATATCTGAGGAGATCATCCAGCGTATTGTGGAAGATGGCGGTGCTACCACAATTGACAGGCTGGTTACCGAGTTACCTGAAAAATTTGGGGTGAGCCGAATAAGTGTGCGTGCCTATATGCAGTCACCGAGATTTGTCGTCAATGACGGCTGGATTAGCCTAGCCAGCAAATCTTCGATACGGCTTAGGGACCTTGATGACGTCATCGACGGAAGAGACTGCACTGGCGCACCCTATTGGACCTTCTCTGTAGAAGCACGCTACTTTGACGGATACAGCGCAACTTATGTTCCACCCGAGTTTGCAAAGGCTCTCGGATGCGAACCAGATTCCGGTGTATCGGTCCGAATCGGGAATTTGCCAGGATTCCGTGATCTGTCCATTCGCTGGTCTCTAACTTCGATTACCGGCGCTTCAATGGGATACATTGGCGATCTCCTTAAGCACTTGGGTCTTGAGCCAGGCGAGCGTGTGCGGGTGATTATCAAGGGACCAAGTCTCGTGCATCTTGTACCAGACAAAAGCGATTCCCGTCGCTCCGAGGACGATAGAGGGGCCAACGCAACCCTGGACCGTATAATGCGAAGGCGAAAGGTTCTCTAATCATGCTCAGACGCGAACCAACGCTGAAGCCAGGATTTTTCAAGCTCCCGGAAGAGCCTGTCGCTGACAACACGTTGATACCAGGATTTCGTGCAGCGACCTCGGTTAGAGGCGCATTCGGCTGGTTCACAGCTGGCTGGATCGAGCGCCTTGCCCCGGGATTAGCCGAGTTTCTCAATCGTGAACAGGCTGGTCTGATCGATTTCACAGTTGCGCCGGCACTGTTTCCAAACGAACGAGCCGCCATTGAGCGAGGCGTTCGTATGTCGGCCGAGGAAGCCATGCAACTGATTGGTGACTTGTTCGGCAAGGGGCGTGCGGAGGCACCTGCGCTCGCACGTCATGCACTAGACTGTTTATCGTGGATGATCGCGAACGATAAGCTACGACTTCGCATCGCTGTGCCAACACCCGAATCGAACTATCACCCGAAGATTTGGCTTTTTGATGACGGCGAAAATCAGGTCCTTGCACGAGGTTCGGGCAACGCCACGGGCCGTGGAATAGCCGAGGGCGTGGAACACATCGATGTCGATGTCTCTTGGCTTCCCTCTAGCCAGGAGCGTGTTAACAAGGGCATCGAAGTGCTCAACGCCTGGTCGCAAGGAAAAAGTTTAGGAATTGCTGAGGTCGTCGACCTGCCCGAGGCGCTCAAACGAAACATCATAGCGACGGCTCCAGATCAACCACCCAAACCTCTACAATACGAAGTCATTGTGAACCGCAGTCGAGGGATTCGGGAGCCCCGGCTAAATTCGATCAGCCAGCTTCAAATTCCACACCATCTCCAATGGAAGCAAGGTCAGTATGCTCATCAAGGTGAAGCAGTTGAGGCTTGGGAGAAAGCGGCCACTCCAGAGACCGGAGTAATTGCGATGGCAACTGGTGCAGGAAAAACCCTTACTGCACTCATCTGCGCGACACGAAGCCAAGATCGCTTACAATGCAAATCGTTCCTGATCGTCATTTCAGCCCCATCGACTCCACTTGTTTTGCAGTGGCGCGAGGAAGTGAAGAAATTCGGCGTAACACCGGTGGCGCCAAGCTTGGAATCAAACACGGATCAGGCACTTACCCATCTTTTTCGTGGGCTTCAGGGCGGCGGCACGCATGTTGTGATCGTTACAAATAACCTTCTTTGCACCAAAAGGTTTCAAACAACCGTTGCCAGCAAACTCAACGCACACAGAGACGGAGTCGCAACAATGTTGATTGCTGATGAAGCCCACACGCTAGGCGCTGAATCTTTCATAGCAAACAAGCCTGATTTCATCCAGAAGCGACTTGCACTCTCGGCGACCCCAGAACGACAGTACGACCCAGACGGGACCGAAGAAATCTTCGATTTCTTCGGTCCCGAGGTATACGAGTTTGGTCTTGAACGTGCGATCGGTTTTTGTTTGGTTCCATACAATTACTATGTGCATGCAAGCACTTTGAATGGCGAAGAGCTTGAAGAATTCGAACGGCTGACCAGACTGATCGGTGTGGCGATGGGATCTGGGGAGAGCGAGAACGAATCTCGCCTTCAAGGGCTATTGATCGCGCGACGTCGAATTATTGAGACAGCGCAGAGCAAGATCGAACTGCTACGGGAAGTACTAGTCCGTCGAGGCCCTGGAAACTTAAGTCATGCTCTAATTTACGCATCTGCTAAAAATCCCAAGCAGTTTGAGCAGATCGGCGAGCTATTGACTTCGTTAAACGTAAAGTGGGCGCCAGTCACCCAAGAAACAACTAGAGAGCCAAGAAAGCTAAAGCGTATTCTTGATTCCTTTGCAAAGGGTGCCGGACAGGTACTACTTGCGAAAAAAGTTCTTGACGAAGGTGTCGATATTCCGAGCATTCGGGAGGCTTTTATTGTTGCCTCTTCGACTGTTGAACGTGAATGGGTACAGCGGAGGGGTCGGGTTCTTCGTTTGCATCCGGGGAAACCATGGGCAATTGTGCACGACTTTCTTGCCCTGCCACCAGCGCGCCTCACGCAGAGCCAAGGGTCACAAGGGCTAAGAAAAATCATCGGAACCGAATTAAATCGAGCCTATGCGTTCGGCGGACACGCACGAAATGTTGCTGGCGCAGACGGTCTGCATGCTGACTTAGAGAGAATTTCTAATGCCTATTGGCCTAAAGCGAGCAGCGAATCGGGAATCATGAACAAAGCAGGCGAATTCGTCATCGCTAGTGCGATACCGAGGGGGAAACCATGGTAAGCAATTTTGAGCGAATCCTTGTCGAGATTAGGCAAGGAGCAGATCAGATGCCAGAAGACCGCAAGCTGGATTCTGAGGCGGCAGTTAAACTGATTATGGAAATTGTCGATCTTGAGGATCAAAATCGAATAAAGGCGATCCATGGAATTAATCAGAAAATCAAGGGAATGATTAAGAATGCTACTACAATGGATAATTCGGGTGAGGGTAATTAAGTGTTGCTAATTAAGCAAATCAGAATTAATAATTTCGCGTGTTTCGACAATGTCGAGATCGAACCATCCACAAATCCAGATAAAAAGTTAACAGTGATCCGCGCGGAAAACGGGTCAGGAAAGACAACTTTGCTACGTGCAATCCGTTGGGGAATGTACGGTGAAAAAGGGCTCCCCGGCACTACTAGCAATTTCTCTTTGCATCCTGCCACATGGCGGCCTGACCAAGATGAGGGTGGCATCAAAACAAGCGTGACTATCCTCTTTGAAACAGATGGATCTACTCGCAACCATGTTGAAGGAAACGAATCTAGCACGGCCTACGAGTTGAACCGTACAGTAAAGACAGTGGCAAAGCGGGTAACTAGGGTTGGAGAACCTGATTTTCGACGGATCGACGAAGAAGCACATCTGCTAAAGCAACTTTCTGACGGTTCCTGGCAGCCGTTTGACGTTGGAGTGGATTCAGTGATTGAAGAACTCCTACCATTGAAGTTACGGGACTTCTTTGTTATGGATGCTGACGAAGCTGCGGACTACGTTGGAGGTAGTGAGAACAAGGTCATTGAGCGTCGAGAAGTCATTGCCAAAACCTCGCACGCAGTCGGCGCACTATTGGGACTCGATGTGTTTGAAAGAACTAAACACCGCCTGAAATCGATTGCAGTGGAGTATGGGCGGGCGGCAACCAAAGCAGCTGGTGACCAAGAACTACAAAAGATGCAGACTGATCTTGATAATCTAATTTCGAGCATTTCTAAGAACGAAGAAGAACTTCAAGACAAACAACATAGGAAAGCTGATATCGAAGATAGGTTAAACACTGCACGTGGGCGCCTCGAAACTCTAATTGGTAATATCGGAGCCCTTGATCAACTTAAGCTACGGCTAAAAAATAACGAGATACAGCTTAAGGAGGCCAACTCGAAACGCAGAAAGACATTGGTAGAACTGTCAGGCGAACATACGGCTATCGATCTTATGGCAATTCTAGTCTCCCGGGAGATCACAAAGGCTCGAGAATTGCTACAACCGTTATACGACGATGGATCGATCCCGGTTAGGCATCTTGTATTTGTCCAAAGTCTGCTTGAGAAGGGAACGTGTGTTTGTGGGCAAGATATTTCTTTTCCTGGAGTAGGTCGAGAGCATGTCCAACACATGATAGATCAATCTAGCAAGAAGAAGGAGAAAGCAAACTATCTGGCAGAAGTTCTCGATGCCGCCAATTTATTGAATCAATACAAGGAACAAAATAACTGGAGCGAACGGCGGATGGTGCTTGAAAGCGATCTTGCACGTCTCGATGTTGAAATTTCAAACGGAAAGCAGGAAAAACGAGATATAGATTCCCAACTTTCAAAAATTGACAACGAGGATGTAGATCGCACAAGGAATGAAATCGATATGCTTGAAAAAAGTCTGGATGGATCCAAGCGGGATATACAGAGCATTAGATTAGCTCTTGAGGAGAGCGAAAAATCCAAGAACAAACTTGAAGCGAACATCCGTGCCGGACAAAGAGGTCGGAGAGAAGCTCAGGAATCGTTGAGATTTCAAGAAGTAACAAACTCATTGGCTGGCGTTCTTGATCAGGCATACGGTCGAATTCGTGATGATCAGGTGAACGAGCTTAGTTCGAAGATGGGAATCCTGTTTGATCGAATGGCTGCTAATGTAGTTGACGATGGTAACGGGGGGCATGAGGCAACATTGCGAATGATTGCAGAAGTAGGCCTGAAGCAGCTAGAAGATACTCCGGGAGAATACGAGATCTTTGCGCAAAACAATCGAGGCAGGCCCATGCCGCCCACAGAGATAAATGGCGCATCTAGGAGAATTCTTGCACTATCCTTTGTTCTTGGGCTTTGCGAGGAAAGTCGAACTTTAGCTCCATTAGTCGCAGATTCACTGTTAAATTTCATGTCAGGTTCGGTGAGAACTAACACGCTACGCATCACTGCTGAATCAGCAAGCCAGCCTATCCTTTTGTTGACTGGGTCGGACCTAGAATCTCAAAGTGAAGCGGATTTAGTAGAGCAATACGCCGGGGCAACCTACACATTGACCGGCCAATGGCAGCACACTGAGCAGGGCGGAGATGTCATAAATCTAACAGATCCAAGACAAGTATCGTTGATCTGTTCGTGTGGACCGCGCCAATTTTGTAATATTTGTGAACGCTTGGGACAAGAAGGAAGACCTGGTTGGGACCGCATAGAATAAGGAGAAATATGACGTGAGAGATTTCGCAGACATCTTGAAGTCCAGAAGTATCGGACTAGTACTACCTAGAGAATGTGATGACGAGATTAATCGCTATGTAGCGATGCATTCCGGAGAACGGGAAGACGTTGAACATCGACCGTTTCGTAGGCAGGTAGACTTTTGGACATTTTGCATCGCTATTGCACTGGCGTACGGCTTGGAGCTCTCAGATGGCACCGTCAGCAAGTGGGGGAAAACCTTCATCTATACAAATCAAGGTATTCTAAACAATGATATTGGATCGCTGTTGGCGGTAGTTACGGTAGCCAGGCTTGGCCATGAAGACCCAAATATTGACGAACCTGGACGAATCATCGAACTCGCAAATCGCTTAGCTGGCGCTGGATGCCCTTTAGTTCTGAAAGAGCTCGCGAAGCCTGATTTACGTACTACCCCACTTGATCGGGTCTTGGAACTCGCATCGAAGATGCAGGACGAGATTCGTTCAACAGTACACGTAGAAACATGAACAACGTTTTCTCAAACTTTAGGGCTAATCACAAGCAGCACCTATGAGCCGTTTTGACTTTCTATATAGGATTTCTGAAATCAGCCAGGGCAGGTCTGTCGGTCGTCCAGCATTACACAAGCCGCTGTTACTGCTTTATGCATTGGGGCGGGTGCAGCAGCGATTGCCCAGGTTAGTGACGTATGCTGAACTTGAAGGCCCTCTCAAAGAAATCATGATGGAGTTTGGTAGCAACAAGATATCCCCGAGTCCATATCAACCGTTCAGATGGTTGATCAATGACTCGCTTTGGGATGTGCCGGAATTCGATTCTGTTCCCCGAACGTCTTCAGACGATTTTAAGGTGAGTTACTTGAAGAAAAATCGTATAGCAGGTGGTCTTCCAAAGGCTGATTACGAGTTACTGTTAGCCGATGAATATTTCTTGCAACAAGCAGCGCAACAGGTTCTTTGGGAACACTTTTCCCCATCATTGCACGATGACATTCGCAGTGCGGTTAAATTGCGAGAGTCTTCGATCCTTTGGGGCGCTTCGGCAGTAGCGGATTCTCCGTCACGAGTACGCGATCCTGGGTTACGTGGAGAGGTGTTGGCCGCGTACCATCATCGTTGTGCGGTATGTGAATTTGACCTAAGTATCGATGACTTTCCGTTTGGGCTGGAAGCAGCCCACATAATGTGGCCCTCCTATGGTGGGCCAGATGAAATTCACAACGGACTTTCTTTATGTAGCTTCCATCACCTCGCTTTCGATAGAGGTGCTTGGGGACTTGAGCGAGACTTCGGCAACTATCGCATCTTGGTTTCAAGCAGACTTCAAGGTCGAAGCGACGTCGCGGATTGGCTGCGGGACTATCGCGGAAAGTAGGTTCGGAGACCACTTGCTAAAGAATGGCGCCCGGAGCGGCGATTCGTCGACTGGCACACGGAAAACAGATTCCTTCAACCACCCATGGCAGCACTGCTCCATACCTAATACTTACGAAAGTCGTAAGACTTAGCGTTCGTATGTTCAATTCCGCTCATGCGGAATTCCTTTACGCTGCGCCTCTTGCCGCGCAAGTTCCATAATTTCAGGGAATGAGCGCTCGCTGATACCGCTCGCTTCCGCGTGGTCAAGCAGGTCGCGCAACACTTCCAGTTTTGGATGGAGTGATGCACTGCTATGGAGGGGTGAGGGGCTTGAATGCCCTGAATCATCGGTCATCTGAGATTCCTCGCCAGGTCGCCTGCCTGGAGTTTTCCAATGAATGACCCCCAAGGCAAGATATCGACTGAATCGACACTTCGGGCGGCAGGTTTGGCGCATACTACAAGGGTCGATTCGGGAATGTGTAGGGTTGGCAGCGTCGATTGACCGACTTTGCGCGATCCCCAGAGGAATGCAGAATGCCGACGCCTATGCAAACTCATTCGGAAGCTATTCCGGATAAGTCGATCTAATTCGGAATGTATTCCGAAATGGTTCGACGCAAGTGCGGGATTTACAGGTAGAAAACCTGTGCGAGGACGAGGACGGCGAAGAAGCCGATGGAGTCGGTGAAGGTGTGCAGGACTACCGAGCCGGCGAGGGCCGGGTCGAGGTTGACTCGGCGCAGGAACAGGGGCAGCCAGGCGCCGGCGAGGGCGGCGCTGACAATATTGAACATCATGGCGGCGCCGGCGATCAGCGCGAGCAGCAGGTCACCGTACCAGAACATCGCGATCAGCCCCATGCCCACGGCCCAGACCAGGCCATTGAGCATGGCCACGTTGAGTTCGCGGATCACGAGCCAGGCGCTGTTGGAGGGACTGATATGGCCGAGGGCGATGCTGCGGATCACCAGGGTGAGGGTCTGGGTGCCGGCGACGCCGCCCATGTTGGCGACGATGGGCATGAGCACCGCCAGGTAGACGAGTTGATCGACCACGTCCTGGAAGGCGTAGATCACGAGCGCGGCAAGCGCCGCGGCGACGAGATTGACGCCGAGCCAGACTGCGCGGCGGCGGGCGGTCTTCATCACCGGGGCGAATGTGTCGTCCTCTTCGTCGAGGCCGGCCATGCTCATCAGCGAGTGTTCGGTGCTGTCGCGGATGACGTCGACCACGTCGTCGATGGTGATGCGGCCGACGAGCTTGCCGTTCTCGTCGACCACCGGCGCCGAGACCCAGTCGTTCTGTTCGAATAACTGCGCCACCTGTTCCGCGGGCATGGAAACCGGGATCGCTTCGATATCGGTGCGCATGACGTCCATGACCAGGGTGACCGGATCGGACACGAGCAGTTCGCGCAACGGCAAGATGCCGAGAAACATGTCCTGGCGGTTCACCACGTGGATGTTGTCGGTCATTTCGGGAATTTCGTCGTGCCGGCGGAGATAGCGCAACACGAGTTCCACCGTATGGCCCTTGCGCACGGTGATGGTGTCGGTATTCATCAGGCCGCCGGCGGTGTCCTCGTCGTGGGACAGCACCGTCTCGACGCGCTGGCGATCCTGTTCGTCCATCGCCTGCAGCACTTCGGCGGCGACCTGCTGGGGCAGTTGCTGGAGAATGTCGGCCAGGTCATCGGGCTCGAGCCCGATCGCGAGTTCGGCCACCTCGGCGGCGTCGTATTCGCTCAGGAACACGCCTTGCAGGTCTTCGTTGAGGTACTGGATGACCTCGCCTTCGGCGCCCTTGTCGAGCAATTGCCAGAGTACGCTGCGAGCCTTGGGCGGCGAGGATTCGAGCAGATGCGCGATACCGGCGGCGGGCAGCGTCTTGATCATCTGCCGCACCTGGTACAGCGAACCGCTTTCCAGCGCCTGATTCAGCAGCTGGACGTAGTCGCTCTTGTACTCGGTCTCGGACATTCGCTCTACTCGTTGATCCTCTTTCGGGCTCGGGGCCGGGCTCAGGGATCTTCGCCGAATCCGTCCTCGATCAGGCCGACGATAGAGGGCAGGGCCTCGTGCTCGTCGGGCCCGTCCACTTCGATGCGCAAGGTGGTGCCTTTCACCGCGGCAAGCATCATCAACGCCAGGATGCTTTTGCCGTCGACCATTTTCTCATGGCCGATGCGAATGTCGCTGGCGAAACGCGAGGTAAGTTCTACCAGTTTCGAAGCCGCCCTGGCGTGCAGTCCGGCCTTGTTGACGATGAGAGTTTCCGCACTGCGCATGGTCAGGTCCGCAATTCCCGATGACGGACCTGGACGTTGGCGATCCTGCCTTCGAAATGACGCGCGAGTTTCTCGCAGAAAAAGACCGAGCGATGCCGGCCGCCGGTACAGCCGACCGCCACGGTGATATAGCTGCGGCTGTTCTCCTCGAACCGCGGCAGCCAGGTTTCAAGGAACCCGCAAATATCGGTAAACATCTCTTGCACGATATCGAATGACTCCAGGAACGAACGCACCGGATCGTCGAGTCCGCTTTGCGCCCGCAGCCGCGTTTCCCAATACGGATTCGGCAGGCAGCGCACATCGTAGACGATGTCGGCGTCCGCCGGTATGCCGTTCTTGAAGCCGAAGGACTGGAACTGCAGGGCAAGCCCGGTTTCCGATTTCTCGATAATGCGCTGGCTGATCGCGTCCTGCAGTTGCTGCAGGGACATGCTGCTCGTATCGATGCTCAGGCTGGCAAGCAGGGCGATGGGTTCGAGCAGTTCCGATTCCTTGTCGATGGCCTCGCGCAATCCGACCTGGTCGGTCGAAAGCGGATGCTTGCGGCGGCTTTCGCTGAAACGCTTGAGCAGGGTCTCGCTGCCGGCGTCGAGGAATACGACGTCGACCTGTATATCCTGGCGTTTGAGCTGTTCGACGATGCCGGGAACGAGCGACAGGTCCACCGACAGGTTGCGTGCGTCGATGCTGACGGCAACGTTGACTATACCGTCTGACTCGGTAGTGATGCGCTCGGTCAGGGCCGGCAGCAGACTGGCGGCGAGATTGTCGACGCAGTGATAGCCGTGGTCCTCAAGATAGCGCAGCACCGTACTCTTGCCGGAACCCGAACGTCCGCTGATTATGGTCAGTTTCATGCAAGGCACATTTTGTTAAACACGGGTCGTTAAGCCCGAGACAAAGCACGGGGCTTGAGCCGGATGTCACGCCTGGTACGTGACGGTGACAGTATATAGATCATCCACATCGCTTGTATTGCGCAATGTGAAACAGAAATCCTCGTCGTTGAAAAGGGTCGCCACGGAAGCCAGCGTGCGCACGTGATCGTCGTCCCTGACGTTGGGCGCCACGAGAAAGAAGAGCAGGTCCACCGGGCGGTCGTCCATTGCGTCGAAGTCGATCGGTTCGCGCAAGGTGACGAGCATGCCGATCACGTCGGAACAGCCTTCCACGCGGCAATGGGGAATGGCAATGCCGTTTCCGAGGCCGGTGCTGCCGAGTTGTTCCCGGGCCATGAGGGCATGGAACACGGCGTCGGCGTCGACGCCGGGAACTTCTTCAGCGATCCGTTCGCTGATGTTGTAGAACAGTCTCTTCTTGCTATGGCCTTCGAATGCGCAGAGGCAGCGCGAGGGTGTCAGGATGTCTTCCATCTGCATGCTGGGAATCCCTTTTGTAATGTCCTGGGTCGATTTCGTCCTGGTCCGACTACCCGGTTGCCGGCGGCGCCAGCCGCTTGCGCTCGTTGGAAGGGGGTATGGAAAGCGATTCCCGATATTTTGCGATGGTGCGGCGGGCGACGTTAATGCCGCGCTGTTGCAGCAGCGCGGTGATCTTGCTGTCAGACAAGGGCTTGCTGGCGTTCTCCTCCGCGACCAGCTTTCTGATGATGGCTCGAATCGCCGTCGACGAACATTCTCCTCCACTGGCGGTGGAGACGTGGGACGAGAAGAAATACTTCAGCTCAAACACCCCTCGCGGCGTATGCATGTACTTCTGCGTGGTCACCCGGGAAATCGTCGATTCGTGCATGTCCACCGCCTCGGCGATGTCGTGCAGCACCAGCGGTTTCATGGCCTCTTCGCCGTTTTCGAGGAAATCCTGCTGGTGTTCGACGATCTTTGTCGCCACCTTCATCAAGGTCTCGTTGCGGCTTTGCAGACTTTTGAGAAACCAGCGCGCTTCCTGCAGATTGCTGCGCAGATAACTCATGTCGTCTCCGTTGCCCGATCTCGAAGCGAGCGCCGCATAGTCCTGGTTGATACGAATGCGCGGCGCGCTGTCAGGGTTCAGATCGACCCGCCAGGCGCCGGATACCGCATCGCGGCTGACGATTACGTCGGGAACCACGTATCCCGCGGTCGCCGGCGAGATATGCGCGCCCGGCCGGGGGTTGAGCGATTCGATGAGGCGGATGGATTCCCCGAGTTCCGCCTCATGCAGCCTGGTGCGCCGCTTCAATTGAGAGTAGTCGTGGCTTGCCAGCAGTTCGAGATGGTCTTTCACGAGCACCTTCGCATGGGCGGTCGGCCGCTCCAGTTCCGGATTGGTGATCTGGTCGAGTTGCAGCAGCAGGCATTCCGCCAGGTTGCGGGAACCGACCCCGATCGGGTCGAACTGCTGGATGCGATGCAGAACCGCCAGCGCCTCGTCGGGGCCGACTTGCGATTCGGGGTCGAAGCCGGCCAGGATCGAGTCGAGATCGACGCTGAGCATGCCGTTGACGTCGATGGCGTCGATGATCGCAAGAGCGATGGACCGGTCCCGGTCCGACATGGGCGTCAGGTTCAATTGCCAGAGCAGATGATCCTGCAAACTGTCTTCTTCGGAACTTCCCGCTTCGAAATCGAAGGGTTCGCCGTGCCAGGACGAACCGCCCCAGGTGGAGGGATAATGGTCCTGCCAATTCTCGCTGACCGTCACTTGCGCGCTGAATTCCTTCTCTTGCTCGTTCGCCGCTTCTTCAAGCTCGAGCATGGGATTGGATTCGAGCATTTGCACGACTTCCTGGTGCAGGTCGAAATTGGAAAGTTGCAGGAGTTTGATCGCCTGCTGAAGCTGCGGAGTCATCGCCAGATGCTGGCCGAGCTTGAGCTGAAGCGAGAGTTTCATAGGTTCGATGGGACCTGAAATTCGTGATCTGCCGCCCTTTTGGAGCGGCGATTTCAGTATAACCCATCCGGTTGGCACTGTCTTTGCACTGACCTTGCGGAAAACTGCCGGAAAGCCTGCGGCTAGATGTCGAAATGCTCTCCAAGATAGACCTCTCGAACGGTCTGGTTGGCGAGGATTTCGGCCGGTTCGCCGTCGGCGATGATGCGGCCTTCGCTGACGATGCAGGCCTTCTCGCAGATGTCGAGGGTTTCCCGGACATTGTGGTCGGTGAGCAGGATGCCGATGTCCCTGGATTTGAGATGAGCGATGAGATGCTTGATGTCGGCGACCGAGATCGGATCGATGCCGGCGAAAGGTTCGTCGAGCAGCAGATAGCCCGGATCGGTGGCGAGGGTGCGGGCGATCTCGGTGCGCCGCCGCTCGCCCCCGGAAAGACTCATGCCCTTGCTTGTGCGCACATGGCCGATGTTGAATTCCTCGAGCAGGGTTTCGAGCCGGTCCCGGCGCGCCTGCCGGTCGAGATCCTTGCGCGTTTCGAGAATGGCGAGAATGTTGTCCTCGACGCTCAAGGTGCGGAAGATCGACGCGTCCTGCGGCAGATAGGCCAGACCGTGTGCGGCGCGGCGGTGGATCGGCAGGGAAGTGACCTTGCCGCCGTCGATAAAGACATCGCCGGCGTCAGGGCGGATCAGCCCGACCATCATGTAAAAGCAGGTGGTCTTGCCGGCGCCGTTGGGACCGAGCAGGCCGACGACTTCGCCGCGGCCGATGCGCAGCGAGACATTGTTCACCACCTGGCGTCCCCGGTAGCTCTTGACCAGGCCGGCTGCTTCCAACATGGGCTCAGTCGTTCCCCGGGGTGAAGGCCCCCGCACAGTTGCCGCTGGCGCGAATGAGTTCGAGTTCGGTCACGTAGAGAATCCTTTCGCAACTGGTGTTCATTTCGCGCGAGCTGATATCGGCATTGCCCACGAGCTCGATGACGGTGTTGCCGTCTTCGTCTTCATAGAACAGGATCGTGTCGCCGCTGCCGGAGACGATGCCGCCGTTGTCATCGAGGGCCTGACGATAGCGTGCGGGCGCGCCCTGGACGGTCACCCGGCTCAACTCATTGGTTTCGGTGCTGTACTCGAGCAGCGCCTCGTCGCCGTTGATTTCCAGGCTACCTTGGGTAATGGCGACATTTTCGGTCATATGCAAACGGCGCACGCCGCCTTCGGTCGACATCGAAGAGCTGCCGTCAGCGCTCCATTCGATTGTCTGCTCGCTGTCGTTTTCCAGCGCCGGCGCGCCGGCGGCCCAGCAAAGCAGCATGGCGCAAGCGAGGAAGCGGGCGCATTCAGGGCCGGACATGACTGCCTCTTACGCCGCCGAGCATGAGCAGGGAGTCTTCCGGCAGATTGAGTACGAGTCCGGCGGCGTCCTGGCGCAGGCCGCCGGCGAACATCTGCACCGGCTCGTCGGTGGACAGGATTTCGCCGGCCAGGTCGACGTCGAGCATACTTGTTGTAAGCGTCAGCGAGTCGCCATCTTCGCGTTGCCGGAGCAGCGCTACATTGCCGCTCAAGCGCAGGCTGTCCCCGGAAGGCGCGGCGAATCCCTGTTCGGCTTCGACATGCCAGTCGGCGTCGCCGTCTTCATACCATTGCAGGGAGGGCCGCGACCATTCGATGCTGTCGTCATTGAAGCGGGTCTGGCTGGCCGCCTGCAGGGCGTAAGCGATTGCGCCGCCCGCATCGTGAAATTTCAGATCCACGCCTTCGGCGAAAGCGTTGAAGGACAATTCCGCAACCGGGGACGGCGGCGAATCCTGCATGGTTTCCAGTCCGCCCATGGCCGCGAGCGCCACCACGATGGCCGCCGTCAAGGGAATCAGCGTTCTTTTCAACACGGCCACGGTCCCGGTAGTCCACCAAGAATCTGCAAAAAGCTTATCATGTATCGCGGACGCTCAGGGTGGCAAAAATTGATCGTAAGCCTGCTGACAGCGCAGCAGGAAATCGGTGATTTCACGCACCGCCCCCTTGCCGCCGGGAGCGGAAGTCACGATATGCACGCGGCTGCGCACGTCCTCGTGTCCGCCTGGAACCGAGCACGCGAGGCCGGCGGCCTGTAGTACGGGCAAGTCCATCAGGTCGTCCCCGACGAAACAGAATTGACTCGTTTCGAGACCGGCGACCGCGAGGAAATCCGCGAGCGCCGCGAGCTTGTCTTCAGCGCCCTGGTACAGATGGGTAATGCCGAGATCCTTGCTGCGCCGCTCGAGGACAGGCGAGGAGCGGCTCGTGATGATCGCCACTTGCAGCCCGGCCTGCATCAGCATCTTCAGGCCATGGCCGTCGAGCGCGTGGAAGGCCTTCATCTCCTCGCCCGCGCTCGTGAAGTAGAGACGCCCATCGCTGAGCACGCCGTCGACGTCGAGTCCGAGCGCGCGAATCGAAGCCGCGCGCTTGCGCGCCTCCGCTTCGCCGCAATTGAATTTCACTTGCTCTCCTTGACCACAGGCCTAAACCACGTTGGCCTGAAGCAGGTCGTGCATCTTCACGATACCGCTTGGCTCACCGTCCGCACCGGTGACGATCAGCACGTAGACCTTTGCTTCCTGCATGATGCGCGCCGCTTCCGCAGCCAGCGCGTTCTCGTCGATACGGACGAAGTTTTCCGACATGACTTCAGCGACCCGTGTCTCGGCGATGTCGCGGCCGGCGTCGATGGCGCGGCGCAGGTCGCCGTCGGTGAAAACGCCGGTCACGCGCCCGTCGGCGCCTGTGACAGTCGTCAGCCCGAAGCCTCCAGCGCTGACTTCGCGCAGGGCTTCGGCAAGCCGGGTTTCGGCGCTCACGCGCGGAATCTCGTTCCCGGGATGCATCACATCTGCGACCTTGACCAGAAGCCGGCGACGCGTATTGAGTTCTCCGCCTGGGTGCAGTTGCCCGAAATCTTCAATACTGAATCCCCGGGCTTCGAGCAGGGACATCGCGAGCGCGTCGCCGAGCACGAGCGCCGCCGTGGTGCTCGATGTCGGCGCCAGGCCGAGGGGGCAGGCTTCTTCGCGTACGCTGGCGTCGAGATTGATACTGGCGGCTTGGGCCAGTTCGGAGTCGGCCTTGCCGGTCATGGCGATCAGCGGAATGCCGCGCCTGCCCAGCATGGGGAGCAAGGCCAGAATTTCCGCCGTGG
Source organism: Gammaproteobacteria bacterium (assembly GCA_009844085.1). Lineage (GTDB taxonomy): Bacteria > Pseudomonadota > Gammaproteobacteria > Pseudomonadales > Pseudohongiellaceae > UBA9145. The sequence goes on along the minus strand of VYCF01000072.1, from coordinate 87,900 downwards.
CGCCCGAGTTGGAAATCGCCAGCACGACGTCGGCGCTGGTAATCATGCCGATATCGCCATGGGCGGCCTCTGCCGGGTGAACGTAAAGCGCCGGCGTGCCGGTGCTGGAAAGCGTGGCGGCGATCTTGTTGCCGATATGGCCCGATTTGCCCATGCCGGTCACCGCCACGCGGCCGCTGCACGAGAGAATGATCCGGCAGGCCTGTTCGAACTCGGGGCCGATTCGCTGCGGCAAATCCGCCAGCGCCGCACGCTCGATCTCGATCGTGCGCAAGGCGCTGTCGGCAAAGGGAAAATTCTTGTTCATCTCCAGGTCGGGCAGGTTGCGCTCAGGTATGTTGCAGCATTAACGTAAACCAGCCGCAATAGATTAACAACAAGGTCAGTCCGCCCAGTCGGCCGATCCCTTTCCCGCGCCTGATGCTGATGAAACAGAACAGCGACAGCACCGAACAGATCAGCAACACCGCCATGAAGTCGAGGTAAAGAAAGCGGGGCTCCAGCGGGCCGGGCGCGAGCAGGCCGGGAAACGGCAACACGACGAGCAGGTTCATGATGTTCGAGCCGAGGATGTTGCCGATGGCCAGTTCGTCTTCGTCCTTGAGCGCGCAGGTCACCGACAGCGCCAGTTCGGGAAGACTGGTTCCCAGCGCGACGACGGTTAGCCCGATAACGCCGGTGCTCACGCCGAGAATCGTGGCTATCGAACTTGCGGCCAGCACCAGCGCCTGGGAACTGACCACAAGCAAAACAAGACCCAGCAGCAGAAAGAACGAAGCCTTGAAATTGTTGACCGGTTCGATCTCCAGTTCGTCGAGCACCTGCGGCGAAACGCTTTGGGCGTGAGGCAGCATCAGCTTGCGAATGAAGTACACGGCGATGACGATGAGCACGATGGCGTCGAACCAGCCCAGATAAAGATCCAGGAACAGCAGGCCGGTAACGACGGTAACGAGCAGCATCGCGGCGATTTCCTTGCGCATCAGCGTCGGCGGCGGCGTCAGCGGAGCTACCATCGCCGCTACTCCGAGCGCGATGCCCACGTTGAACAGATTGGAGCCGAGCGCGTTGCCCACGGCGAGTTCGGGTTCGTCGTTGAGCGCCGCGATCGCCGATGAGAAGAACTCCGGCGCGGAAGTGCCGAATGCGACGATGGTCAGGCCGATGAGAAGAGGGGATACCCCCAGATTGCGGGCCAGCGCCGAGGCCCCGAAGACGAACATGTTTGCGCCCCAGGCCAGTCCGATAAAGCCGAGAACGATAAAGAGAATGTCAAGAAACATGAACCGCGGAATCCGCCGGGTCGAAAACAAGCGCCCAATTAGAAGGTTGTTTCAAGCGCTTTGCAAGTGGGAATTTATCGGCACAGGGAATTTATAGACGGTATCAATTCATGTACACTGGCGCCCATGCGAAAAATGACCAAAATCTTATGCGCGTTGATGCTGTTCGCGGCAAGTTACGCTCCGGGCCTGGCGCAGGAAATGACGGCGCTGGAAACCGCGGAGCTGGCGGTGGAAACGCTCTTGCGGCAGGTAAGGGACACCCGGCATCTCTTCGCCACGGACAGCGAGGCGTACTATACCGGCGTGGAAGAAGTGCTCGACCGCTTCGTTGACTTCAACGTGGTGGCGGAAGTGGTCATGAACCGCTTTGCCGACGCCGCTAACGAGGAGCAGAGACAGCGCTTCGGCCAGATCCTGCGCGGCAATCTCACGCGCTTCTATGGCGCGGCCCTGCTCACTTACGCCGAGCAGGAGTTGCGTTTCCTGCCGTCGGCGAATCCCGAACGCGACTCACCGCAAAGCACGATCGTCACCATGGAATTGACTGGCGGGGGCGCCCAGACCGTGCAGTTGCAGTACCAGATGTTCCTGACCGAAGGCAATGAATGGAAGTTGCGCAATCTCAATCTGGCCGGGATCAATCTGGGACGACAGTATTTCACCCAGTTCAGCGCCTTGATGACCCAACACGGCAACGATATCGAAGCCGTGCTCGACAACTGGCAATAAACGGGGGTCTTGCCGTGGACCGCGATGAAATCGCCCGCCTCTTGCGGGCGGACCTGCCGGATTGCGAAATCGATGTAAGCGGCGGCGACGGCAAGTTCATGATCGCGGCGGTCGGTCCGGACTTTGCCGGTCTTAACGCCGTCAAGCGGCAGCAGAAGATATACGCGATTCTCGGCGGCCATATCGCCAGCGGCGCGATACACGCGGTATCCATGAATCTCAAGTCGCCGGACGAAATTTAACTCCCGCGACACCGCTACGTCGCGGCACCATATCGCGGCACAAGGATGTGCCGCCGGATTTAATGGCGCAAGCCATTCAATCCGCGAGCAAAACAAAACCACGCTTTTGTTTTGCGTAAGAGAAAAATTCCAAGGATGGAATTTTTCGGAGAGACCAGTGGACAGATTACACATCAGTGGGGGCGTCAACCTCGAGGGCGAGATACGCATAGCCGGGGCGAAGAACTCGGCGTTGCCCGTGCTTGCCGCGAGCCTGTTGACCCACGATTCGGTGAAAGTCTGCAACATGCCGCACCTGTTCGACATCACCACGATGCTCGAACTGCTCGGCTGCATGGGGGTGCAGCGCGTCGTGGACGAGAAGATGAACGTCCAGGTCGACAGCAGCATGATCGAGAATCTCAACGCGCCTTACGAACTCGTCCGCACCATGCGCGCTTCCATTCTCGTGCTCGGTCCTCTGCTCGCGCGTTACGGCCAGGCCGAAGTGGCGCTTCCGGGAGGCTGCGCAATCGGCAGCCGGCCGGTGAACCAGCATATCGCGGCGCTGAAGTCCATGGGCGCGAACATTGAAGTCGAGAACGGTTACATTCGCGCCCGGTCCGACGGCAAACTGAAGGGCTCGCATATCTTCATGGACATCGTGACCGTGACCGGCACCGAAAACGTGATGATGGCGGCCACCCTGGCCGAAGGTCAGACGATCATCGAAAACGCCGCCCGCGAACCTGAAGTCGTCGACCTCGCCACCTGCCTCAACATGATGGGCGCCGATATCAAGGGTCACGGCACGGACACGATCGTGGTCAACGGCGTCGACGAATTGCATGGCTGCAGTTTTTCCGTCATGCCGGACCGCATCGAAACCGGCACCTATCTGATAGCCGCCGCCGCGACCCGGGGTCATATCAAGGTCAAGGACACCAGGCCGCACGCTCTCGAATCGGTATTGAGCAAACTCGAACAGGCCGGCGCTGCGCTGCGCGTGGGCGAAGACTGGATCGAACTCGACATGCGCCGCCGGCGGCCGCGTGCGGTATCCTTGCGCACGGCGCCGTATCCCGCCTTTCCGACCGACATGCAGGCCCAGTTCACGGCCTTGAACGCGGTAGCGGCGGGCACCGGCTCGATCACCGAAACGGTATTCGAGAATCGCTTCATGCACGTGCATGAGATGAACCGGATGGGCGCGAGCATTCGCGTCGAAGGCAATACCGTGATCGTCGAAGGCGTCGAAAGACTGAACGGCGCCCCGGTAATGGCGACGGATCTTCGCGCCTCGGCCAGCCTGATCATCGCCGGACTGGTATCCGAGAACGAGACCACGGTGGATCGCATCTACCACATCGACCGCGGCTACGAGTGCATCGAGGAAAAACTGCAATCTCTCGGCGCCAGGATCAGCCGCATTCCGGTGCGTTAGGGCCACGACCATGAGTACAGTAACCGAATCGGTAACTATCGCCCTGACCAGGGGCAGGATTCTCAAGGAAACCCTGCCGCTGTTGCGCGAGGCGGGAATCGAACCGCTGGAGGACATGAGCCGCAGCCGCAAATTGAAATTCGCCACGAGTCTCGATCAGGTGAGTCTGCTCGTGATGCGCGGCTCGGACGTTCCGGTCTACGTCGAAAACGGCGCCGCCGACATGGGCGTCGCCGGCAAGGACATGTTGCTTGAATACGGCGGCGAAGGACTGTACGAACCGCTCGATCTCGGCATCGCGCGCTGCCGGCTGATGATTGCGGCGCCGCGGGAGGTTCCCGCTTCCAGCGCCCGGTTGCGGGTGGCCACGAAGTTCACCGGTATCGCCAAGCGCTGGTTCGCCGAACAGGGCCGGCAGGTGGAACTGATCAAGCTCAACGGCGCGCTGGAAATCGCGCCCGCCATGGGCCTTGCGGACGCCATCGTCGATATCGTCGATACCGGCAACACCTTGCGCGCCAATGGCCTCGAGCCCAGGGAAACCATCGCCGAAATCAGTTCCCGGGTCATCGTCAACAAGGCCTCCATGAAGATCAAGAGCCAACTGATCCGCGCTATACTCGAAAGGCTTGCCGCCAGCGTGAACCGGCGCGCAAGCTAAAGAGTTTCCATGAACGAGCCGGCACTCGACATCAGATTCCTGTCCGCTTCGCAGCCTGATTTCAGCGATCGGCTGGCCACCGCGCTTGACCGGCAGATGCTGGTAAGCGAGCAGGTAACGGAGCAGGTGCGCGCTATACTCGATGACACCCGTTCGCGAGGAGATAAAGCGGTACTCGAATATACGCGCCGCTTCGACGGACTCGATGCCCGGAACATGGCTGGACTGACGGTGGAGCGCGACCGTATGGAGCAGTCGCTGGCGCGGTTGCCGGCGGCGAGCGCCGAGGCCATGCGTCATGCCGCGGAACGCATCCGCCGCTACCATGAAGCGCAGAAACAGGATTCCTGGCAATACGCCGAAGACGACGGTTCGGTCTACGGGCAAAAGGTCAGCGCCCTGGAGCGGGTCGGCATCTACGTGCCCGGCGGCAAGGCGAGTTATCCGTCTTCGGTGCTGATGCTCGCGATTCCGGCAAGCGTCGCCGGCGTGCGCGAGATCATAGCCACGGTTCCGCTTGCCTGGGGCGAAGGCAACGACATGGTTTTCGCCGCCGCGGCGCTGGCCGGCGTGGACCGCCTGTATACCATCGGCGGCGCCCAGGCCATCGGCGCCCTGGCATATGGCACCGAGACCGTGCCGAAAGTCGACAAGATCGCCGGCCCCGGCAATATCTATGTCACGGTCGCGAAGAAACTCGTCTTCGGCGAGGTGGGGATCGACATGATTGCCGGACCTACCGAGTTGACCGTGATTTGCGACGGCGGAACCGACCCCGACTGGATCGCCATGGACCTGTTCTCCCAGGCCGAACACGACGAGCAGGCACAATCGATCCTGATCGCCACGGACGCCGACTATCTGGAAGCGGTGGCGGCAGCCATGCGGCGCCATCTGCCGGACATGGAGCGCCGAGACATCATCGCGGCAAGCATCAACGACCGCGCGCTGTTCATTCTCGTCGACGATCTCGAACAGGCCGCGGCGGTCAGCAACCGCATCGCTCCCGAGCATCTCGAGTTATCGGTCGAAGACCCGAATGCCCTGCTTAAGCATATCGAACACGCGGGCGCGATTTTCATGGGCCGCTACAGCGCGGAAGTGCTGGGCGACTATTGCGCCGGGCCAAGCCATGTATTGCCGACCTCGGGCACGGCGCGCTTCTCATCGGCGCTTGGCGTGCCCGATTTCCAGAAGCGCAGTTCGATAATCCACTGCTCCGCCGCGGGAGCCGCTACGCTCGCGATTACGGCGGCGGAACTCGGCCGCAACGAAAATCTTTACGCCCACGCAAGATCCGCGGAGTACCGCCTGCCCGATTGATCGAAGCGCCGATCAGGGATCGAAAAGGATTGCCTGCCCGAAACCGAGGGCGGCCTCGAACTCGAGCGAGCGCCCTTCGCGATACACCTGCACGCGCACGATATCGCCGGGCTTCTTCTCGAGAACTTCCATGACGATGCTCTCGTCGTCAATCACCGTGGTGTCGTTGATGGCGGTAATCACATCGCCCGGCAGGATGCCTGCCCGCGCCGCGGCGCCGCCTTCGTCGACGCTTTCCACCAGCATGCCGCGGATATGATCGACGCCGAAGAAGAGTTCGCTCGACTGGGCGGTAAGCGCTTCGCCGGTGAGCACGCCGAGATAACCCGAGTTGGTGGCGATGGCCTCGGCCACGAGTTCGCTCGCCGCGCCGACCGCCACCGCGGCCGGCGTGGCGAAGCCGATGCCTTCGAAATTGCCCGACTCGGACAGTATCGAGGAGTTGATGCCTACCAAGGCGCCGTTGGCGTCGATCAGCGCGCCGCCGGAGCTGCCCGGATTGATGGCTGCATCGGTCTGGATCATGCTGACGGAGAAATCGAGATCGTGCCCGAGAGAGCTGACAATGCCCTGGGAAACCGACTGGCCGATGTTATGGGGATAGCCGATCGAGAACACCACGTCGCCGACGGCGAGTTCGGCTTCATCGCCCAGGGAAATCGGCGTCAGCTCGTCCATGTTGATATGCAGCACCGCCAGATCGTGGGTTTCGTCCAGGGCGATGACCTTGGCGGGAGTGCGGCGGTCGTCGCTCAAGGTGACGGTAGCGTCGAAGGCGTCGAACAGGGTGTCGACGACATGCAGGTTCGTCAGGATAAAACCGCGCGAATCAATGATGACGCCCGAGCCGAGACTTTCCTGTTCGCCGAGATAGAGATCGACGCGGTCGTCGCCGGCGCGTTCGATGGCTTCGACATTGACCCGGGTGGCGCTGATGCTGACCACCGACGCGCCGGCCCTGGCAATTGCGTCAAAGTAAACGGGCGGCGAAGGCTCGCCGTTTTGCGCCAGTTCATCGAGCGAGTCGCGGATTCCACGCAACTCGAAGAATTGCAGGGCGACCACCGCGACCAATACGCCGCACATTGCCGGCCAGCCGGCAAAGTTCGCCAAACGCAGGAAACGGCTCATAACCTCCACATGCTATCATGGCCGCGCGCCGGAGATGGGAGAATTCGCGATGGCTGTGAGTCTGCGGGAGTTTTGCGCCGAGTGCAATTCGCTGCTGCGGCCCGAACGGTTCAGCGACTATTGCCCCAACGGCCTGCAGGTCGAGGGCCGGTCCAGCATCGGCAAGATCGTTTCCGGCGTCACCGCCTGCGGCGAATTGATCGAGCGCGCGGCCGCCGCCGAGGCCGATGCCCTGCTGGTGCATCATGGCTATTTCTGGAAGGGAGAGAGCCCGGTGATCAAGGGCTATCGCAAACAGCGAATCGCCGCCCTGCTCAAATATGATCTCAGCCTGGTCGCCTTTCACCTGCCGCTCGACGTGCACGAGGAATTCGGCAACAACGTGCAACTCGCGCGCCGTCTTGAATTGCGGATCGAAGGCGATATCCGCCGCCACGACGGCTTGCCGCTGGTATTGCGCGGCAGGCTTGCCGAGCCGCTTGGACTGGAAGCTTTCGAGGAACGGCTAACCGGAACCCTGGGCCAGGCGCCATTGGCGATCCGCGGCGGCGATCACGCGATCGAGACGATTGCCTGGTGCACAGGCGCGGCCCAGGGTTATATCGAACAGGCCGCGGTCGCCGGCGTCGATGCCTATCTGAGCGGGGAAATTTCGGAGCAGACAGTCCATGCCGCGCGGGAGTCCGGCCTGCACTATCTGGCGGCCGGCCATCACGCCACCGAACGATACGGCGTGCAGGCGCTTGGCGTGCATCTGGCCGAGTTGTTCGGTATCGGGCACGAATTCATCGACGTGCCCAATCCGGCCTAGATAAACCTTTCCTCTTCCATCAGCGCCATCACCCGGTCGACGCATTCCTCGACCGAAAGCGCACTGGTATCGAGTTCCAGTTGTGGCTCCGCCGGCGCCCGATAGGGAAAGGTCAGGCCGGGCACATGGGCCGATTCGTTTTCGCGGGCGGCGGCATATAGCCCGCTGGGATCGCGCTGCATGCAGACTTCCAAAGGCGGATTGAGCCAGACCAGGTAGCAGTTCTGCCGGCCGATCACGCTGACGGCGTGTTCCCGCGAATCCTCGTTCGGCGCCACGAACGCCGCGCAGCAGATCAATCCCGAATCGTTCAGGAAGCGGGCGACATGGGCGCTGCGGCGCAGGTTCTCGGCCCTGCCTTCGGCATCGTGGGGCAAGTCCCTGCTGATGCCCAGGCGCATGGTCTTGCCGTCGAGTACGGTGCTGAAGCGGCCGAGATCGAACAGCCGGCGTTCGAGCGCGTGGGCCAGAGTCGATTTGCCCGATCCCGAAATGCCGATGAACATGATGGTGGCCGGGCGCTGGCCGTAACGCGCGGAGCGTTCCTCGCTGCTGACGTGCCCGCCGGAGTGGTGGACCGCGCGGGGGCTGCGGCTCTGTTCGCAATGAATCATTCCCGCCCCCACGGTCACATTGCTCAGCCGGTCGATCAGGATAAAGCCGCCGGTGGCGCGGTTTTCACGATAGCTGTCGAAATGGACGGTCTCTTCCAGGTCGATGTCGAGCCGGCCGATTTCATTCAGGTCCAGCCGGCTCGCCGGACGTTCGAGCAGATTGGCAATGTCGATGACATGACGCACGGACTTGACCGTACCGGTGACCGTGCGCGCGCCGAGCTTGAACTTGTATTGCACGCCGGGCAGCAACGCCTGTTCGGACATCCAGACCACGGTGGCGTCTAGCCGCTTGCCGCCGGTGGGCGGATTGTCAGGGTGTGCGAGCAGGTCGCCGCGGCCTACGTCGATCTCGTCTTCCAGCGTCAGGGTCACCGCCATGTTGGCGAATGCCAGTTCGAGTTCCTCGTCGAAGGTAACGATGGACTTGATCCTGCTTTTGCGGCCGGAAGGCAGCACGACGACATCGTCGCCCTTGCGCACTACACCCGAGGCGACGGTGCCGCAATAGCCGCGGAAATTCTGGTTCGGCCGGTTGACGTATTGCACGGGAAAGCGGAAGTCCGAGAAGTTGCGGTTGGCGGACAATTCCACGGTCTCGAGCATCGTCATCAACGGCTGGTCCCCGTACCAGGGCATGTTCGGACTTGCGTGAACGACGTTGTCGCCATGCTTGGCCGACAGGGGAATGAACCGAGGCACGACGCCTTCGAGCTTGGCGCTGAATTCGAGATATTCGTCGCGGATGCGATCGAAGACCTCCTCGGAGTATTCGACCAGGTCCATCTTGTTCACGGCGACGATGATGCGCTGGATGCCGAGCAGGGAAACGATGAAGCTGTGCCGCCGGGTCTGGGTCAATACGCCATGGCGGGCGTCGATCAGGATGATCGCGAGATCGCAGTTCGAGGCGCCGGTGGCCATGTTGCGCGTGTATTGTTCGTGGCCGGGGGTGTCGGCGATGATGAATTTGCGCCTGGCCGTGGAAAAATAGCGGTAGGCGACGTCGATGGTGATGCCTTGCTCGCGTTCCGCCTGCAGGCCGTCCACGAGCAGCGACAGGTCGAGTTTGCCGTCGAGATTGCCCGATCTGAGGCTGTCGGCCTCGATGGCGGCGAGTTGGTCTTCGTAGATCAGCTTGGAATCGTGCAACAGGCGTCCGATCAGGGTGCTCTTGCCGTCGTCGACGCTGCCGCAAGTGAGAAAGCGCAGCAATTCCTTGCGCTCGTGTTGCGCCAGATAGGCCTTGATGTCGGCCATGGCGTGTTCGGGATGCTGGTTCACCTAGAAGTATCCCTGGCGCTTCTTCTGTTCCATCGAGGCAGCCTGATCGGAGTCTATCAGTCGGCCCTGGCGCTCCGAACTCGTGGTCAGCAACATCTCGCGGATGATGTCCGGCAAGGTCTCGGCGTCGGACTCGACGGCCCCGGTCAGCGGATAACAGCCCAGGGTGCGGAAGCGCACCTTCTTGATGGTTACCGGCTGTTCCTTGCGCAAGGGCATTCGGTCGTCGTCGACGAGGATATCCACCCCGTCGACTTTGACCACCGGACGACGCTTGGCGAAATACAGCGGCACGATGTCGATTTCGTTCAGGTAGATGTATTGCCAGATATCGAGTTCGGTCCAGTTCGACAGCGGGAACACGCGAATGCTCTCGCCCTTGTTGATATGCGTGTTGTAGAGATTCCACAGCTCGGGCCGCTGGTTGCGAGGATCCCAGACGTGATTGCTGTCGCGAAATGAAAATACGCGCTCCTTGGCGCGCGACTTTTCCTCGTCCCGGCGCGCACCGCCGAAGGCGGCGTCGAAGCGATGCTCGTTCAGGGCCTGCTTCAGCGCCTGGGTCTTCATGATGTCTGTGTGCTTTTCGCTGCCGTGATCGAAGGGGTTGATTCCCGCCTTTACGCCTTCCTCGTTCATGTGCACGATCAGGTCGAGGCCGAGTTTTTTCGCCTGGGCATCGCGAAAAGCGATCATCTCCCGAAATTTCCAGCCGGTATCCACGTGCAGCAGCGGGAAAGGCAGGCGGCCGGGATAAAAAGCCTTGCGCGCCAGATGCAGTATCACCGACGAGTCCTTGCCGATGGAATACAGCATCACGGGATTTTCGAAAGCGGCGGCTACTTCGCGGATGATATGAATGCTCTCCGCCTCGAGCTGCTTCAGATGGGTAAGATTGTAGGCGGTCATCGGCGGCGCGGCGGTCCCGGACTCAGGAGTTCTTTTCGCCGGCAATCTGATCGTCCTCGGATTCGAGTTTCGGCTTTTCGAGGCCGAAATCCTCTGCTAGCGCGCCTTTGCGCGACGGATCCTGTTTCGTGGCGTAGTCCTTGGGCGGCAGTACGCCGATTTCCCCGGTTTCCGCAACGCTGCCTTCGAATACCGAGTCGGTATTGGTCGGCAGCAATCGGCTGGCGACTTCAGCGGAGCACAGCGACTGGGCGCCGGTGGCGAGATGCTGGTACACGTCCTTGTAGCTTTCGGTCATGTGCTTGACGAGTTCGGCGGTGGTGCTGAAATGTTCGGAAACGCTTTCCCGGTATTCACGGTCGCTTTCGCGCAGGCGCCGCAATTGTTCCTCGAGTTCGCGCACGCGCGCGGGCCCGCCGCCGAGCCGGCTGGCGAAGGCGGCGCCGATAACGAGCCCGAGGGCCAGACATGCAATTCCGGTAAGCCAGATGGTCAAGTGAGGAACCTTTGCTGCGCGAGTCGGGACGACGCGGCAAGTATACCTTATGTAGCGACTCACAGCGTTCAGATTCAGTTGGAGTTAGAATGCCGCGTCGATTGAGGTGGGTGGATGGACGTCTTTGGTCGTTACATGAGCGCGGTGCATGCCGGCGCCATCGCACATGACGCTGCGCAGGAGGAGGTGGCGTTGCGGTTGCGGGAACTGGGGCGGGGGATTGCGCCGCGCTGGTGCCGCAAGCCTTCGCGGCTGTTGTTGCGTTTCGGCCTCGCGCGCCGCGGGGACCCGCCGCGGGGGATGTATCTCTGGGGCGGAGTGGGGCGCGGCAAGACGTTTCTGATGGACCTTTTTTTTGACTGCCTGCCCGGCGACCACAAGATGCGCGTGCATTTCCATGCCTTCATGCAACGCGTGCATCGGCGACTGGCGGCCTTGCAGGGTGTGCGGGACCCACTGGAGGAAGTCGCGGAAGAAATTGCCGCCGAAGCCGGAGTTATCTGTTTCGATGAGTTCTTCGTTTCGGATATCGGCGACGCCATGTTGCTCGGCGGCCTGTTTGACGCGCTGTTCCGGCGCAAGGTGATCCTGGTCGCCACTTCGAATATCCCGCCCGGCAAGTTGTACGAAAACGGCCTGCAGCGCGAACGCTTCCTGCCCGCCATCGCCTTGCTGGAGGAAAATTGCGCGGTCGTCGAACTGCGCTCGCCGGTGGACTACCGCCTGCGCAGTCTTGAGCAGGCGACCCTGTACCACTCTACGGTGACGGCGGATACGGGCGAATTGCTCAAACGGAATTTCAGCGAACTCGCCACCGGCGGCGCGAGCATTGCAGCCGGCGGCTCCATCGATATCCAGGATCGCGAAATCGAGGTGCTGTATCTGGATCAGGACGTGGTCTGGTTTGATTTCGGCGCGATTTGCGAAGGACCGCGCAGCGCGGCGGACTATGTGCAGATCGCGAAAATGTTCCACGCCGTGATCATCAGCGACGTGCCGCGGCTGAGCGACGCCGCGCTCGACGCCGCCCGGCGCTTCGTCAATCTGATCGACGCGTTTTACGATTGCCGGGTGAAACTGATACTCAGCGCGGAAGCGCCTATCCAGAGTCTCTATGCCGGTACGCGGCTCGCCGCCGAATTCGAGCGCACGCGCTCACGCCTGCTGGAGATGCAGTCGAGGGATTATCTCGGTCTCGAACATCGGGTCTGAGGGGAATGGCCGCGAACTTCCCTGTTCGCGTGTCCATGCTTTTGCACCGTTTCCCCGGTATTGGAGTCGACGGCGCGCTGCCCGGTCGGCGCGTACCGGCTAATTTTCGTGCCGCAGTATCCGCACCGAGCCGCCCGAGGTTCTCATCACGAGTTCCGGGCCGCCGCCATTGAGAGCTTGTTCGAGGTTGCTGCGGCCGGTCGAGTTTTCGGGCGCGACGCCTGGAATATCCGATGTGACTCTGCCACCCGACGTGCTTGCGTCGATATTCGCCTGAACGTCGTCGTTCAGATATGCGGTTACGCTGCCGCCGGAAGTCCGCAGTTCGCTGTCGCCTTGGGGCTGGCCCGCGAAGCCGACTTCAACCGAGCCGCCGGAAGTTCTCGCGAACACCGCGCCTCCCGCGCTTTCGATGTTAATCGAGCCGCCGGAAGTTCTCGCCTCCACAGCGGCGGCGGTTTCGCCTATGCGGATGCGGCCGCCGGAGGTCTTGGCCGAAACTTCGCCGCCGACCTGATTCAACCGAATCGAGCCGCCCGAAGTTTCCGCGATAACCGGACCGCTGGAGTTCTCCAGGCGAATCGTTCCGCCTGAAGTCCGCATGTTGCTGGAACCGTCGATCACGCCTGCTTCGATGTCTCCGCCCGAAGTGCGTGCGTTGAATTCGCCTCGCAAGCGGTCCAGATCGATATCGCCGCCGGAAGTCCGCAGGTCTAGATTCTGCCGGTAAGGCACGTTCATGGTGACGGTCGCGGAACGCCGGTTGGAAAACCCGCCGAACACAAAGCCCGGCCTGTCGTATTCGCCGTTGATAGTTACTACGCCGTTTTCTTGGCTGAAGTCGAATTCATACCTCTCGGTGTTGCTGATGCTGATACCGACTTCGGAACGGTCCCAGGCGGTGATATTCAGATTCGCGCGCTCGACGTCGACGACCACCCGGTCCCCTTCGGCCACGGTGAAACTGCGTTCGATGTCCTGGCCGTTGGCGGCCCAGGAGTATCCCGCCAGCGCCACGGTGACGAGGCAGGCGACTACGGTCTTGAAAGTGGACTGATACATGTGACGCTCCTTCAGGCGTTGGATGCTCATGACTGCTTCCGAGCAATCCCCGTGCCAATATTCTCTATCTGTTACAACGCTTGTGCGTACAAGTAGTTACAGCCGTTCCGGCAATTCCGGATCAATCGATGATGGGAAACTTCGCCGAAAATTGGCGGATATGCCCGCCACCCGGGCAACGATTACCGAACCCGGATGACTCCGACGTTTCCTTCGATGTCTATCTGCGTGCCCCACTGATCCGACAGGCGTTCCACGCGCTGCAGGATCCGCTGCGCATGCTGCAGTTCGGCCATGCGCGGTATGCCCAGGCGGGAATCAGGCTCGTCGATGCCCAATTCAGTCGGGTACAGGCGCACTTCCGTGAGTTCGCCGTCTTCGAATCGGCTGACGGCAACCAGGATCTCCAGGGATTGAGTAGTGCCGCCGAAGTTTCTTGCGAATTGCTGCATTCTTCTGCTCGCGTTGGAATCGGCGTTCCCGGTCGATACTTCCAGTTCCCATTGCGCTTCCCGGAAGAACTCGCCGAGGCCGTAAAAAATCGGTTTGCCGTTGTAGATTTCAATTCCGCGCAAGGTCTGGACACCGGTGCCAAGAAAGGCGTCGGCGCCCGCGTCGATGGCGCGATGCGCCAGTTCGACATAAAACGCCGGAGGTCGCGTGCTCAGATGTTGCGTTTCCAGAACGGACTGACTCTGATGAATATGGGCGGCGGCGATGACGAAGTCTCCCAACTGGCGCGCGTTGCGTATGTTTCGCAGGATCCGGTCAAGGTCCTCCGTGTTCATTTGATAAACGACTGTTCCTGGAATTTCCCCCGCTTGCTCGACTCGATAGGTCGGATCGTTGCGCCCGGAACTCGAAGCGGGGAAACGCATTCCTTCTGCCGGGGACCCGGCCGCGACAGGCCTCGGATTGTCGAAATTGCCGCGAAATCGCTGGAATTCGTCATGCACTTGCCGAAGAGCACTGAACTGCTGGCCGGACACCAGGATCGTTTCGCTGAGATTGAGCATGTTCAACCCGGGCCTGCCGCCGAGATTGCCGATTCGAGGCGTGGCGGCCAGACGGTTGTGCTCGGGAAAGATGGGCGCATGCATGCCGATCAGCGCGGCGCGGCCTTGTTCGAGTTCGAGAAAAGCCGGCGCCGCGGCTTCCTGCAGATTCCTGCCCGTACCCGCATGCACGATTCCGGCCTCGTCCAGCAGGGCGTTGGTCGAGAACATGCCTTCGAATTCGGAATCCAGGAGATGGTTCTGGGCGCGGTTCACCATGTCGAAACCCATCAGTTTGAGGTCTCTGGCGACCTCATGGGTTCCGACGAACCCGTTCAGCGGTCCGTCGAACGCCTTCAGGTCGGCCAGTTCCCCTTCCATGTTTCCCACGGCCAGGTCGGCATCCCGCACAATATCAAGTACAGCTTGCACTTCAGCGTCCGCAAGCCGGGACGCCGGCCGCCTGATCATCAGGTCGCCGACGCCTGCGAGGGTGAATTCCCCCCGCATGGTCATCGCCCGGTCCCTCTCATCGAGGGGCGGCAAGTCAGCCTGGGCCCACGCGCCCGGGGCGACCGCCAGGCTATACGCCAGGGTGGCAGCCAGACAGGTGAAAAGAAGGCCGAATCTTGCAGTCAGGTTCGGAAAAACTTGTCGATGCATGGCTCTTCCGCCAAGGCCGATAGTCAATCGGACGATACAAGGCCATGTCCGTGAATACAATAACCGGAGACCGCGATCTCTGAGGCTGATGTGCGCCCGGCTCCGTCGGTGGGGGCTTTGTTCCGCATTCTTCTCAGCATTCTGGCATTTGTCTTCCAGTCGCAATACCATTCAACCGGCTTTGATACATGGAACAAGGGAGGGATGCAGTTGGACAATCAGTTCTTCGAAAAGCCCATCCTCAATTCGCCCTACGAACATCCTTTACGGCATTGGGAGTTGGACGAGACCGGCCAACCCACACAAAAAATCGTGGAGGGACGCAGGCTCGCCGACTTTGTAACCCCTATCCCGAAGCCCAAGAAGAGGAAAGGAGGTCCCCAGGAAATCGGTTCGCTCTTCGATGAAGGGCTTGGATTGTCATCACCGGATCAGAAGTACGACCACACGGCGCTCATTACCAGTGTTCGCCAACAGGTAGATAGTTGGCGCAATCTCCCCAATCCGAACCAATGGCAAGTAACCGCTGAAACCGCCCGACTGCTTCAGCACTGGCGAAATCATCGATTCAGCGGCATTCGCCCGTTCTTCTGTCAAGTGGAAGCCGTCGAGACAGCCATCTGGCTTACCGAAGTAGCGCCTAACGCGGGAAGCAAGGGCAAGGAAGTCCTCGAACATCTTGCCAATGCCAACAAGGAGGCGAATCCGGAGTTGATGCGCCTTGCCCTTAAGCTGGCAACCGGCGCCGGCAAGACTACGGTCATGGCCATGCTGATCGCATGGCAGACGATCAATGCGGTCAGGCATCCACAAAGCAAGCGCTTTTCAAGAGGATTCCTGATTGTGACTCCAGGCATCACAATTCGCGACCGCCTCCGGGTTTTGCAGCCCAATGATCCGGACAGCTATTACCGGAGCCGGGAACTCGTTCCACAGGACATGATGCCCGAGGTCGAGCGGGCGAAGATCGTCATCACGAATTTCCATGCATTCAAGCTGCGAGAGACACTCGAACTGTCCAAGGGCGGCCGGTCGCTGCTGCAAGGCCGGGGCGAAGAACTGAAAACGGTCGAGACCGAAGGCCAGATGCTGCAAAGGGTCATGCCCGAACTCATGGGATTGAAGAACGTTCTCGCGATCAACGACGAGGCGCACCATTGCTATCGCGAAAAGCCTGGCGAGGCGCTGGAAGGGGACTTAAAGGGCGATGACAGGAAAGAGGCCGAAAAGAACAAGGAAGCGGCCCGGCTCTGGATTTCCGGGCTGGAAGCGGTCAATCGAAAACTGAAGCTGTCGCGCGTTATCGATCTCTCGGCAACTCCGTTTTTTCTGAGCGGTTCCGGATATGCCGAAGGCACCTTGTTTCCTTGGACCATGAGTGATTTCTCGCTGATGGACGCCATCGAATGCGGAATCGTGAAACTGCCGAGAGTTCCGGTTTCCGATAATATCCCCGGCGGCGACATGCCGATTTTCCGCAGTCTGTGGCAGCACATCCGCACCAAAATGCCGAAGAAGGGGCGTGGCAAGACAGAAGGCCTGGATCCACGCCAACTCCCCACCCAGTTGCTTACTGCGCTGGATGCTCTCTATGACCATTACGAGAAGACGCATGAGTTATGGAAAGAGGAGGGCATCAAGGTCCCGCCTTGCTTCATAATCGTCTGCAACAACACGTCAACTTCAAAGCTCGTCTACGACTACATTTCGGGATTCCATCGCGAGAACGACGATGGCACGACAACGCTGGAAAACGGTCGTTTACGCCTATTTCGGAATTTTGACGAACATGGCAATCAAATCCCCCGCCCGCATACATTGTTGATCGACAGCGAACAACTCGAATCCGGTGACGCGCTCGATAAAAACTTTCGAAAAATGGCTGCCGATGAAATCGAACGTTTCCGCCGCGAAATCGTCGAGCGCACCGGTGACCGCATGCAGGCGGAAAAACTGACCGATCAAGATCTGCTCCGTGAGGTCATGAACACCGTTGGAAAGCCGGGGCGGCTAGGCGATTCGATTCGCTGCGTAGTCTCGGTTTCGATGCTGTCTGAAGGCTGGGATGCCAATACCGTCACTCACGTGCTAGGCGTACGCGCTTTCGGTACGCAGCTACTATGCGAGCAGGTCGTGGGAAGAGCCCTGCGCCGGCAGTCCTACGAGTTGAACGACGAAGAGCTGTTCGATGTCGAGTATGCCGATGTGTTGGGCATACCGTTCGATTTCACGGCAAAACCCGTTGTCGCGCCGCCCCAGCGTCCGCGGGAGACTATCCAGGTAAAGGCCGTGCGGCCTGAACGGGACGCGTTGGAGATTCGCTTCCCGCGCGTGGCGGGCTACCGAGTGGAACTCCCGAAAGAGGAACTTACCGCAGAATTTAATGCGGATTCGGTACTCAGGCTGACACCTGAAGATGTGGGGCCAACGGTAACGAGAAACGCGGGCATCATCGGGGAAAACGTCGAACTCGGAGTGAAAGACCTCAAGAACCGGAGGCACTCCGAATTGCTATTCCGTCTCACCAGGCACTTGCTCTATACCAAATGGCTGGACAGCAACGAGAATCCAAAATTGCATCTGTTCGGCCCGCTCAAGCGAATTACCCGCCAATGGCTCGACAATTGCCTCGTTTGCGAAGGCGGCACCTATCCAGGGCAACTCATGTATGACGTGCTTGCCGATATGGTTTGCGAGCGCATCAACGCGGCTATCGTGCAATCCCACATTGGCGACAAGCCCGTGATGCCGGTGCTTGACCCATACAATCCGGTCGGCTCAACGGCGCATGTGAACTTCAGCACCAGCAGGTTGAATCGCTATGAGACCGATTCGAACCGGTGTCATGTAAATTGGGCCATTCTCGATAGCGACTGGGAAGCCGAGTTCTGTCGCATCGCCGAATCTCATCCGAGAGTCCTGGCTTATGTGAAGAACCACAACATGGGATTTGAGGTACCTTACCGCTACCGATTCCAAACCCGAAAGTACATTCCAGATTTTATCGTGCTGGTCGACGACGGAAGCGGCTGGGATAACCCAATGCACTTGGTAGTGGAGATCAAGGGCTACAGGGGCGAAGACGCCAAGGACAAGAAGAACGCAATGGATACGTATTGGGTGCCGGGAGTGAATAATCACGGCGGATTCGGTCGCTGGGCCTTCGCCGAGTTCACAGACGTTTGGGGCATGGAATCGGATTTCGAATCCGTCATCGCCGCCCGCTTCGATGACATGCTGAAGGGCTTGGCCGCATGACGACAACCAAGCTGTACACAGATGCTGAACTCAACACGCTTCGATCAATGCCGAAAAAAGTATTGAATCCGGGCGCCCGCTGGAATCAAAAGCCTAGGTCGAGGCCGGCCCACAGCCAGCGCAATTATCAGGTTGTCAGTATGAATGACGATAAAGCGCGCTTCATGATTTACCTAAGGCAAAATCTGGAAGACGAAACTGATTTCTCGTGCGGCATCTCATACCTTGCCAAGGGCGCATTGCCCTTGACGCTTGCCCGATACAACGGGCCGAGCCATATTCACGGCGATATCGACTTTCAACCTCATATCCACCGTGCTACGGAGAGGGCGATAGCAGCAGGCAAACGAGCCGAGTCCGAAGCGGAGGCTACAGATCGTTTCGAGACGCTTCAAGGCGCCTTGGCCTGCTTGTTGGCGGATTTCGCGATAACGGGTTTGAATGCCGACTACGACCAACCGAGGCTGTTCTGATGACACTTAATACAGACGCTATTCGGACTCTATTGTGCGAGCGCCTCTGCGCGGAAGTGGGCATCGAGCAGCGGCCCGATGGTGCGGCGATGTTGCGTACGCATTTCCGATTTCCCGATGGTGATGGTTATCCCATACACCTCTCCGAGACCGCCTCGGGTGGGCTGCGACTCTCCGACCGAGGCCACACACTGATGCATATCAGCTACGAGCACGATGTTGATTCGTTCATGGACGGCACCAGAGGGGCTCTGCTTGAGCGCATAGTGCAAGAGGAAGGCTTGAATTGGGAAGGTGGCCGTGGAGCGCTGTACCTTGATACTTCGCCCGAGCGCTTGTCCCAGGCGGTTTTCAGTTTCGGCCAAGCCTTGACCAGAGTGTACGATCTGACGTTGCTTTCGCGTTCCAACGTTGGCTCGACGTTTTATGACGATCTTGCCGACCTGCTGCTCAGCGTCGTTGATGAAGAGAAGATCGAACGCGACTATCAGCCCGAAGTGGCGAACGCACAACATTACCCGGTGGACTATCGTATTGACGGCAAGGCGGAAATTCCGCTTTTCGTCTACGGAATTCCGAACCGCGACAAAGCGCGGCTGACGACGATTATGCTGTCGCACTTTCATCTTAGCAGCCTGAGTTTCGAGTCCATTCTTGTTTTCGAGGATCAGTCCGAAATTCCGCGCGTCGATTTGGCGAGGTTGTCCGACGTTGGCGGGGACATGATTTCTTCCCTGGCGTCGCGCGATGACCTGAATCGCAAACTATTGCAGCGTGTCGCGGCTTGAATACGCGGTAAGGCAAGGAGTGGATAATGGCCAGACGAACCAGGAAGCCGAAACTGAAATCAGTGGAATCGCTTACCCACGGCGAGGCGAGCCGCATCAATATTCCGACCGCGGAATATCAATCGATGATGCGGAAGGAGCAGCAATCTCCCATCAGGGTCGCTTATGAGCGCCGCAATCGCGATCTTGACCCACAATTGGTTTGGCGAGGCAAGGATGAGCAAGACTGGTCCGATCTGGTGGTCAACGCACCGCCGCTCTACATTCAAGAGAAGGTGCATCCCAAAGCGCTGATCGACGACCTGCTGCAACGCACCCAATCCGATGAACAGGCAGCCGACCCTCAGATCGACCTGTTCGCGGATTTCAACGGGATACCGGAAGACAGTTCCAAGACTGAGTTCTATCAGCACGATGCTAACTGGACAAACCGCATGATTCTCGGCGATAGCCTGCGCGTGATGGCGTCGCTGGCAGAGCGTGAGGGACTCCGCGGCAAAGTACAATGTGTCTACATTGATCCACCGTATGGCATCAAGTTTAATTCTAACTTTCAGTGGTCGACGACGAGTCAAAACGTTTTAGACGGAAAAGTCGATCACATCACCCGGGAACCTGAACAAGTTAAAGCATTCCGAGACACTTGGCGCGACGGTGTACATTCTTACCTCTCATATCTTAGAGATAGACTGGTAGTTTTGCGAGAACTCCTAGCTCGTTCGGGCTCCGTGTTCGTTCAAATTGGAAGTGAAAATGTTCACCGAGTTCGATCTGTTTTGGATGAAGTGTTTGGTGAAGAGAACTTTATTTCTCTGATCGCGTTCAATACTACCTCTGGGCCCACCTCCATCTACTTATCAAATCCAAAGGATTATATTCTTTGGTATTCCAGGTCGAAGGAGCACCTAAAGTTTCGTCGCCTATACCTGCCAAGACCGTTCAATGTTGAAGATCCTGGACCCTATAGAATAGTAGAAGTGAATGGAATCCGATTGTCATTGAATCAATTTCTTAGTGAAGGAGGGCAATTAAATGGCCCTGGAGTTCGAATACTAAGGATGGGGGATACAACATCACAACGACAAGGGCGTCCTTCCGGTAAAATGTCAGCGATGGGATTCTCGTTTGAATTTGAGCAAAAAAAGTATAGGCCTTCAGGCACGAGAGGGTGGAGCACTACCATTGAAGGACTTTCCAGGGCAGCAAAAGCCGGTCGGCTGCAAGGGTCAGAATCTTCATTGAGCCTAGTACGATACTTTGACGAGTCGCCGTATTTTCCGATGAATAGCTCGTGGGAAGATACAGGGGGGACTTTGGGCGCACAGAAGTCCTATGTCGTACAAACGAACGTTCGTGTGATTGAGCGTTGCATACTAATGGCAACTGATCCCGGCGACCTCTGTCTCGACCCTACATGTGGTTCAGGCACTACCGCATATGTCGCCGAACAGTGGGGCCGACGTTGGATCACTGTCGAAACGTCGCGCGTAGCTCTTGCGCTTGCGCGAGCCCGCATAATGGGTGGTCGCTTTCCGTATTACTTGCTAGCGGATAGTCAAGATGGCAAGGTTAAGGAAGCTGAACTCGCTCAAAAAGCCGCTTCAGAAGCGCCAGCCTTTAACGATATCCAACATGGCTTCGTATACGAGCGCGTCCCGCACATCACTCTCAAGTCCATCGCCAATAATACTGAAATCGACGTGGTCTGGGAGAAGTTCCAACAAAATTTGGAGACCTTACGGCAGAAATTGAACGGAGAACTTGGCAAATCCTGGGAGGAATGGGAAATCCCCCGTCATGCCAGCGACACCTGGTCGGGGGAAGTCAAAAAAATCCACGCGGAGTGGTGGGAGCAACGCATTGCACGCCAGAAGGAAATCGACGCATCCATCGCCGCGAAGGCGGATTACGAATACCTTTACGATAAACCGTATGAAGATAAGAGCATAGTTCGGGTGGCTGGTCCGTTCACCGTGGAAAGCCTCTCGCCACACCGCGAGCTCGAAGTCGACGAAAATGAGGAGTTGATCGACAAAGTCGCGGACATGCGCTCCCATTACGGAAAGGGCATGGATTTCACGCAATCGATCTTGGAAAATCTCAAGGTTGCCGGAGTCCAGCAAGCCCACAAGGAAAACAAGATTAAATTCATTTCTCTGATGCCGTGGCCCGGAGATATGATCTGTGCGGAAGGCCGCTATATCGAAGGCGACGAGTCGGGTTCTGAGAAACGAGCCGGAATATTCATCGGACCGGAGTTTGGCTCCGTATCTCGACCGGACTTGGTTGCGGCCGCACGGGAAGCTAGCGATGCCGACTTCGACGTGCTCATCGCTTGTGCTTTCAACTTCGACGCTCATTCGACGGAGTTTGACAAACTGGGGCGGATTCCCGTCCTTAAGGCTCGCATGAATGCTGACTTGCACATGGCGGACGATTTGAAGAACACTGGCAAGGGAAACCTATTCGTGATCTTCGGCGAGCCAGACATTGACATCCTCGACGCTGAGGACGACCAGATTCAGGTAAAGGTGAACGGTGTAGACGTATTCCATCCCCAGACCGGCGAAATCCACTCCGATGGCCCCGACGGCATCGCCTGCTGGTTCATCGACACCGACTACAACAAGGAGAGTTTCTTTGTCCGCCACGCTTACTTCCTGGGCGCCAACGATCCATACAAGGCGCTGAAGACCACATTGAAAGCGGAAATCAATCGCGAGGCCTGGGGAACCCTACACAGCGACACGTCACGCCCATTCCCGAAACCGTCCACAGGCTACATCGCGGTCAAGGTCATCAACCATCTGGGCGATGAAGTCATCAAGGTATTCCGGGCTTAGGGCGGTGCCATGTCGCAGATAAAGTCCATCTCAATCCAAGGCTTCAAGAGCGTAGCATCCATCCAAGATCTGGAACTGCGCCCATTGAACGTGCTGATCGGCGCTAATGGCAGTGGAAAGTCGAATTTTTTCAACGCCATGAAGATGTTAAGGGCATCAGTCATCAATTTGGGAGAATTTTCCGAATATGTGGCAAAATCAGGTGGAGCCGACCGACTGCTACATTTTGGATCCAAAATTTCTTCAAGAATCAGTTTCGATGTGAATTTTAAGGATGATAAGTGCAAATTCAATGCAATATATTCAGCCACAACCAACGACAAATTGTATGTAAACCTGTCAATAAAGGATGAAAGTATTCTGCAAGAAATCGAAAATATAGGATCTAAACCTGGCATCCCGTCATTCCTGAAATATCTCGTGCCAAGATTACACAAGTGGAGGCTCTATCACTTTCTCGACACTACCGATACTTCGCCGATGAAAAGAATGGCGAATGTTCATGACAATCGACGATTGCGGGAAGATGGTTCGAACCTCAGTTCGTTTCTGTATTTGCTTCAGGAAAAATACCCTGCCGATTACTCAAGCATACGGCACACAGTGCAACTTGCAGCGCCGTTTTTCGATAATTTTCACTTGGAACCATTGAAGCACAATGAAAGAATGATGTTGCTCGAATGGAAGCATCTCGGGACTGATGCATACTTCGATGCATCCTCATTTTCTGATGGAACATTGAGATTCATTGCGCTCGCCACACTTCTTCTGCAGCCAGTCTCAATGCGTCCATCTGTGATTTTACTCGACGAGCCTGAAATTGGTTTGCATCCGTATGCAATCGACTTATTGGTGGCTATGCTCAGACAGGCATCACTAGAATCGCAAATAATCGTGGCAACTCAGTCACCGATATTGCTTGATTATTTTGAGCCGGAGGATGTAATTGTCGCAGATCGGGTAGACGGTGCTACCGAGTTCAATCGACTGGAAACGGATCGGCTGGCAGCTTGGCTTGAAGATTACAGCCTCGGGGAGCTTTGGGAGAAAAATTACTTGGGAGGCAGGCCGGCGCCCGAGACGTCCAAGGATACGCAAGGGGAATGATTAGATTATGCGCTCATGTAGAGGGGTCAACCGAAGAACAATTCATAAACGAAGTATTGGCGCCACATCTTGTTGACTTCGATGTTTTGGTAACTGCCAGGATGATAGGAAGCGCTCGGTTTCGTAGTCACCGCGGTGGCATAAAGGGTTGGCGGACCGTCCGCAAGGAAATCGTGAATCAGCTCAGGGAAGACAGAGAATCTATAGCTACAACCATGGTCGATTTCTACGGTCTTCCAAAAACCGGCCCAAAAGCATGGCCCGGTAGATACGACGCGGGCGAAAAACGATTTCAGGACCGGGCAAAGCTCGTTCAAAGCGCCATGGCTAAAGACCTGCGATACGAGATGGGGGCTGGATTCAACGACAATCGATTCGTGCCTTACCTCATGATGCATGAGTTCGAAGCTTTGCTGTTTAGCGATTGCGCGAAGTTCAGCATCGCCATTGAGAGGCCGAACATTCAAACTCAACTACAGGACATTCGGGATCAATTCTCAAATCCGGAGCACATCAACGATTCGAAGGAAACCGCTCCGTCAAAAAGAATTCTAAGGTTAGTCGAAGGTTACCAGAAGGTGCTGATGGGAATGAGGGGCGTGCGGGTGATAGGTCTGGAGAAAATCCGCGCCGAGTGCCCGCACTTTTCCAACTGGTTGGGCCGATTGGAGAGTCTGTCGGAAAATGTCTGAATGAACTTCCTGATCTCTGACACGTTCACGGATAGTCTGACCAAGCTGACGAACAAGGAGCAAAAAGCCGTCAAGGCTACAGTGTTCGACTTGCAGGTGAACCCCTCCAATCCTGGGTTGCGTTTTCACAAGCTTGGATCGATTCGCGACCCCAATTTCTCCTCCGTTCGAGTCAGTCGAGACATAAGAATCATCGTGCATCGCGGTGCCAAGAGTTTGATGGCCTGTTATGTGGACCATCACGACAAGGCATACCAATGGGCAAGTCGCCGAAAACTCGAAACACATCCCACAACCGGCGCAGCCCAATTCGTTGAGATACGGGAATCAGTCGAACAAATCGTCAGAAAAGAAATTGCCGGTAAGACAGTACCAGAATCGGAAATCTCGCAATTGAATGAAATCGGGGTCCGATACTTTAAACTGCCACCGAGTGAGACTGATTCAGAGCCGGATAGCCTGCCATTATTCGCGGATGTGTCCGATGAGGAACTGCTGGCTTACGGCGTCCCGAACGACTGGATTCAGGAAATCCGCAAAGTCACTACCGACGACGAGACGCTGGACGTTGCCGGCCACTTGCCGGAAGAAGCCTCGGAAGCTCTGCTGAAAATCGCGACAGGCGTCAAACCTCCGATTCCCGCGAAAATTCCCGCAGACATTGATCCGTTTGAACACCCGGATGCGAAGCGTCGTTTCCGCGTTATGGCGAACAAGGACGAACTTGAACGCGCCCTGGACTATCCGTGGGAGAAATGGACGATATTCCTTCACCCGGACCAGCGCCAAATTGTCGAACGGAATTTCAGCGGCCCGGCGCGGGTGTCGGGCTCCGCGGGCACAGGTAAAACCATAGTTGCCATACATCGCTCCGTCTATCTGGCGCGCAATCATCCGGAGGCCAGAATACTTCTGACAACATTCTCGGAGACGCTGGCCAATTCCCTGCGCATCAAGTTGAGGCGACTGATCAGCAACGAACCACTACTTGCCGAGCGGCTGGAAGTGCATGCGACCGATGAAATAGGAAAACGCCTGTATGAGGCAAATTTCGGGAAGGCCAATATCGTTGGACCTGATGAGCTTGCTGCAGTAATTGCCGAAGTCAGCGAGCGCGAGCCGACGCATAGATTCACACAGAGATTCCTCTTGGGCGAGTGGAAGGAAGTCGTGGACGCTTGGCAATTGCGCACATGGGAAGAATATCGCGACATCAAAAGGCTGGGGCGCAAAACCCGCCTGCCTGAGCAGCATAGAGAGGTGTTGTGGTCCATATTTGAAGATGTGAGGCGGGAACTGCGGGAACGCCAACTGGTAACGCAAGCGGAGATTTTCAGTGTCCTCGAAGAGTCATTTGACAATAGGCGCAATCCTCCGTTCGATTTTGCCATTATTGATGAAGCTCAGGATGTCAGCGTCCCACAACTGAAGTTCCTGGAGGCATTGGGTGGCGACAGGCACAACAGTCTTTTCTTCGCCGGCGATCTGGGCCAACGAATTTTCCAGACTCCGTTTTCATGGAAGTCGCTTGGCGTTGAAGTCAGGGGCCGTTCCCAGACACTGCGAATCAACTACAGAACGTCCCATCAGATAAGAATGCAAGCGGATCGATTGCTCGGCCCCGAGGTCACCGACGTTGATGGGAACGTGGAAGATCGCAAAGGAACGGTTTCGGTGTTCAACGGCCCTGGGCCGGAAATCTGTGTGCTCGAATCGAATGCGGAAGAGTCGGACCTGGTTGCCTTGTGGCTGGCGGATCGGCTCGAAGAAGGGATTTCACCGCATGAAATCGGAGTCTTCGTGCGGTCCACGAACCAAATTGAGCGCGCAGCCGACGCTGTTCGCCAAAGTGGAACGGATTACAAAGTGCTCGACGAGTTGGTCGAATCTTCCTTTGGCAAAGTCTCTATAAGCACCATGCACTTAGCCAAGGGCCTGGAATTTCGCGCAGTGGCGGTGATGGCCTGCGACGACGAAGTGATCCCACTACAGGACCGAATCGAGAATGTGGCAGACGATGCCGATCTGGAAGAGGTCTACAATACCGAGCGCCATTTGCTTTACGTCGCCTGCACCCGAGCAAGGGATCGCCTGCTGGTAACCGGAGTCGATCCAGTATCAGAGTTCCTCGACGACTTGGAGGGCGCCAACCCTTGAATTATGCATAAACTCCGAGCAACACACTTAGCGCAATTGCGAGCAAGCCACCGAAAAACGCGCAGAAGAACAAGATTACAACAGAATCGAGCTGCTTATTGATCCTTTCAAACATCATGGCAACCCACTCGCTGGGCTGCTCTTCTGTGACTTTCGGGTCCTGCTTTTTGTTCGGGGCCTCGGAAGTGGTGTCTGCTTGGGGGCGGGCCATGCCTTTCTCCTCAAGTTGATGGGTCGTATCCAATATATCCCGCGCTTGCATATCACCTCCAGTTTTCGACCCAATTCAATTTATAACAATATTGTTGACAACAAATTCGTTATATGAAAGCATTGCATGTGTTCTGGAATCAGGGAGCGAGCAAAGATGGAGTCCTCTACGGGTCGGTGGGTAAGCGGGGAGAATTTTTTTGGTCGGGAATCAGAGTTGAGTATTCTCGAACAACGGGTTCTCGATGGTAATCACACGTTGCTGACAGGTCAGCGACGTATGGGAAAAACGAGCATTGTCCGGGAACTGGGGCGAAGACTTGAAGCCGATAACTGGATCTTTCTGTTTGCTGATGTTGAAGGCGCCTCCAGCGCGGAGGATGTAGTTGCAGATATCGCCCAAGCGGCGCACCCGATCCGACCGATTTCTTCACGCCTACAATCCGCAATGCGACGCTTGTTCAGCGAAACGGTAGAAGAAGTTGGCGCGCTGGAGTTTCGAATAAAGATTCGCGCTGGCTTGAATACCGGCAACTGGCGCAGGCATGGCGAACAACTTCTCCGAGATTGCGCCGGACAAGAACAAAGGGTGCTGCTCGTTATTGATGAATTACCAATTTTTCTCAACAATCTGCTTTCGAGCGAGGACGGAGCAAGACAGGCCAGGGAATTCCTGAGTTGGATGCGCGCCGCATTTCAGGGGCTCGATTCCCGATCTCCAGTTCTCGTTGTTTCGGGCAGCATCGGGCTCCAACCCTTGGTGCGACGGCTTGGCATTCCCGACCGTATAAACTATCTGGACCCGTTACGGCTGGGACCATGGGACCGCGATACGTGCATCGCCTGTTTCAATCTTCTGGCGGAGAATTACCGATTACGCATCGAAGATGGTGTTGCCGCCGCCGCATACGACGCTCTAGGGCTGGGCATCCCGCACCATGTACAGTCCTTCTTCGCCAGGCTACGTGAGTTCGCCATCATGAACGGGAGGAGCCTTTTGACTAAAAAGGATGTAGAAACCGTTTTCAGTACAGTGCTCCTTGGACCGTCGGGGCAGAACGACCTGGTCCACTACGAATCGCGGCTCAAAGACACGCTGGGAGCCGATAATCACAAGATTGCGATGGAGATACTCGCGGAAGCAGCGACACAGGGATCATTTTCACGTTCGGCGGAGAACAGCCTCGAAGACTTGTATGCTCCTGTTATTGCGGATGTAAAGAGCCACATCCTGGATGTACTGGACGTGCTTGTGCATGACGGCTATCTCGAACCGATGCATTCTGGATACAGTTTCCCATCCAGATTGTTGAAAGAATGGTGGGCAGCACGATTCAGAGATCATTACACTTCATTGGAACAGCGTTGGAATGAACGCCACTAGGCCATCGATACGCAAGTTCAATCCGGGCACATTCCAGTCGGATGATGAATTGATAAGGCAGTTCGTGGTTCGAAAACACGAACTTCACCTTGTATTGGAAGTATTGAGTGGGAACATCAATGCCAAGTCTTGCCAACACATACTGGTAGCCGGGCCGAGGGGACGCGGAAAAACCATGTTGCTCGCGCGGGTGTGCGCCGAGTTGCGAACAAACAAAGCGCTCTCGCAACATCTATTGCCCGTGCGATTCATGGAGGAGAGCCAGGAGATCGCTAACTTGGCTGATTTCTGGCTGGAAGCGCTTTTCCACCTTGCCAAGACGACCGCAGCCACCAATCCCGAATTTTCCGAGGAATTGCTGGTAACACACGGGGACTTGGCAGTGCGTTGGCAAGACTCGAACTTTGAGGAACTGGCGCGCGCTGCCGTACTGGGGGCGGCGGACCGGATCGGCAGGAAACTGGTCCTCATGGTCGAGAATATGCAGTCCCTCAGTGCTGACCTAGACTCGGACTTTGGCTGGAAGCTCCGCAAAACCTTACAGGCGGAGCCCCAGATTGTTTTGCTCGCCACCGCGACCAGCCAGTTCAAGGGGCTGGGTGAGGCGGATGGGCCATTCTTCGAGCTGTTTCGGATCATTCATCTGGACCCGCTTACCGTCTCCGAATGTGCGGAGCTTTGGCGAATGGCAAGTGGTGAAGAAAGAGATAACCGGGAAATCAAGCCGTTACGCATTTTGACCGGCGGCAGCCCAAGACTGCTGGTCATTGTAGCCACCTATGCCGAACATCGGTCCTTGCGCCAATTGTTGGAAGAGTTGGTTGCGCTGGTAGACGATCATACCGAGTACTTTCGCGGCCATCTTGAAGCGATCGCCAAGACCGAGCGCCGTGTATATCTCGCGGTACTTGATCTCTGGCAAGCATCCAGCCCGGCAGAGATCGCATCGCGAGCCCGCATGGACGTGCGGTCCGTATCGGCCTTGCTTGCCAGACTGGCGGACCGTGGCATTGTTTTCGTCGAAGGGTCGGGAAGAAAACGCCTTTATTCCGCGGCGGAACGTCTTTACAGCATTTACTACAAGCTGCGGCGCGAACGCGACGAAGCCGCCGTTGTTCAACAACTTATTCAATTTATGACAGTCTTCTACAGCAGCGAAAAACTGGATGAGATTTTCGAAGTAATTCAGCGAGAGGCGATCAAGTCGCCTGTAATTCGTGACGGATTTCAGCGGGCGATATCTGTTGGCAAACTGACAGGGGCCAGAATTGATAGAGCGAAGGAATTGTTTGCTCAAGTTCAGGCAGCAGATGATCTTTTGAAGGAAGCCGGCAAGCTATATCACATTGGCAAACTTGAGGAATCTATTGAAGCATGCCAAAAAGTCATTGACCAATTTGGCAATAGTGACGTGACGGAACTACAGAAGCTGGTCGCCATCGCATTTGTCCATAAGGGACTGTCCAGTTCCGGTCGCGGTGAATTCGGCGTCGCGATTGAAGTATGGGACGCGATCATCGAAAGATTTGGTGATTGTGGAAAGCAAGAACTAGACGAGGAAGTCGCGCTCGCGTTAGTTAATAAGGGTGTGATGCACCAATATCTCGAAGAACCTGAAACTGCCAGAAGCACCTGGAGGTTCGTGGCTGAGCGATTCCGCGATAGTGATTCACCTGAACTTCAGGTGCTGGTTGCAACTTCATTAAGTTATTTGGCGAGTGTTCAAATTGAACTGGGTAACGCGAACGATGCGCTGCATATCATTAATACGATCGAAAAACAATTTCGCGCATTCGATCACGACCGGCGCTTCGCGCTGCAACTGTGGCGAACGATGTTGACTAAATCATGTGCGCTGTTTGCCCTTCGAGACCCGCACGCCGCTCTTGACGCATTCCGACAAACTTGCGTTGGGTTCGACCCCAGAGACAACGAAATGATTGGTTACTTCTTGGCACGTTTGCCAGCACTCATCGCGCTGGGAGCTTCAGCGGGAGAATTGGCGGAAATACTGTCTGCGGAAGGGATGGACGACGGGTTCATGGATATAGTCATAATCGCACTTCGTAAAATTTCAGGTGAAACCGTCAGGGCGCCAGCGGAAGTGTTGGAAGTAGCTGAAGATTTACGCGAACAAATCGAATCATACTCTTCAACGGGGGATTGGTTGAGTCTAGATTCATTCGACGTGACTTCCCATTGACAATCTGAAGGGCTGAGTGACTACGTTCAGCGCGGGAGAGAAGCAGATGAGGCTTTGGAGATGGTTTCTGCCTGGGGCGGGTCATGCCTTTTCCTTCATGTTGATGGGTCGCGTCCAATGTATCCCGCGCTTGCATGTCTACTCCGGTTTTCGGCGAAATCCATTTGCTTCCAGCCGGGGGCTCAGGTAACATCCGCGCTCCCTCGGAATACCGTGATTCGAACGAGCGATGAAGACCTATAGCGCGCGGCCCGGCGAAGTGTCCCACAACTGGCTTTTGGTGGATGCCGAAGGCCAGACCCTTGGGCATATGGCGAGCGCCATCGCCACGCGGCTGCGGGGCAAGCACAAGGCGGAATATACGCCGCATGTCGACACCGGCGACTTCGTCGTGGTCATCAACGCGGACAAGGTTCGCGTCACGGGCAAGAAGGCCACCGGCAAGATTTATCATTCCCACTCGGGCTATCCGGGGGGGCTGAAATCGCTCTCCTTCGAGCAGATGCTTGCAAGGTCGCCGGAGCGAGTCGTGCGTCTGGCGGTGCGGGGCATGATGCCGCGCAACCGGCTCGGACGGGCCATGTTGAAGAAACTGAAAGTCTACGCCGGCGGCGAACATCCGCATTCGGCGCAGCAACCGCAAACCCTGGAACTGTAAGCGCGAGACGAAATGCAAACCGAACAGTTTTACGGCACCGGCCGCCGCAAGACCTCCACCGCGAGAGTGTACCTGACCCGCGGCAGCGGCAATATCGTGATCAACCGGCGTCCGCTGGCGAACTATTTCGGCCGCGAAGTGGCGCGCATGATCGTGCGCCAGCCGCTTGACGTCGTCGACATGAACGAGCGCTTCGACATCACGGTTACAGTGCGCGGCGGCGGCAGTTTCGGCCAGGCCGGGGCGATCCGGCACGGCATCACCCGGGCGCTGATCGACTACGACAGCGAACTCAAGCAGACCTTGCGCAAGGCCGGATTCGTATCCCGCGACGCGCGCGAAGTCGAGCGCAAGAAGGTCGGTCTGCGCAAGGCGCGCAAGCGGCCGCAATATTCCAAGCGCTAATCGGCTTTTTTCTTACATTTCAGTAAGTTGTCTTGAAGCAGGCGGAAACTCGCTTGATATTTTCCTGCGGATTCATTAGCATCCGCCCGGTTTGCCCGCGCGCGCGGAATTTCCGGAAATTTTCATTCGATCAGGAGATGTACCGAAGGTGACTGACGACAATACCAAGACCGCGCGCAGGCGCTTTCTGGTAGGTACTTCATTGGGCTTGGGAACGGTCGGCGTAGCCGGCGCGGCTGTACCCTTCATCGGATCGTGGAATCCGAGCGCGGAAGCAAGGGCGGCCGGGGCGCCCGTCCGCATCGACATCGGCAACCTGCTCGAGGGCGAGTTGCTCGGACCGATCCCCGCCTGGCGCGGCCGGCCCATCTTCGTGGTGCGGCGCAGTCCCGAGGCGCTCGAAGCCCTGAACCGCGATCCGGAACGGCTCGCCGATCCGGATTCGGAAGAGCCCGAGCAGCCGGGATACGCGCAGAACGAGTTCCGTTCGCGCACGCCCGAATTGATGGTGCTCGTCGGCCTTTGTCCACATCTGTTCTGTTCGCCGACTCCGCATATCGAGCTGCGGCCCCAGCCTTTCGACGCCGAATGGAACGGCGGTTTCTTCTGTCCCTGTCATGGATCCCGCTTCGATCTCGCGGGCCGGGTCTATAGCGGTTCGCCGGCCTCCCGCAACATGGAAGTGCCGCCGTATTCGTTCGAAGACGACAACATTCTGGTTATCGGAATCGACGAGGAGAACGCGGCATGAGCGAGCAAGCGCAAGCGCAGGCGCAAGCGGCGAAGCCGGGCGGCCGGCTGCAATCCGCCTTGATCGCCGGAGTCGACTGGGTCGACGCCAGGCTGCCGGTCGTCAACGCCTGGGAAAAGCATATGTCCAAGTACTATGCCCCGGCGAATTTCAATTTCTGGTATTTCTTCGGCGTACTTTCGCTGCTCGTGCTCGTGATCCAGATTCTTTCGGGCATCTGGCTGACGATGAACTATACCGCCAGCGCCGAGGGGGCCTTCGCCTCGATCGAATACATCATGCGCGACGTCGAATGGGGCTGGCTGTTGCGTTACGTCCATTCGACCGGCGCCTCGGCCTTCTTTTTCGTGGTCTATGTGCACATGTTCCGCGGGCTGATGTACGGTTCCTACCAGCGGCCGCGCGAACTCATCTGGGTCTTCGGCATGGCCATCTACCTGATCCTGGTAATGGAAGGCTTTCTCGGCTATGTGCTGCCCTGGGGCCAGATGTCGTATTGGGGCGCCAACGTCATCGTCTCGCTGATCGGCTCCATTCCCATCATCGGCGAGGACCTGCTGGTCTGGGTGCGCGGCGACTACCTGATTTCGGGCGCCACGCTCAACCGCTTCTTCGCCTTGCACGTGGTCGCGATGCCGCTGGTGCTGATTGCCTTGGTGGTGCTGCACATCCTGGCCCTGCACGAAGTCGGTTCGAACAATCCCGATGGCATCGAGATCAAGCAGAACAAGGGCCCGGACGGCGTTCCCGTGGACAGCGTGCCGTTCCATCCCTATTACACGATCTTTCATGATCTCGGCGGCGTGGTGCTGTTCCTGATCGCGTTTTTCGCGATCGTCTTCTTCGCCCCCGAAATGGGCGGCTACTTCCTCGAAATTGCCAATTTCCAGGAAGCCGACTCCTTGCGCACGCCGGAGCATGTGCCGCCGGTGTGGTATTACACGCCCTTCTATTCGATGTTGCGCGCGGTGACGGTGCCGCTGTTCGGCATCGACGCGAAGTTCTGGGGTCTGCTGATCATGTTCGGCGCCATCGCGATCATGTTCTTCCTGCCCTGGCTCGACCGCAGTCCGGTGCGCTCGATGCGCTACAAGGGCTGGTACAGCCGCATCGCCCTGATGCTGTTCCTGGTGAGTTTTTTCATTCTCGGCGTACTTGGCGTCCAGACGGTGAGCCCGGCCAAGATCTTGCTGGCGCAGATCATGACCGTGGTCTACTTCCTCTATTTCATTCTCATGCCCTGGTATACGCGAATCGAAAAGACTTCGCAGCCGCCGGACCGCCTGACCGGGCGCTGGATCAGCATCCCGCAACTGATTGGCAGCATCGTGCTGATCGCCTTGCTCGTGGTGCTGCCGTTGATGCTCGTTTCGGAACGGGCGGAAGCGGCGGAAGCCGGCAATCTCGAACTCGATCACGTCGAGACCGACTTCATGGACAAGGATTCACTGCAACGCGGCTTCAATTACTACATGAACTATTGCGTCTCCTGCCACGCGCTCGGCTATGCGCGCTACGAGCGCACCGCCGACGATCTGGAGATCCCCCACGAACTCGTACTTGAGAACCTGATCTTCGATGACTCGCTGATCGGCGATCTGATCGAGAATTCGATGTCCGAGGACGACGCCAACGAGTGGTTCGGCGTGGCGCCGCCGGATCTGACGCTGATATCGAGAGTGCGCGGCCCCGACTGGCTGTACACCTATCTGCGTTCCTTCTACAACGATCCGGTGCGGCCTTTCGGGACGAACAACAGCATCTTTCCCAACGTGGGCATGCCCAACGTGCTATACGAATTGCAGGGCGACGTGATCTGTGACGATCATGGCACGGACGA
Organism: Gammaproteobacteria bacterium; assembly: GCA_009844085.1. Taxonomy (GTDB): domain Bacteria; phylum Pseudomonadota; class Gammaproteobacteria; order Pseudomonadales; family Pseudohongiellaceae; genus UBA9145. The sequence goes on along the minus strand of VYCF01000072.1, from coordinate 54,290 downwards.
TCCCACCCAATGCGACCTCAGTCTCGTCGAAGGCTCCGGCAGCATGAGCGAAGCCGAATTCGACGCCATGGTCGGGGACATGGTCAATTTCCTGCATTACATCGGCGAGCCGATCCGCTACCGGCGCCAGCAGATCGGCATCTGGGTATTGCTCTTCCTGGGACTGCTTTATATCTCCATCGCCCTCATGAGCCGCGAGTTCCGCAAGGACTATCACTGACGGACGCCGGCCGTCCGCAATCGGGGAAAAAAATGGGAGTTATCGCGAAACGGTCGTCCATGACCTTTTATTCGGACCCGGTCAACCACTACAGTCATCGCGTACGTATCGTTCTCGCCGAAAAACAGGTGACCGTCGACCTGCTCGACGTCGATTCGGAAAATCTGCCCGAAGACCTCGTGGACCTGAATCCCTACAACAGCTTGCCGACCCTCGTCGACCGCGACCTCGTGCTTTATGAAGCCGACATCATCATGGAATATCTCGATGAACGCTTCCCGCACCCGCCGCTGTTTCCGGTTTATCCGGTCGCCCGCGCGCAAAGCCGGCTATGGATGTATCGCGTGCGGCGCGAATGGTGCTCGCTCGTCGATCCCCTGCTCGCAAGCGAAGGAACCGATTCCGAACTCGAGGAAATTCGCGGGAAATTACGCGACAGCCTGATCGCCACGGCGCCGATATTCGGTGAAAAACCCTTCTTCATGAGCGACGAATTCACGATCGTCGATTGCTGCGTGACGCCGATCCTCTGGCGCCTGCCGGTGATGGGAATCGAATTGCCGGAGACTCGCGCGACCAAACCGCTGTTCGAATATCGCGACCGCCTGTTCAATCGCGATTCGGTAAAGGCCAGTCTTTCGGAACTCGAACGCGAGATGACCGCCTGATCCGGCGGCCGGCTCAGTTCAGATATTCGAAAATCTTGACTACCCGGGTCACGCCGTTGATGTCGCTGATCAGGGCGGCAACCTCGTCCCCCTTTTCCCTGCTGAGAACCCCCATCAGGTAAACCGTGCCGTTCTCGGTGACTATGCGGATATCGGCGTCCACGTCAAGGTCGCCGGTAATCAGCGTGGCCCGCACCCTGGTGGAAATCGAGGCATCGTTGACGCGGGCGAGGAAGCCGGTATTGCCGGTGACTTCGAGTTCGTCGTGGATGCGCCGGATTTGCGAACTCGCCTCGCTGGCGATTTCCACCGCACGCTGTTTCAGTTCCGGGGACGGCACCTGACCGACGAGCAGCACTACGCCGTTATGGGCGGTTACGTCTATATTGGCCTCGCCCAACGTGGTTTCCTGGGCCGCGAGATTGGTGCGGATGCGGGACTCGATGGATTCATCGGTAATCGCGGCGCCAAGAGTACGTTGAGTGGGGTCTTCGGTGATGCCTTGCTCGCTGCGGGTTCCAGCCAGAAACGGCGAGCACGACGCAGCCAGCAACAGTGGGATATAGATCAAGAGCCTGATTTTCATGCGTCTTCTCCTCCGAAAATCGCGGTGTCGATGAAGTCGCAAAGACAATGAATGACGACCAGATGTACTTCCTGAATCCTGGCCGTGCGTTCGGACGGCACGCGCACCTCGACGTCTCTCGCACCGAGGTTCGCCGCCATGCGGCCGCCGTCCCTGCCGGTCAGCGCAACCACGATCATGTCGCGTTCATGGGCGGCGCGGATGGCCTGCACGACATTGCCGGAATTTCCGCTGGTAGAGATCGCCAGCAACACGTCGCCCTGTTGACCGAGTGCGAGCACCTGCTTGGCAAAGATCTCGTCGTAGTCGTAATCGTTGGCGATGGCGGTAATCGTGGAACTGTCCGTGGTAAGGGCGATGGCAGGCATGCCGGGCCGTTCCCGCTCGAAGCGATTGAGCAGTTCGGCGGAAAAATGCTGAGCGTCGCCGGCCGAGCCGCCATTGCCGCAACACAGAATCTTCTGACCGTTCAGCAGGCTTTCGACCATGAGCGCGCCTGCGTCCTGGATCGAATGCGGCAATTCCCCGGCGGATCGCTCCTTGACGGCGATGCTGTCGAGAAAATGCTGGGTAATGCGTGAAGTCAGGTCCATAGGTACGGTTCCACCCCGGCTGCAATTTGTATCGGCTGCGGTCCGTCTTTATTTTAGCGGGTATCGGCAGTTCTAAAAGGCGTCGCGAACCCATTCGAGCCGATCTTCTCCCGCCGGGCCGCCGCCGGTAATCGCGACGACGTCGAAACGGCAGGACTTGTGCTGCCAGTTCCTCGATTTCAGAAACCAGGCTGCCGCCAGACGCAGTTTTCGCTGCTTGGCCGGCCCCACGGTTTCAAGCGCGCTGCCATAGCGGTCGCTCTTGCGATAGCGCACTTCGACAAAGACCACGTATCCCCGCCGGTCGCGCATGATCAGGTCGATCTCGCCGACCCGGCAGTTGAAATTGCTTTGCACCAGCGACAGGCCGTGACCGCCCAGATAACGAAGGGCCCGCTGCTCTTGCAGGCTTCCCAGTTTACGGCGGTCGATCGGGCGTCCTGCCATTGTGGACTTTCTCAATCGCCGGGTTCGGCGAGAGGCGCCGCGACGCCGTTTTCGAAGCGCCCCGGAGTAAGCCGGCGATGAATGCGCCGACTTTCTTCCATGTGCAACTCGCCGGTGGCGCCGCGCAGGCTGGTAACTTGCCGCCTGAGAAACTGTTGCAGCCGCGGGTAAAGGCGGAAGCTGTCGATGCCCATGGCCTGCAATCTGCGCTCGGTTCCGCCGCTGGCGAGAGGAACGTCGAGATCGAGCCACATCAACGGCGCGTCGGCGAAAATGATGCCTTCAAGGTCCCGATTCAAATCCGGATTGTCGGAGCCGTCGTAGATCGACGGCAAGGCGAATACCGGCAGGTCATCGGCGAAATAGAAATCGAGCGCGGGTTTGATCTGGCGCCCGACCTGAGGGTTCGCCATCAGAAAAATGAAATCGATGTCGCGGCGCCGGCGCGGCGTGAATGCGACGTTCGAGCGCGGCAACACATCGAGCAGGCGTTGCAGCCGCGCCTCGCTGGCGTCGATGTCGAGTACGCTTTTGACCACATCGGTGAAATCTCCCGCACCGAGATACGCCGCCCGCGATACGAAACTGCCGCCGCGGGCCTGCCAGCGTTCGGCGAAGATGTTCTGCAGGCGCAGAAACACGTCGTTGGCGGGATAGATAGCCGCGGCATTGCGATGTCCGGCCTGCCAGGCGAGGTCGATGATGGCGTCGATCTCGTCTTCCGGCGCCAGGGCGAACTGGAACAACCGCCCGTCGCCGGGCAGCGGATCGGCGTCGGTGTAGTTCAACGCCAGCGTAGGGGTCGGCAGTTCTCCGGCTTCGAGCAACTGGTTGACGAGATCCTTGAACAGCGGTCCCACGATCAGGTCCGCGCCGGCGGTGACCGCACGCTCGTAGATCGGCAGTATGTCCGCAGCGCCGGAACTGTCGAACAGCGAGATGCGCGGCACCTCGCGCGAAACCGCCAGCGCTTCATAATATCCGGCGAGGAAGCCCTGTTGAATCGCCGCGCCCGCGGCTTCCCGCAAGGGCAGGATGAGGGCGATATGGCGCGGCCGTTCGGCCCAGGCCGCCTCCAGTTGCCGCAATTGTTCGGGCAATTGGCGCGCGGCAGAATGCTGTTCCCAGGACCGGCGCCAACTTACAAGGGATTCGAGTTGCCGCGGGATGCTGTATTGGCCCGAATCCACGACCCGGGCCAATTCGATCCAGCCGCGCAACTCGTAACTTGTGCTCGAAGCGGCCATCTCTTCGAGTTCGCGCCCGGAAAGCGCTTCCAGCGTGGCCCAGATCTTGCGGCGCACGTCTTCGCCGCCCGCGCCGTCGCGCAGGCCGCTGACCTCGGCCCAGGCGCCGATCGCCTGCCGCGGCTGTTCCAGGACGCTGTTGATATCTCCCAGAAGTTGATAATAGTCGACGAAATAGTCCGCCGAGCGGCCCGGCACGCCGATCTCGCGCAGCCGCGCCATTGCTGTCGCGCCATCGTCCGCCGCCAGGCTGATGCGGCTGCGCAGCAAGATGAGCCGGACTTCGAGTTCCGGCGGCGCCGGCATGGCGGCTTCGGCTATTTGTTCGGCCTCGGATAAGCGTCCTTCCGCGAGCAGGCGTTCGCCCGCGTCCAGCCGCAGCAGCGCGGCCTCGACCCCCGCCGCGGTTTCGGCCCGGGCGAGCAAACCGGCGATGGTATCTTCCTCGCGGTCGAGGGCGGCAGGCTCGCGCACGCCCGTTGAGGCGCCGCAGCCGGCAAGCAGGAGCAGCCAGAGCAGGATGTACAGACGCATCGATGACAAACTAGAATCCGGAAACCGCAAATCCGAGTCGGCGCGGCCAAAGCCTCGCCTATGCTGAAAGACTAATACAGCTTGCGGATTTTCACCAATTCACGGGAGAAATTTTCAGCGTGACGGAAACAGGCTGTCTTTACGTGGTGGCGACTCCCATCGGCAATCTCGCCGATTTCTCGGACCGCGGCCGGGAAGTGCTCGCCGGCGCCGACTGCATTGCCGCCGAGGACACCCGTCATAGCGGCAAATTGCTCGCGCATTTCGGCATCAGGCGGCCGCTGCTCTCCTACCACGACCATAGCGGCGAGGGCGCACGGGAAAAGCTGCTGCAGATGTTGCGCGACGGCGCCAGTGTCGCGCTGATTTCGGACGCCGGCACTCCGCTGATCTCGGACCCGGGATATGCGCTCGTAAAGGCCGCCCGGGAAGAAGGCATCGAAGTCCTGCCCATTCCCGGCCCGAGCGCCCTGACAGCCGCTTTGAGCGTTTCCGGATTGCCGACGGACCGATTTCTGTTCGCGGGTTTTCTTCCCGCCGCCCAAGCGGGGCGAAGAAAACGGATCGAAGAACTCAAGGACGAGTCGGCCACCTGGATATTGTACGAATCGAGCCATCGCATTCTCGACTGCGTCGACGATCTGATCGCGATTCTCGGCAGCGAGCGCCGTATTTTCATCGCCCGCGAATTGACCAAGCAATTCGAATCCCATTTTCCCGGCGCCCTGGAACAGGCGGCAGCCTGGCTGCGCGCCGACGCAAACCACCTCAAGGGCGAATTCGTTCTTATCCTGGCCGGCCGCGAATCAAACCCGGGAGAAGACGAACGCCTCCCCGAAGCCCTGCGCATAGTCGCTCTCCTCCAGAACGACCTCCCCTTGCCCAAAGCCGCATCCATCGCCGCAAAAATCACCGGCCTGCGCAAGAACGAAGTTTACCGCGCCGCCGTCCGCACAACGTGACCTGCAGAAGCTTGTGTTGTTTTGGCGGCTGCTTTAGTCTGGAAGACCGAGTCAGCCGGGCAATCGCCGTTCGCGTCCCTGGACGCTGGCGGAGGAAAGTCCGGGCTCCATAGAGCAGGGCGCCAGGTAACGCCTGGGGGGCGCGAGCCTACGGCAAGTGCAACAGAAAGCATACCGCCAGACAGCCGTCTGGTAAGGGTGAAATGGTGCGGTAAGAGCGCACCGCGCGGCTGGTAACAGTCCGTGGCAAGGTAAACCCCGCCCGGAGCAAGGCCAAATAGGAATCCCATGGTGTCGCTCGCACCGGATTCGGGTAGGCCGCTACAGGTCCGCGGTGACGCGGGCCGCAGATGAATGATTGCCCTCGACAGAACCCGGCTTACAGGCTGACTCGGCCTTTTCCCGCTTTCCCCGGTTGGCGTCAATAAATTGTCTTGACCGCAAATTCGCACGTCAAAAACTTGATGGCGAAATGTGGAAAATATTGGTAATTTGTGGGCGAATGTGGTTTATTTGGGGGAAATTTCAGGGAAAGCGCCATGTTTCGCGGAATGAACACCGTCAGCCTCGACGCCAAGGGGCGTCTGGCCATGCCGGCCCGCTATCGCGAACGCCTGTCGAACGACCATGGCGGCCGCCTCGTCGTGACCATCGATCTCGATACCAGGCATCGCTGCCTGTCGCTGTATCTCCCGGCCGAATGGGAAAAGATCGAACGGCAGATCGACGGCATGTCCGGCCTCAACGAGCACGTGCGCCGCATGAAGCATCTGCTCATCGGCCATGCCAACGATCTCGACTTGGACAGGAACGGCCGCGTATTGCTGCCGCAGGAATTGCGCCAGTACGCCGGACTCGAAAAACAGGTCTGCCTGGTCGGCCAGGGCAAGAAACTGGAAATCTGGAGCCAGGAAAACTGGCTGTCGAAACGCGACGAATGGCTGGAAGAAGTGCACGAACAGGGAGAATTGCCCGAAGAGCTCACGAATCTGGCTCTGTAAAGGCATACGGCGATGAATGGCGCAGCCGGGCATCAGCCGGTAATGAGGGCAGCGGTGGTGGAAGCATTGAACCTTCGACAGGACGGAGTCTATCTCGACGCCACCTTCGGCCGCGGCGGACATAGCGCCGCCATCCTTCAGCGGCTCGGAACCGGCGGCCGCCTGCTCGCCATGGACCGGGATCCGGAGGCCATAGCCGCGGCCCGGGAAATGGCTGCCGGGGATTCGCGCCTCGAAGTCATCGACCGGCGCTTTGGCGAACTGCGGTCCGAACTCGCCGAGCGAGGGCTCGAAGGTGCGGTCGACGGCATCCTGTTCGATCTCGGCCTGTCTTCACCGCAAGTCGACGACAGCAGCCGGGGCTTCAGCTTCAGCGGTGACGGCCCGCTCGACATGCGCATGGATCCGCGCACCGGCTCAAGCGCGGCCGAATGGATCGAGACCGCGTCCGAACGCGAACTCGCGGACGCGATTTTCCGTTATGGAGAGGAAAGGCATTCCCGGCGCATCGCCGCACGCATAATAAAGGAAAGGAAAAGCGAACCGATCGCGACCACCGGCCGGCTCGCGGCGATCGTCGCCGCCGCCTTGCCCCGCCGGGAGCGCCGCAAGCATCCTGCCACCCGCGCCTTCCAGGGCATTCGCATCCACATCAACGAGGAACTAGACGAACTCCACAAGGGTCTGGCGGGTGCGCTGGAAGCGCTGCGCGACGGAGGCCGGCTCGCGGTGATCAGTTTCCATTCGCTGGAAGATCGCATCGTCAAGCGCTTCATTCTCGAACAGTCCCGGGGCGATGATTTTCCCCGCGATTTGCCGGTTACGAAAGGGCAACTGCGAGAGCGAATTCGGCCGATAGGTAAGTCAAGACGCGCCACCGCCATTGAGGTGGCGCGGAATCCGCGCGCCCGCAGTGCGGTATTGCGCGTGGCGGAGAAATTGCAATGAACACCGCAGCCGGAACCCGGCGCCGTCAGGCCCGGCCAAGCGGAGCCCATGGTCGCCCTTCACCCTGGACGTGGGCCGGGCTGGGCCAGGCTTCGACCTGGGCCTTGCTGGTACTGCTGCTGGCGATTTTCCTGACCGGGCTGGTCATGGTCGATGTCACCCAGCAACACCGGCAGATGTCGCGGGAGTTACAGGATCTGCGCGAGCGGGTCTATCTGCAGGAAGAGGAAAGAGGGCGCCTGTTGCTGGAAATAAGCACATTCGGCCTTGCAGACAGAATCGAGCGCGTCGCCCGCGAGGAACTGCGGATGCGTGTCCCTGAACCGGAAGAGATCGTAGTGGTGCGCAATGATTGACAGGAAGAAAACGAATCCTGCCGACGCATGGCGGCCGATGCTGCTGCTCCTGCTAATGGCGCTTTGTGTCGGCGCCGCGGGCTGGAAGGCAGTAGCCCTGCACGTATTGGAGCGCGATTTTCTGCAGGAGGAAGGCGATGCGCGCACCGTGCGCACGGTGCCGCTGGTGGCCAATCGCGGTCAGATCACCGACCGCAACGGCGAACCCCTTGCCGTCAGCACGCCGGTCATGTCGCTCTGGGCCGATCCTTCCGAAATCAATCCGCGAGGGGAGGGGATCGGCGAACTCGCGCGGCTGCTCGAACTCGACGCGGCCGCCTTGCGCGCACGTCTTGAAGAGAATCGCGGACGCCGGTTCATGTACCTGCAGCGCCATCTGGCGCCGTTCGAGGCCGAGCGGGTGCTTGCGCTGGGCATTCCCGGCGTTTACGAACAGCAGGAATATCGCCGGTTCTATCCCCACGGCGAGGTGACCGCTCACCTGGTCGGTTTCAACGATATCGACGACAACGGCCAGGAAGGCATGGAGCGTGCGTATAACGCCTGGCTCAAGGGCGCCCCCGGCAGCCGCCGCGTGATCAAGGACCGCCGCGGCAACGTCATCGAGGCGCTCAACACGATCGAACTGGCCCAGCCGGGCAAGGATCTGCGGTTGAGCATCGATATCCGCTTGCAGAATCTCGTCTATCGGGAACTGAAATCCGCCTATCTCGAACGCCGGGCCACCGCCGCCACGGCAGTCGTGCTCGACGTGGAAACCGGCGAAGTGCTCGCGGCCGCCAACCAGCCATCCTACAACCCTCACAACAAGACATTGATCGAAGATCACAGCGTGACGCGCAATCGCGCTTTCACGGACATCTACGAACCCGGCTCGACCATGAAACCCTTCACCATCGCGGCGGCGCTGGAATCGGGACGCTTCACGCCCGACACCGTCATCGAAACCGGCAACGGCTGGATGGTCGTAGGCGGCCGCACGGTGCAGGACCTGTTCGCATACGGCACCTTGACCACTACCGGCGTCATTACCAAATCGAGCAATGTGGGCACCAGCCTGATCGCCGCCGAGATCGGCGCCGGTCCGATCGTCGACGTGCTTGAACGCTTCGGATTCGGCCGGGCGCCGGAAACGGGATTTCCCGGCGAGCAGGCCGGAGTCGTTCCCGATCCCGGCCGCCTGGGTCAGCACGCCACCGCGGTGCTTTCCTTCGGTTACGGCGTATCGGCCACCGCGGTGCATCTGGCTCGGGCCTACTCGATTTTCGCCGACGAAGGCCGCCGCAAGCCGGTTTCCCTGCTCGGCCTGAGCGAGAGAGAGATCGCCGGGTTGCCGCGGGAACGCGTGATCAGCCCGATCATTGCCGCGCAGGTCCTGGAAATGCTCGAAACCGTGGTTGACCGCTCCCGCGGAGGCGCGGTAACCGGCGCCCGCATACCCTTGTACCAGGTGGCCGGCAAAACGGGCACCTCGCATGTGGTCGGCGCTTCGGGTTACGAGGAGAACCTGCACAATGCGCTGTTCGTCGGACTGGCGCCGGCGGTGAACCCCGAGATCGTGGTCGTCGTCATCGTCAACGAGCCCAGGGGCGACGAGCATCTCGGCGGCGCGGTAGCGGCGCCGGTGTTTTCCGGAATTGCCGCGGGCGCAATGCGAATCCTGAACGTACCGCCGGACGCCGCGCCGCGGCCCGAACCCGCCCCTCGGGGTTCCGTACAAACCGGCGCCGAGGGCCTGCCCGAACTATGAACTCCGCCGAACCGCTGCCCGTCAATGCCAGCCTCCCGGAGTTGATTCACGGGCTGGTGGACCTCGGGCAGGAGGCGGACGAACTCGATATCGAAGTAAGCGGTGTGCAACTCGACAGCCGTAAGGTAAGGCCGGGAGAGCTTTTCATGGCGACATTCGGCCGGACTCACGACGCCCGCGAATTCATCGGTGCGGCGATCAGTCGCGGGGCGGCCGCGGTGCTCGCCGAATCCGGACGCGACTGGCGTGGCGTGCGCCGGCTCGGCAACATTCCGGTAATCGCGGTCGATCACTTGATGGCAAAGACCAGTGAAATTGCCGGCCGATTCTACCGGGAGCCATCCGGGCGCTTGTCGGTGATCGGCGTCACCGGCACAAACGGCAAGACCACCTGTTCCCAATACATCGCCCGCCTGCTTGAGCGGACGGGCTGTCCGGCGGGAGTCATCGGCACTCTCGGCTATGGCGTTCCCGGTGAACTCGCCGAAAGCCCCCTGACCACGCCGGACGCCGTCTTCGCGCAAATGGCGCTGGCGGAAATGGCTCATGCCGGTCTGCGTACAGTGGCGATGGAAGTTTCCTCCGTGGGATTGCATCAACGGCGCGTGAACGGCGTACATTTCGATACCGCGGTTTTTACGAACCTGACCCGGGACCATCTCGACTATCACGACAGCATGGAAGCCTATGGCGCCAGCAAACGCAGACTGTTCTCCGGCCCCGGATTGCGCCATGCGGTCATCAATCTCGACGATCCCTATGGAATCAGGGTCGTTAACGACCTGAACTCTTCGGTGGATGTGACCACTTTCGGCATCGGCAATCGCCAGGCGACGATCCGGGCGGAAGACGTAACCATTACAAAACAGGGTTTTCGCGCAGAGATTCATACGCCGGCGGGTTCCGGCCTGATCGACTGTAAATTGCTCGGCAGATTCAACGTCAGCAACATACTTGCGGCAATCGGCGTCTTGCTCGCCGGCCATGATCGGCGCGATGTCCCGGGTATCGAACGCATATGCGAACTCGCCTCGGACCTGCGTTCGGTCGACGGTCGCATGGAAGTCCAGCAGGGCGACGACGATGTCGCCGCCGTGGTCGATTACGCCCATACCCCCGATGGACTCGAAGGCGCCTTGCGCGCCGTGCGGGAGCATTTCACGGGCCGCTTGTGGTGCGTATTCGGCTGCGGCGGCAATAGGGACAGGGGCAAGCGGCCGATCATGGGCGCTCTTGCCGAAAAACTCGCCGACCGGGTCGTGATCACCGACGACAATCCGAGACTGGAAGACGGCGATGCGATCGTGAGCGAGATTCGGAGCGGCATGGCGGCGCCGGCAGCGGCGCATGTAGAGCGGGACCGGGAGAGGGCGATCCGTCATGCCATCGCCGGGGCCGAGCCCGGCGATGTAATGCTCATCGCCGGCAAGGGGCATGAGGATTACCAGGAAATCGGCGCGAAGCGAAGCCGTTTCAGTGACGCCGGCGTAGTAAGAAAAGCATTGCTGGAGCGCGCTTCCGCATCGCGGGAAGCGCAACCGGAAACGCAAGAATGATAGGCGCCATGATGCTCGATACGCTGGCCAAGGAGTTGAAGACCGAATTGATCGGCTCCAATGCCGGTTTCGACGCGGTATCCACCGACACCCGCAGATTGCGTGCGGGCGAGTTGTTCGTCGCTCTCAGCGGCGAGAACTTCGACGGCAACGAGTTCGTTCCCGAGGCGCAGCGCCGCGGAGCGGCGGGTGCGGTGGTCAGCCGGGTTTCCGGCGAAGATCTGCCGCAATTGCTCGTCGCAGATACCGGTCTGGCGCTGGCGCGGATCGCACGCATGAATCGCGAGCGTTCCTCGGCCCGGGTGCTTGCCGTTACCGGCAGCCAGGGCAAGACCACGGTCAAGGAAATGCTGCGCGCGATTCTGTCGCTCGAAGGCGAATGCCTGGCGACCCGCGCAAATCTGAACAATACTGTCGGCGTGCCCTTGACCCTGTTGCAACTCGAAGCCCGGCATCGCTTCGCGGTAATCGAGATGGGCGCCAATCGGGACGGGGAAATCGCTTTCAGCACGGCCGCGGCACAGCCCGATATCGCGCTGATCACCAATGCCGCCATGGCCCATACCGAAGGCTTCGGCGGCTTGCAGGGCGTAGTCAGGGCCAAGGGCGAAATCATCGAGGGATTGCGGCCGGACGGAACCCTGCTGCTGAACGCCGCCGATCCCAATGTCGACCAGTGGCGCCGGCGCGGCGCGGCGTTCCGTCTGCGGCAGTTCAGCTTGCACGAAGTTTCCGGCCAGTCGGACTACCACGCCGCGGATATCGCACTCAATGGGAGCGGACAGCCCGCTTTCACGATGGCCGGTCCTCACGGACGGCTCGATGTCCAACTGCAATTGCTCGGGGAGCACAACATAGCGAATGCCGTGGCGGCGGCGGCGGCGGCGTTCGAGGCCGGCGCCGGCCCGGACGCCGTGCGGCGGGGACTTGAGTCGGCGGAGCCGGTTTCCGGCAGACTCTGCCCGGTTGCGGGCCGCGGCGGCTTGCGCATCATCGACGACAGCTACAATGCCGGTCCCGGCTCGTTCCGCGCGGCCATAGACCTGCTGGCGGAATTGCCGGGTCCACACATGCTGGTGGCCGGCGATATGCTCGAACTCGGCGATTGCGCGGAATCCATGCATCACGAAGTCGGGCGCTACGCGGCGAGCCGCGGCATCGGACGACTATGGGCCGCGGGCGATCTTTGCCGCCAGATGATTCGGGGTTTCGGCGCGAACGGCAGGCATTTCCCCGGTCGGCAGGAACTGATCGGGGCGCTGCCCGGCCCGCTTGAGCCGGATTGCGTCATACTCGTGAAAGGTTCCCGTGGTTCCCGCATGGATGAAGTCGTCGCGGCGCTGCGCAATGGAGGTACAGGCTGATGATTTACTGGCTATCCGACTACCTGATGTTGATCGACAGCAGTTTCGCGGTATTGCAATACATTACCGTGCGCGCGGCTTTCAGCGTCATCACCGCCCTGATCGTTTCGCTGATTTTCGGCCCGATCATCATCGATCGTCTCAACGTGGCCCAGGTCGGCCAGGTCGTGCGAACGGATGGGCCCCAGACGCACTTCGAAAAAGCCGGCACTCCCACCATGGGCGGCGCCCTGATCCTGCTCAGCATAACCGTCAGCACGATCCTGTGGGCGGACTGGAACAATCATTACGTCTGGATCGTGCTTGCCGTGACCTTGCTGTTCGGCGCGGTGGGATTTGTCGACGACTACCGCAAGCTCGTCAAGCGCGACCCGGCCGGATTGCCCGCGCGCTGGAAATATTTCTGGCAGTCGGTATTCGGTCTGGCCGGTGCGGTCGTGCTCTACATCTCCGCTCCCGGAAGCATCGAAGTCGAATACATCGTGCCCTTTTTCAAGGATGTCGCCCTCAACCTCGGCATCGTCTACATCATCATCAGCTATTTCATGATCGTCGGCTTCAGCAATGCGGTGAATCTGACCGACGGGCTAGACGGCCTCGCCATTCTGCCGACCGTGCTGGTCGGCGGCGCGTTGGGCGTGATCGCCTATCTCGCGGGGCACAGCGAGTTTTCCGCCTATCTCAATATTCCCTATATCTCGGGTTCCGGGGAAATTTCGATCTTCGCCGGCGCGCTGCTTGGCGCCGGTCTCGGTTTTCTCTGGTTCAACACCTATCCGGCCCAGGTTTTCATGGGAGACATCGGCGCCCTTGCGCTCGGCGCGGCGCTCGGCGTGATGGCGATCATATCCCGGCACGAGATCGTACTTTTCATCATGGGCGGGGTGTTCGTCGTGGAAACGGCATCGGTGATCATCCAGGTGGCCTCGTTCAAGCTGACCGGCAGGCGCATCTTCCGCATGGCGCCCCTGCACCATCATTTCGAGTTGAAGGGATGGCCCGAGCCGCGGGTGATCGTGCGCTTCTGGATCATAACGCTGATGCTGGTCCTGTTCGGACTGGTGACCCTTAAATTGCGTTGAGGAGACTGCACGCAGATGATCCCCAGTTCGCGGCAAAATCCGGCCAGCGTCATCGTCGGTCTCGGCGATACCGGGTTCTCCTGCGCGCGCTACTTCATTCGGCACAGTCGGCAGTTCAGGGTTGTAGACACTCGCCCGCACCCGCCGCGGCTGGCGGATCTGGCAAATCTGAAGCCGGACGTCGAAGTCGAACTCGGGGAATTCCGCGCCGAACGTTTGCTCGAAGCGCGCGAACTTGTCGTCAGTCCCGGAGTCGATCTGCGCACTCCGGCGCTGGCGGCAGCAGCCCGCGCCGGCGTGCCGATAACGGGCGATATCGATATCTTCTCGCGTGAGGCCCGGAGCCCGATCGTCGCCGTCACCGGCTCCAACGGCAAGAGCACCGTGGTCGCCATGTTGGCCGGGATTCTCGATCAGGCCAATGTCAACTACGGACTCGGCGGCAATCTCGACGGGCGCCTTTTCCGCCCGGCGCTGGACCTGCTAGAAGAAGAAAGAGACTGGTATCTGCTCGAGATTTCGAGTTTCCAGCTCGAAACGACGCAGCAATTGAACGCCGACGTCGCATTGATTCTCAACATCAGCCCGGACCACCTCGATCGCTACGACAGTCTCGACGACTATACCCGCGCCAAGCAGCGCATTTTCCGCGGCTGCAGCCGGATCGTGCTGAATCGCGATGAGCCTTGCAGCCGGCCGCCGGATTCCGCGGCGGCTCCGGTGATCAGTTACGGGCTCGATGCGCCGGCGCCGGGCCAGGCCGGATTGCTGCCGCTCGACGGCGAGCGCTGGCTCGCTTCGGGCAATCAACGCTACCTGCCCGTACAGGCATTGAAGATGCCGGGCGACCACAACGTCTCCAACGCCCTGGCCGCCATGGCGCTGGCGCTTGCCATGGGCGTGGAAAGGGAACATATCGTTGCCGGACTCGCCGCATTCGCCGGTCTGCCGCATCGCTGCCAGTGGGTGGCGACGCGCGTCGGCGTGGACTATTACAACGACTCCAAGGCAACCAATGTGGGAGCCGCGGCCGCGGCCGTGCGAAACCTGGCGGCCGACCGCGCCGGCCGGGTGTTGCTGATTGCCGGTGGAGTCGGAAAAGACGCCGACTTTGCCCCTCTTGCGCCCGCCATGCGCGAATCGGCTCGCGCCGCGGTGCTCATAGGCCGTGACGCGGACCGGATTGCCGCCGCGCTGGAACCGGAAATTCCGCTGTTCTTTGCCGATACTCTGGATGAAGCGGTAAGTACGGCCCGGAATCAAGCCTTGCCGGGAGATGCGGTGCTGCTGTCGCCGGCCTGCGCCAGCTTCGACATGTTCGAGAATTTTCAGCATCGCGGCGAGTCTTTCATTCGCTGCGTGGAGGGTTTGCAATGACCGTCTCCGCCGTCCCGTCAGGGCGGCTGCAACCCGGTGCGGCGCAATTCCCGGAGCCGCGGCCAAGCGCCGTGCTGCTGGTGACTATGCTGTTGCTGACATTCGGTATGCTGATGATGACTTCGGCTTCGGTCGAGATTGCCGCAAGCCGCTACGGCGACCCGTTGTATTTTCTCAAACGGCAATCGATTTTCGCCGGCATTGGCGTGGGGCTCATGCTCATGCTCATGCTTGTGCCGATAAACGTCTGGAATCGGCTGAGTTGGCTTTTACTGCTTGGTTCCTACGCCATGCTCGTCATCGTGTTGCTGCCGGGAATCGGACGGGAGGTCAACGGTTCGACACGCTGGATCGATCTCGGCTTTATCGCCTTGCAGCCCTCCGAACCGGCCAAGGTGCTGCTGGTGATCTATCTGGCTTCGTATCTCGAACGCCATCGGGAACGCGTCGGCACGACCTGGCTTGGATTCCTCGTGCCCCTGCTCCTGGTCGGTATTGCGGTGGCATTGCTGCAAATGGAACCGGATCACGGCGCCATGGTGATCCTGGCGCTGACCGCGCTCTGCATGGTATTTCTGGCCGGCGCGGGAATCTGGCGAGTATTGTCCCTGCTGCTTGTTTCAGCAGGCTCGATCGCTTTCCTGGCGTATACCCAACCCTATGTGGTGAGGCGATTCACGGCATTCCTCGATCCTTGGGCGCCGGAGAACATTTATGGCGCGGGTTATCAACTCGGCCAGGCCCAGATCGCCTTCGGCCGCGGCGGGCTGTTCGGCGCCGGGGTCGGCAACAGTATTCAGAAACTCGATTTTCTGCCGGAAGCGCACAACGATTTCCTGCTCGCGGTCATTGGCGAGGAGCTCGGACTGGGCGGGGTGGCGCTGATGGTCCTGCTGTTCTGCGTTCTGGTCTGGTGCTGCTTTTCGATAGCTCGCGAGGCGCATTTGCGCGAGCGCTTTTTTCCGGCCTACCTCGCCTGGGGGCTGGGTCTGTTGCTGGCCGGCCAGACCATGGTCAACATCGGCGTCAATCTGGGCCTGCTCCCAACCAAGGGCCTGACCTTGCCGTTCATGAGCTACGGCGGCGCAAGTCTCATCGTCTGCTGCGGGATGATCGGACTGCTATTGCGCATTCAATATGAAACCGAATGCACATCCGCGCCGCGCAACCTGCGCCGCCGGAGGCTGCCATGACAGCGAAACGCGCTCCGACCGTGCTGATAATGGCGGCCGGAACCGGCGGCCATGTGTTCCCGGCGATCTGCATCGCCAGGGAGCTGCAGCGCGCGGGAGCCCGAATCCACTGGCTCGGCACCCGGACCGGCATGGAAAACAAGTTGTTGCAGGAAGAGCGGTATCCGTTCCACGCCATTACCGCTACCGGACTGCGCGGCAGCAGCCTGCGCCAGCGCCTTCGGGCTCCCTCGATGCTGCTGCGCTCGCTCTGGCAGGCCTTGCGAATAATGCGGCGGGTCAAGCCCGACTGCCTGCTGGGCATGGGCGGCTATGTATCCGGGCCCGGAGCGCTTGCCGGACGCCTGTTGCGGATTCCGGTTCTGATTCACGAACAAAACGCGGTTCCAGGCTACTCAAATCAATTGATCAGCCGCTGGGCGAACCGCATTTTCGAGGCGTTTCCCGGAACTTTCCCGGACGATGAAAGGGTTGTGTTCACCGGCAATCCGGTACGCGACGAGATCGCCAGGATCGGCCGCGATCGCCGCTATCTGCCGCGCAAGGGTCCCATGCGTCTGCTCGTGCTTGGCGGCAGCCAGGGCGCCCAGGCGCTGAATGTGCTGATTCCCGAGTTGATCGCGACCTGGCCCGGCAAGCAGTCGCCCGAGGTGTTGCATCAATGCGGCGCCGCCACGATGTCCGCCACCATGCGGCGCTATCACGAACTCGACGTCGATCTCTCCGGCGCACACCGGCTGGTGGGATTCATCCGTGAAATGGCCGACGCCTACGCCTGGGCCGATCTCGTGTTATGCCGCTCGGGCGCCAGCACCGTCGCTGAAATCGCCGCCTGCGGCTTGCCGGCGATTTTCGTGCCTTACCCGCACCACGAGGATCAGCAGCAATTGCTCAACGCGCGCTGGCTTGCGTCCCGGCAGGCAGCGGAAATCGTCGAACAGTCCGATCTTTCCGTCGAGCGTCTGCGAGAAATTCTCACCAGGCTCGACGGCAACCGGGAATGGGTGACGGAGATGGCGCGGCGCGCCCGGGACATGGCGGTTCCGGATGCGGCCCTGCGCGTGGCGCGATCGTGCCTGGAGGTGATCGATGGCTGAGTCCTCCGCACAGTCTTCCACTTCGGGCCAGTTCCCACCCGACATGCGCCGCATCAAGACGATTCATTTCATCGGCATCGGCGGCGCCGGCATGTGCGGCATCGCGGAAGTTCTGTTCAATCAGGGTTATGCGGTGACCGGATCGGATCTGCGTCCTTCCACCGTAACCGCAAGACTCGAACGCATGGGCGTCAAGATATTCACGGGACACGAAGCCGGCAATGTCAGCGCCGCCGATGTGGTGGTCTATTCCTCGGCCGTGCCCGACGACAATGTCGAGTTGCTGGCCACCGTGCAGGCCGGCAAACCTCTTATTCCCAGGGCGGAAATGCTGGCCGAACTGATGCGTTACCGTCACGCCATCGCCGTCGCGGGAACGCATGGCAAGACCACGACCACGAGTCTGGTCGCCTCGGTGCTGGCCGAAGGCGGTCTGGATCCCACTTTCATCATCGGCGGCGTGTTGAACAGCGCCGAAAGCAATGCCCGCCTGGGTGAAAGCCGCTACCTGGTCGCCGAAGCCGATGAAAGCGACGCTTCATTCCTGCACTTGCAGCCGCTGGTGGCGGTAGTGACCAATATAGAGGCCGATCATATGGCCACCTATGGCGGCGACTTCGAGAGCCTGAAACAGTACTTCGTGAAATTCCTGCACAACCTGCCTTTTCATGGCCTGGCCGTGCTTTGCATCGACGATTCCGCCGTGCGCGAGATCCTGCCGCGAATTTCGCGGCCCGTGATCACGTACGGTTTCAGTGAACAGGCGGACTATCGAATTACCCGGCTGCGGCAGGATCGGCACCGGATCGAATTCGAAGTCAGTCGCCCCGACGGACGTGAGCCCTTGTCGCTCGAGTTGCAGATGCCGGGCCGCCACAACGCCCTGAACGCAACCGCCGCGGTGGCTGTCGCCAGCGACGAAGGCGTAGCCGGCGCCGGCATCCGCCGCGGCATCGCGGGTTTCTCCGGAGTCGGCAGACGCTTTCAGCAACTCGGTGAATTTGCCGTGCCCGGCGGCGTCGTCAATCTGATCGACGACTACGGCCACCATCCGACCGAACTTGAAGTGACCATAGCCGCCTTGCGGGCCGGTTGGCCCGGCCGCCGTCTCGTGATGGTTTTCCAGCCCCACCGGTACAGCCGTACGCGAGATCTGTTCGACGACTTCGTCAGCGTGCTTTCCGGCGTCGACGCGCTCTTGCTGCTCGAAGTCTACAGCGCCGGCGAGAAGCCGTTGCCGGGCGCGGATTCGCAATCGCTATGCGAATCGATCCGGCGGCAAGGCAAGGTCGATCCGGTTTACGTGTCTGAAGACCGCCAGTTACACGACGCTCTCGCCGGCTTGCTGCGTCCCGGCGATATCGTGCTTACCCAGGGCGCCGGCAATGTCGGCGCCCTGGCGCAGAACCTTGCCCAAAACTTCGAGAGGCAATTTGCGGAAAGGGGCTTCACACGCGGCAATGGGGAGTGTGCGCAATGAACCTGCGGAAGCTTCCGGACAGTGTAAGCGGTCTCGGGCGGATCGCGGTGCTCATGGGCGGCGACTCACCCGAGCGCGAAATCTCCCTGCTCAGCGGCAATGCGGCCTGGAACAGTCTGCAACGCCTGGGGCTGCAGGCGGCCGCGATCGACGCGGGTCGGGACGTCGCCGAAAAGCTGGCCGCCGAACAGGCCGAGTTCGTGGTCATCATGCTTCATGGCCGTGGCGGCGAAGACGGTTCGATCCAGGGCTTGCTGGAAATATTGGGGTTGCCTTTCAGCGGCAGCGGGGTGCTCGCCTCGGCGCTGGCCATGGACAAGGTCAAGAGCAAACTCATCTGGCGGCAACTCGGTCTTGCCACCGCGGACTTCATCGAACTCGCGGCCGATACCGACTGGGATGCGGCGATCGCGCGGCTCGGTCCGGCCGTGGTCAAGCCGGTCTCCGGCGGGTCCAGTCTGGGGGTCGGCATCGTGCACGACGCCGCCGAACTCGAGCGCCAGTATTCAGCGGCGCTGGCTTTCGATTCGCCGGTAATGGCCGAGACATACATACAGGGCCGGGAGTTTTCCGTCGGCATATTGCAGGACGAAAAGCTGCCGGCGGTCGAACTTCGCACCCGGCGCAAGTTTTTCGACTACCGGGCGAAATATGAGGATCAGGATACCGAATACATCTGTCCTCCCGAACTCCCGGAGGAAATGCACGAGCAATTGCTGAACCTGGCCCATGACGCCTATCGCGCCCTCGGCTGCCGGGGCCTGGCCAGGGTGGACCTGATGCAGGATCGGGAAGGGAAGTTCTTCCTGCTCGAAGTGAACACGGTGCCGGGGATGACCGGCCATAGCATTATTCCCATGGCGGCCAGCCGCCTGGGCAGGAGTTACGACGATCTGATGCTGCAGATTCTTGCCTGTGAGGCGGAGGCGCCACGGTCATGAAGCGGATGCTCTTGTTGCTGTTGGTGGCGACCTCGGTAGCGAACGCGGCGCTGCTGACCTGGCGGCATTGGAACGACCTGGCGCCGGGGCTCAATCCGCCGCTCACCCGTATCGAACTCGGAGGCGAATTGCTGCATTTGCCTCCGGAAGAAATCAGGACGGTATTGGCGCCTTATGCCGGAACGGGATTTTTCGACGTCGATCTGGATCTGGCGCGCGAGCAGGTCGAAAGCCTGCAATGGGTCGAATCCGCTGCGGTAGGGCGGCGCTGGCCGGATACGCTCAGCGTACGCGTCAACGAGGAAACCGTGATCGCCCGCTGGGGCGAGAACCAGTTGATTACCCAGCGCGGCACGATAATCGGTCCGGCGATCACCGAAATCGACCAGTCGCTGCCGCTTCTCGGCGGCCCGCCGGATTCGCATTTCGACGTAATGCGGCAATACCTGCGGTTGAACCAGATTCTCTCCCCCGCCGGCCTGCGCCTGACCGGGCTCAGCGCAAGCCCGCGGCGCAGTTGGCGGCTGCAATTGAACGGCATCACCGAAGTCGTACTGGGAAGCGAGGATCTGGTCAGCCGGCTGCAGCGCTATGTCGACTTCTACCGCCGACAGCCTGAACACGAGCGGCTCCGGCATGAAGTGGCGGATCTGCGTTACGGCAGCCAGTTCAGTATCAGATTACGGGAAACGGACTCCGGCGCCGGGCTGGCGCGGCGCTGATATGGATAGCGGAAATGAATGACACAACGGACAAAAACGGCAACATCATCGTCGGTCTCGACATCGGCACGACCAAGGTAGTCGCGCTGGTCGGCGAGATTTCGGACAAGGGCGAGCTGAACGTCGTCGGCATGGGCAGCCATCTCTCGCTCGGCATCAAAAAGGGCGTCGTCGTCGACATCGAGTCCACCGTGCTGTCGATCAGGCGGGCGGTTGAGGATGCGGAAAAGGACACCGGCTACAAGATCACCTCGGTCTATGCAGGCATTGCCGGCAGCCACGTCAAGAGCATGAATTCCAGCGGCGCGGTGTCGATTCGCGATGGCGAGGTGACCAGGGCCGATGTCGATCGCGTAATCGATTCGGCGCGAGCTATCGCCATTCCGCCGGACGAACGCATTCTGCACGTCGTGCCGCAGGAATACACGATCAATTCCCAGAACGGCGTGAAAGAGCCCCTGGGCATGTCGGGAATGCGGCTCGAAGCCAGGGCGCATCTGGTCACTTGCGCCGTGAACGCCATGCAGGACATCGAGAAATGCATCAAGCGCTGCGGCCTGGAAATCGAACAACTCGTGCTGGAACAACTCGCTTCCAGCGAAGCGGTGCTGACCCCCGACGAGAGGGAACTCGGCGTTTGCCTGGTGGACGTCGGCGGCGGCACTACGGATATCGCCATATTTACCCAGGACGCATTGCAATACACCGGCGTCATTCCCGTCGCGGGCGACCAGGTCACCAGCGACATCGCGACCGCCTTGCGTACGCCGCGGAAGAACGCCGACGAGCTCAAGATCAGGCATGGCTGCGCTCTGGTGCAATTGACCGATCCGGAAGAGAACATCGAAGTGCCCAGCGTCGGCGACCGCGACCCCCGGGACCTGAAGCTGCAAAACCTGGCCGAAGTGGTCGAGCCCAGGTACGAGGAATTGTTCAATCTGATTCAGCAGGCGCTGGTGGACAGCGGAATGAAAAATCTGCTCGCGGCGGGCATCGTCATGACCGGGGGTTCGAGCAAGATGCTCGGGGCTATGGAGTTGGCCGAAGAGGTTTTCAATGAGCCCGTGCGGATAGGAGCGTCTCAGAATGTCAGGGGACGTGCCGATATAACTGGAAATCCGATCTACTCCACGGCGGTCGGATTGTTGCTCTATGGATTGAAGGATTTCGAGGAAAGGGGCGGTCTGGTCGCGCGGAAAGAGGGAACAGCCGCGCAGACCGATTTTTTTGGCCCCGCCCGCCGGTTTTTCAGGCGGTTCATGTAATCGCCGGCGCAGGCCGGCCGGCGGAAAGCGAAGATGCGCAGGCTGAGCGCGGTTTCACAGTCAGGAGTATGACAATGGCAGAAAGAACAGAAACGTTCGAGATTCTCGAAAGCCCGATTCACGCGGCGAAGATCAAGGTCGTCGGCGTCGGGGGCGCGGGCGGCAACGCGGTGGAACACATGATCGGCCGCAAGGTCACCGGCATCGAATATTATTGCGCCAACACAGATTCCCAGGCGCTCGGTCTGCTCAGCGTGCCCAACAAGCTTCAGCTCGGCAGCAAGCTCACCCGCGGCCTCGGCGCCGGCGCGGACCCTGACGTCGGCCGCGAGGCCGCGCTGGAAGATCGCGAACATATCCGTGAGATTCTGCATGGGGCGGACATGGTTTTCATCGCCGCCGGCATGGGCGGCGGCACCGGCACCGGCGCTGCGCCGGTAATCGCCGAAGTGGCCAGGGAAATGGGCGTGCTGACCGTGGCCGTGGTCAACCGGCCGTTCCCTTTCGAGCAGCGGAAGCGCATCTCCGTGGCCGAGAAAGGCGTCTTCGATCTTGCCCGGCACGTGGATTCCCTGATTATCGTGCCCAACGCGAAACTGCTCGAAGTGCTGCCGCCGGATACGACCATCATCAAGGCTTTCGAGGCGGCCAACGACGTTCTGCACGACGCGGTGAAAGGCATTTCCGACATCATTACCAAACCCGGTCATATCAACGTCGATTTCGCCGATGTGAAAACCGTCATGTCGAAGCGCGGCATGGCCATGATGGGAACCGGCATCGCTTCCCGCGACGATTCCAATCCCGGCGGCGCCGCGGCGCGCGCGGCCATTTCCAGCCCGCTGCTGGAGAATATCGACATAAGCAGCGCCGGCGGCATTCTGGTCAACGTTTCGGGCGGCGAGCATCTGACGCTCAGCGACCTGACCGCGGTGGGCGAGGTGACCAGGGAGGTCTGCGACCTCGACGACGACATGCTGATTTCCGGCATGGTGGTCGATCCCGAACTCGGCGACAAGGTACAGGTCACGCTCGTCGCGACCGGACTGCGGGGCAAGGCGTTCCAGGCGGACGGCCTCGAAGAGGCCGAACCGGAACAGCCTCGTCGCCCCGGCAGGCAGTCTTCCGCGCGCGGGGGCGGTGGCGCGCGGCGGGACGCAGGGGAACGGGGAAAATCCGGCAGCCATCGCGGCAAGAGCGCGGAAAGGCCGGAAGAGCCCGCGTTCGCGGAGCCGGTCTCCCTGGACCGGGCGAAAGCGAAAAAGACCGGCGCCGAAGCTCCGCCCAATCTGGATTATCTGGACATTCCGGCCTTCCTCCGCTACAACGTGGACTGAATCCGGCAACGGATTGAGAACTTTTCTCATTTCCATCTGTCTCAATCGAAAGTGCCGGCAAAACAAGAAGGCTCGCGGCTGACCCGCACAGGATGTTGGGAAGCCTCGCATAGTCTGGTAGCATTCCGGTAATCCGAGGCTGTGCGCCAACCCCATGCTGAAACAGCGAACCCTGAAGAATTCGATTCACGCCACCGGCGTGGGCCTGCATACCGGCAACAAGGTCACCTTGAACTTGCGTCCGGCGCCGGTGAATTCGGGCATCGTATTCCGCCGGGTGGATCTGGACCCGGTCTTCGAAATCGCCGCCCGGGCGGGAAACGTCGGCGACACCACGCTGTCGACGACCCTGGTCAAGGACGGCGTGCGCGTGGCCACCATCGAACATCTCATGTCGGCGCTTTGCGGCCTTGGCATCGACAACGCCATCATCGAGGTCGACGCCGCCGAGATTCCGATCATGGACGGCAGCGCGGGACCGTTCGTGTTTCTGATCCAGTCCGCGGGCATCGAAGAACAGGAGGCGAGCAAGAGTTTTATCCGTATAAAGAAGCCGGTTTGTCTGCGGCAGGGCGACAAGTCGGTAAGCCTCGAACCGTTCAACGGTTTCAAGGTCAGTTACACGCTGCTATACGATCATCCCGTCTATCGCAAATACACCAAGTCCGCCACCGTGGATTTCTCCAGCACATCCTTCGTCAAGGAAGTGTCCCGCGCGCGCACTTTCGGTTTCATGCACGAGTTCGAGGAGTTGCGCAATCGCAATCTCGCTCTCGGCGCAAGCATGGACAACGCCATTGCCGTTGGCGATTACAAGGTGCTGAACGAGGACGGATTGCGATACGAAGACGAATTCGTCAAGCACAAGATTCTCGACGCGATCGGCGACCTTTATCTTCTCGGCCGAAACCTGGTCGGCGAATTCAAGGGCTACAAGTCGGGACATGCCTTGAACAACGCGCTGTTGCGGACGCTTGAAGTAACCGACGACGCCTGGGAAATCGTCCACTTTGAAAAAGAAGCCAGCGTCCCCATTTCCTACGTCAGACCCGTACTCGCGGCATAATTTTTGGTTTTGTGGCTTCGATCCGCCGCCGTCGGCGACTCACATGGTGCGGAACCAACCCTCTGTCATTCTGCGCGAAGCGAAGCGGAGGAGACTATGAAAGTATCAGACTTTCACGGTCTGGATTCCATCAGTCCCGCGGTTGTTCGATTTCCAGGCCGGCCCGGAGCGGGCGGCGGCGCGGCGAACGGGCGGCGACCCGCGGGCGGACGCGCCGTCTCCTTCCGAACGCCGCGCCGAACCGGGGGAAAACGCGGACCCCGGGCAAAATCACGCGAGCGCCGCAGTGGCGCCCCGCTTCCGCAGGCAATGCGCCGCGAGCGCGTCCGCGCCCAACTCGTTCACCACCCGCTTGAAGTTGTAGCCCAGCGTCATCAGGCCGAACTCGCCGCGGCACTTGTCGAGCCCGCGCATCAGGAAATGGTCCATCCCCGCCCAGCGCTTGATGGCGCCGAAGGGATGTTCGACGAGCGCCGCCCGCTCGCGCATCAACTTCGCGGCCGCGGCGCCGCCCATCTTTTCGCGGTGCCGGTCCACCACGTCCGCGTGTTCCCACCGGAACACCTTGCGCGTCGCACTCTTCGGCGGCAGGCACCGCGCCGACAGGGGGCAATCCCGGCAAGCCCCGGCCACGGGGACATAGGCGAAATACCGCCTGCCGCCCATGACGCTGGACGAGCCGCTCCGGGTCAGCAGCCGGCCGGCCGGACAAATGTGGGCGTCGTCTTCCGCCTCGTATTGGAAATCGTCGCTGCCGAACCGCCCGTCCACGCCTTTGCGCGCGGCGCGCTCCGGCAGCGGGGCGTACACGTCCATCCCCTTGTCTTCGCAAGCCTTCAACTGCTCGCCGGCGCAATAGCCCGTGTCCGCCAGACCGGTCAACTTCCCGTTCCCCACGGCCGCGGCGGCACGGGTCAGCATCGGCTCGAGCCGGCGGGCGTCGTTGCCGTCTTGCACCACGTCCTCCGCGACAATCAGCTTGTGTTTGCCGTCCACGGCGATCTGGCAGTTGTATCCGCCCACCGTCCCGCCTCCCTTGTTCAGCAGCCGGGCGTCGGGATCGACCTCCGACACCTGGCCCGCGCCGCTCTCCAGCAGACGCTCCCGCAAAGCCTCCCTGTGTTCCCGCTTCTCCAGCAGCGCCTTCATCTTCGCCGCCAGTTCCGGCTCCGCGTCGCCGTCCTCCGGCGCCGCGTCCGCCTCGTCCAGCCGCCGGTGGTACGCCGCGATCCGCTCGTCCAGCCGCTTCAGATCCTTCTCCAGCCCCGCCCCGGTGTGGATGCCGTCCAGGCTCGCGTCCGCCTTCATAAAGGTCCCGTCCACCGCCACCCGCCCGCCGCCCAGCAGCGACAGCTCCCGGCACAGCAGCACGAACTCCCGGTTCGCCGAACGCAGCGCGGGCGCGTTGTCCTTGCGGAAATCCGCGATCGTCTTGTAGCTCGGCGCGGCGCCCCGGCACAGCCAGATCACCTCCAGGTTGCGCCGCGTCTCGGCTTCCAGCCGGCGCGAACTCCTCACCCCGTGCTGGTAACCGTACAGGTACAGCTTCAGCAGCAGACCCGGATCGTAGGCCGGCTGGCCGGCGCCGCCGTACGCTTCCGCATGCCCAAATCCCAGCGACTCCAAATCCAGCGTGCCGACGAACGCGTCGATCGCGCGAACCGGATTGTCCCCGGACACATAGTCGTCCATACTCGGCGGAAACAGCGCGAACTGGCTTCGGGATTGCACTTCGCGATAACGTCGCTCCGGCATCGCCGCGCACCTCGTGGTTCAATGGAATGCCGCAAAGCATAGCACGCGGACCGGCCCGGAAATCCGGGGCGTGGAAATACTTTCACAGTCTCGGAGTCGCAGAATCTCGGTTGGTGTCTCCGTTTTCCCTGCTCATTTGTGTTCCACGCAGCAAGGCGGAACACGGAGATCCGATCATTCGTTCCTTGCCTGAAAATCGTGGCGGAGCGCCCGGGAATAACCGATAGTTCGAGGCAGCAACATCAGACGGCCGCGGTCGGACAGCTCAAGAGAGTCTGCAAGCTTGTTCGCCAGCAGTTCAAGACGACAGCGGAGCATTTTAGTCGAAGCTGGGACCTCCACAAGTTCGGGTCGCGCCAAGACTAAGTCCGCATAAAACTTGCCTTCCCCTTTGAGTTCACTATGCCTGATCGGTGGACAAGTCATGATGTGTGCATCGGCGAGATGTCTTTGGAGAAGTTCATCGAAGCGCCGGCCCACACGATTAAAGGGATCCAGGTTCAGAACAAAAAGCACGACCAAAGAAGATTTCGCAACTTCTCCCAAGACAGGCAGGACGTCTTCCGCCCGATTAGAGCCGTTAATGTCGGGCTTCAGAAGATCGTCATAGGGATCGATAAGAATCAAGTCGTTCCCTGTCGTCTCATTTTTGATCGTTTCCAAGGCTCTGTAAGCATCGTAGTCAGAAGAGTTCCCGAGTCGCGGAAGTGCTTCCTCCAATGGTTGCAGGCCCTCCGTCAGCAGCCGTCTCCTCCGCCCTTCGTCGCAATCCGAGGCAAAAACCGACACATGCCCGCCGAGAAAGTGTCCGAGTTTGCGAACCAACATGCCGCTTCCGTAGTAACGACCGGAATCGATTTCGGGTTGTCCGTCCCGAAGGGCGCATTCTGACAACTCGTTGACCCGCCGCACGATCTCAGGAGGCGTACTGCAAGCGACCGGTAAGCCCCCGAAGAAATCCAAAAACCGAATTGGCAAGTCAAAACGACAGTTCAGACGATGCCGAAGGATTTCCGCTAACACACCGTGCTTCAGCAGGTCTCCCGCATTACCCATTTCGTAAGGTAGAGATCGAGATTCAGGCATTGTTTCCAAGACTTCCTGGCGCTGGAACTTTGGGTTCGCGGGAGTCGCGAGCGGCCAAATGCGATTCGAACGCAATTCTCATGAGCGGCCTGTCGGCTGATGGCGGCCGATGTAACCGACGATCAGCTTTCCCTGGTCTTCGTCCCAGGCGAACGCGATGCGGATATTGCCTTTGGCCTTGTGGCTGTTCCCCCGACCGATGTGTTCGTGCAGGTCGTACTTTTTCCCCTGATGCGAAGCGGTGTACGCGTCGGGATATTTTCCGGTGGCGGTGGGCGATTGGCGGGGCGTGAAAAACCAGTTGGGCCTCACCGCTTGCCTCAAATTCTCCTCCAGCGCCTCGTTCAGGTTGACGCCGACATCGGGATTGAGTTTGCTGATCCGGAAAATCGTTGCCAGCCATGCGAGCGCCTTGAAAACCTCGTCCGGTTTGTCGAAAGCGCTGTTCTGTTGCGATTTGGCGTTCAGGGCGAAAACGAGCTCGTTTTCGAATGTGCGCCTCGCCTGACTCACGGCGTCCTTGACGTCTTCAATAAACTGCGGCGGGTACATGACGAGATAATCGCCCTTTCCTTCGCTCACCGCCGCGGCTGATTTCTGCGGTTCGGCTTCTTCCGCCTCCCTCAGACGCTCCATGAAATCCAGATTTTCTTCCTGGAACCCCTTGATTCTCGATTCAGCGTTGCGAACAAACAGCCGCAGCTTGCGTAGTTCTGCGGTTTGCGATTCGTATCTGGATTGGAGTTCTTTTCGCTTCGAGGTCTCGGCTTTCAGCCGGTTCCGCAACTCCAGGATTTCCCCATTCTCCGGTAACTCATCTCTGGTGGGATCTTCCTCTGTTTCTGCCGGTTCGGCTTCCTGTTCCCCCAATTCCATTTGCCGTTTGCCGATTTCGCTCTCCCATCGTGTCACGAGATCGACGATTTCATCTTCGAGCGGGGCGCGCTTGGTGACCAAGAGGTCATCCTCGGTTTTCGTGCATCCCTTGTGTCTGACCGACTCGTACTCGCGCAGGGATTCAAGCAGATCAGGGTAAAAGTCGTCGCCGGTAAACAACAGCAGTTCCACGTTTTCGTCGATCGCGGATCGAATGCGGCCGAGATCGCATTCGAGATAGGCGAGGGACTCCCTGTACATGCTGTCGAGCTCTTCGATTCGTTCTTTGCCGGTCGTTATGCGGGATTCGATCATTTCGCGGCCTTTAGCATCGTTCAGTTCACCGAGTTCAGCGATGAAGCTGTCCATTTCTTCCCAGATGGATTCATGCGAGTGATATTTCCAAAGCCGTTCGAGAAAACTCGCCAGCGCCGGTTCGTCAAATTTCGCTGCGGACAATTCACCCAGTCCGGCGGGAGACGCGCCCGATACCAGGCTCAGCATCAAGCGGGTTTCAGCGGCGGACAGGCCGGAGTCTTCCGTTTCGCCGGAATCAGACCCATCATCCGATGCGAGCAGGGAGGCCACATGTCGTTCCCAATCTTCGGTTCGCCAAAGGCTGTGATAGAAACCTTCCTTGAAATCTGCCGATTTCGCGGCAATCCCCGCAGCTTCAAGGTGGGCGGAGACCTTCTCTCTCAACGGTGTCTTGCACGCACGCCAGGTGCGAAGCAGGGCGCCCAGCATTCGAACGTTGTCGTAACGGTCGCATTCTTCGATTACCGGAAGCTTCAATTGCGCAGGGCTCGCCTTGCTGGCTTTCCCGGGGCGCACCCCCTTGATTTCAATGAATTCGCAGGCGTCTATAGCGGCATCGAGGCTCTGCCGTGCAGCTTTGACGGCCCCTTTGCGGGGCGCCTTCAGAGCGTCTTCGACGACTTGACCGAATTGGTCCAGCGTAAGCCGGTCCAGCGCCTGCAACAGACTGTTCCTTTTCGGCGCGAGCCCGCCGGCGGACGATCCCGATTCCGTCATTCCGGCAGAGACATCAGGCGATCCGGTTTCGAACGGCATTGCTTCTGTACGTGTCTTTTCCAGCATGATTTTTGACGCCAAGTTTCAAGATTTCCCCATTCGCGAAAATACTATCACGACCCCGCCATGCCGATTCCAGTTCGCCTTCTGCAAATCGACGACACATTGACAATATGCATATTATTATGCATACTCTGGCTTTGTGAGTATCGTTATCTGGGACCAGAGCAAAGCGCGCAGCAATTTGGCGAAGCATGGAGTTGCTTTCGAGGATGCCGAACTGGTTCTGAGCGATCCTGTCGCCTTGACGATAGAAGACCCGGATGCGCTTACTGAAAGAAGACAGGTCACCATCGGCATGGATGCGCTAAGCAGGGTGATCGTAGTGGTGTTCACACAAAGAGGCGAAGCTGCGCGGATCATTTCCGCGCGCAAGGCAACGCGAAAAGAGAGAGAAGCATATGCGGAAGGAATATGATTTTGGCGGCGCCCGGAGAGGAGCGCCTGCGGCGCAAAAGGGAAAATCCCGAATTACCATCCTGCTGGACAAGGACATCCTGGAAGCTTTCCGCGGCCGGGCAAAGAGCGGTGGGCGCGGTTATCAAACCGCGATCAATCAGGCGCTGCGGGAGTATCTGGAAAGAGAACATCTGGAAAGCGCGTTGCGGCGCGTATTGCGCGAAGAACTCGAAGAAGGGGCCTTGTCCGGACTGGCCGGGTGAGCAGATTTGGGTGGTTCGGACGCGGAACCGACAAGTCTTCTGAATCGAAAACGCTTCCAGACTATAATCCGCATTCGCCACACCCGGCGCCGGATCCGAATCCCAGATGAACTTACTCAGCAGAATCTTTGGCAGCAGCAATTCGCGGAAGTTGAAGCGGATGCGGAAGACCGTGGCTGCGATCAACCGGCTGGAGGCGGAGTACGAGGGCAAGACGGACGAGGAGATTCGGGCGGGAACCGGGGAATTGCGCGCCCGGCTGGAACAGGGTGAATCGCTCGAGAAACTGCTTCCCGAGGCCTTCGCCGCCGTGCGCGAGGCTAGCAAGCGAACGCTGGAGTTGCGTCATTTCGATGTGCAGATGATTGGCGGCATCGTGTTGCACGAAGGTTCGATCGCCGAGATGCGCACCGGCGAAGGCAAGACCCTGGTGGCGACCTTGCCGGCCTATCTGAACTCGCTTTCGGGCGAGGGCGTGCATATCGTCACGGTTAACGAATATCTTGCCGAGCGCGACGCCAACTGGATGCGGCCGATCTACGAATTTCTCGGACTCAGCGTGGGCGTGATCAAGGCCGGCACGACGGTGGCGGAAAAGCAGGCCGCCTACGGCTGTTCGATCACTTATGGCACGAACAACGAATTCGGCTTCGACTACCTGCGCGACAACATGGCCTTCAGACTCGAAGACCGCATGCAGAAGCCGCTCAATTTCGCCATCGTCGACGAAGTCGACTCGATTCTCATCGACGAAGCGCGCACCCCGCTGATCATTTCCGGCGCCGCCGAAGACAGTTCCCAGCTTTACCAGGACATCAACAAGCTCATTCCGCGCCTCAAGCGCGGCAGCCGGGTGGAGAAGTCCAAGCTGGAAATGATGGACCGAAACTATGTCGCCGAGGAAAGCGGCCATTTCACCGTCGACGAGAAGACCCGGCAGGTTGAACTTACCGAATCGGGCCATGCCTTCGTCGAGGAATTGCTGACGGCCCGCAATTTGCTGAATCCGGGCGAATCGCTTTACGCGGCGACCAACCTGACCTTGCTGCATCACATCCAGGCCGCGCTGAAAGCGCATCATCTGTTCCAGAAGGACGTGCAATACATCGTGCAGGACCAGCGCATCGTATTGATCGATGAGCACACCGGCCGCACCATGGAGGGCCGGCGCCTTTCCGAGGGCCTGCACCAGGCGCTGGAAGCCAAGGAAAGATTGCCGATCCAGAGCGAAAGCCAGACCCTGGCCTCCACCACCTTTCAGAACTATTTCCGCATCTATCGCAAGCTTGCCGGCATGACCGGCACGGCGGACACGGAAGCCTTCGAATTCAACCAGATCTACGGGCTCGATGTCATCGTCATTCCGACCAACGTGGCGATGATCCGTATCGACGACAACGACCTGATCTATCTGACCATGGAAGAGAAGTTCGAAGCCGTGGTCGCGGACATCACCGAGATCAGCGGCAAGGGCGCGCCGGTGCTCGTGGGCACCGCCTCGATCGAGAATTCGGAACTGCTTTCGAACTTTCTGAAAAAGAACGGCGTCAAGCACGAAGTGCTCAATGCCAAGTTTCACGAAAAGGAAGCGCATATCATCGCCCAGGCCGGCCGCCCCGGCGCCGTGACCATCGCTACCAATATGGCGGGCCGCGGCACCGATATCGTGCTCGGCGGCAAGTGGGAGGCCGAAGTCGAAGCGCTGGAGGCGCCCGACGAGGCGCGAATCCGGCGAATTCGCGACGATTGGCGGGAACGGCACGAGCAGGTCGTGGCGGCCGGCGGATTGCACATCGTCGGCACCGAACGTCACGAATCGCGCCGCATCGACAACCAGCTCCGCGGACGCGCCGGGCGCCAGGGCGATCCGGGACATTCGCGTTTCTACCTGTCGATGGAAGACGATCTGATGCGGATTTTCGCCAGCGAAGGCGTGAAGAACTTCATGCGGCGGCTCGGCATGCAACGCGGCGAAGCGATCGAGGCCAGCATGGTCACGCGCTCGATCGAAAAGGCCCAGCGCAAGGTGGAAGGCCGCAACTTCGATATAAGAAAGCAATTGCTTGAATATGACAATGTCGCCAACGACCAGCGCACGATCATCTATCGGCAGCGCAATGAACTGATGAGCAACGAGGATGTCACCGAGATGCTCGACGGTATGCGGGACGAGGTGACCTCCCAGATCGTCGACCGCTTCATTCCGCCGCAAAGCATTCCGGAACAATGGGATCTCGAAGGCCTGGAGCAGTCAATCGAAGCCGAATTCCGCTCGAAGCTGCCGGTCGGTAAATGGCTGGACGAAGACGAATCGCTCCAGGAACACCTGCTCAAGGAAAAGATAACCTCGGTCCTGGCGGAGGAATACATCGCCAAGTGTTCCGTCGTGGGCGAAAAGATGCGTTTGTTCGAGAAGCAGATCATGCTGCAGATTCTCGACACCTTGTGGAAGGAGCATCTGGCCACCATGGATCATCTCCGCCAGGGCATCTTCCTGCGCAGTTACGGCGGCAGGAATCCCCGCCAGGAATACAAGCGCGAAGCCTTCGCCCTGTTTCAGGATCTGCTGTCGAATTTCCAGTTCGAAGTGGTCAAGATGCTGAGCCAGGTGAACATCCGCCAGGAAGACGAAGCGGCCGCCATCGAGCGGCGGCGACAGCAGGAAGCGGCGCGGGAACGCATGAATTTCCAGCATCAAAGCGTATCCGCGCTCGGTGGCGCGGCTGCCGGGCAAGCGCGGACTTCGCCGCCCTCCGGACAGACCATGCCCGGACAGGCGCCGCCTCCCGGGCCCGGGCAGGCGCCGGGGCAATTGCGGCCGCAACCTTTTATCCGGGAAGTGCCGAAGGTAGGACGCAACGCGCCTTGCCCATGCGGTTCCGGCAAGAAATACAAAGTCTGTTGTGGCCGCATCCGCTGACGGCGGCTTGCCGCCGGAGCCCGTCAGAACCGTTCCGGGTGTACGCCTGTCGGCGGTTAGCGCGAATATCCGCTACCGGGACCGGCCCGATCTGGTCGCCATGGAACTTGCTCCAGGCAGCGAAACTTGCGCGGTGTTCACGCGCAATGCATTTTGCGCCGCTCCGGTGGAAATCGCCCGGGCGCATCTGGCCGCGGCCCGCCCGCGTTATCTGCTGATCAATGCCGGTAACGCGAATGCGGGAACCGGCGCCGCGGGCCGCAGGGCGGCACTTTCGTGTTGCGAGGCATTGGCGCGCCGCTGCGGCGTGCCGGCGGAGCAGGTGCTGCCGTTTTCCACCGGCGTCATCGGCGAAGCGCTGCCGGTCGATCGGATAACGGACGCGCTGCCGCAATTGACGGCGCGGCTCGACCCCGGCGCGTGGCTGGAGGCGGCAAAAGCCATTCTCACCACCGACACCCGGCCGAAAACCGCATACGCCGAACTCAATTTCGGTGGCAAGACTGTTCGTATCGCCGGCATTGCCAAGGGCTCCGGCATGATCCGGCCCGACATGGCGACGATGCTGGCTTTCGTTTTCACCGACGCGAAACTCAGCAGAGCCCAGGTCGATTCGCTTCTGCGCGAGCAAGTGGAAAACAGTTTCAATCGCATAACCGTAGACGGCGATACCTCGACCAATGACGCCTGCGTATTGACCGCAACCGGCGCCGGCGCGGCCCTGGGCGAACAGGACGGCGCCGACTGGGAGAGTTTCCGCTCGGCGCTGGCGGAAGTGTTCCGGCGGCTGGCCCAGGCGATCATCCGCGACGCCGAAGGCGGGAGCAAGTTCGTTACCGTGCGCGTGAGCGAAGGCGCCACTTCAGGCGAATGCCTGCAAGTTGCCTATGCGGTGGCGGAATCGCCGCTGGTAAAAACAGCCTGTTTTGCCTCGGATCCGAACTGGGGCCGCATACTCGCCGCTGTCGGCAGGGCGGGGATTGCGGATCTCGATCTGGCCGGACTACGGATTTACCTCGGCGGCGCGCCGGTCGTCGCCGACGGAGAACCGCATCCGGACTATTCCGAGGAGGCCGGCCTCGCCGCCATGGCGGGAACCGATATCGACATCGATATTCGTCTTGGCCGTGGCGAATGCAGGGAAACGGTCTGGACTTCCGATCTGAGCCACGACTACGTGCGCATCAATGCCGAATATCGCAGTTGAAACTCCCGACGCTGGGGCGCGGGCAAGGTCGGTTCCGGTTCACGTCATGGTGGCCGTGATTTTCAATCACCGGGACGAAGTGCTGGTCGCCTTGCGCAATCGGCACAGTCATCAGGGCGGCCTGTGGGAATTCCCCGGTGGCAAGCCCGAGCCGGGCGAGCCGCGTCTGCAGGCGCTGCATCGGGAAATTCATGAGGAAACGGGGCTGCGGCTGTTGGCGAGCCATCCATTGTGCCGGGTGGAACATCGCTATGCCGACAAGCATGTACTGCTGGACGTCCACCTGGTAAGCCGCCATGCCGGCGAGCCGTCGGGCAAGGAAGGACAGCGGATCGAATGGCGGGCGCGGCAGGAATTGCTGGCCGCCGACTTCCCGGCAGCCAACGCCCGCATAGTCGAACTGCTGCGCTTACCGGAAACGATCACGATTACGCCCGACGTGGACAGCGAGGGCGAATTCCTCGAACTGATGCGAAAGCTGATCGCCTCGGGCCGGGAACTGGTCCAGGTGCGTCAGACGAAATTGCCCCCGGACCGCTATCGGAAACGGTTCATGAAGGCGATGGAATTGGCCGCGGGCAGCCGGACCCGGCTGCTGTTCAATAATCTTCCCGAATGTTTCGAATTCGAATCGCCGGAATGCGGATTTCACGCCTCGAGCCGCGTCCTCGCCGAACTGGATAGGCGTCCGGTTCCGCCGGGCTGCCTGTTCAGCGCTTCGTGCCATTCGCTGGCTGAACTGCGCCGCGCCGAGACCCTCGGGGCCGATTTCGTCCTGCTTTCGCCGGTGGCCGCAACGGGCAAATATCAGGCCTCGCAATTGTTGGGCTGGAACGGCTTCCGCCGGCTCGCGGACCAGGTCAGCCTGCCCGTATACGCGCTCGGCGGCATGCGCCCCGAACTGGCGCGTCCGGCGCGGGCGCATGGCGCTTTCGGCGTAGCCGGCATCAGCGGATTTGTCCGCTGAAAAGAGAGCTATTGCAGGGATTCTGAGTCTGGTATGTCCGGCGGCGCTGAGGGTTCGCCCGGTACGCGATAGTTTTCCGCGGCCCACTCGCCCAGGTCGATGAGGCGGCAGCGCTCGCAGCAGAAAGGTCGGAAGCGGTTGTTTGCGGTCCACTCCACTTCCTTGCCGCAGTTCGGGCAGTTTATCGAGTCGATTTCGTCATTCATGAGCTTTCGCGATAGCCAGATAAGCTGTGTGCAAGTCTTTCGCGCGGGCCGCAAGTGCGCTTTGGGGGCCTTCGTTGTCGATCACATCATCGGCTGCGCGCAGACGTTCCTCGCGGCTGGCCTGGGCGTCTATGATCGCCTCAATGGTGGCGCGCTCGCTCTGGTCCCGCAACAAGCTGCGCTGTAACTGGGCTTGCCGGGAGACATCGACCACGAGCACGCGGTCGACGAGCCGGCGTTGGGAAGTTTCCAATAAAAGCGGTGAAACGAGCATGCAATAGGCGCTTTGACAGGCGGTTATTTTCTGCTTCATGCGCGCATCGATCAGGGGATGCAGCAGGTCTTCAAGCCAGGCGCGCTCGGCTTCGTCGGCAAAGACCAGCTTGCGCATACGCGGCCGGTCGAGCTTACCTTCGGCGGTCAATATTTCTTCGCCGTAACGCGCGCGGATGGCGTCGAGCGCGGTACTCGGCGGTTCGACGACTTCGCGCGCCACGAGATCGGCGTCGATTATTTCCGCACCCAATCCGGCAAAAATGCCGGCAATGGTGCTTTTGCCGCTGCCGATGCCGCCGGTCAGTCCCACCGTGAACACGACTCGGGATTTCCTTCAGCCCAGCCAGCCGGCCATGCGTTCCGGCCCTATTAGCAGCACCGTGAAGCCCGCGAAGACCAGAAAGGGTCCGAAAGCGAGCGGCTGCAACCAGGATCGGCCGTGAATCGTGACCAGGGTCAGGCCCCAGATCGCGCCGGTGACCGATGAAATGAGCACGATGAACGGCAAGGCGATCCAGCCCAGCCAGGCGCACATGGCGGCAAGCAGTTTGAAGTCGCCCTGGGCCATGCCTTCCTTGCCGGTCAACACGCGATATGTGTAATGAAATCCGCCGAGCAGGATGTAGGCGGCGGCCGCGCCGATGATGGCGTCGGCGGCGCCGGTTCCGAGCAGGTCCGGGGATAATGCATTCAGCAACAGGCCCAGCCAGAGCAGCGGCAGGGTAAGTATGTCGGGCAACAACTGGTTTTCGGCATCGATGACCGCAAGCGCGAACAAGGCGTAACAGAACACCAGCAGCGCCAGGGTGAGCCAGCCGACGCCGTAAATCAGGACCAGCAATCCGGCCAGCAGGCCGCAGGCCAACTCCACCAGGGGATATCGCAGCGGGATCCGCTGTCGGCAGCCGGCGCACTTTCCAAGTAACAGCACATAGCTGAATACGGGGATCATTTCCCAGGGTCTGATGCGGCGTTTGCAATTCGGACAATGGGACCAGGGCCGGATCAGGTTGAAGGGCCTGCCTTCGGCGTTGCGGGGATCTCCCAGCAGGCCGAGAAAATGCCTGGTTTCGATCTGCCATTGCCGATCGAGCATGATCGGCAGGCGATACGTCACGACGTTCACGAAACTTCCGATCAGCAGACCGAGAACCAGGAAAACGGTGAAGGTCATGCCGGGTGAGTTATCGAGAAGTTCCATGAATTGCATGGAGTAGCCGTTAGTCAGAGGACCGAGCCGAGCTGGAAGATCGGCAGGTACATGGCGATCATCAGCCCACCAACCAGAAGCCCGAGCGCAGCCATTATAAAGGGCTCAAGCAGGGCCGTTAAGCGGTCTACCCGACTTTCAACGTCTTCTTCGAAAAAGCTGGCGCATTTGTCGAGCATGCCGTCGAGCGCGCCGGACTCTTCGCCGATGCCGACCAGTTGCTCGAGCAAGGGCGGGAACAGTTTCGCCGTACGAATCGCGCCGGCCAGCGACTGGCCGTTGCGAACGTCCTCGCGGATGGCGCGGGCGGCCTCGGCGTAGACCACATTGCCCGTTGCATCGGCAACGGATTCGAGCGCGTCGGTCAGCGGCGCGCCGGCCCGGAACAAGGTCGCCAGGGTGCGGGAAAATCGGGCGATGGCGGCGTTGCGCAACAGCGGTCCGATCACCGGAAGGCGCAGCAGCATTCGCTGCCGCAAGCCTGCCGCCCGCGGGAAACGGCGCGGCAGCCAGACCGAAGCGGCGACTGCCGCAAGTGTGGCGGAAGCGGCCTGATGCCAGCGCGCTATGGCCAGGTCGGAAAGCCGCAGGACGAACTCGGTAAACCAGGGCAATTCGGCGTCGAGCCCGGCGAAAGTGTCGGCAAAGGTGGGAACGACCCTGGTCAGCAGCACGA
This sequence comes from Gammaproteobacteria bacterium, assembly GCA_009844085.1. Classification (GTDB taxonomy): domain Bacteria; phylum Pseudomonadota; class Gammaproteobacteria; order Pseudomonadales; family Pseudohongiellaceae; genus UBA9145. Next base: position 17,562 of record VYCF01000072.1, on the reverse strand, counting down.
CTGTCACCACCAAAGCGACGCAGACCACGGCAATCGGATAAGTCAACGCCTTGCGGATGCGGGACTTGAGCTTTTCCGATTTTTCCCGATAGTCCGCGAGCCGGTCCAGCATGGTATCCAGGGTGCCCGAAGACTCTCCGGCCGCAATCAGGCTGCAATAGAGCGAATCGAAATGGCGCGGATGCCGCGACATGCTGTCGGCCAGCCCGTGGCCGCCGGCGACATCGTCGCGCACCTTGAGGGTCAAGGCGCGCAATCGAGCGTTTTCTACGCTTTCGGCCATGATGTTCAACGCTTGCACCAAGGGTATCGCCGACCTGGTCATGGTCGCCAACTGGCGGGTAAAAATGGCGATATCGGCCGCGGTGATTCGCTCGCGGCCGACGTCGAACAGGGATCGGGGCTTGCGCCGGACCCGCGACGGCCGAATGCCCTGGCGCCGCAGCCGCGCCTTGGCCAGCGCAAGACTTCCCTCGGCGATTTCGCCCTGGACGGGCTTTCCCTGACGGTCGGTTCCCTGCCAGATGAAATTAATCGAAGCGTTCATTGCCGCCTGCCTGCGCCTGTTCAAGTAACGCGATTGACTTCGTCAAGGCTGGTCAGGCCCGCGGCGGCCGCCTCAAGCGCCGCCCGCCGCAGATCCTCAAGCCCTTCCTTGCGTGCCTGGGCGGCGATCTGGAGTGCGTTGCCGTCGCGCATTACGATGTCCGCCATGGCCGGGCTGATGGGCAGGAACTCGTAAATTCCAACCCGGCCGCGGTAGCCGCCCTTGCAGTTGTCGCAACCCCGGGCGCCGAACAATTGCAGATTATCGATTCCGGCGGCTTCGAACCCCGCTTCCCGCAGGGCTTCGCGCGGCAACTGCAACGGCTGCCGGCAATGCGGACAAAGCTTGCGGGCCAGGCGCTGGGCGACGATCAGCCGCACCGAAGTCGCCAGGTTGAAGGCCGGCACGCCCATGTTCTTGAGCCGGTTCAGGGTTTCTCCCGCGCTGTTCGTATGCAGGGTCGAAAGTACGAGATGACCGGTCTGGGCGGCCTTGACAGCGATTTCGGCCGTTTCCAGGTCGCGGATCTCGCCGACCATGAGCACATCCGGGTCCTGCCGCAGGAATGCGCGCAGCGCCAGCGCGAAATCCAGCCCGATGCGAGAGTTGACGGCAACCTGATTGACGCCTTCGAGGTTGATCTCCACTGGATCCTCGACCGTGGCGATGTTTCTTTCCGGCGTATTCAAGAGTCGCAATCCGGCGTAAAGCGTAACCGTCTTGCCGCTGCCGGTGGGTCCGGTTACGAGAATAAGTCCCTGGCTCGCCTGCAAGGCGTACAGGTATTGTTCGCGCTGGAAATCCGTCAGGCCCAGGGCGTCGATGTCCATTTGTTCGCCGCCGCCATCGAGTATGCGCAACACCAGCTTTTCCCCCCAGAGCGTGGGCAGGGTATTGGCGCGGAAATCGACCCCGCCGCCGTCCGCCAGACGCAAGCGGATGCGGCCGTCCTGGGGCAGCCGCCGTTCCGAAATGTCCATCTGCGCCATGATTTTCAGTCTCGATGCGATGCGCCGGGCGATATTGACCGGAGGGCGGGTGATCTCGTGCAGGATTCCGTCGATGCGGAAGCGGACCCTGCAACTCGTTTCGAATGGCTCGAAATGAATATCCGAAGCCCCGGCCTGCAAGGCGTCGAGCAGCAGCCGGTTGACCAGGCGCACGATGGGCGTCTCATCGGCGCCCGCGGATTCGCCCGCAGTGCCCGTTTCCGGCGCCGATTCCGTTTGCAACTCGTCAAGGCCGAGTTCGTCGAGCAGACCCTCGCCGCGGCCTTGCAGGCGCAGGGCCCGATCGAGCTTGTCCGTTTCCACGACCACCGGCTGGACCGCGAGACCGGTGCGGAACTTGATCTCGTCGAGCGCGGCCATAGCCGCGGGATCGGACAAGGCGAGCAGCAGCCGGCCGCCGAGGCGCATCAGCGGCAGCACGCGATGCTGCCGGATCAGTTCGTGACCGATCAGGCCGCGATCCATGTGCTGCGGATCGAAAGCGTCAAGATCGAGTAACGGCGCGCCGAGCGTCGCGGCGGCCGCTGCCGCAGCGGCTGCCCCGGTCTCGATCTCCGGCATCGGCTGATCTGCCGCCGCGGTCAGCACAAGCCATTGCTCAGGCAACTGCCGCCTTCGGTCCAGGCTACCGGCGCGGTCACGCCACCGGCGCTCAAGGTATAGGTCACGCCGTTCAGATTGGACCCGTCCTCCTGCCGCCAGGTCATGGTGATGACGCCGTCGGTGACGTTCGCCCCGTGAGTCGTGGCGGTTGCCTGGACATTTGCGGGAATCCCCAGGGCGCCGCCGTCGAGGTCCGTCAGTGCGCCCGGTCCCCGGGTCTGGATCGCCAGTTCCACCGCGGTCTTCAGCGGCGTCACCGCGAGCACGAGTTCCGAGAATTCGGCGCGGTCCGTATAGTTGCGATAGGCGGGCAGGGCGACCGCCGCGAGTATGCCGATGATCGCCACGACAATCATCAGTTCGATCAGGGTGAAACCCCCTTGAGAGTGTTGCATGACTTCCGTCTCCTTGTGACTGCGAAGACAAGCGTAGGAACGATTTCCGGAAAAGGAGAAATTTTCACTGAAAAAACTGTGGCCTCGATCCGTCGCGAATTCCTGCGCTGACTTGCGTGCGGCGGTGATGTGGGGTAGGGTTTTCGGCTGCTTGGGGGTGCTGGTTGATGGTAAGCTATGTTGGTGGTGCGCCGATTGGGTCATGCGGAGGGTTGAGATGAAAACAGCGTTTCGGATTGCGATGCTCGCGGGGTGTCTGATGGGGGCTCAATGGTCTCTGGCCCAGCAGAAGACTGTCGCGGACGGCGTTTTCACCCAGGCCCAGGTGGATGCGGGCAAACCGGTTTACGACAATGTCTGCCGCACCTGCCACGATATGCGTTTCTATCGCGATTCGCTGCGTTCCTGGAACAACCAGCCTTTGCTCTGGTTCTGGGAGTCCATCCTGGGCACCATGCCGGCCGACAATCCCGGCTCGCTCATGTTCGAGGAATATACCGACGTGGTGGCTTACATTCTTGCCGAGCAGGGATTTCCCACCGGGGAGACTCCGCTCGATCCCGATAACGGCATGGACGAGATTCATATCGTCCAGCCGTGATTGTTCAGCCGCCTGCCGGCAAGGACGCGTAAAACGCCGCCAGGTCGGCGATATCCTGCTCCGACAGTTGCGCCACGAAGGGCTGCATCGAGATGTCCTCGCGCACACCGTCGCGAAAATCCCTGATCTGTTTTGCCAGATAAGCTTCGTGCTGGCCCGCGAGATTGGGCCACAGCGGATTCGAGCTGATGCCGTTCGGGCCGTGACACGCGGCGCATAGCGCCGCCTTATCCCGGCCCGCGTCCACGTCTCCTTCTTGTGCCAGAGCCAGCGCCGGCGCCGCCAGCAGCGCCGTGATCCCCAAACCCGTGCATAGGCGAATCGAGCGTCGCCGGGAGCGGTCAGTCATTGGTATTCCTCCATATTGTTCAATCAGCCCGCGGCCGCCGGTTCGGCTTCCGGGTCGGGCACCTGTTTCGCCGGCCGGGTCTCGTCCCGGCCGATGGTCAGCAGATCCCAGAACAGTATAGCCATGCCGGCTGCCGTCACGACGCCGAAAACCATGCGCCATTGCATGGCCTGCACGAACCAGGGCCGCGTCTGAGCGTCGAAGAAGGCGCCCCAGGTGGAACCGCCGGCGGCGCGTTCGACGAACGCCTGTTCGTAGCCGGCGATCAGCATCGCCACCGTCATTCCCATCACGCCGACGCATTGCAGGCCAAGGGACCATTTCCATTTCCAGCCGCCGTCGGGCAATCCGCCCGACATCCATACATTGCCGCGCCAGTGTTGCAAGGCAATATAAATGAACGCGATATTGATCGTCGCATAGGCGCCGAAGAAGGCCAGGTGGCCGTGAGACGCCGCCCATTGCGTGCCATGGGTGTACAGGTTGATCTGCGGCAGTGTCTGCATGAAACCCCACACGCCGGCGCCGAGAAAATTGCCGAAAGCGTGCGCGATCAGCCAGGCCAGCGCCGGATGGTTGTTGCTCTTGAACCCGTGCGTGCCGGCGTCGTAGACGGCATGCACGACCATCGCCACCAGCGGAATCGGTTCCAGCGCGGAGAAGAATCCGCCGAGGCCGAGCCAGTATTCCGGCGTGCCGATCCAGAAGTAGTGATGTCCGAGGCCGAGAATGCCCGAGCCGAACATCAGCGCGACCTCGATGTACAGCCAGGTGGTCACGATCCGGCGGCGCGCGCCCAGCGTCTTCATCAGGCCCCAGGCCATGATGCAGCCGACCAGCACTTCCCAGGTCGCCTCCACCCAGAGATGCACGACCCACCACCACCAATACTGGTCGACCGACAGATTGGTGGTGTAGAACATGCCTGCGAGATAAAGCCCCGCCAGCGCAATGAGATCGAGCACCAGCGTGCCCGAGATGCCGCTCCAGCGGCCCTTCATGAAAGTGGCCGCGATGTTGCAGAAAAACACGCTGGTGCAGACGACGATGCCGATATCGGCCCAGCGTGGCGCCTCGATATACTCGCGCCCCTCGTTGATCAGCCAGATGCTGGCCCGGGTGCCGTCGCCCACCTGTACGATGAGATAGACGAGAACGACTACCGTTACCGCCGCGGTCAACACCCAGAAGTTTATGTTGGCGAGCTTCGGGCCGACCAGTTCGGTGCCGGCCTCGTCTTCGACCAGCCAGTAGATCGAGCCCATGAAGCCGTACAGCATCCACACGATCATCGCGTTCAGATGCACCATGCGGTTGACGTTGAAATCGAGTACGCCGAAAAGGAAATCCGGATAGATGAACTGCAAGCCGGCAAGCAGGCCGAAAACTGTCTGCGCCGCAAACAGCACCATCGCGGCGACAAAATACTTCAGCGCCAGTTTCTGGCCGGCGGAGAGGGTGGATTCGCCCGGGGAGGCAGCGTCGATGCCGGTCAATGGTATCTCAGCGGATATGGCCATGATCAGTCACCTCCCTGGGGCAGCGGCGTAAATCCATAGGGAAAGCCGTTCGTATCCACGGCGGACATCCATTTCAGAAATGCGATGACGCCGCGCGCCTCCTCCTCGGTTACGCCCAGGTCCGGCATGCGCCGCCCCGTGCCGTAGGTGCGCGCGTTGGTGACCGGATCGGTCAGGAACATCAGCATCAGCGTCTCGCGCGATTGCTCGTTGCCCCAGCCTGGGTCGAGCCAGGCCTTGGTCAGGTCCGGTGCGTAATAGGCGCCGTTGCCATAAAGCGTATGGCAGTTCATGCAGTTCTTCGCCTGCACCGTGAGCTTGCCCAGGTCCACGAGCGCCCGCGCCTCGGCTTCGGTATGGACCGTGCCGAATAATGGCGCCTCCTCGCCGATGACCGGCCTGAACATGCCGCGTTCGTTATCGAACCTGTAATCGACGCGGTGATTGATTACCGAATAGGCCGGCACCCGTTCGGCTTCGCTGCCGGCGAGGATTACGGACATCGAATGAAACGTCAGAAAGATGAGAATCACGAACATGAACGCGGTCACGAAGATCGCGGTCTTGCGCCAGAAATTCTCGCTTGCCCACCAGACCGGATCAGTCATGGCTTCCTCCTTTTCGATCTTCTTCGGAATCGTGAGTGGCGACCGACAATCGCCAGATGAAACGCGGGGCCAGGTAATAGCCGACCAGCAGGATAACGACCAGCGCCAGCCAGCCGCCCGCCAGGCGCAGGTACCAGGCCAGCGCCAGTACGGAAACGGCCAGAGCCAGATAGGAGAGATTGGAGAGTCGGCGTAAAACGGCCAGATCGCGCAGGCGCGACAAGGCAAGAAAGATGGCGTAACAGGCGCCGAACAGAACCGCGGCGCCTGCCGCGAGCGTCGCCAGAACGATCCGCTGCACGTCGACTGGATCGATCACCGCCTTTCCTCCGCCCCTGTGAGGATAACTTCAGTTTAGCAGGCGCGATTCGGCGGATTCAACATCCAGTTTCACCGATGTCATTCTGTGCGCAGGACGACTGAAACTAATGTTCTTCCAATAGTCGTCCGAAGCCCTGCAATTGATCGTCGATGCCGAACTGGCGCAGGGCGTGCCAATAGGTGGCGGCATTGATCGCGATGACCGGCTTTTGCAATTCATGCTCGAGTTCCGCGGCGAGCTCCAGCATGCACAGGTTCGTGCCTACCTGCACGAACGCGTCCACATCGTCTCCGTCGAGTTCAGCCACGACCTGCCGCAAGGTCGCGCCGGTCACTTCGGCGATAGCGGTCCAACTCGGACAACGCAGGCAACGGTCGCGCACCGTCTGATAGCCGTAATCGGCGAAAAAACGCATCACTTCGCGATTGGCCGCTGGAAAATAGGGGGAAATCACGGCAATCCGCTTGATACCGCCGTAGGTTTCCATGGCGGCGGCACAGGACTCCGAACCGATGCTCAGCCGCAGCCCGCTCTCCTTCTCGATGTTCTCCCGCCATTTTCCGGCTCCTTCGGCCCCGCCGTAAAAGGTGACGGCGGACATGCCCATGACCAGATAGTCCGGCGAACAGGTCAGGACGCCCCGGACGGCGTCGAGGGTGTTGTCGGAAATGATCATTGTGCCGGCGATGAAGGTTTCGTCGGAGACCGCATCGGCGTTCTCGATAATGATGCGGCTGTAATGGTTGGTGACGCCCGGCACGCGCATGGCGTCGAACTCCGGCTGGACGATCGTGTTGGTCGACGGGCCGAGCACGCCGAACTTGGCCCGCCAGCCCAGGACGTCGGTCATGAGGTTGCGCTCCTTTTCTCGATCGCCGGGATCATGCCGCCGTTATTGATAATAAGGATTTTTCCAGGGCCCGATGGAGCGTGAGCGCACGGGCTGAATCAGCTCGGGCGGTTCCGAGAGCGGGTAACCCTCGCCCCAGTTCACCGGATCGCCTTTCATCTCGATGCTGGCGTTGTCGGTGTACCAGTCCACCAGATCGCCGTCGCAGCGCAATATCCAGGTGCAACCGTCCTTTTCGCCGGCCGTGAAATCGCCGTGACGCACGCCCGCGGGGCGAAAGAAGTACTGGCCCTTGGTCATGGTGCCGAAGTTGTAGTCGAACTCGCCGTCGAGACAATAGGCTTCCTCATAGACTGGATGGTGCGCCAGCGGATGTTCCCGCCAGCCCGGTTTGGCCTTGATCAGGCGGGTATAGAATCCGGTCTTCGGGTCGCGGAACAACAGCTTGATGAATAGTCCCGGGACGGGCGTGCCGCCACGTTCGAAATTCATCGGGCTGCCATGTTCGGGGTGCACCACGTCGTACCATTCCATGGCCTCGGAATCGCAGACGATCAGTTCCGCCTCCGGGTCTACGCCGGCGCCATCGCGGCCGGTGGGAGTGAAACTCCAGTCGCTGTATTCGCGGAACAAGAGTATCTGCGTGCCTTTGGCGGCCTTCGCCTCGGGTGTCCAGGCGCCTTGCGGAGCGCACCAGTAACCGCCTTTTCCGAGCCTGGTTTCGCCGATTTCGATCTCGCCCTCCAGCACGAACCATTCGGTCTGTGCGGCGTGGAGGCCGGCCGGCCGCCGCCAGTCCGTCAGAAATTCCACTTTCAACGACGCGGCGCCGTTTTCCTCGTCATAGCACAGGTTGCGCTGGCGCGCTTCGCCGCTGGCGTGGGGAAATTCAGCGAAGTGCCATAGCAAATCCACCTCGTCGATCAGTTCAACATGAGGCCTCATCTTTGCGCCCTCCAAGAGTTTCGATGTTTCCGGAACGCCATGTTAGCGGTGACTTTCCATGAATAATAGTATTTAATATTCAGGATATTCGTTTATTTTTATATAAGCATCGGGCGAGGCATGCCTCGCCCCTACTGTAGGGGCTGGGCATGCCCAGCCCGTGCGTGATAGAAACCTTATGGATACACGGCTGCCGGCAAGACTGGGTACGTTGCGCCAACTGGAAATCTTCATGAAGGTGGCCGAGACGCAGAGTATCGCGCGGGCCGCGGAGGCGCTCTACCTGAGCCATTCCGCGGTATCGGTGCAGATTCGCAAACTGGCTGAAGCGGTGGGGTTGCCCCTGCACGAAGTGATCGGCAAGCAACTCTACCTCACGGAGGCCGGACGAGAGGTGGTTGCGAGCGGCCGGGAGCTGTTTGAAGCGATCGCCCGGCTCGACGGCAAGCTCAACGACCTCAAGGGGCTGAACGCCGGTTCGCTGAGCATTGCCGTGGTCACCACCGCCAAGTACTTTCTGCCGCGAATACTCGGACCTTTCTGCCGCGAATACCCGGGAATCGACGTGGCGTTCATGGTCGGCAACCGCGCCCAGATCATCGAGCGGCTGAACGGCAACAGGGACGATTTCTACATTTTCAGCGATCCGCCCGACAATCTGGAAATCGATAGCAGGCCGTTCCTGCCCAACCCGCTGGCCGTCGTCGCTTCGGCGAAAAATCCCTTGAATCGGCGCAAGCGGCTGAATTGGGAGGATTTGCAGGAGCAAAAGTTCCTGCTGCGCGAACAGGGCTCGGGCACGCATATCACGATTCAGAAACACCTGCGCGAGAACGGACTTTCACTCGGTAAAACCATGGTGATAGAAAGCAACGAGGCGATCAAGTACGCGGTGATGGCGGATATGGGGATAACCATTCTGTCGGCGTACGTGCTTGCCAATGCCACGGAAGACGGGCTGGCGCAATTGCGGGTGAAGGGATTCCCGATCATGTCCCACTGGCATGTGGTGAATCTCAAGTCGAAGAAACTCTCATTGATCGCCGAACGCTTTCTCGACTTCATCCTCAACCGCAGCCGCGACGTATTGCCGATGGAGCACATAGAACAACAGGTGCGGCGGGCGCTGGCCCGCCGTTAACCCCCATGGATCGATGCGGCAGGCGCGGTCTGATGAAGCAGGGCGCGTTTTCGCAGGAAACGGCTCATGCCCGACGGGCCCATGCGCGAGCCGCCCATGCCCGAGAGGCGGAACGAGTTCTTTTCGACATCGTTGACGGCAGCGGTGAGGCTCGCGTCATTGATGCTGACTCCGCCGACTTCGAGCCTGGCGGCAATCGCTTCGGCTTCCGCTTGCGAACCGGCGAAGACAGCGGCGGAGAGACCGTATTCGGACTCGTTGGCAAGTGCTACCGCCTCGCTGGCGGAATCGAACGGCGACACCGTGATTACCGGCCCGAACGTCTCTTCGCGCATGATGAGCATGTCTTGCGAAACTTCGCTCACTACGGTGGGCCGGCACCAGTCGCCGCCGCCATGGTTCTCGATTTTACCGCCGCAATGCACTCGTGCGCCGCGGGCGAGCGCGTCGTCGAGATGCCGGCGAATCGTCGCGGCCTGACCGGCAAAGATCAACGGACCGATTTCTCCAGCGTCCAGGTCGGCATCGTTCAGGCGGATACTCCTGGCGCATTCCACCAGCGCCGCAAGAAACTCGTCGTAAACCTCGCGCGCGACATAGGCGCGCTCCAGGGACTGGCAGGCCTGGCCGGTGGCGCCGAAAGCGCTGCGGGCGATGGCGCGCACCGCGTTTTCCAGGTCTGCGTCAGCGGTGACGATGGCGGGATCCTTGCCGCCGAGTTCGAGAAAAGCCGGAATGAACTTCTGTGCCGCGTGCACGGCCACCTTGCGTCCGGTGGCGACGCTGCCGGTAAAGCAGACCGCGTCCACCGCGTCCACGAGGCCGGCTCCGGCGCTACCGTCACCGGTGATGAACCGGAACACTGCGCGCAATTCCGGTATCGAGGCAACGCTTTCCGTCAATGGCCGCACGAAACGGGAAGTTACCTCGCTCGGCTTGACGATTACCGCGCAACCGGCAAGCAGCGCGGGGATAGCGTCGAGCGAAGCCAGCGCCAGGGGAAAGTTCCACGGGCTGATGACGCCGACCAGCGGATAGGGCGCATGTACATGGCGCCAATCGACGCTTGGGGCCATGCTCGACCGGCCTGCTTCGCCTTCGAGCAATGCCGGAGCCTGTTGCAGCCAATAATCGATCAGGTTGATCGGCTTTTGCACTTCGAGCCGGGAAATCTGCCGCCGGCCGGTATCCGCCGTCAATGCTTCGGCAATGGCTTCGCTGCGCCGATGGAGTTCGTCGCGCCAGTCCAGCAGCGCCCCGCGGCGGCAGGAAAGGCCGTTGTCTTGCCACGCGGTCTGGGCGCGCCGCAACTCGTTGGCGAGTCCGCCGATTCCTGCTGGCGTCCAGTTCTCGATTTCGCCATCGATCCGGCCGGTACGCGGATTTCTTGCCGGGATTGTCTTCATGCCGCGCGGTAACCGATGGGAAGTCCGGCATCGGGGGTGAATCCGAACAGTTCGACATCCGGCAGCGACGCCCTGACGAGTTCCCTCACTTCAATCAGCGCCGCCAGATCGATGCCGGTCGAAAGGCCCATGGATTCGAGCATGAACACCAGATCCTCGGTAACGATATTACCGCTTGCCCCCGGCGCGAAAGGACAGCCGCCGATGCCGCCGAGCGAGGCGTCGAGCGTCGTAATGCCGAGTTCGACCGCCATCAGCGCGTTCGCCAGTCCCTGCCCCCTGGTGTTATGCAAATGCACGCCGCGGAGTTTTTCGGCGCCGCAATTGCCCCGGATGCCGTGGACGAGACGCTTGAGCTGCCGTGGATTACCGTAGCCGGTGGTGTCGGAGAGGCTGACTTCGTCGACGCCCAGTTCGACTGCCTGTTCCGAGAGGTTCAATACCCGATATTCAGGCACGGGACCTTCCAGCGTGCAGCCGAACGCGGTTGACAGGCTGACTTCGAATTGCGGCCGCCGATGCTCCGGCAGTTCCCCGAGATACCCGACGCAGTCCCTGATCTCCGCGAGCACCTGGGCGTGGGTCTTGTTCAGGTTCTTCAGCGAATGCGTTTCGCTCATCGAAAACGGCAGCGTCACCTTGTGTGCGCCATTGGCTGCGGCGTCCTGCAGCCCGCGCAGATTAGGCGCCAGCGCGGCCACGCACAGGCCTTCGAGCCCGACGGCATAACGCACGACTTCCGCGGTGTCGGCCAGTTGCGGCAGCAAGCTGGCGGGGACGAAGGAACCTACTTCCATTTCACGGCAACCCGCCGCGTGTTGCGCGGCGATCCATGCCTGTTTATCCGGGGTACGCATGATCGGAGAAATGCTTTGCAGTCCGTCGCGCAATCCGACTTCGCTGATTAATACGTCAACCGTCATCTGATTCCAAATAGACTATTGTTATAACAACATGACAAATATAACATTAGTGGGTGGCCGTCGGAAAGCGACCGGAACTCAATATGCAGAAAAACGCCGATGAATTGCCCTTGTCGGGCATCCGGGTCATCGAATTCACACATATGGTCATGGGACCCTCCGCGGGCATGATCCTGGCGGATCTCGGAGCGGAAGTATTCAAGATCGAACCGCTCGGCGGCGACAAGACGCGCCGCCTGCAAGGCTCGGGCGCGGGCTATTTCCCGATGTACAACCGCAACAAGAAAAGCATCTGCATCGACCTCAAGAGCGAACGCGGACGCGAACTCGCGCAGCGGCTGATCGCCGGCGCCGACGTGCTCGTCGAAAATTTCCGCCCCGGCGCGATGGACTCTCTCGGCTTCGGCTGGGAAGCGATGCATGCCGCGAACCCGGGACTGATCTATTGTTCCCTGAAAGGCTTTCTTTCCGGCCCTTACGAGAATCGCACGGCGCTTGATGAAGTCACCCAGATGATGGGCGGGCTCGCTTACATGACCGGGCTGCCGGACCGGCCGATGCGGGCCGGGGCTTCGGTCATCGATGTCACCGGCGGCATGTTCGGCGTCATCGGCGTGCTCGCCGCGCTGGAGCGGCGCCATCGCAGCGGCCGCGGCGAACTCGTTACCGGTTCGCTGTTCGAAACCACCGCCTTTCTCGTCGGCCAGCACATGGCGCAGCAGGCGGTCACCGGCGAGGCCGCGCTGCCGATGTCGATTCGCAGCTCGGCCTGGGCGATCTACGATATTTTCGAATGCCGCGAGGGCGAGAAGGTATTCATCGGAGTGGTCAGCGATACCCAATGGCGCCGTTTTTGCGAGGAGTTCGAACTGGCGGAATTCGCGGCCGACGATTCTCTCAGGCAGAACAACGCGCGCGTGCGCCAGCGGGATCGTATCCTGCCGGAAGTCGAGCGAATGTTCGCCGCCATGAACAGGGACGAAATGCTTGCGCGGCTCGATCGCTCCGGCGTGGCTTTCGCCCGGGTCAACAAGCCCTCCGACTTGTTCGACGATGCGCATCTGAACGCCAACGAGGGTCTGGTGCCGGTGAGCTTGCGCGATGGCGAGCGGGCCGGTCAGAGTACCCGTCTGCCGGCTTTGCCCATCGAATGGGGCAGCAGCCGCTTCGGCATGCGCCACGACGTGCCGGCCGCCGGCGCAGACTGCAGCGAGATCCTGGCGGCCGCGGGCATGACGAGCGAAGAGATCGGGGAACTCGAGCGCCTCGGGCTCGTGCAGACGCCGCCGGGAAGCTAGCGGTCCGGAAACTCGTATACCCAGGGCCTGCTCTGCCGGTCCTGCTCTTCGAACACCCGTATTGCGGACTCCCGGCGCAAGGTGGCGGCAATGCTGTCGAGCCCCTCGAGTAGCAGGCTGCGCCGGGCGGGTTCGATATCGAAGCGCATTTCCTTCCCTTCCCGCCAGCGGATCCGTTGTGCCGCCAGGTCGATTTCGAGCCTGTTGCCGCCGGGGTCGGCCTGTACCCATCGAGCCAGCCGCGCAATGGCCTCCTCTTCAAGCTCGATCGCCAGGATGCCGTTCAATGCGCAATTGTTGAAAAAGATGCCGCCGAAGGAAGGCGCCAGGATTACCTTGACGCCGAAATCCTTCAGGGCCCAGACCGCGTGTTCGCGCGAAGATCCGCAACCGAAATTGTCACCGGCAAGCAGAATGCTGGCCTCGCGATATTGCGCCTGGTTCAGAATGAAACCGGGTTCCGGCTCGCGGCTCTCCGCCGAGCGATAGCGCCAGCCGGAAAAAAGCGCGTCTCCGAGTCCTTCCTTCGAAACCCGCCGTATCTCCCGGGAGGGAATGATGGCGTCGGTATCGATATTCGGCTGCAACAGGGGCGCCGCGATGCCGCGATGGAACACTTGCTTTCGCGCGTTCGTCACGAATCCTCCGCGGTGCTGATATAGCCCCGGCAGGCCGAGGCCGCCACGGTCAGGGGACTGGCAAGATGGGTGCGGGCGCCGGGACCCTGGCGGCCCTGGAAATTGCGGTTGGTCGAGGAAATCACGCGCCGGCCGCCGAAGGATTCCCCGCCGGCATGGAAGCAGAGCGAACAGCCGGCTTCGCGCCATTCGAATCCCGCCGCCTGAAAGATTTCGTCGAGTCCCTCCGCTTCCGCCTGTCGTTTTATCGCGCTTGAGCCGGGTACGCACAAGGCCTGCACCCAGGAGGCGACTTTTCTGCCGCGCAAATGATTCGCCGCGTCGCGCAAGTCGTCTAGACGATTATTGGTGCAGGAACCGATGAAGGCCGCGTCGATACGAACCGAACGCATCGACGTGCCGGGTTCGAGGTCCATATAGGCCTGCGCCTGCCGCGCGGCGAGGGATTGTTGCGGATCGTCGAACGCCCCTGGTTCGGGCACGACGCCATTGATGCCGACCAGTTGTTCCGGATTTGTGCCCCAGGTGACCGAAGGAGCGATTCGGGCGCAGTCGACTTCGAGTTCGCGGTCGAACTCGGCGCCTTCGTCGCTATGCAATTCACGCCAATGGGCTTCGGCCTGTTCCGCCAGCGGTCCCCGCGGGGCATATGGAGCGTCTCTAACATAAGCGATTGTGTGTTCATCAGGCGCGATCATGCCGGTAAATGCGCCCATCTCCACGGCCATATTGCAAATGGTGAAGCGTCCGTCCATATTCAGGTCGTAAATCGCGGGTCCGGCGAACTCGACCGCGAAGCCCCTGCCTGCCCGACTGCCGAAGCCGGCGATCAGATGCAGGATCATGTCCTTGGCGGTCACTCCGGGAGTGGTTGTTCCAACAAAGTTCACCCGCATCGAGCGTGGCCGGCTTGCCCTCAGACAGCTCGTGGCCAATGCATGTTCGGCCTCGGTGGAGCCGATTCCCCAGGCGAGTGCGCCGAGAGCGCCGAGCGTGCAGGTATGGCTGTCCGGACAGACCGCGCTCATCCCCGGCAGGACGATGCCGTTTTCGGCCGCGACCACATGCACGATGCCCTGGCGGGAGTCATCGATGTCGAACAGATGAATTCCCGCATTCCTGGCGCTGTGCCGGGTTGCTTCGATGAATTCGCGGCCGTGAGGCACAAGGGAGATGTCGCCCCGCCCCGGCCTCGTATCCACGATATGGTCCATGGTGCAGAACGCGCGCCGGGGCGCGCGTACGTTGCGTCCTTCCTGTTCCAGGCCACGCAAGGCGATACTGCCGGTGCGTTCGTGCAGGAAGATCCGGTCGATATGGATCAGGCTGTCGCGGCCGCCGAGATCGGCGATTTCGTGAAGGTTCCAGAGTTTTTCGAGCAATGTGGCAGGCATGTTAGTGGCTTCGAACCGTCGCGGCCGCGGCACTGGCCCTGCACGATTCATTTAGATATATTGACCTATCAATAGTACAAAGGAATAATACAAAGCAATTCGGCACATTTGAAGTCGTGCCTCCCCTGGCACGGGGTACAACGCAATGAAGACTATCCGCAAAAACATAAGCCTGGCTGTCTCCGCCGTATTGCTTTTTCTACCGGCAAGCGTTATCGGCCAGGACCTGGAGCATTTTCTCGGCTGGTTCGCCGGCGAATACGACAACAACGAACAGGTCTGGCAGCAAGGCGAGGACGGCATCGCTCCCGAAGATCGCCACGAACACATCCATCACATCTTCATGCCGGCGCCTGTCCCCGCCATAGGCGAACACACTTTTTTCATCAAGCAATATCTCGGCCGCGACTACGAGAACGTCTACCGTCAGCGCCTCTACGAATTCAGCGTGAACGAGGACCGCGGCGCAATCGAACTCGCGATCCACAGTTTCAACGACGAGGAAAAGTACCGCTACGCCGATCGCGATCCGTCGCTGCTGGCGGATCTCGGGCCCGCCGACTTGCGCAATGTGCCCGGCTGCAATGTTTATTGGCGGCTCAATGGCGATCACTATGTCGGCGAAATGGACGAGGGGGCCTGTTTCTACTACTCCGAGGCCATGGGACAGAATGTCTACATAACCGACACCTTACGTCTTACGGCCGACGAAATCTGGATCGGCGACAAGGCATACGACGAAGACGGCAACCTGCTTTTCGGCAGGGATGAACCTCATCGCAACCGCAAGGTGCGGCAGTTCGGCGGCTGGGGCGCCGTCCGGCGCGGCGCGTTCGCTCCCTACTCTGAAAATTCCGACGAGATGCTGCTCGTGCCTGACCTGCGCCTGCACAACGAAGGGCAGATCGTGCCTCTGGTCACCGCCGAGGGAGACGCGACGGGCTACAGCGTCGAACTGGCGCGTCTGACCTACCAGAACACCCGAGTCGCGGTACTCAAGCTCGGCATCCTCGATTCGGAAACCGGAGAGACCGTGGCCTATTCCTGGGCCAATCCCGGCGCGGGCAGAATCGGCATCAATCTCGGCTGGCTGCAAGTTGGCATGACCGCCGACGATGTCGAAGAATAGACAGATCGTTCTCGTTAAAAAACCCGAAGGCGTTCCCACGCCGGACAACTTTGAGTTGCGGCAAGCGCCGCTGCCGGAAATGCCGGCGGGCGGTGTGCTTTGCCGGGCGCGCTTTCTGTCTCTCGATCCCTATATGCGCAGCCAGATTGCAGGGCGGCACCCTTCCGGCACGGTTGCGCCCGGTGAAGTCATGCTCGGGGAAACGGTCAGCGAAGTCGTGCGTTCCGATGCGCCGGAACTGCCGGCTGGGAGGCTCGTGCGTTGCATGGGCGGCTGGCAGGGATACTCGGCTCACGCGGCCGGGGAGGTGCAGTTGTTGGACGAAGAGATCACGCCGCCGTGCCATCCTTCACTGGCCTTGTCTATTCTCGGCATGACTGGCCTAACGGCCTGGGCCGGCATGGTCTGGCAGGCCGAAGTCAGGGAGGGCGATTGCGTATTGATTCCGGCGGTGACCGGCGCGGTCGGTTCCGCGGCTGCGCAGTTCTGCACCTTGCACGGTGCCAGAGTGATCGGCATTGCCGGCTCGCCGGAAAAATGCCGCTTCGCGACGGAGTCGCTCGGCGTCGCGGCCTGCATCGACCGGCGTAGCGAGGATATCGGCGCAAGGCTTGGGGAACTTTGTCCCGCCGGCATAGACGTCTATTTCGACCTGATCGGCGGCAGCCTCCTGCAAACCGCCTGTTCGCACCTGGCGAACCACTCCCGCATAGTGCTATGCGGACTCATGGCCGAATACAACCGTCCCGAGCGCGATCCAGGCCCGCCCCCCGGCCTGCTGATCGCCAAACGGGCTGTTGTCAGCGGGCTCGTGGTCTACGACTACGAGCCGCGGCGACAGGAGTACCTCGGGCGCTGCCTGCCCTTGCTGGGTGACGGAAAAATCCGCCAGCGCGAGGACATCAGCCAGGGCCTGGAAAGCGCCCCGGAGGCATTTTGCCGCCTCATGCGCGGCGAAAACTTCGGCAAAGCGGTGGTGGCCCTGTAACCGCTCAAAACAGTTCGCGCTGTTCCCGGAGCAACGCCAGCTTGCATTTTCAATGCTGTGACTTACTATGGACGCATGGAAGGCGAGAGAGGCGAATCGTGAAATCGAAAGGGTTAGTCAAGTGGACTTTCGGCGTTTGCGCCGTCATGGCCGCGCTCGCTTTCGTGTTCGTGGCGGGTTTGCCGGGTGGCGGCGACGCGGACCGGACGCGAGCTGCCGGCGGCGCGGAAACCACTGCGCGGAGTTCAGACGCGGCGCCCGAAGTAACGGACTTGTCGTCCGGCATGCCGGAATCGGATATTCCGGCCGACTCTCCACCGGACCCGAACCGGTTCGCCGGCGGCGCCCAGCCCGGCTGGACCGCGATCGACGAAGGCGCGGTAGAGCCGGAGCGGCTGCCGCCGCGCCTGGAGACCTACACCGATGCGAGGCTGGTGCGTCTGACCGGCTACCTGGAGAATCTGGGCCCAGGCTCCCGAGTTGCTTTCGGCATCCCCCACACCGGAGCGAGACTGGAATCGGTGATCGAACGGGTCGAAAGCGGGCTCGCCGGAAACGTCTCCTATATCGGCCGCGTCGACCGCGACGACGTTCTGCACCGGGTTGTCGTGACCGTGGGCGCGCGGAACGCTTTCGCCTTCATCGCTTCGGACCAGGGCAGCTTTGAGATGGTCGGCAACCGCGAATTCGGCTGGCTGATGTCCACGTCCGGCATGGAACGGCACGTGGACTATAGCGAACCCGACTATTACATCCCCGAAAACAGCTTGCGGGATCGCCCTTGAGGGGGGGGGGGGCGGCCCGACCCGCCCCCCCGCGGGCAGCGCCGCCGCCACCGGGGGCCGTCCTCCTCGCTGGACACCACTTCCAGGTCGGACAGCGCGGTCTGCAGCAC
>VYCF01000028.1 GCA_009844085.1 Gammaproteobacteria bacterium | reverse complement strand
GCCGCACCAGGCTGTGATTGGCGAGATGCGGGGCCAGATGCGCCTTGACGCCGATGGGCCCCATGCCGGGACCGCCGCCGCCATGGGGGATGCAAAAGGTCTTGTGCAGATTGACGTGGGCAACATCGGCGCCGATCAGCGCGGGATTCGTCAATCCGACCTGGGCGTTCAGATTGGCGCCGTCCATATACACCTGGCCGCCCGCATCGTGAACGATTTCACAGATTTCCATCACCGCCTGCTCGTAAACGCCATGGGTGGAAGGATAAGTGATCATCAGCGCGGCGACCTGGCCGCGATGCTGTTCGACTTTAGCGCGCAGGTCGTCGACATCGATGTTGCCGGATTCATCGCAGCGGACGAGCACGACTTTCATGCCGATCATGATCGCGCTCGCCGGATTGGTGCCATGCGCCGATGTCGGGATCAGGCAGACGTCGCGGTGACCTTCGCCTCTGGCCGCGAGATATTTGCGGATCGCCAGCAGGCCGGCGTATTCGCCTTGCGCGCCGGAATTGGGCTGCATGCTGATCGCGTCGTAGCCGGTGATTTCGGCGAGCATGTCTTCCAGTTCGCCGATCATGCGCAAGTAACCCGCCATTTGTTCTTGCGGCGCGAAGGGATGCGGTTGCGCGAACTCGGGCCAGGAGATCGGCATGAGCTCCGCCGCGGCGTTCAGCTTCATGGTGCAGGAACCGAGGGGAATCATCGCGTGCGTCAACGAGATGTCGCGATTTTCCAGCCGCTTCAGATAGCGCATCATCTCGGTTTCGGAATGGTAGCGGTTGAAATTCGGATGCTGCAGGAAATCCGATTCCCGGCGTAACTCCGCCGGAATCGGCGATGCACCTGCGGTGAGTATTTCGTCGGCCGCGGCGACCGACAATTCTGCCGCCGCCTCGCCAAGGAATACCTGCCACAACAACTCGATGTCGGCAGGAGTCGTACACTCGTCGAGGCTGACGCCGACCACGCCGGCGGCCTCGTCAAATCGAAGATTGACCCGCTGCTCGGCAGCGCGGCGCGCGATGCCGGAAAATTGCGCCTCGTCCACAGATACGCTCAAGGTATCGAAGAAACCGCTTGCCGGCGCGTCCAGGCCGGCTTGCCGCAGACCCGCCGCGAGAATCGCGCCCAGGCGATTGATTCGGGAGGCGATGCGAATGAGGCCTCGCGGCCCGTGGTACATGGCGTACAACGCGGCGATATTTGCGAGCAGCACCTGGGCCGTGCAGATATTGCTGTTGGCCTTTTCGCGGCGGATATGCTGCTCCCTGGTCTGCAGGGCCATGCGCATTGCCATGCGCCCGTGCGCGTCTTTCGACACGCCGATGATGCGGCCCGGCACGGCGCGCCTGAATTCGTCCCGCGTCGCGAAGTACGCGGCATGAGGGCCGCCGTATCCCATTGGAACGCCGAATCGCTGACTTGAGCCGGTCACCACGTCGGCGCCCATTTCGCCGGGCGGTTTGAGCAATGCCAGGCTCAACAGGTCCGCCGCCACGACCGCTTTCGCGCCTTGCGCATGCAGGCGGCCGATCGCGCCGCCCAGATCCCGCACCGCGCCTGACATACCGGGATATTGCAGCACCCCGCCGAACAACCCCTCTTCCGGCAATTCGTCCGGGTCACCGATGATGAGATTGAAACCGAAGCATTTCGCCCGGGTACGCAACACGTCAATGGTCTGGGGAAAACAGTCTTGGTCGACAAAGAAATCACCGGCCTCGCGATTGCGGCAGACTCTTTTCGCCAGCGCCATGGCTTCCGCCACGGCCGTCGCCTCGTCGAGCAGGGAAGCGTTCGCGAGTGGCATGCCGGTCAGGTCCATGGTCAGATGCTGGAAAGCCAGCAGGCATTCGAGCCGGCCCTGGGATATCTCCGGCTGGTATGGAGTATAGGCGGTGTACCAGCCGGGATTTTCCAGCACGTTGCGCTGGATGACCGCCGGCAGATGGGTGTTGTAATAGCCCATGCCGATGAACGAACGGGCGGGCCGGTTTTGCGCGGCGATGGCTTTCAGCCTGTCGAGGGCTTCGCTTTCGGGAACAGGAGATTCAAGCGCCAGCGCCTTGCCGCCGGCGATGGCGGCGGGCACCGTCCGGCGCACGAGGTCTTCAAGAGATTCGAGATTCAGCACGGCGAGCATGTCCCGGATTTCGCCGTCATCCGGGCCGATGTGCCGATCGACAAATTCGTTGCGATAGAGCAGCGAATCGAGTGAGGCGCTACTCATCCGAGCAATGTTCCGCGTAGGCCTCCGCGTTGAGCAATTCATCGAGGTCCCTTTCGTCATTGATGGTCATCCTGTAGATCCAGCCGTCGTCGTAAGGCGCCGTATTCACCAGTTGCGGATTGTCGATCAGGGCCTCGTTGACTTGGGTGATTTCACCGCTGACCGGACTGTAGATATCGGACGCGGCTTTCACGGATTCGACTACCGCGGCCTCGGCGCGGGCTTCGATTTCCGTGCCCGGCTCCGGCAATTCGACGAAAACGATATCGCCCAGCGCCTCTTGCGCGTGGTCGCTTATGCCGACAGTGGCGACTCCGTTTTCGTCGACCTTGACCCACTCATGGGTAGAGGTGTAGTGAAAATCATCTGGAATGTTGGACACCGGCGCCCCCCTCTTGCCGTCGCGTTGGTAATCGACGGATTGCCGCGGCGGAATTATTCGAAAATTCTCTTGCCGAATCTGACAAATCCGGGTTTAACGATCTTCAGCGGAGCCATGGCGCCGCGCAAGTCGACCTGGCAGCTCTCGCTGCCCCACGGAATTCTAGCCAAAGCGATGGACTGCTTCAATGTAGGAGAAAAGCTGCCGCTGGTAATGACTCCCTCGCCCTTGTCGGTGAAGACCGGCTGGCCGCTGCGCAATACCCCCCGCGCTTCGAGCACCAGCCCCGCGAGTACGGGAAGTTCGCCCTCCTGCTGCAGTCGCCTGTGCTGGAGCACTGCCTCCCGGCCGAGGAAATCCCGCTCTTCGTCGCGCAGGTTCACGCTCCAGCCGAGGTTCGCCGAAAACGGCGAAGTGTTCTCGTCCATGTCCTGCCCATAGAGGTTCATGCCCGCTTCCAGGCGCAAGGTGTCCCTGGCGCCGAGGCCCGCCGGTTTGACCCCGGCCGCGAGCAAGGCGTCCCATAGCGGCCCGGCGCGTTCCGCGGGCAGGATCACTTCCAGGCCCAGTTCTCCGGTATAGCCAGTCCGCGCCACGAGCCAGCCGCCTTGTTCAAACGATTCGAAGTTTCCCAACTGCCGTACCGCCGGGGTGGAATCCGCACCAAGCGCCTCGTGGGCCAGCGCGATCGAATTCGGGCCATGAACGGCCATCATCGCTAGATTGGGCCGCTCCTCGACCTGGACCATGAAGCCTTGACTGTTTTGCGCCAGCCAGATCAGCACCTTCCTTCGCGTCGCACAATTGGTAACCAGGCGATAACCGGCCTCGGTGCGATAAACGATCAGATCGTCGACCACGCCGCCATCGTGGTTCAACAGCAGGCTGTACAGCGCCTTGCCGGGCGCTTCGAGGCGCGCGACGTCGTTCGCTAGCAGATAGCGCAGCCAGTTTTCGGCATCAATGCCGGCGACATCGGTCACGGTCATGTGCGAGACGTCGAATACGCCCGCGTCATTACGAACCTGATTGTGTTCTTCGATCTGGGAACCGTAATGCAGCGGCATGTCCCAGCCGGAAAAATCGACTATCTTCGCCCCGGCGGCTGCATGACGGTCAAAAAGGCAAGTGCGTAATCCCATCGATTCGGCTCCCCCCGGCGCCAATCTTCCCCGCGAGGGCGAAAATCCTAACACATCCGCGGGCGACGGCTCGCGGTTCCACCGGCTGGAAATGCGCCAGTGGGCGTTTACCGAGTATATGGGGACGTTCGCCGAAAATTGCGACATTCACCGGTGACGGTTGTACACTGGGCAGGGTCCCAATCGCAGGCGCCCGGAATGGACAAAGAGTCGCTGCTGAATGAACTGAAGATCGACCGGGAAAAACCGGACGAGACCGGTTTTCGGCCTTTGCGCTGGTTCATTCCGATCGCCCTGCTGGCCGGCGCGGCATTCGTTTTCTGGCACTTCCGACCCTTGCAGCAGGTCCAGGCGCTGACCGTCGATACGACTGTCGCCCAGGCGCCGCAGCAACTCCTTGCCAGCACCGAAAGCGTGCTCGACGCGACGGGTTATGTCATTGCCCGGCGCATGGCGACGGTCAGTTCCAAGGTCACCGGCAAGGTCATGGAAGTACTGGTGGAAGAAGGCATGCGCGTCGAGGAAGGCCAGGTTCTGGCCAGGCTCGACGACAGCGTCAATCGCGCCCAACTGGATATGGAAGAGGCACAGGTTGCATCGGCGCGTGCTTCGGTGGAAGAACTGAGAGTACAGATTCGCCAGGCCGAACTGAATCTCGGCCGCACCCGCGACCTGGCCGCGAGCCAACTTGCGAGCCAGGCCGAACTCGATCGCGACGAACTCAACCTGGAAGCTTTGCGCGCACGGCTGGAGAAGACCGAACGCGATATCGAGGTTGCCGAGCGGGCGTTGCAGATACAGCGTCAATTGCTCGAGGACATGCAGATTCGCGCGCCCTTCTCGGGCGTCGTCATCGCGAAGGCGGCGCAACCGGGCGAGATGATCTCGCCGGTAGCCGCCGGCGGTGGTTTTACCGCAACCGGCATCTGCACCATCGTCGACATGGAATCGCTTGAGGTAGAAGTCGATGTCAACGAAGCCTATATCAATCGCGTTTACCCGGGTCAGAATGCGACGATTCTTCTCAACGCCTGGCCCGATGACCCTTACGAGGCGGAAGTGATAGCCATCATCCCGGCCGCCAATCGAAATCAGGCAACGGTCAGGGTGCGGATCGGCTTCATTGATCGCGATGAAAGAGTCATGCCGGAAATGGGCGTTCGGGTGGCGTTCATGGAAGACGCCGGCGCAGCCGTGCTGCCGGAAACGCAAAGCGAAGCGCCGCCGGCCGGCGTACTGGTGCCCGACTCGGCGATCGTGCGCGAGGGCGGCCTGACCCACGTATGGGTCGTGACCGACGGCCGCATCAACCGCCGCGAGGTCGAACTTGGCCGATCCGCCGGGGTCGAGGCGCTTGTAGTGGCGGGGCTCGAAGCCGGCGAGCGCATCGTCAACACCCGGGATCTCGAACTGCGTGCAAGACTGGAAGACGGCCTGACGGTACAGATTGCAGCTTCCGGTACGCGCAACCCGATCAACTGATCTACAGGAAAACAGGAAGTGGGAATAGTCGAACTGCAACAGGTATCCAGGCATTTCACCAAGGGCAGGCAAACCGTCGAAGTTCTCGACAATATCGACCTCACCATCGAGGAAGGCGATTTTCTGGCCTTGATGGGGCCATCGGGCAGCGGCAAGACCACGCTGCTCAATCTCATCGGCGGACTCGATCAGCCCACGTCAGGCAGCGTCGAAGTCGCGGGCCAGCAGCTCGTGGGCCTTTCCAGCAGGAAACTGGCGCAATGGCGCTCGCGCAACATCGGTTTCATTTTCCAGTTCTATAACCTGCTGCCGATCCTGAGCGCGCGCCGCAACGTCGAACTGCCCCTGCTGCTGACCCGGCTGGGCGGACGCCAGCGCAAACGCAACGCCGACGTCGCCCTGACCATCGTCGGCCTGGCGGACCGCGCCCGCCACAAGCCGGGCGAACTCTCCGGCGGACAACAGCAACGCGTCGCGATCGCGAGGGCGATCGTCGCCGACCCGCGCATCCTGGTTTGCGACGAGCCCACCGGCGATCTCGACCGCGAGACCGCCGACGAAATTCTCGATCTGCTCGAGTTGCTCAATCGCGAACACGGCAAGACCATCATCATGGTCACCCACGACCCGAAAGCCGCGAGCCACGCGCGGCATACGCTTTACCTCGACAAGGGCAACCTGGTGCGGGAGGCGGCATGAAATCCTTTCCCCTGATCTGGAGCAACCTGTTCCGCCGCCGCGTGCGGACCTTTCTGACGCTGTTTTCCATCATCGCCGCCTTTCTCCTGTTCGGGCTGCTGCGTTCGATAGCCGGAGCGTTCGAAATGGGGGTCAACGTGGCGGGAGTCGACCGGCTGATGGTGTCGCCGAAATATTCGATGGTCGACGGACTTCCCATCAGCCACCTCGCGCAAATCGAGGCCGTAGAGGGAGTTGCGGGAGCAACCCACATGACCTGGTTTGGCGGCACCTATCAGAACCCGACCAATTTTTTCCCGAAGTTTCCGGTGCAGCCTCGCGTTTATTTCGACCTTTACTCCGAATACATCATCGACCCGCTGCAACTCGACGCCTTCGAACGCATACGCACGGCCGCTGTGGCGCCGGCCGATCTGGCGGAGGAATACGGCTGGCAAATCGGCGACCGCATACCGATAGAGGGGGATATCTGGCTGCGCGGAGACGGCAGCGACTTGTGGGAATTCGAACTTGTCGGCACCTATACCGTCAGGGACGATGAGTCGACTTTTGCCTCGTTCCTGTTCAACTACGATTATTTCGACGAAGCGAGGATACCGGAAACCCAGGGCATCGTGAGCAACTTCGTCGTACGCGTGACCGACCCGGACCAGGCTGGGGAAATTTCGGCGCGGATCGATGCGCAATTCGAGAACTCCATCAACCCGACCCGCACTGCCACCGAAGAAGAGTCCAACCGCCAGTTCGCCGCCCAGGTGGGCGACATCGGACTGATCATGAACAGTATCTTGAGCGCGGTGTTTTTCACCATCTTGCTGCTGACGGCCAACACCATGACCCAGGCCCTGCGCGAACGCATACCGGAATTGGCCGTGCTGAAGACGCTTGGCTTTACCGACCGCCGCGTGGCCCTGCTCGTTCTGCTCGAGTCGGTATTGCTTTGCGGCCTGGGCGGGGCTGTCGGCATCGCGTTGTCGGGGTTCGCGCTCCAGGCGCTGGGCCCGGAGCTGGAGGGATTCCTCGGGCAGATCGAAATGACGGCCGCCACCACCTTGAGCGGCGTAGGCATCGCCTTGCTGTTGGGAGTTATCGTGGGTCTCAACCCGGCGCTGAGCGCCAGACGCTTGCAGGTGGTCGAGGCCCTGCGCAAATAAGATGACCGCGGGAAGCTGAATCATGTTGGCGCAGATCTTCCAGATTTCTCTCCTGAACCTGCGCAACCTGCCGCAACGGTTGGGCAGTTCGTCGGTGATCGTGGTGGGCATCGGCGGCGTCGTGGCGGTGCTGGTGGCGATCCTGGCGATGGCCGCGGGGTTCTCGGCGACCTTGAACCGGTCCGGCGCGCCGGATCGCGCAATCGTGCTGCGGGGCGGCAGTTCGTCCGCCGAATTGAGCAGCACGATCGACAACCAGTCGCGGCAATTCGTGGGTACGCTCGACGGCGTTCGGCTGTCCAGCGGCGAGTTGTACACCGTGGCGGATATCCCCAAACGCGCGACCCTGCTTCCGTCCAACGTCGTGATCCGCGGCGTGGAGCAGTCAGCCTTCGAAATCCGCCCGGAAGTGCGAATCATCGAAGGACGCAACTTCAACCCCGGACGCAATGAACTGATCGCGGGCCGCGCCGCCAGCGAACAGTTTGTCGGCATCGACCTTGGCGCATCGGTCGAATTGCGGCAATCCGAATGGGAAATCGTGGGAATTTTCGAAGCCGACGGGTCCGCTTACGAGTCCGAATTGTGGACCGACCTCGCGATTGCGCAGTCGGCATTCAGGCGCTTCAACACAATCAGTTCGATGCGCCTGCAACTCGAACAGCCCGGCGTGACCGACCCGCTGCAGGAAGCATTCGACATCAATCCTTCAATCGATCTGGCGGTAACGTCCGAAGAGGAGTTTTTCCGCAGCCAATCGCAATTCCTGACGACCTTGATTACGGGATTCGGCTACGGCGTTGCGCTGATCATGGCGGTCGGCGCCATGTTCGCCGCGCTCAACACGATGTATGCGGCGGTCTCGACGCGCACGGTCGAAATCGCGACCTTGCGCGCCCTGGGCTTCGGCGCCACGCCGGTCGTGGTCTCGGTGCTGGCGGAAGCGGTGGCCCTCGCCCTGATCGGCGGCCTGCTGGGCGCCGCCGTGGCGTGGTTCGGATTCAACGGCTACACCGTCTCCACGCTAAACCAGGGCTCCTTCTCCCAGGTGGCGTTCGATTTCGCAGTAAGTCCCGATATCCTCGTCACCGGCATCGTCTGGGCGCTCTCGCTCGGCCTGGCGGGCGGCCTGTTCCCCGCACTGCAAGCCGCCCGCATGCCGATCACCCGCGCCTTGCGGGGAGATTGACTGGACAATCACAGGTCAATTCCAATCACGGAACGCATTCGCCGGTTTTGACAGGGTTAACTCGCCCGTTACAATGCTCCTTGACGACAGGGCGATATACCCCTCTTTTAGGTTAGAAGAAAAATGCGTGACTTTGACGCTAGGAAATTTCGATATGAGTATGAATCTGCACCTTTTTAGGAGTTCAGTTGAAGGCCGGAAAATCTGCTTGACTGATACTCGAGATGTTTCAAAGATGCCGCAACTCGAGAAAGGCCGATGGATCTTCGTTGAAACTATTGATTCTAAGCTGAAATCTTTTGGGTACGGTTTCGACCTCGCGCAGGCGAACAAAACGGTTCAGGCTCAAGGCTATTTTTGTCATCACCAAGACCGGATACTCAGACCCGGTTAACCGCTAAGGCAGCGACATCGAACCGACTATTGATAGGCTTAGCGACAACTTTCGCACTAGCGACAAGGGCGAAAGTCGTTATTGTGAATCTCTCGATACAAGACCATGGGCCAAATCTGCCTGGATCTATAAAATACTAAGCCTTCAGGTAGCGGACTAATTCTCGGCAGCAAACGTTGTTGACGGAAGCCGGTCAACCAAAAAAACCGTGTGAGTGCAGACTATGGATGACGATCCATACTCGAAAGTGGGAAACTGTGAACTACACCATCTTGCAACTTGTTCCATGTCCAAGTTCATTGAAGCATCAGGATCAGTTCTGAGAATTCCGCGCAGTGTAGCGTGGAACGCTTTCATCTGTTCTTCCGCAAGATTTAGACAACCAAACGTCCAATCTTTTCCTGAGCAAAAGGATGCCAAATTATCCAGATTTACTATTTCGTCTGGAGCTACTTCAATTACTCGTCCATTTGCAGAAAAAGTCACAGGCGGAAGATTAGTGAGCATATACACAGTTTGAGTACAATTTATATCAGACCATCCTAATCTTTCTGTTGGATACTCAGAGTCGCACCAGTCACTAACCTTCTCCATGCTCATTTGGCTGGACCACCCTTCTGGCAGCTCATCCATCACCTCAAAAAGTAGTGACATGTGTGGGGAAAATGCGGCCATACAAAGAGCCTCATTAAGAGGAGTAAGCTCATCAGGAAAAAATATCCACTTACAAAAATCATCTTGTGGCGATCCATCTGTTCCAATCTGAGCATGGGCGGCGGGGGTGGCCAGCGCTAGAGCGAGTAAGGCAAGCAAAAGCATTCTCATTTTGTAATCCCTTATAGAACATTGTGAAACGCCACGATTCTAGCATGGAGTTCAGCCTGGAAAATTAGGGATCCCCCGATACCTTCGTCACCGGCATCGGCTGGGAGCTGGCGGGCGGCCCGTTCCCTGCGCTGCAAGCCGCCCGCATGCCAATCACCAGCACCTTGCGGGGAGATTGACTGGAGTTTGACAAGTCACTTTCAAACGGAAATTTGACGAGTTGTAGTCTATTGGCTACAGTGAGCGAATGCTCGAAGTTCGTGAGACGACGGAATTCGCCAAATGGCTGCAAGGATTAAGGGGTGCGCAGGCTCGGGCTCGCGTACTGACTCGGATGGATCGATTGCAGTGTGGGAATCCGGGAGATGTCCGACCAGTTGGAGAGGGTGTATCCGAAATGCGGATCGACTACGGGCCGGGTTACAGGGTGTATTTCAAGAAGCAGGGCGATGCCCTCGTGATTTTGCTGGCAGGCGGGGACAAACGGACGCAGAGTCAAGACACAAGAACGGCGTTGAGCCTTGCACGCAACTTGTAGGTGAAAAATATGACCAAAACCCAGACCACACCTTACGATACGGCCAAGTACCTCCGAACTCCGGAAGACATGGCTGCATATCTGGAAGCCTCATTCGAGGAAGCCAACGGAGATGCCACGGTCGTCGCAATGGCGCTCGGCAACATCGCACGCGCCAAAGGCATGTCGCAAGTAGCGTGCGATGCCGGTCTATCCCGCGAGAGCTTGTACAAGGCACTCTCCGGGGATCGGAATCCAACATTGGAAACCGTACTCAAGGTTGTCCACGCACTCGGCCTGAGATTGCGCGCCGAGGCTGCGCTCAATGCAGGCGTTGCGGAAGAACGCGGTGCTTCGGCGAGTTGACGTCCGGCCTGCGGGCGTTCGACGTTCGTTTACCCGATTTCAGCTGCCGTCAAAACCCTTGAATTGGGATTGGACTCAGGAATAGATGTCCAGCTTGCCGGAAGTCTTGGAAAATCCGCGGAAATCCCGGTCCTGTGTGACAAGACCCATGCACGAGATTTCAAGCGCGCTCGCAAGCTGAATCGCGTCCGGGGTTCGGAGCCGGGTCTCGCCCCGAATTCGCGCCGCCCGGTATGCGATCGCCGGCGTCAAGTCGACGACGCGCCAACCCGGCGGCGAAGTCAGCGCCTCGCGGTAAGTCTCGGCGAGCGTTTTGTTTCCCTTCCGCAAAGGTCCGGTCAGAACCTCGACCAGGGAAACCGTGGTAATCGCCAGTTCGTAATCTCCGGCTTCCGCCCCGGCAAAGATTTTCTCGTACCGGGTGGAAAATTCGGGATGATCTTCGAGGTAGTAGATGATGGGCGCACTATCCACCAGCAACCGGCCCCGGCTCGGCAGGTCGCCGATATCGCGCATCACCATTGGCGCTCGCTTTCGATGTAATCGGCAATTTCGCCGTACAAGCCTTCCGCCGAACCGCGCAACGAGGTAAGGCGTTTCACATCGTTCTGTCGCAGATGTGAAAGGGGAACGATCGCGGCGCAGGGAACGCCCCGTTTCCGTATGATGGTGACCAGTCCTTCGGTGCGAGCCCGATCAAGCAGTTCCGGCAATTTCTTTCGCGCTTCCTCGGCGCCTGTTTGATACATGCGGGAGTTCTCCTGTACTGTTCGTACAGTTTACTGTGAGTTGGCCACATATACAACATTCCGCCGCCCTGTCGCGTCTGGGACAGATTGCTCCATACGCGTTCGTGCAACAGAAGAAGTCGCGCTCGAAGCCGCCTTCGGCAAAGGCTTTCGCTTGCCTCTATAGATTGGCTGCCGCTTCCAGCACGAATTCGAAATCCGGGCGGTCCCGATAGTCTTCCTCGGCGAACTTCGCCTGGATCACCCCATCCGGGTCGACCAGGAAGATGCCTGGATAAGGAACGCCGTAAGCGCGCGAATCCGGTTCGTAATCGGTATTCAGAATGCCCAGCGCGTTGACGTGGGTTATGGCCTCGTCATGCAGCAAGGTGAATTCGATCCCCTGGTCTTCTTCCGCGGTTTTCAGCGTCTCCACCGAATCGTAGGTCATTGCCACGACGGACAAACCCATTTCCTCGAACTGTTCTGCGATCTCTGTCAGCTGCACGAGCTGAGAAATGCAATAGGGTCACCAGTCGAAGGAGCGGCTGAGCATGAGCAACATGCCGTTTCCGCCCACGAGGTCGTCCAGGGTGCGAACTTCGCCGTTCTGGTCTTCGGCCGAAATCGGCGGCAGCGCCGCACCTACCGGAAAGTCCGGCGCCCAGACGAAGTCCTGGGCGAAGGCCGGACCGGCAAGAAACAGGGCCAAAACCAGTCCGGCCAGTGAAAATCGTAATCGCATCTGTATGTCTCCCATCTCAATCGTTACTCCAATCCTTCCATGAAACGGCTGCCGCGGGGCAGATAGTAGTTCTCGCTGTCGAGCGAGAACACCACCGAACGCGAACGGCCCATGATTTCCTCGCGGGGAATGAAACTGTAGAACCTGCTGTCGGCGCTGCTGTTGCGATTGTCGCCGAGTACGAAATAGCGATCCTCGGGAACGACCACGGGCCCGTAACTGCGGCTGGAACTGTTCATCAGGTACTGGGTCAGCCGCACCTGATGATTGCGCCCGGGCAAGGCCTCTTCGATGATCATGGCGCCGCCGTCCCGCGACAGAACCTCATAGTCCACCGAGTCGCCATTGATGATCAGCGCGTTGTTCTGAATCTCGACCTGATCCCCGGGCACGCCGACGATGCGCTTCACGAGCCGCTTGCGGGCCTGAACGCTGTCGATGATGACGATATCGCCCCGCGTCGGATCGGACAACTTGGCCAGGGTGACGTCGGTAAAGGGAACTTTCACGTCGTAGGCGAGCTTGTTGACCCAGACCTTGTCGCCGTCCACGAGGGTCGGCAACATGGAAGCGCCGGAAATCGAACTGAGGTCGGCAATCGCGCTCTTGAAAAACACGATGGCGCAAAGCAACAGCAGAAAGTTGCGATTCTCCCTCCACACATTGCCCAGCCAACCGTAAAAACGCTCGGAAAAGCCGGGAGGCGGCGCCGGTTCGTTCATCACTTACATCCTTGCCGATCAGTTTCACTCAACGCGCAAAGGTTGCCGACCAGCCGCCCGCTTGTCAACCGAGGGCGGGCGGCGCTTGAGCGGTAGCGCCCGGCGCGTTACAGTCCAGCATGAGAATCAGGCGCGAGGAATGTCAACCAATGACACAGATTCTCTTGTCGGCGGCAGGTTATGTCGTGATCGTTTTTCCGCTCGCATTGGCTTGGCATCTAGGGCTTTTCAAAGAGAGATATGAGAGCTTCGGTTATTTCGCCGGGAAGCCGAACGTCGCCCTGGGCTTGGCAACGGTCATCATCCAGGGCGTGGCTTTGGCGTTGATCTATCCGCTATTTCATTCGGGCAGCGCCGATTTTGTACGCGCCTTTCAGTTCGCGGGACTGATGGGGTTGTTTTTCTGGACCTCGCATGTGCTGGCTTTCGTCGCAAAACAGAATGTGCCCAACGCAGTCGGTTTCATCGTGATTGAAACCGGATATCTCGTCGCGCAGTTCGGCTTGTTCGCGCTGCTGCTTGGCTTTATCTATCGGGGCGAGTGATTCGATGTCGCTTGAGGGATTTCATCCGGCTTGCCGGCGCTGGTTCGAGGAGCAGTTTACGTCGCCTACTCCGGCGCAGGCCGATGCCTGGGCCGCGATTCGGCGGGGCAGTCATACGCTGATCGCGGCGCCTACCGGAAGCGGCAAGACCCTGGCCGCGTTCTATGCGGGTCTCGACCGGCTCGTGAGCCAGGGCGATGAGCTTGGCGCGGGCGTACAGATTCTGTATGTGTCCCCGCTGAAAGCGCTGAATAACGATATACACCGGAACCTGCAGATTCCGCTTGCCGGCATCGCCGAACTGCGCGGCGACTCCGCACCCGAAATCCGCATTGCGGTTCGCACCGGCGATACCCCCGCCGACCAACGCCGCAAGATGGCCGCGCATCCGCCGCATATCCTGGTGACTACTCCCGAATCCCTCTATCTGCTGCTGACCAGCGCCAGCGGCCGCGCCATGCTCGCCTCGGTATCGACACTGATCGTTGACGAGATTCACGCCATGCTCGGCGACAAGCGCGGCTCGCACCTCGCGCTTTCCATCGAGCGGCTGGAAGAGCTTGCAGGCCAGGCCGGCGGACAGCCCCTGCAGCGCATCGGCCTGTCGGCGACGCAGAAGCCCGTGGAAACAGTCGCGCAGTTCCTGACGGGCGCAAGGGCAGGCAATGCCGCGGCCCGGAACTTCGATTGCGAGATCATCGACGCCGGCTTCCGGCGCAACATGGAAATTTCGGTCGAAGTGCCCGGTTCGCCGCTGTCCGCCGTGATGAGCGCCGAGGTCTGGGAGGAACTGTATCAGCGCCTGGTCGAACTCATTCTCGCGCATAACACCACCCTGGTCTTCGTCAACACCCGCCGCCTGTCTGAACGTCTGGCCCTCGCTCTCGGCGAGCGCCTCGGCGAAGACGTGGTCAGCGCCCATCACGGCAGCATGAGCCGCGACCATCGTTTCGCGGCCGAACAGCAACTGAAATCCGGACAATTGAAAGTACTCGTCGCCACCGCGTCCATGGAACTGGGCGTCGATATCGGCCATGTCGACCTCGTCGTGCAATTTTCCTCGCCCAAGAGCATTGCCGCTTTTCTGCAACGCGTGGGCCGCAGCGGACATTCCATCGACGGTACGCCGAAAGGCGTTCTGTTCCCACTGAGCCGGGACGACCTCGTGGAAGCGGCGGCCTTGCTGGCCGCGATTCGGGACGGCGAACTCGACCGCATCCATGCGCCGGACAAACCGCTCGACATCCTCGCCCAGCAGATAATCGCCGAAGCAGCGATGAGCGAGGAAGGATGGGAACTCGATGAGTTGTTCGCCCTGCTAAGGCGCGCCTGGCCGTACCGAGATCTCGAACGTTCAGAGTTCGACGATGTGATCGGCATGCTGGCGGAAGGCTATACGACACGGCGCGGCAGGCGCGGAGCGTTATTGCATCTCGACGCCATCAACGGCCGTATCCGGGCGCGGCGCGGCGCCAAGCTCGTGGCGCTGACCAATGGCGGGGCGATTCCCGACATGTTCGACTACCAGGTCGTACTCGATCCCCAGGACGTGGTCGTGGGGACATTGAACGAGGATTTCGCGCTCGAATCCCTGCCCGGCGACGTGTTCACCCTCGGCAGCCATAGCTGGCAGATGATCCGGATCGATGGCCTGAAGGTGCGTGTGCGCGACGCTCATGGCGCGCGGCCGACGATTCCTTTCTGGTTCGGCGAAGGTCCCGGCCGCAGCCGCGAGTTGTCCGAGGCGGTATCGGGATTGCGTGGAAATCTGGCGGAACTGCTGGTCGAAGGCGGCGCCGCGGCCGCCAACGCCTGGCTGACCGGCAAACTCGGCATGGTCCCCGCCGCCGCGGCGCAACTCGTCGACTACCTGCATGCCGGCATGCGCAGCCTGGGTGTGATGCCCACGCGCGACACCATCGTCATGGAGCGTTTTTTCGACGAGGTAGGCGACATGCACCTCGTCATCCACGCGCCATTCGGCAGCCGCCTCAACCGGGCCTGGGGTCTGGCCTTGCGCAAGCGCTTCTGCCGTACCTTCAATTTCGAGCTTCAGGCGGCGGCCAACGAGGACAATATCGTGCTGTCGCTTGGCTCGGTGCACAGCTTCCCGCTGGAC
The DNA here is from genome assembly GCA_009844085.1 of Gammaproteobacteria bacterium. Lineage (GTDB taxonomy): Bacteria > Pseudomonadota > Gammaproteobacteria > Pseudomonadales > Pseudohongiellaceae > UBA9145. The sequence goes on along the minus strand of VYCF01000028.1, from coordinate 4,547 downwards.
GAAGTGTTCCGCTATCTCAACAGCAATACCGTGCGCGAAGTCGTGATCCAGGCCATGCTTGACGCTCCGATGTTCGAAGTGCGCTGGCGCTGGAACGCGACCCGCTCGCTGGCGATCCAGCGCAACCGCAACGGGCAGCGCGTGCCGCCCCAATGGCAACGCATGGACGCCGAAGATCTCGTCGCCCATGTCTTCCCGGACCAGATCGCCTGCCAGGAAAATCTTGCCGGCAAGCGCGAGATTCCCGACCACCCGCTGGTAACGCAGACCGTCCACGACTGCCTGACCGAAGCCATGGATATCGACGATCTGGTCACGCTGCTGCAAGATATGGAAGACGACAAGCTCACCCTGGTAAGCCGTGACCTGCGGGAGCCTTCGCCGTTCGCCCAGGAAATCATCAACGCGCGGCCCTATGCCTTTCTCGACGATGCGCCATTCGAGGAACGCCGCACCAACGCCATCCGCAACCGCTCCTGGCTCGATCCCGCCGAAGTGGAAGACTTCAGTCTGCTCGACGCCGATGCGATCGATCGGGTCAGGACCGAAGCCTGGCCGCTGATGGGCAACGCCGAGGAACTGCATGACGCATTGCTGACGCTGGGCTACATGACCGAAAAGGAATTCGGCCCCGGCGAGAGGTTCGCGGGCGAACTGATTGAACAGGGCAGAATCTGCCGGGCCGGCGGGCTTTGGCTGGCCACCGAAATGCTGCCGCGCTTCCGCGCACTCTTCCCTGAAGCGGCGCCGGAGACAAGCCTTCCCGATTTCCTTGGCGAAGAAAAATGGACTACCGAAGACGCCTTGCGCGACATCGTCCGGGGCCGCCTGAGCGGACTCGGTCCGGTAACCGCATCCGAACTGGCGGACGAATTATCGAACGCCGATGCCGTTTCGGAAAAATCGGTGGAATTCGCGCTGCTCGCGCTGCAAACCGAAGGTTTTGCCATGCAGGGCCATTTTTCACCCGATGCCCGCGCCGGGTCCAAAAAAAGTCCGATGCAATGGTGCGAACGGCGCCTGCTGCAACGCATCCATCGCTATACCATCGATCTGCATCGCAAGAGCATCAAGCCGGTATCGCTGGAACTGTTCACTGAATTCCTGTTTCAACGGCATGGTCTGCGCGCCTGCGAAGCGTCCGGCTCGACTCCGGTTCTCGACGGCCAGTTGCAATTGCAGGAATGCATCCGGCTGCTCGACGGCGCCGCCGCTCCCGCGGCCTCCTGGGAAAGCGGCATTTACCCTGCCCGAATCGGCAACTACGACCCGCAATGGCTGGATCTGCTCAGTATCAGCGGCCGGCTGGCCTGGGGCCGTTACAGCCTCCCCTCGGGCAGGTTGCGCGGGGGCAGTCCAATCAAGACCACCCCGATCACCATGGCGATGCGAAGCAATCTCGATATCTGGCAGGCGCTCGCCGGCGCCCAGGCCGACAACCAGGAACCCATCGAGCCGGGCGCCGATGCCCGCCGCGTCGAACAGGATCTTGAAAGCCATGGCGCAAGCTTTTTCGACCAGATCCAGACCCGTACCGGACTGTTGCGCACGCAGCTCGAGCAGGGTCTGGCCGAACTCGTCAGCCTGGGGCGCGTTTGCAGCGACAGCTATGTCGGATTGCGCGCATTGCTGCTTCCCGAACACAAGAAATCCGGCGGCCGGCGGCGCCGCAAGCTTACTTTCGGCGTCGAAGACGCGGGACGCTGGAGCCTGCTCGAGACCTTCCGGCAGCCATCCGGGCCGGCGCCGGCAAAACACCGACAGCAGGCCTGGGACGCGCTCGACGAAGACCAGTTGCAACGCCTGCTCGACGTCTATCTGGATCGCTGGGGCGTGATCTGCCGTTCTCTGATTGCCCGGGAAGCGATGGCGCCGCCCTGGCGGGTGCTGTTGACGTTGCTGCGGAAACAGGAACTGCGGGGGAAACTGCGCGGCGGCAGATTCGTTGCCGGATTGCAGGGCGAGCAGTTCGCCCGCACCGAAACGGTCGACGAATTGCGCAAATTCGGCCGCGAACAACGCCCGAACCGCCATTTCGTATTGACCGCGGCCGATCCCGTGAATCTGTTGCATTTGCTGATGCCCGAGCGCTCGCTGCCGCGGCTGACGCGGAACCGGGTGCTATATCGCGGCGGAGTGCCGCTGGCCGTGCTGATCGCGGGTGAAATCAGTTTTCTAGGCGAAGTTGCAGCCGAGGATCAATGGAAGCTGCGGCAGATGATCGTGAGCGGCGCGGCGCCCGCGAGTCCAAACCAACCTGCGGCTACGCGATTCTCCTAGATCTGGGGCGAATCAGAAACTGAAGAAGAGCCGCACGGAGAAATACAGCACCAGCGCCGCCATGGCGATACTGCCGAGGAATCTGGCCGGATTTTCCCTGAAAAAATCGAATGCGGTTCTGGCGTTGCCTTGCTCTTGCGCTTGCCGATATTGCGATCGAATGCGCTCGCGCCGCTGCGCCTGGTACTCGTCGATCAGGCGGCGGGCAGTTTCGAATTGCCGATCCCGGCGGACCCAGATGGCCGGGAAGGAAATCCCGAAGAGTCCGGCCGAAGTTTCGAAATACTCGATTTCGTGGCTTTCGAGCAAGTCGCGCACCTCGCTCGCTTCATCTTCGGGAACGTGCCGCAATCGGAACAGCAGTTTTGACATAATCGGGCGGGCCGGCAGGAATTTATCCGGCGATTCTACACAACAGGAAAATTGACATGAAACAGACAGCATCGCTGTACCGAACATTTCTCCGCAGCATGGCCTTGGCGGTCATGCTGCTTCATTCACTACTGCAAGCGCCAGGAGCGCTGGCGGACACTTCGGTCTGGGAAGTCTCCAGGGGAGACGCCCGCTTGTACCTTGGCGGCACGATTCATGCCCTGCGACCATCGGACTACCCCTTGCCCGAGGAATTCGAGTACGCGTACGCGGTCGCGGACGAGATCTATTTCGAAGTCGATTTGAAAGCCGCCCTGGACCCGGCCTTCCAGGCCACCGCCCTCCAAAACTACAGCTACAACGATGGACGCAGCCTGTATTCCGTATTGAGCGAGGAAGTCTATATCGACTTTTACACCCTGGCCGGAAGTTTCGGCATTCCCGCCGGCGCGCTGGATAATCTCAAGCCCAGCCCGGCGACAACCACGGTGCTTTTTCTGGAACTGGGCAACATCGGGTTCGGCCCCCAGGGTGTCGAGATGCATTTCCTGCAGCAGGCGGAACGCGACGCATTGTCCCAGGGTTCGCTGGAATCGCTGGAGTTTCAGACAAGCCTGCTTGCGAACCTCGGAGAAGGCAACGAAGACGCCATGGTCGCCGATTTCCTGGAACAGATCGGTACGCTCGAAGACTACATGAACGAGGCCGTCAGCGCCTGGCGCGAAGGGGATATCGGTCGGATCGACGAGTATCTGCTGACGGACATGGCCGAGGAGTTCCCGGAAGATTTCGAAGCCATGTTCACCCGCCGCAACCGGAACTGGTTACCGCAGATCATGGCCATGCTGGACGACGCCGACATCGAATTCGTCCTGGTCGGCGTGGGACACATGCCGCGGGAGGACGGATTGCTGGAACTGCTGCGGCGGGAAGGCGCAACGGTGCGTCTCCTGGATTTACAGGAACCTTAACTGAGAATGGAGACGGGGCCCGCGGGGCCCCGGATCAGGAACTGGATTTGTGACTCAGAACGATCTGGCGCGGGCCGCTTGTAGAAGTCTGACCACTTACCCCGGTGGGGATTTGTTGTACTTTTCCGCCGGCTTTCAAAAAGTCCGCGACATGTCTGGCCAGATCTTCCCGGCTGTTTTCCGCGGCTACTTTTTTCTTTGATTTAGACGACATCAGTTCCTCGCTGGATTCGAACCAAAGCGGCGCAGTATACACTCACCACCCATTTCAGCCAAATCGCAACTCCGAACCGTCACCGTCTGCCGGACTGTGTGCAGCGGACGCCGTGAACACATCCCTGTGGGCTTCGGGCTCGGCTTCCTGCCTCGCACGCCCGCTGCACACAGTCCGGCAGACGGCGACTCACGCTGTGGTTATCGGCCGCGGGATCCGATGCGCTTGCGGGGCCTGGAAAAGTATTCCGAAGCCGTATTGCTCGGCAGATCGCCGATCAATCCGTCTATCGAGGCGCCGTATACGGCCTTGATCTTGGCGAGAAGCTCAAGTTCGATGTGGCAACCGTAATTTCGTCCCGTCTCGATATCCTCGAGTTGTTTGCGGGAAATATTGAGAAGTCTTGCGCCCTCATTCATGGAGTATCCGGCATTGAGGCGCAAGTCCCGAATATTCTTCTTGACGTCGAGAGCTATAGGAGAAAACTTCGCGTTTATTCTGCTACTCATTTTTTTTGTCTTATCTATTTATTCTGCGTATTTCTTGTTGTTCGACGAATGCCGGAACAATCGCCCACGATTGTGCGAGCCCTGAGACTCGCACAAACCGGGACACTACCACAATGTGAATGAAAGCGTAATCTATTCGCTGCAAAGACAGCTTCTCCCGGTAACTCGGCTGGCGATTGCCTGAAGCCGGACCGGGCCGCT
>VYCF01000051.1:1706-2636 GCA_009844085.1 Gammaproteobacteria bacterium | reverse complement strand
ATTTATTGTCAATGTGGATGGCTCGGTGAGTGATGTGAAGGTTTTGAGAACAGCGGTCTATGCAGATAGTTCGGTGAGCGATATGAGCTTTTTGCTAAGACGAAAGGCATCAATGCTATTTCATCACGCGGCGATAGGCGCAATATTGCAATTTCGGTTCAAGCCCGCGGAGCACAATGGCAAAGTTGTACCTGTATGGATGACTCAGCCGATCACGTTTCAATTGTTAAATGACGAGTTCGACGTACAGGAAATAGTAGATGAGGTCAATGTACAGGAAGTTGTAAAGGAAACTGACAAATATGTACTTCGTATCGGGAGGCGAGTTGATGTTCTCGAATATGACGAGGTTGACGTAAAGGCCCATCCTATAAATATTGTTACACCTGTATATCCCGAAGAGGCAAAAAAGGAGAAGATAGAAGGCAAAGTGGTTTTGAAGTTGCTGGTTAATGTGGATGGTTCGGTGAGCGAAGTGAGGGTTTTGGAAGGGCCAGAGATCTTTCGTCAAGTGGCTATAGACGCGGCATTGCAATGTCAGTTCAAGCCTGCGGAACACAATGGCAAAGTTGTGCCCGTGTGGATGGTTATGCCAATTGAGTTTTCATTAAATTTCAAGGAGCACCAGACCACACCGCCTGCATCTGTTAATGCCGATAGTAGTGAGGTCCTCGAATTTTATATGGTTGAAGTAAAGCCCAAGGTCCTGCACTCTGTTAAGCTGGTGCATCCGGAGGAGGCTCTCAGAGATAGTTTGGAAGGCAAAGTGTTTTTGAAGTTCATAGTTCATGTAGATGGTTCGGTGAGCGATGTGAAAGTTTTGAGAACCACAGGGTCTGAGGTATTTCAAAAGGCAGCAATACACGCGATATCACAATTTCGGTTCAAGCCCGCGGAACACAATGGCAAACCCGTCGCTGTATGGATGAC
>VYCF01000051.1:0-1696 GCA_009844085.1 Gammaproteobacteria bacterium | reverse complement strand
CTGTTAAGCCTGTGTATCCACCAAGGGTCATAGTGTTTTTGAAGTTTATGGTCAATGTGGATGGTTCGGTGAGCGATGTGCGTGTTTTGAAAGGTCCGGAGGTTTTTCATCAGGCGGCTATAGACGCGATATCGCAATATCGGTTCGAGCCTGCCGAACACAATAGCAAACCCATCGCTGTATGGATGACTCAGCCGGTTACGTTTCGATTGGAATAGTTGGAACATCTGACGTTTTTCACCCAGATCAGACGAGCAGTGCTGCTCAAAGTGTCGTATTTGATTGGGTTGTGAGAAAGGGACAGGTTCTATCACGAGAAGGGGGGTATTGCAATGAACAATATCTTATATATCCTGATTTTCTCAACACTGCTATTTCCCTACTCCGATTCGGGGAAATTGTTCTCAATGGAAACCGAGGATGGGAAGACTGAGACAAAACAGGATACTGTGGAAATTGAGGAAAAGTTGGCGGCAGTAAGAATTGGAGACAAATGGGGGTATATCAATGTAGCGGGTGAGGTTGTGATTGAGCCGCAATTTGACCATGCGCACTCTTTTCACGAGGGGTTGGCAGTAGTGAGAATCGGTGACTCTGATAGTGGCAAGTATGGGTATATCAACGTAGCAGGTGAGATCGCGATCAAGCCACAATTTCATAAGGCGAATGCTTTTTCAGAGGGGTTGGCGCATGTAATGATCGGGAATAAGTGGGGGTATATTGATCGGGAAGGCAAGATTGTGATCGAGCCACAATTTGACAAGGCATTTTCTTTTAAGAACGGATTGGCACTTGTAAGAGAAAATGATGAAAAAAAGGATATATCAATACTAAAGGAGAGTTCGTGATTGTCCCAAAGGTTGCTCCTCCTTTCTATATTTCCGCTCTTTCTAATGGTTTGGCAGTATTAAAGATTGGTGATAAGTATGGGTATATCAATGCGAAGGGTGAGGTCGTGATTGAGCCGCAATTTGATAGTGCAGGGAGATTTGCGAAAACGAAATGATTTTTGTGTACGATATTGGGTATGTGTCATAATTTATGCTAAGGAGAAAAGTGCTCACAAAGATCCCCAAAGAAATGCCCCCCGGAATGTGTATTTCGGGGGGCTGGTCGATGTGGGACAGCAGTTTGCAATTACCAGATAGTTTTGACATCAGCAGCTTGAATTTTTGCATCGCGTGTAATAACTGGGACATCAAAATATAGACCTGTAGCTGCTATAACACGGTCAGGTAGGTCGGGTATATCTGCGCGAGGAATATCTTGCATGGATTTTACTATTTGACTGTCTAAAGGTATTTCCGTCAACACTGCTTCTGGATTTGCCAATGTGTCTGTGAGTCGTCTCAACGTTTCTGACGAAATACGTTGTTTTTCGCTTAGATAGACAATTTCTGCTAACGACAGAGCGGAAACACCGACATTGAATCCATCTTTAGCAGCTTCTTCGATTGTCTGTTTTGCTATTTCTGAGAGCGCATCAGAACCAAACAAATACCAGATTGCGGTGTGTGTATCTGCTACAGCAGCTAGCATTTATTTTTTTCCTCAGCAAAGTTTTCAAAGATCTCTCGCCGAATATCGTCAATATCTTCGGCTGAAGGTGCCGGTCCAAGGTCGGCACAAAGACCATATACAGACCGTAATGGCAGTTTGGGAGATGTTCGGGAAGTATCTACTACCTCAAGATGTG
>VYCF01000011.1 GCA_009844085.1 Gammaproteobacteria bacterium | reverse complement strand
CCCCCCCCCCGCACCAAATTGGTGCAATCGCACGATGTGGACCGGCGACAACCTGCCGATCCTGCGCGGGATGAACTCCGATTCCGTTGACCTGATTTACCTCGACCCGCCTTTCAACTCGAATACGAATTACGCCGCGCCCATCGGCAGCAAGGCAGCCGGGGCCGAGTTCAAGGACACCTGGTCCCTATCCGATGTTGACGCGGAATGGATCAACCTTATCGAATCGAAACATCCGGCCTTGCACCGCGTTCTACTCGCGGCCATGACTAACAGCGACAAATCCTATCTCGCTTACATGGCGGCGCGGTTGCTCGAAATGCGCCGAATCCTGAAGCCGACCGGGAGCATCTATCTGCACTGCGACCCGACCATGAGCCACTACCTGAAATTGCTCATGGATGCCATTTTTGTAGACGGTGACGAATACAGTTTTCGGCGCGAGATCGTCTGGGACATAGCGGTTCTGTCCGGCTTCAAGACGAAGGCCAAGAACTGGATTAGGGGCCATGACACCATTTTGTTTTACTGCGGCGAATCCTTCACTTGGAACCCGCCGCGACAAGAGCATGACCAGAAGTATCTCGACCGATTCGACAAAGTGGCCGAGGATGGTAGGCGATATTTCGGCGGGCGCGGCAAACGCCGCTATCTCAATGAAGTGGTCGCCAAAGGAAAGGCAGTCGGCGACGTTTGGTCGGATATCATGTCGTTCCAACAGACCCCGACAGCAAAAGAGAAGGTCGGCTACCCAACGCAAAAGCCGCTGAAATTACTCAACCGAATCATCCAGGCGTCCAGCAACGAGCGCGATACGGTACTGGACCCATTTTGCGGTTGCGCGACAGCCTGCGTCTCGGCAGAGGCAAACTTCCGCCAATGGGCAGGCATCGACATAAGTCCAAAGGCTGCCGAACTCGTTGACGGAAGGATCAAAGACGAACTCGGCGGCCTGTTTCAATGCGTCCGGCGAACCGATATCCCGAAGCGAACCGATCTCGGCAAACTGGCTCCCTACAAGTCGCACAAGGCGGCACTCTACGGCCAGCAGGAAGGCCACTGCACGGGCTGCGGCGAGCACTTCAAAGCGCCGAACCTTACCGTCGATCACATCATCGCTCGGAACAAGGGCGGGACAGACCATATCGAAAATCTCCAACTGCTTTGCGGTCACTGCAACAGCGTCAAGGGCGACCGGGGCATGGAATACCTGCGCGCCAAGCTGCAATTATAACCAATCAAACTGACAAAAATGCTTGATCTTTTCGCTTGGATCAGGGATACTAAGCCCATGAACAAGCTATCCACAGAAAAGCGGGCGCAAATCCTCTCGATGCTGGTCGAGGGAATGTCGATGCGCTCAATCACCCGGATTACCGGCGTATCCATCAACACGGTTGCCAAGCTGCTGAACGATGCGGGCGACGCTTGCGCGGCCTACCACGATGCGCACGTTCGCGGCATCAAGGGCAACCGCCGTATCGAGTGCGACGAAATTTGGTCATTCTGCTACGCGAAAGAGAAGATGGTCCCGCGAGCAAAGAAAGCGCCGAAGGAAGCGGGCGACGTTTGGACCTGGACGGCCATCGACGCGGATTCCAAGCTGATGCTTTCCTACCACGTCACGAACGAGCGGGACGGCCAGTCGGCATTGACCGTCATGGACGACCTGCGCCAGCGGCTGGAAGGCCGACCGCAAATTACCACTGATGGTCTGAAAGCCTACGTCGAGGCGATAGAGGAATCCTTCGGCGCGGACGTGGACTACGCCCAGGTCATCAAGGAATACGCCAAGATGAGCGGCGGCTGCGAGCAGGAACGCAAGTACAGCCCTTCGGTTTGCACGAAGATCGAAAAGCGGAAGGTGCAGGGCGAACCGGATCTGTCATCGGCAAACACAACCTACGTCGAGCGCCACAATCTCACGATGCGGATGGGCGTTCGCCGCTTCACTCGGCTTACCAACGCATTCAGCAAGCGGATCGAGAAACACGCCGCGATGGTTTCCCTGTTCGCCTTGCACTACAACTTCTGCCGGATTCACAAGACGTTGAAGGTCACGCCCGCGATGGATGCGGGGATCGAGACAAAGTTGCGTGATTGCGAGTGGATCGTCGGCCTGATCGACGAAATGGCCCCGGAACCGGCCAAGCCCGGACCCAAGTCGGGTACTCGCTACAAAAAGTCAAACTGATACACTACCCGGCAGCGGTTTCGAGGCTGTCGGAAATCCGGTAATTCGCGGTCGTATGCCGCTTCACGTGTTCGATCGAACTGCCGGGCATCAATGCGCTCAGCGTCATGCCGCCGCCGTCGAATTCGAAAATCGCGAGTTCGGTGATCAGGACGTTTACCGCGCCGCGGGCCGTCAGCGGCAGATCGCAGTTTTCCACTACCTTGCTCGTGCCGTCCTTGTTCGTATGGGTCATGGTCACGACCAGGCGTTTCGCCCCGCTCGCGAGATCCATTGCGCCGCCGACGCCGAGCAAGGGGCTGTTCGGTATGGCCCAGTTGGCGAGATTGCCATGTTGATCGACCTGCAGGCCGCCCATGACCGCGACGTCGATGTGCCCGCCCCTGATCATCGCGAACGAGCTGGCGCTGTCAAAATAGCTCGCGCCGGGCAGGGCGGTGACCGGAATCTTGCCGGCGTTGACCGGGTATTCCATGGCGCCGCCCTCGGCCGGTTCGGGACCCATGCCCAACATGCCGTTTTCGGAATGCAGGATGATGCCGTCCTCCGGTGAAATCAGATCGGCGACCAGGGTCGGAATGCCGACGCCGAGATTGACGACATCGCCGCGCCGCAATAGTCCGAGGGCGGCCCTGGCCATGGCCATGCGCCTGGCGTTCACTTTCTTGCCGCTGTCCTTGATCGAAGCCGAAACGCCGAGATGTTCAAGGCGCACGTTAGCCTGCACCAGGTAATCGACAAAGCAGCCCGGCGTATGGACGGCGTCCGCGTCGATCTCGCCTGCGGGAACGATTTCCTCCACTTCGGCGATCACGGTCCCGGCCGCGGTCGCTATCGCGTGATTGAAATTGTTTTCGGTCATTCGATATTGAAGATTGCCCGCCGTGTCGGCGCGCCTGGCGCGAATGAAGGCGATATCGCCCCTGATGGGTTCGATGAAAACCATCTCGCGGCCTTCGATCAGGCGGGTCTCGCGGCCTTCGGCCAGCAAGGTGCCGGCGGAAGTCGGGGTGAAGAATCCGCCGAGGCCGGCCCCGCCCGCACGAAGAGCTTCGGAGAAGGTTCCCTGCGGAATCAGTTCGGCTTCGATCTCGCCGGCGTGCGCCGCCGCGACGGCTTCGGGATTGCTGGTGAAGAAAGAGCCCACCGCCTTGCGGACCTGCCCGTTGCGCAGCAAGCGGCTGCCGCCGAGGCCGGGCTCGCCGATGTTGTTGCCGATGAAGACGAGATCCCTGACGCCGGTTTCGGCAAGCGCGTGCAACAGGTGGACCGGAGTTCCGGTCATGCCAAAACCGCCGACCAGCAGCTTGTCGCCGGAACGAACCTTGGCGGCGGCCTGCCGCGCGTCGATGACGGGCACGTTTTTCATTCGATTTCTGCCTGGGACTTGTCAGCGCGCCCTATGATATGACAAGTCCGGCGCTGCGGCAGGCTTCTACGGAATTCCGGCCATGTACTGGTGGTGGGCCAGGGCTTCCGCTTCCATCAAATCCGCTTGGCTGGAAATCCATAAACCGACGTTTTCGTGCGGCAACAGGCCGAGACCGTCGGCGCGATAGTCGAGTTCATCGAGTACGCGCTCGTAGGGTCCGAATCCCTGCAAGCGAAACGGGACGACTATCGGGGTCAAACCCTGTGAATTCGCCTGTTCGACGTAAGAGCGGATTTCCTGTTCCGCTTCGTTCCTTTTCTCGGGCCAGTCCTCGCGCAAGGTGAAAACCCGTATCTCGCGCAATCCCAGTTGCTCGCCGGCGTTCCCGGTTCGCTCGGAAATCTTTTCGAGCCAGCGCCGGTTTTCGTCATCGTCGCCCGGGCCATGGGCTATGACTACGGCAACTTCGTTTGCCGGATCCGAACTGAGGCCGCGGACTCTGGAAGTGATTACTTCGTCGATTTCCCCGGCATCCGCCAAACCGTCGACGCTGACGTGGAACGCCAGTTCGGTATCGACTTTCCAGAATCCCATCGGCATCCTCATTTCGGCCCGGATTTCCTCGAGCCGCTCCGGGTCCGGCCGGGGCGGAGCGCCGTCCTGAACGCCGAGAATCTGCAAAGTCCGGTCATACCAGCTTTCACCTGAGACGAATACCCGCACCACGCCGACGTGATTCACGCCCCGGGATTCAAGTCTGCGTATGGCGTCCTCGATGGAGCCGGCGTCCGCCATGCCCAGGGCCATTTCCACCGGATAGCGCTCCTGCAGAGGTTCGATTGCTTCCGCGAGGTGAGCGTTCCATTCATCGCTGCCCCCATGGGCCATGACCATTACGCCGAAGTTGAATTCATCAGCAAGGTTGTCGCTTTCCGCCACCGGAATCGCGACGCAGGAGGCGAGCGTGAACAAGGCTGCCAAAATCGGCAACCGGCGAATCGATTTCATCGCGAATTGTTCTTTTTCCATGATGTTTCTCCTTGAATTGCGGCCTAGATCTCGATTTGCAAGCCGGCGCGAAAATTGGTTCCGGGTTGTTGGGCATTCTCGATCGCGGAGATCGAATCGGCGCTCAGGCTGCTGATGTTTATCCAGCGCGCGTACGTTTCGTCGAACAGGTTGAATACGCCGAAGCGCAACCGCGCCGAATCGGAGAAGTTGTAGTATCCGATCAGGTCGACGATGCCGTAACTGTCGGCGGTTACGCGGTCCGGGGCCGAAACACGGTCCTTTTCGCCAACTGCCGTAAGCAGCAGTTCTCCACCCCAGCGACTTGAGATCGCGGTATATCCGAGCCCGGCCACGGCAGTGAGCGGGTCGACAGAATCGAGGGGAGTCGAAGCGGTCTTGTTATCACCACGGGCATAGGCGAGGGCAGCGCGCGCTTGCCATTGTTCGTTGAGCATGAACCGGGCGTTGAATTCGGCCCCGCTGATCTCTACCTCTTCGATGTTCCGGTTCTGGAACAGGCTGATGGGCCCACGGACTCCGACAAAGGAGTTCTCGATGAAGTTGTCGTAACGATTCCGGTACACCGCGGCGCTCAGGAACGCGTTGTCGAGATTCGCCCGCAGGCCGAATTCGAGCCCCTTGCTGTTTTCCGCTTCCAGTTCCGGATTGGGAACAGTGGCGTATTGAAAGCCCAGATTGACGAACGACTGGTTCGCTTCGGCGAAGTTCGGCGGCCGGTAGCCTTCGGCGTATTGCGCGAACATCGACCAGGTTTCGTTGAAGTCGTACAAGGCGCCCAGGCTCAGCGAAAGCGCGCCTTCATCGATGGACTCGACGGGGAAACCGTAACCGCTGACCTGGCCGGTTCCGTCGAGCGTCGGATCCGGCATCGCGTCCATCCGGTAGCGGTCGTAACGCGCGCCTGGAATCAGCGTGAAGCCGCTGTTTCCGAATACCATTTCGTCCTGCAGATAGAACCCGGAACGGTCGGTCGAAGTGTCCGGAATGGTCTTGTTGGGAAAGACTTCGGGCGGAGCGAAGGGAAACTCCGAGATTGCGCAAGTCGTTAGGCCATTGCTCAGGTTCTCCTCGCAGCGGTTGCGCGGTCGACGGGTATCGGTTTCCTCGAAATTGCCGCCGTAAGCAAATGAGTGAATTATCGAACCCGTCTCGACGGTCTTGCGCAGATTCAGGTTCAGCGCCGTGGTCTGCTGATTGAACTCGAAAGTCGTCTCGCGCAACGCGTTGGCGCCGCCATAGCTGCGCGGGTTGCGAGGGTCGATGAAGGAATAACTCGTGCGCGTTTGTTCGGTGAATTGGGTGGCATCGGTATCCTGCCGGTTGTAGGTGATGTCGAGGTCGTCGAACAGGGCCAGTCCGGCCTGCCATCGATAACGTATGCCGGTGCGGAGCCGTTCGGTGTCGTCCAGACCCATCGATTCGGAAACGGTTCGGCCGATATCGGAGTCCAGTTGCGTGGCAATCTCATCGGCATAGCCGTCAAGGCTCAATTGCAGTTGATGACCGGGCGACAGCTCCCAGAAAAGTTGCAGCAACAGGCTGTCGGACGAGCCGTCCTGCGGATTCAGCCTGCCGGGGCCGTTGACGTCCTGTTCCGCGAATTCCCGATGGGTGTATTGCGCAAGCAAGCCGACATCGCCGCGTTGCAATGCGGCCGTGAATCCGCCGCGGGTTTGCTCGTCGGCGTCGGCGGTGGACGCGCGCAGATTGAAATAGGTGTTGCGGTCGGCTTCCAGGTAATCCCGCGGTTCCCTGCTGGTCAGAATGACCGCGCCGCCGATCGCGTCGGCGCCATATAGCACCGAGGCGGGGCCGCGAATCAATTCCACCGTCTTGATGTTGTCGGTATCGATGCTGTCCCTGCCGTAGGTCGCCGGTCCGGCCTCGAAAATGTCGTTGCTGCGGATGCCGTCGACGATCGTCAGCACCCGGTTGCCGCCGATTCCGCGAATGCTGAATCCTTCGTTGCCTCCCCTGCTCGCGGTGCTGATCGAAACGCCGGGCTGGAATCGCACGAGGTCGTCGAGATCCTCGGTCATTTCGCGTTCGATCTGCTCCGCCGTGATCAGCGAAACGGTGCCGGCGATATTCTCGATCGTGCGCGGCAGCCGCGTCGCATTGACGATCAATTCCTCGATACGGTCGCCGGTATCCTGCGCCGACGCCGGCGCCGCCAGCGCCAGGGCGATGCCCGCCAGGTGCAAATTCCTTGCCATGGCGGACATTCCGCCCGACCACGCGCGCTGCGCGGCCATTTTTCCTTCGTTCATATCGTTCCCCATCATTACGTTTTCGCCGGCCGGCCTGGCTCAGCGATTCAAACGCGAGGGGATACTAGAGGAATTGCTCTCCGATGTAAATACAAATGATAAAGATTCGCATTTACAATTAAGGAGGAGGGTCAACGTTGCGGGAAAACGTCCAGGTCCTCGGCGAGAATGACCTCGCCGTCGTAAATGGCGCTTATCTCGTCGAGCACCAATTCTTCTTCGGTGCCGTAAAACAGTCCGTGATACAGCACGAGCAGGCCGGGCCGGGCGATGTTCGCCAACCGCGCCAATTCTTCCGACGTGGTATGCGCGCTATTGTGGTAGCGCTGGAATCCGGGGGAGTTCTGCAACAGACCCTGCTGGCTTATCACCTCGTGAAACAGCAGGTCCACGCCTTGCGCCTTTTCCACGATTGCCTCGCTATAGGCCGTATCTCCGCTGATCACGAGCGAAAGGTCGTCGGTGGTCACCTTGAAACCGTAAGCGGGGTGGATGTCGCCATGGTCGACGACGAATGCTTCGATCACGAGATCGTCCTTCTCCAGCAATATGCCGGACTCGATGGTTCGGGCAGCGACCCGGAAGCCGTCCGGGTTCTGGACCGGCTGCAACCCGCCGGTTCGCAAGTCGACGTCGACCGAATTCATTTCGAGCAAACCGTTTGCCATCCGCTCGATGCCCTCGGGCCCCCATGCCCTGAGTCCGGCGTTGCGCCGCCACCACATCGTATGTGCGAGTTCGGAGAAATCCATGGTGTGGTCGCTGTGCAGATGCGTGAAGAATACGCAGCAGATCAGGCTCGGATATAGCGAAGGGATGTCGTACTTGTAGCGGGCGATGGCAGCGTTCCGCACCGCGCCGGCGCCGGCGTCGAACAGATAGCTTTCGCCCTTATGTATGACCGCGATGCTTGAGCCTGCCCGGAAGGCGTCGGGTATCGGTGTGCCGGTGCCCAATACGACCACCTGGGTCGGAGCTTGCAACTCACGTTCGGATGGGGCTTCCCTGAGTTCGGTTCTGGCGCTGGGAAGCGTGATCGCGAACTCGTCTTCGGGAGTCTGGCCCAGGGCGTTTCCCAACGGCAGGAGCATGACGAACGAAATGACGGTCAGCGCAAGCGACCGGATGCTGATCCTGTTCATTTGCCTGGCCCGTTATTGCCGATCTTCCAGCCGGCCCGCTCCGCCGAGTTCGTAATAGACAAGCGGAACGAAATCGATCGCGGTCCAGCTCGCTTCCTGGCCCCATTTCGCGTCATAGGCCGCGGCCGGTTGAGCGGCCATGATTTCATCGAGATGCAAGCCCTGGCGAATCATGGCGTACACCCGGTCGCGGATATCGAGGATCATGTCGCGGAATTCCACCATCTCCGCGCGTCCGACGACTTCGAGACCATGACCGGGAATGACCCTTGTATCAGGGCCGGCCATGTCGATGGCCAGGTCAAGAGCCGCAATCGTTCCGCGCAAGGTGCCGCCGTTGAACTTGTCGACGATCGGATAGCTGGTGGTCCGGAACACATCGCCGAGATGCAGCACGTCGGATTCGGGGAAATACACGAAAGTATCGCCGTCGGTGTGTGCGGGCGGGGCGAGAAAAGCATGGACTTCCTCGCCATTGAGATGAAACGAGATCGCATCGTTATAGGTCACCACGGGCCGCGCCGCCACCGGCTGCCGGGGCGCGAAACTGCCTCCGCCGCGCGGAAAATGACTGCTCTCTTCGAGAAATTTCACGCGGGTGTTGTCGTGGGCGAAGATCACTACGCCCATTTCGGCAAGGTTCGCGTTGCCGCCGACGTGGTCGCCGTGAATATGGGTATTGATCAGGAAACGAATCTCGCTGTCGGTCACCTCGCTTACCACCTCGACCAGATTCCCGGTCATCGGCGCGAACAGCGAGTCTACGAGCAGGACGCCATCGGGTCCGATGAACGCGCCGATATTGCCGCCGCCACCCGGCCGCTGCACCATGTAGACGTTTCCGGCGACGTGCTCGATGGAAAGCGCGGCATCGGCAAAGCCCACCTGGGCTTGCGCGACCTGGCCCGACAACACCGTCAGGCCCGTTAACAAAACAGCGGTCGAAAGCTTGCGCGGATTGATCATTTTGCTATCTCTTCTTGCCGTGGTCCGAGAATTAGGCTACATAGTACCTGATGCAAAGTCTCGATACGCACTTCGTTCAAGCGGGAGAGGACAATGAGTTCCAAACAATCTGATCGAAGGGAGTTTCTCAAGCGCGGAGCAGCATTGGCCGGTGGACTGGGCCTCGCCGCGGCAAAACCGGCATCCGGGCAATTGCCGGACCCCGAGGGAATGATCGTCGGCACCGACGATCTCGTCGCCTATGGCAAACGCTCGCGATTCGAAGATTCGAAACGCATACCCCATGGCGGCAGACATTCGCCCGACGCTTTCGGCCTCGATTTTCACATCGCGGCTCCGCTGCAGGAATCGGTTGGAGTCATCACGCCATCGTCGCTGCATTACGTGGGAACCACGCGCGGCTCGTACGTGCCGGACATCGATCCCGCCAATCATCGGCTGATGATTCACGGCCTGGTGGACCGGGAACTCGTATTCACCATGGAGGAACTGCGGCGTTTTCCATCGGTGACGCGTCTGCATTTCATCGAATGCGCGGGCAATCGCTCCCGCAGCAGCCACACC
Organism: Gammaproteobacteria bacterium; assembly: GCA_009844085.1. GTDB lineage: Bacteria > Pseudomonadota > Gammaproteobacteria > Pseudomonadales > Pseudohongiellaceae > UBA9145. The sequence goes on along the minus strand of VYCF01000011.1, from coordinate 77,219 downwards.
ACGGTGCAGGAGACTCACGGCATGACGAGTTGCGCTGAATGGACCGGCGTGTTGTTGTCCACCTTGCTCGAAGAGGCCGGCGTGCAGGACGGCGGCGAGTGGATCGTGGCGGAAGGCGTCGAGGAAGTGAAAGGGGCTTCGACGATTCCGATCAACAAGGCCATGGACGACTGCATCCTTTGTTACGGCATGAATGGCGAGGCGGTGCGTCCCCAGCAGGGCTACCCGCTGCGCCTGCTCGTTCCCGGCTTCGAGGGCATTTTCAACGTCAAGTGGCTGCGCCGGATCAAGGTCGTCGACCAGTACTACATGACTTACAACGATTACGGGCATCTGACCCAGGATCCGGCGACCGCGGCGCTCGGCTACCAGATCGGCCCGAAATCGGTCATAACTTTCCCTTCAGGCAGCCAGCGGCTTCCCGAGCCTGGTTTCTACGAGGTCAGTGGCCTCGCCTGGTCGGGGGGCGGCAAGGTCGCCAGAGTGGAAATCTCCACCGATGGCGGCCGCACCTGGCAGGACGCCGATATCCGCGGCGAACCCCAGCCCATGGCGCATACCCGCTTCAGCATGAACTGGACCTGGGACGGTAACGCGTGTGAACTGCAATCCCGCTGCACTGACGAACTCGGCCAGATACAGCCGAGCCGCGCCCAGGTCGCTGCGTTCTGGAATCAGCCGCCGGATCAGCCGGTCAGGGTGAAAGGCCAGGACAATTCGATCCAGCCCTGGAGAATCGACGCCGACGGCAGCGTACACAATGCGATTGCTTAAGCTGTCCAGCCTGCTGTTGCTGGCGGTGGGAGTCTGCGTCCAGGCGCAGTCTCCCACTTACGGCCTGGGCAGGGCGCCCACCGCCGAGGAAGTGGCCGCCTGGGACATCGCCATCAGTCCGGACGGCAAGGAACTTCCGGCCGGCAGCGGCACCGTCGCCGAAGGCGAAGAACTCTACGTGCTGAAAACCTGTTTCGTCTGTCACGGACTGAACGGCACAGGAGCAACGGCGCCGCGGCTGATCAAACGCGACGTGGGAGAAGTGGACGACCCCTGGGACTACGGCCGAGTGCTGCCGATCCGCTCACCTTATGCGACCACTGTCTGGGATTACATCAATCGCGGCATGCCCCTGGGCATGGAAGGGACGCTCACGCCCGACGAGGTCTATTCGATCGTCGCCTACTTGCTTTACATCAACGATGTGATCGAGGAAGACGTAGTTCTCGACCAGGACAGTCTGCCGAAAATCGAGATGCCCAATCGGAACAATTTTGCCCGTGTCCCGGACTGGTTTCCCAGGCAGCCGAGGCTCGAAGGCTATCCTTACTGAATTCCATTTCGCGCAGCGATTTGCCCGAATCGTTCAAGCAGCGATGATTCGATTGCCCAATTTGAAATCACAGGAAAGCTAGCATGCGAAGTTCCCATACGCGCCGGTTGTGTCTTGCCGTCACAATGTCCGCCATGGCGGCATTCACGCTCCAGACGGCCGCTCAATCACCACTGGATTCGTACACGCCCGTAAGCCCCGAAGAGTTGAGCGATCCGCCGGACGGCGACTGGCTGATGTGGCGCCGCACAGCCAACCATTGGGGCTACAGCCCGCTCGATCAGATCAACAAGGAAAACGTTGGCAGCCTGCGCTTGGCCTGGGCCTGGACCATGGGGCCGGGCTTGCAGGAGACAACGCCCCTGGTCCATGACGGGGTGATGTTCCTGCCCCAGGCCTGCGATTTCATCGAGGCCCTTGACGCCCGCGACGGCACATTGCTCTGGGAATATCGCCGCCCGGAAGTCGATCATGTTGCGCCGCTGTCCTGCGCCAATCGGAATGGCACCTTGTACAAGGATCAACTCCTGCTCGCCACCAGGGACGCTTATCTCGTATCGCTGAATGTCTACACCGGCGAGGTGACCTGGGAGCGCCGCATGGGCGACTGGACGGTAGGCCAGCACTATTCCGGCGGTCCACAGGTGTTTGACGGCAAGATCATCGCCGGCATGTCGGGTTGTTATTACATCAACACGAGTTGCTGGATCACCGCCCACGACGCCGATACCGGCGAAGAGCTTTGGCGCACCGGAACTGTGCCCAGGGTCGGCGAGCCCGGCGGCGAAACCTGGGGCGACGTGCCAAACGATCAGCGCCGCGGCGGTTCGGCCTGGATGCCGGCGAGTTTCGATCCGGATCTCAATCTGATCTATATAGGCATCGCCGTGCCCATACCTTGGGGTTCGATCCAGCGCGATACACGCGGCGGTGACGTGCTTTACACCAATTCGACGCTCGCCCTCGATGCCGATACCGGGGAAATCGAATGGTATTTTCAGCACATCCCGGGCGGCAACTGGGACCTCGATCACCCTTTCGAGCGCATCATCGTCGAATCCGAAGTGACGCCGGACGCCGATGCGGTTTCCTGGATCAATCCCGACATAGCCTCCGATGAAAGGCGCAAGGTAATCACCGGCATTCCCGGCAAGACCGGAATCATCTGGACGCTCGACGCGGCGACCGGAGAATTCCTCTGGGCGCGAGAGACGAACTATCAGAACGTCATCGTCGGCGTCGACATCGAGAACAATAAGGGCATCACCAATATCGATCTCGACATCACCGAGATCAGGCAGCGAAAATTCGTCTGTCCCACAACCCGTGGCGGCATCAACTGGAATTCGGTTGCCTACAGCCCGCAAACCAATGCGGTTTACACACCCACCAACAACGCCTGCATGGATTATTACCTCAATCCCTTCGAGCCGGTAGTGGGCCTGCACCACCGCTCCGCCACGAGCCGCATCGTGCCGGCGCCCGAGGGCGGAGAACAGGTGGGCCTGTTGTCTGCGGTTGACGTGGCCACCGGCGAAGCGCTCTGGACCCACCGCCAGCGCGCCGGCATCGGCGGCTCGGTGCTGACCACCGGCGGCGGACTCGTATTCGTATCGGACGACGCCAGACGCTTCCGCGCCTTTGACGCCGATTCCGGCGAAGTGCTCTGGGAGCAGATCCTCAATTCCACCGCCGGCGGCTTCCCGGTGACCTACACCGTGGACGGCGTGCAATATGTCGCAATAGCCGCGGGTGGCGGCGTCACCTACCGGATGCTGACCCCGGAAATCCAGCAACGCGGCGGCGGCAACATGCTTTTCGTTTTCCGCTTGCCGTAATCGTCGGCAAGAATCGAACAGAGGAGATCAATGCAACTTTTACTGAGAATTCTGATTATCCTAGCCTGCCTGCTGGCGATTCCCATTGCGGCGGTCGCAACGGCGGCCGTGAAGCAGCGCTTTGCCGACGGCCCCAATCGGGTGTTTTCGGGCGGTCCGCTGGTGTCAGGCGAAATCTATACCGGACCGGAGCCGGACTGGAGTTTCGTCAACGAGATTCCCACGGTCGAACTGCAATTGCTGGATCCCGCGCAATCGCGGCGCATCTGGATCGCGGAGGCGGAAGGCAAGTTGTACGTCTGGTCGGGCTACATGGGCACGACGGTCGGTCGCATCTGGAAACAGTGGCCGGTGCAGGCCGAACGCGACGGCAGGGCGATCGTTCGCATCAATGGCGTGCGTTACGAACGGCAATTGAATCGGATTCAATCAGGCGACGAACTTGACGCGATTACCGCCGCTATCACCGGCAAGTATCCCTCGCAGACAACCAGGGCGGGAGTCGAAGCCGGCGATGTCTGGGTTTTCGAAGCCGCGCCGCGGTGAGGGAAAGGGGAACTGAATCATGAAACTGTTCTATTGGGCCATAGCCGTTGCCATCGTCGTCACGATACTCGCCGTCCTGTTCGTTCCCGGCGTGGACGATTTTGTCGAACAAGTGTTCCAACAGTATCTGGGCCGGGCGGCACGCTGAGAGGAGGCAGATCATGAAATCATCCCACTTCAACCGGCGCCGTTTTCTGCAGGCCAGCGGGGCGGCCGCCATCTGGATTCCCACATCGGTGCGCGGTTACACCACGGCCGAGATGCAGAGTTTCTTCGTTGACGGCCAGATGCAGGTCGATGTCTCGAAATGGGAACTCGACACGCCGGCGCTTTGCGTCGATCTCGATCTGCTCGAAACAAACCTTGCGAGAATGCAAACGGCGATGGGCGCGAACGGAATCGCGAGCCGGCCCCATGCGAAAACGCACAAGTGTCCGGCGATCGCCCAAATGCAGATGGATACAGGCTCGGTGGGAATCTGCACCGCCAAGGTGAGCGAAGCCGAGGTCATGTATCAGAACGGCATCGAAGATATTCTGATGACCACGACCAATGCCACGCGGACCAAGATCAATCGCGCCATGAGCCTGGCCGAAGTCTGTCCCGGCTTCATCCAGGCGACCGATTCCATGGACAACGCGAGGTTGCTGTCCGAGGCGGCGGTCGCCAGGAATCTTGTCGCGGACGTCGTGGTAGACGTCGACCCCGGCATGGGCCGCACCGGTACGCCGCCGGGACAGCCGGCCCTGGGTCTGGCGCAACTCATCGATCAACTCCCCGGGCTTCGCTTTCGAGGCATGCTCAGCTACGACGGCGCCTCGCAGCACGTCGCCGGTTTCGCCGCGCGCAGAACCCGCACTCTCGAGGCCATGGCGCCGGCCGCGGAAACCTTCGAACTGCTGCAACAGGCGGGCCTGCGAACCGATATCTTCAGCGGCGGCGGCACGGGCACCTACAACATCGATCACGAAACGAGCGGATTGACCGACGTCCAGGTCGGCAGCTACGTATTCATGGACGCCCAGTATCTGGAAATCGGCGGCGAACAGGACGATGCGGTCTATTCGGATTTCGAGCCTTCATTGACGATCCTGGCGACGGTGCTGAACGATCAATACGCCGGCCGCGCGACATCCGACGCAGGCGCCAAGGCCTGTACGATCAATCGGCCCTGGCCCATCGTCAAGGGCGAAACCGGCATCAGCTACACCTCGGGTTCGGACGAATTCGGAACCATCCGCTATGGCGACAACGCCTCGCGCACCTATCGAGTCGGCGACAAACTCGAACTGATCGTGTCGCATTGCGACCCCGTGGTGAATCTCTACGACCACATCTACGCCATCCGCAACGACCGGGTGGAAGCGATCTGGCGCGTCGCCGGCAGAGGCATGTCGGCTTGAAAACATGCAATTGATATATCGGAGAGCGGGGACCATGACTGCAAATACCAGCCGCGCGTCCATTTCATTCGCCTGCCTGATCAGCGCCTTGGCCGCGGTGATCTTCAGCGCCTCCGGCGCCCAGGCGCAATCAGCCCAGGCGACCACGGACTGGCCTTACTGGGGCGGAACCAGGCTTTTCCAGCGCTACTCGCCGGCGGATCAGATCGATGCGGACAACGTGCAAGATGTGGAAATCGTCTGGCGCAGACCCGCCGCGGACTCGTCGGTTACCGACGCCGACCCGCAACTGCGGATTTCCGGAAATTTCCGCGCGACTCCCATCTATGTCGATGGCGTTCTCTACACTTCCAATGGCGTCGGCCTCGTCGAGGCGATCGACCCGGCCACGGGCGCCACCCGTTGGGTGCAGTCATTCGAGGCAGACAGTCTGCAGGCTACGCGTGCCGCCTCATCCCGCGGCATCGAGTACTGGTCCGACGGATCAGGGGATCGCATCTTCACGGTGCGGCTGGGCAATCTATACGCATTGGACCCGGCCACCGGCGAGGCTATCCCCGACTTCGGCGACAATGGCGTCGTCAACCTGGTTCCCGAGGGCGCGGAGACTTTCAGCCTGGTCTCCAGTTCACCCATCGTGGTGAACGGAGTGGTCATCATTTCCGGCACCGTGGATGGCGCCGGCGACGGCGGCACCCAATGGCGCGGCGTCCATTCCGAGGATGTGCGCGGTTTCGACGCCATCAGCGGCGAACTGCTGTGGACCTTTCACGCCGTCCCGCGGGAAGGGGAGTTCGGCGCCGAATCCTGGGGCAACGATTCCTGGAACGGCGCCGGAGACCTCGGTTCCTGGTGCTGCCTGTCGGCGGACGAGGAACTCGGCCATGTCTACGTTCCCTTCACCGCCCCCACCGCGGCCTATTTCGGCGGCCACCGGCCTGGCGACAATCTGTATTCCAACAGCCTGGTCGCCATCGACGCGGCCACCGGCGAACGCGTCTGGCATTTCCAGATGGTGCGTCACGATGTCTGGGAATACGACAATGTCGGCCCGCCCGTACTCGGCGACATCGTCGTCGACGGCCGCCCCATCAAGGCGGTGATGCAGGCCAACAAGACCGGTTGGGTCTATGTTTTCGACCGCGTTACGGGAGAGCCGGTCTGGCCGATCGAAGACCTCCCCGTACCGCAATCCGACGTCCCCGGCGAAGTCCTGTCGCCCACCCAGCCATTCCCGACGAAACCGGCGCCGATTGCGACCCAGGGCATTACAGAAGCGGACATCGTCGATTTCCCCGAAGTCGCCCAGGTCGCCCGCGCCACGGTGGCGAACTTCGTCACCGGCCCGATTTTCACGCCGCCGAGCATCGTCAGCGACGAGCCGGGCGGCAACCAGGGCACGCTGACCTTGCCCGGCTCCTGGGGCTCGGCCAACTGGAACACGGGCGCCTTCGACCCCGAAACCGGCTACTACTACGGTTTCGCCAACGACATTCCCCGCGTCTACCGGCTCGTGGAAACCGACGACCCCGATGCCGACATGCCGTACTGGAGCCCGAACCGGGAAGCGCCTTACCTCGACGGCATCCCCCTGACCAGGCCGCCCTGGGGCCGCATCACCGCTATCGACATGAACACCGGTGAGCACGTCTGGCAGATCGCCAACGGCGATTCGCTAAGCGAGCATCCCGATCTGGACGAACTCGACCTGCCCACTCTCGGCATCGCCAGCCGCCCCGCCGCGCTCGTGACGGGATCGCTGCTATTCATCGGCGTCGGCAGCAACAATCACGGCGGCACCCAGCCCAACATGTGGGGCACCGCCTTCCGGGCCTACGACAAGTTCACCGGCGAAGAAGTCTGGCGCACCGATCTGCCCTCCGGCACAACCGGCGCCCCCATGAGCTACATGCACGAAGGCAGGCAATACATCGTGGTCGCCGTCGGCAGCTTCGGCGACGAGCCCGAACTCGTGGCGTTGGGGTTGCCCTGAGGCAAACTCTTTTTGAGTGTTGAAGTACTCAATCGGCTAATTTGAGTATCGTTTCAAAATACGTGAAACGATTTCCTTCCAGATTGAAAAAACCTATAAATATTAGCAACTTATTCGTTCCACAAGGCTCATGGGACACCCATCAAATGACGTAACGGGTGCCCTACTGCCATTCTGTAGGGATGACCGGAAATGGCTGCCTTGGAATTGAAAATATAGGTTGCTATCAATATAGGTTATGGGCTATGGTGTGGCATGGAGTGGGAAGTAGCGTTTCATGATGAATTCGAGGAGGAGTTCGATGGCCTCTCCGAGGCGGTGCAGGACGCGATCCTCGTCGGCGCCAAGTTGTTGGAAAAAGTTGGTCCTCATCTGAATCGTCCCCACGCGGATACTTTGAATGGTTCAAAGTACTCGAACATGAAGGAATTGAGGTGCAATGCGGAAAATGGCGTATGGCGGATAGCCTTTGCCTTCGACCCCAGGCGGACAGCCATCCTTTTGACTGCGGGAGACAAGGCGGGCGTTAATGAAAAACGTTTCTATAAGAAATTAATCGCGAAGGCGGACGAACGCTTCGAACGGCATCTAGCGGCGCAGAATGAAACAGGCAAAAAAGGAGGCAGCGATGGTAAAGACTCTACACAAAAAACTTAGCGAACTGCCCGCGGTCCGGCGCGAGCGCATTCTCGCCGAGGCCGACCGATTGCACGCCGAATATGTGACGCTTCAGGAACTGCGCAAAGCCATGAAGCTGACTCAAGAGCAGTTGGCCGAATTGTTGAAAATTCGTCAGGCAACCATTGCACAGACGGAGAAGCGGAGAGACCTCATGCTTTCGACGCTTCGCAGCTATGTCGAGGCAATGGGGGGTAAATTGTGCCTTACGGTGGAGTTTCCCGACCGGGAGCCAGTTTCCCTCGTAGGCTTCGGCGACTTTAGCGAAATGGAAGAGCCGACCCGAAAAAGGGCGGGGAAAAGATCTGCTACCGCATAAGTAGCTGATGAGACACTTACATGATGACCTGTTTGTTTCCTTCGAATAAGTGATCGCCGTCGGCAGCATCAATGACGAGTCTGAATCGGAGGTGCAGGCTAGGCGGTAGGGGGATCTACGGGTCTGGATCAAGCGTTGCCGAGCGATCAGTAGTTTTCGTTAACCCTAAGGTCGCGTTGATGTAGTCGCGCAGCAAGGACTTGCCGACCTCGAACTCGCCCGACTTTAGGCACTCCACGCCTTCTCCCAACAGCAACATTCTGAATTCAGCGTCAATTTCGGCTCTTTCCCGAATCGACTCTTTGAATTCCCTCGTCAATGCCATGCTCTTGTCCCCGCAAGCCTATTACGCATTTAGTCGTCTGAATGTAAAGTACGATGACATATTCTAGCCATCCCATGCGAATGTGACGATATAGGTGGATAATTTGGGATTCCAGGAAATTACCGGCCAAATCGAGGTAGGCATAATGAACAGATTCACGGGAACTATTCACTTCACTGGGCTTCGCTTTGCCCAGTCCGGCCTGTGGGCGCTCGCTCTATTGCTTTGCACAAACATGAGTTTCGCGGCCGAATCGGACGGCCTGCAAAAAGAGTTCTTCAATGTCGGATCGACATTTTCAAATGTGGTGACGACGAGCCACGGAGGCGTGACGACGATTTATGTCTCCGGGCAGGTGGGTATTGCCGACGGCGAGATCCCGGAGGATTTCGGGCAGCAAGTTGAATACACCTTTGCGAATCTGCGGCGCCAGTTGCAGGCTGCGGGCGCCTCCCCGGAAGACGTTGTGCAGATTCGCACCTATATCGTGGACATAAGCAGTGAAAGAGTGTCCGCCTACAACGAGGCGAGGGTGGAATTCTTCACCCAGCAGAACAAGCCGGCATCGACCATGGTGGGAGTGCCGGGGCTGGTCATTCCGGAGTTGCTGGTTGAAGTCGAAGCCATCGCGGTAATCGAAAACTAGCTGGCGGAGAGGCAGGGATTCGAACCCTGGGAGGACTTGCGCCCTCTCTTGATTTCGAGTCAAGCCCGTTCAACCGCTCCGGCACCTCTCCAAGGTCGGGATTATAGACTCGATTGGAGCAGATTCCTTGGCTTTACCGGTTTTCAGGCTCACACCCGGATGGGTGCCCAATTCCAGTGTACATTGCCGCGTGTACTCGAACCGGGCACCTTGTTTGAAAAAATTTTCAAAAAAATTGACATCGCTATTTGTACCCCTATACTTCGCATCCCATGAAGTTGATTGTAATACAGCTCGCGCCATTCGAACATGGCGAACAGATGAAGTAAGCCTTTCTGGATAACCGGTCCGGAAGGCTTGTGAAGAGAGCCTACCGGAGCGGCGAGAAGCCCCGGTCGGTTTCGAGCCACCGGGGTTTTTCTTGCTCTGGTGAAAGCGACACTGAAAACGAGGAGGAGGTAAACAGCATTTGCGGCCTGGCGCCGATAAACGCCGGTAACGGCGGGAAAGGGACGCGACCTCATGGCGTCTCGCCGAACTTTCGGGTTCGGTCGATCCAGGCAAGTCTGGCCCTCTTGTCTTCGCTGGTAAGCCGGCGGAAATAGCGGTCAAGCGATGCGCGGAATTAGCGTGGCTCACGCACCGGCTCAATGCCGGGAATGCAGGCCCGTGAAAGAACACATGGTGGTGCAACCCGCGAAACCGACATCGTCAACCGTTAGGGGTAACGGGTAGTGCGGGATAGTGCGAGCCTTACGAGCGAGCGCGCCCGCGCAGAAGATCGGGGATCCGGTGACGAGCCGGCGTCCTGGTTTTCGGTCAAGTAGCCGGTAGGTGAACGACAGACGGCGCGTCGTATTTTGTCGCCCAAAAGGCGGCGAAGCGGCTGGGACGCGCGCGCCGGAGTGGGGTTTGCAAGCGCATTTAGCTCAGTGGGTAGAGCAATCGCCTAGGGAGCGATCGGTCGCCGGTTCGAGTCCGGTAATACGCATCCAAAAGGAAACGCAAAGACGCGTCCCGGCGCGTACTGAAAATGGCTTAAGGCCGAAGTCGCAAGACAATTCGGCGGTCCTGAAGCCGCAAGCGGATGGACCTTGGCAGAACGTCGCACGGTTGGGTAGCGCCCATCTGGAGCCCGCGAGGCTCACGGTAAGCGAACTGCCGAATAGGTACGCGCAACGAGTGAATCGCCACACTCCAAAAAAGGCAGTCATGGTCATTTACTTTCGCGCCGGTTCGCGCCGGGCGGATGTGGACAAGAGAGCAACGGTCGCCCCGCAAGGCGGTCGGTACACTCACGAAAGGATGGCCGCCAACGATGTAGTCTCAGTCGTTGCTTCCGACTTCAGGATCCGGTGGGCGAATGGCTAAGCCACGAGGCCTTCAACTTCTATCCAGAACGCAGAGCCGCGATGACAGGCAATCGCGCCGCGCGAAGAGCCGGGAGCAGCCCGCCGATCGCTCCCAGCAATAGAGCACTGGCCAGACCGATGAGCAGCAATCGTGGCGTTGCCGAAAATTCGAACGCAACTTGCGACATGCTCCCTACATTCAAGGTGGAGCTGGAGAATCCGTCGTACAGTAAATACACGATAACGCTACCGAGGAGACCGCCAACGAGGGCAAGCAGCAAAGCCTCGACCATCACTGAAACCACGACCGGGACGTTTGAAAAGCCCAGCGCTCTCAGCGTGCCGATTTCCACTGAGCGTGTGCTCACGGAGGAGTACATGGTGTTGATTGACGCAACCACTGCTCCAAGGCCCATGATTGCGCCGATCAGGTAGGCGAAAGACTCCAGCATGCCAGTCTGGGCTTGCGACTGCCGGACGTAGAAGTCACGTTCGGCAACGAGATCCGCGCGCAGCCGGGGTTCCTGACTGATGCGTTCGCTCACAGCTGCGGCATCGCCATTACTGTCGAACAATGCTCGAGCGTTGCTGACCACTCCGTCACGTCTGAAAGTGGTCTGAGCGATCGGCAGATCCATCCACACTTCGGAATCGTGCGCCTGGCCTTCCGCGTCAAAAAGGCCTACCACATCCCACATGGTGTTGCGAAAGCTGATTTTGCTCCCCAGGGTGAGGTCCTCGTATGTATCGCTTGCGTTCACCCCCACGAGCAGTTCGTTTCTTCCGGGCTGAAACGAGCGGCCCGCCACCAGCCTCAAATCAGGCCGCAGTTCGAAAGCTGAAGCTTCTACACCGCGTACTATGGCAACTCCGGGTTTCCCGGTCCCTTTGGTGACAAGGTCGACAACGACCACCAATTCGCCGCTGACTGTCCGCAACCCTTCCACACCTTTGAGGACATTGACTTCCGTGGCGGACAACCAACCGGTAATTTCGTCCTGCGTACCCGTGCGCATTACAAGAACCCGGTCCGGATGGCTCGTTTCCGTCAAGGCAGACTGGATTCCTTCGGACATCGAAAGCAGTCCGACAACCACGCCGACGACGCCGGCAATGCCAACGACGATGATGGATGACGAGCCTTTGCGGGAAAGGATATTCTGCAGGTTCATTGCTGTGATGTTGAAAGTTTGCTGAAACATGGTTATCGCTCCCGTAACGCATCAACGATTGTGAGGCGCTTTGCGGAAATGGCGGGGTAGGCGCCAATGATCAACCCCAGCAATGTAGCCAGGCCCAGCGCATAAAGAGCGCTCTGCCCACTCATGTCAAAGCTGCCAACCATCTCGCTCAAATTCGCATTGAGACCTGGCTCCAAAAGCAAGGCGATTCCCACTCCGACCATTCCCCCGCACACACAAAGCGCCACGGCTTCAGCGAGCACCAATGCCGCAACCGAAAGGTCGGAAAAGCCCAGCGTCTTCATGGTGGCCAATTCAGGCACTCTTTCGGCAAACGCCTGCGCCGCCGTGTTGCCAGTCAACAGAATGATCGTGAAAAAGACAGCCATCAGAATCATGCCGCTGATCGTTCCTATATCTCCGAGCTGACTCGCGAACTGACGACGATACTCGTCTTCCGTAGTACTCCTTGTCGGGTCCGAGGAGTTCTCGAACATGCCGTCGATCAGTTGTATTGTCGAGTCGACTTCTGGCGGGTCGGCTACCCGGCCAACCAGCCACCCAACCTGATCTTTGCCCCAACCGATAACGGCTTCGTTGAAATAGTCGTAGTTGATGAGCAGGAGTTGTCCTCCGGAATATTCGAAGGTGCCCGCAAGCTCGAATTGCCATGTCCAGGAACCGTTTTCCTGGGGAAAGATGTCCTGAATGATGGGAATCGTATCCCCGGGGTTCCAGCCGTATTGCGCCGCAAGCGCCTCGGAAGCCACTGCGGAAACCCGGATGTTGTTGAATCGGCCGAGAGTTTCGGCAGAGATTAGCTGCTCCGGGAATATGTCGAAGTAGCTCTCCGGATCGACCGGATAAGTAGCGAAGGAGTTTCGCGGCTCCCTGTAGTAGCCGCCAAACCAACTCATGCTCGTTACCTGATCCACTTCATCCAGCGAGCGAATCTGCTGGACGTAGGAAAGCGGCAGGTTGTCCGTCATCGAGTACTTGGAATCAATGACGATCCTGTCCATACCCTCCAGCGACACGCCCCCGGAGAAAGCGTCCGAGATTGCTCGCAGGAGCATGAAAAGCAGGAACGCGATAACCAGGGAAACAAACGTCAGCGACGTTCGCGTCGGCTTTCGGAACATGTTTCCCCACAATAGTGAAATCAGTTTCATGCCACCGTCCTCGCCGGTTCAAGTTCCAGGTCCGGCCCCTCGACGGTCGAGACCAGCTTTCCCTTGTCCATGTGCAGCGTATATTCCGCACGATTAGCGGCCTTGGGATCATGGGTGACCATTAAGATGGTCTTCCCAAGTTCTCGATGCAGTGTCTGAAGCAATTCCAGAATCTCTTCAGCCGTGGTCCGGTCCAGATCGCCGGTCGGCTCATCGCAAACCAACAAGCATGGATCGGAAACCAGGGCCCGCGCGATGGCGACCCTTTGTTGCTGGCCACCGGAGAGTTCACCCGGCTTGTGCTTCCCTCGATCACTCAATCCGACGATGTCCAATGCCAATGCTGCATTCTTGTGGCGCTCCGACCTGGACAGGTCTGTGAGCAACAACGGTAGTTCAACGTTGCGCTGGGCGTTCAACACCGGGAGCAGGTTGTAGAACTGGAATACGAAACCGACGGATTGAGCCCGCCAACTGGCAAGGGATCTGGCGTTCGCGGAATCCAGCCGCAGACCATCGACTTCAATTTCTCCCGAGGTTGGCGCATCGAGACCGCCAATCAAATTGAGCAAAGTCGTCTTCCCTGAACCGGATGGCCCCATCAACGCGATGAATGCGCCGCGTTTCACCGATAAATCCACATTGCGCAACACCTCAACTTTCTCCGCTCCGCGAAGGTATTCCTTGCAAACGTTTGTGCATCTGATCAGTTCACTCATGATTCGTTCCTCGATTCCAACTTGTTGACTTGTGCGCCGGTAACGACTTCACCAGCCTTGCCGACGAATCCAACCTGCACCCCCATGTTCGGCAGCACCCGGTCGTCTTTTTCGAGCAGGCCGATGCGTACCCTTACAGTCGCTCGGTTGCGATCCGCGGTAGGGACGATCGCTACTACTTGCGCTTCATAGCTATTGCCCGGGTAGGCATTCAATCTGACCCTTGCGGATTGATGCGGGAAAACCCGATTCAGATAGGCTTCGTTGATGTCGACCTCGACTTCCAGTGAATCCATGTCGACCATCGTGGCTATCCATCCGCCTCCAGCCGACATTGGTGATACCACTTCACCCGGATGAACCAGCTTGTCTATAACCACTCCGGAGAAAGGCGCTTGGATGCGGGTGTCGGCAACCTGTACCTCGCGCACATCGCGTTGGCGCCGCGCGACTTCAATCTCGTGTTGAACGTTGTGTAGTTTCGCGATCAACCCATCTCTGGCGAGACGGTCGTCATCCAAACGCTCTTCGCTCACGAGGTGGCGCTTGGCCAACTCCGCGGAACGCGCCAGACGCTTGTCCGCGTGCTCAATGGATATCTCAAGTTCCCGCAATTGTGACTTGGCCGACATCAATCGAGATTCGGCGAGTGCAAATTCCGCTTGCGCAGCCGAATCATCAAGCAATGCGATTACCTGGCCGGACTGTACGTGGTCGCCTTCTTCGACGAACACGTTCTCAAGTTTGCCTGTGACCTGTGCGCCCACAGTTGCCGTTCTTCGGGCAACAACGTAGCCGGTTGCATCAAGAACCGTGGCGAGATCTTGATTCGGGAACGCGGCTGCCTCATCCGGTGTCAGCGTCGTGATCTGTTCAAGCGTTTCTGCAGAGTGGCCAGATAGTTCCGGAGATTCCTGTACTGCAAGGTCGGCGATCATTTCCTCTTGTGACGCAGGATTCGTGAATACGCCTGTCGCGGCAGATTCGATCGAGCGCCAGTTCATCACCACCAAGCCACTACTGATCGCCACGGCAAATACACTTGGAAATAGTCTTTTCCAGGGAGATTTCGCATCTCGCTGCGTATTATCACCGCCGGATCGACCGTCCCGTTCTATTTTGAGTTCGTCCAGCAACTCTCGCTTGCCACGATTAGTCATAATCGATCGTCTCTTATGGTTGCGGCGCCTTGATGAAGCACGCCCCTGCAGGTGGAGCATCAGGCAAATTGCGTGATCAAATCTCCCCAAAAACTGGTCAAAAATGGCCAATTTCAAAAAATAGGGAGGTTTTGAAGAATTCGTGAAGCTTTTAGATTGTCTTCACGGTCGAATCGTCGGGACCGTCAAGGGATCTGGCGCGAAATGTCGAAGGCGTTTCGCCGAGGATTTCTCGAAATGCTCGATTGAACGTGTTGATTGACTGGTAGCCTACCGTGAGCGCAATCGTCAAAATCGGTGTCCGTACCTGATCCGGATCGGACAGCATCTCACAGGCCTCGCGGATACGATAGTGATGCAAAAAGGCATTGAAATTGCGAAAACCCAACTCTTCGTGAATTAGCTTTCTCATCCGATACTCGGGAAGCCTCAGGTCATCCGCCAAGGATCGTATGGAGATCTTGGGACGCCGATAGACACGGTCGACATCCAAAAGCCGGAATAGCGTGTCTACCAGCCGTGTTGATTCGCCGCCGCCCTTTGTACTTACCGGCGTGAACTGATCGCTTCGCGATACCGCTTCGCTTTTCGCTGTCCTGGGGATTTCCGCAGGAATTTGCAATAAGCGCGCGCTATCGCTAGCAAGCGTGCGGACAAGCACTACACAGACAAGCAGCGTATTGATGGCCATCAGCAACATGTGCACGAAGTAGTTTTCTATTTCACTTTGCGGCACGACAACCCGTTGAAGCAACCCGGCTAACAACATGTTTACGCCAACGACTAGTAGGAATAGAAATCTCAGTTCGCGCCGGGCTTCGATCAAGTCCGATGGCCATTCGGCGACGATCCAGAATATTGCCCAACCGAGAAAGAGAGATTGCAACAATGTGGGCGCGATTTCAGTCAGTAACCGCTCAGCCGGGAAGCCCGGACCAACCACAAAATGGATTGGCTCCTCCAATAGCAACTGCACGAGAAACAAGACAAGAAGCGTTTTTGGCAATCGCTTGCCGTCACGCAGCATCGAGTGGCTAAGAAAGAGAAATACACCAGGGGCTGTATTGCGCAGCAAGTTCAGAATCGATTCGGAAACAGGAGACAGAGCTATCTGATAAGGCTCCGAAATCCAAAACCCGTACTGGTATCTTCCCAGTACGACATGACAGACCGCAGCCAGACAAAGCACACCCAGGAGTTGGGCATTGGCGTTCCTGGGCAATAGGCAGAGATACTGAATGCCGAGTAGCGCCACGGCAAACACCGCAAACGCGTCCAAGACCAGGAAAACAAAATCAGCAGACATCGTCCCGTACATCCTGAAACAATCAGTCTCGATACGAACACGGTCAATACTATCTAAATCAATCTGAAGATGTCGGAGAAGGACCGGACTTCGCGGGAGTTTCCTTCATCGCGGATATTCATGTCACAATTCATGCCGGAAACGACGATGAAGGCGAGCGAACCTGGACAACTTGGACCGGATGCGAGAGCTAGCTGATGGAATCTGAACAACTGACCCCGTTTCAGACGCAGGTTTACCAGATTTACGACGCTTACGGACTGTATTTCCTTGCGTTTATTCTGGCAATCGGCGCCTGGGAAATCGTGTCCCGCATCTACCGGCGCAGATTGAGCTGGCATTACGTGCTGGATTCGATCTCCAGCATTGCCACCTTGCCGCTTATCGCAGTAATGGCCTACCTCGCCACGCTGATCGGCATCGGTTCGATCTATTCTGTGGGGAACGTAATTTACGGGCAATACGCCATTTATCAGGTGGGCTGGAGTATCGGCAGCGTGTTGCTCGTGCTGCTGGCCACCGACTTCTGGTATTACTGGGAGCATCGGGCGTTTCATCGAATCAACGTCATGTGGGCCACCCACACCGTCCACCACAGTTCGGACTACATTAACATTCCCATGGCCTACCGGTTCGGTCCGCTGGACAGTTTCTTCACCGGGCTGGTTCACTTGCCGCTGACTCTTTTCTTCGATCCGGCGCTGGTTCTCATCGGCATTATCGCCAATCAGATTTACCAGGCGTGGATACATACCGAAAAGATCAAAAAGATGCCGGCGTGGTTCGAGTTTCTGTTCAGTACGCCGTCGCATCACCGGGTGCATCACGGCCGCAACGAGCAATACATCGACAAGAACTATGGTGGCTGCCTGATCGTCTGGGACCGGATCTTCGGAACGTTCGAGCCTGAAGACGAACCGGTCGAATACGGGATCACCAAGCCGTTGAAGTCCCAGGACCCTGTATCGGTGCTGTTTCACGGCTTTTGGCGATTTGGCGTCAAGTTGACAACGGCCCGGTCCGCCGGCGAGATTTTGTATTGCTTCATCAAGCCGCCCGGCTGGCAAACCAGCCTGGAGCGAGAACGGCACGCGGGACTTGAAGGCTTGCCCTATCTGGAGAAAACCATATGACTTCTTCGTACAGACTTTCTCGAATACTGGTATGGCTGCTCATGCTGTTGCCGGTGGTTTTTCTCGCCGGCCGCATCACGGCGCAACGTACCGTCGAGCCCTCCTGCGACATGTGTCAGGCCGAGCTGGTATCGCTGGAAGAAATTCAGCAATACGTGAGCCTGGGGCAGCGCGAAACGGTGGGCGACATGCAGATTCGCTCGCTCGATGTCGGGCGTACGCAGGTGCAGGTATCGCTCGTGCATCGAAACGCCCTGGCGGAGCGCGCCAACCGGGTCGCGGAACACAGCCTGGTCAGCGAGATTTACTACATGCTCTCCGGCGGCGGCACGGTGCTGACCGGGCCGGAACTGGTCGACCCAGTGCCAAGAGCCTCGGACAGTTACAACGTAACCAATCTCAACGGCCCCGGACACAATGCCAGAGATGTGCGCAACGGAGTTACCACGGAACTCAAGGCGGGCGACGTGTTCGTGATTCCGGCGGGCACGGGCCACGAATTCATCGAGATTCCCGATCATGCCACCTATATCACTTTCAGGGTCGATCCCGACAAGGTGGTCGCCCTGATGAACGCCGAAGATTCGGCCGCCTTTCTCGCGGAGCGCTTGTGAAACGGTTAACAATAATGCGGATTCGGCGCTGCCTGATCGCGGTTCCCGCGGGCTTTGCCCTGCTTGCCGCGGCGCTCGGCGCTTTCGCACAAACGTCGGCAGCCGGGGCGGGAGCGGCGCAGGTCGAATGTTTCTCGAATGCGCGCCTGATCGACGGCAGGGGTGACATTCTCGAAAGTGCGACGCTGCGCATACGCGGCGGCGTCATTCTCGATACCGGCGCCGCGAATTCAGGCTGCGACGTTTCCCACGACCTGACCGGCAAGACAGTCATCCCCGCCCTGGTCAACACCCATGCCCATCTCGGCTGGGAGGCTTACGGCAACTGGGGCTCGCAATATTTCACCGACGAAAATCTGATCGATCATCTTTATCGACATGCCTATTACGGCGTAGGCACCATCATTTCCACCGGCAGCGACAAGGAAGACGTGGCGCTGCGCGTAAAGCTCGAACAGCGGAAAGGCAATGTCGGCGGCGCCCGCTATCACCTTTCGCCCGGCCTGGGATCGCCGGGGGGCGGCCCGAATCCGCGTTTCACCGACGATCCCGATTATTGGGGAGTGAATCCGGTCGCGGATCCGGAGCAGGGGGTCCGCACCGTGCGCGAACTTGCCGCGCGCGGTTACCGGATCGCCAAGATATGGATCGATGACCGGGACGAGCGCCGCGGCGCGCAGATCAAGGTGGCGCCCGATACTTACCGGGCGGTATTGAACGAAGCCGCGAGACAGGACATTCGCATCGTCGCCCACGCCATGACTCTTGCGGATCACAAGGCGCTGGTCGCGGCGGGCAACCGGCGCTTCATCCACATGCCCTTCGACCGCGCCGTGGACGATGAATATCTCGAAATGATCCGGCGCAACAATGTCTACATCGTCCCGACCCTGGGCATGGTCACCAAGCGCGAGCCCTGGTACGTTCCGGCTTTTCGCGACCCTTACTTCCATGATCAGGTTCCGCCTTCGGTGCTCGAATCGCTGAACGAAAACTACTCGCCGCCCCCGGCCGAACGCAGCGCCGCTGAAGAACAACGCTCGGCCATGCTCGCGGACAATCTGCTCAAACTGAAAGATCAGGTTATCCTCGGCACCGACGCCGGCGCCGTGGGAGACTTCTTCGGCTATGCCGATCACGTCGAACTCGCCTTGTTCGTGCGCATGGGGATGACGCCGATGGAAGCTCTCGTGGCCGGCACTTCACGCGCCGCGGCGGCTTTCGGGCTCGATGACGTGGGCGAGTTGCGCGAAGGCAAGGCGGCGGATTTCGTCATCCTTAACGCCAATCCGCTAGAGGACATAAACAACACCCGGCTGATCGATGAAGTTTATCTTCGCGGGCAACCGGTGGACCGGGAGAGCTTGAGCGAACAATGGACACGGGAAGACTGAACGGGGCGTCCGGCATGAAGACCTTGATTGCCTTGCTCACCGGCTGCGGTTTGCTTCTGGCCGGATTCGGCGCGGCAGGGCAGTACGGCAATATCAAAGGCGAATGGCCAAGCTACGCCGCCGACGCCGGCTCCACCAAGTACACAGCCCTCGGCCAGATCGATGCCGACAATTTCGGCGATCTCGAAATCGCCTGGCGCTGGGGGTCCATCGATGCCGATCTCGATTTCGAGGCGCTGCTCGGCGCCGGCAACGAACCGGGCTTCGGCCGGCTGCAGGCGACGCCGCTCATGATCGACGGCGTGCTCTACATGCGCACTGCGCTGAACCAGGTCGCGGCGCTCGATGCGGCCAGCGGCGAGATGTTGTGGAGCCATGACCCGCAAGTCTATCTGTCGGGCCCGCCCATCAGTCCCCTGGGATTTCATCACCGGGGCGTCGCCTGGTGGAGCGACGGAGAAGACTCGCGGGTGATCGTCAGCACCAACGACGGCTACGTGTTCTCGCTCGTCGCCGAAACCGGCGAAGTGGATACCGATTTCGCCGGCGGACGGATCGATATGACCGAAGGCATCCCGCGAGCCGACCGCGACGCGCTCGACTGGCAGGGCGCACAGCCCCTCGGGGCAGTATCGCCGCCGGTGGTCGTCGGCGATGTGGTGGTCGTGCAGCAGATCACTTCGAATCGGCCCCGTTACAAGGAGCGGCCGCCGGGGTGGATTCGCGGCTACGACGTGCGCAGCGGGGAACTGATCTGGACGTTTCGCACGATTCCCCAGCAGGGCGAGTTCGGCGTCGAGACCTGGCAGGAAGAGTCCTGGCGTTACACCGGCAACGGCGGCGTCTGGACCATGATGAGCGCCGACCCCGAACTCGGCTATGTCTACTTGCCGACCGAGGCGCCGACGAACGATTTCTACGGCGGACATCGTCCCGGCGACAATCTCTTCACCCAGAGCCTGGTCGCGCTCGACGCCCGCACGGGCGAGCGGGTCTGGCATTTCCAGATGATCCATCACGGCATCTGGGACTACGATACGCCCGCCGCGCCGAACCTGATCGACTTCAACCTGGACGGCAGGGAAATCCGCGCCATCGCCCAGGTCACCAAGCAGGGATTCGTCTACGTCTTCGACCGCGCGACCGGAGTGCCGGTCTGGCCCATCGAAGAGCGGCCTGTGCCCGAAGGCATCATTCCCGGTGAAAGAGCCTCGCCGACCCAGCCTTTTCCCACCAGGCCGCCGCCCTTCGCGACCCAGGGACTGAGCGAAGACGATCTGATTGATTTCACGCCGGAGTTACGCGCCGAAGCCCTGGAAATACTGGAAAACTACACTTATGGGCCCCTGTTCACTCCCCCCAGCCTGCCCGACGACGACGGCCACCGCGGCACGATCCTGCTGCCCGGCGCCGGCGGCGGCGCGAACTGGCCGGGAGCGGGAGTGGACCCGGAAACCGGCGTCCTGTTCGTGCCCTCGTCGAACAACCCCACGGTGCCGCTGATGGTCACTCTGGGCGCCGACGAGTCCAACTTCAACTACACGCGCCTGTCGAACCAGGGCGTGCCCGGCCCCCGGGGATTGCCGATATTGAAACCCCCTTATTCGACGATCACCGCCTACGACATGAACCGGGGCGAGATTCTCTGGCAGGTTCCGAATGGCGCCGGTTTCGCCCGCGTGGAAAACAGCCCCGCCGTGGAAGGCATCGAGCTGCCGCCGCTTGGCGGAGGCGGGCGCCATGGCGTACTGGTGACTTCGACCTTGCTGATCCACGCGCAAAACACCGGCGGCAACCCGAAACTGATAGCTCGCGACAAGTCGACCGGCGCGGAGCTGGCAAGCATCGATCTCCCCGCCAATCCAGGCGGGGCGCCCATGAGTTACAGCGTTGATGGCAAGCAATTCATAGCTCTAAGTCTACTCAGCACTCCCGTCCCGGAATTGGTGATTTACGCACTGCAGTAGTCGCCCGCCAGACGGCGACGGATCGAGGCCGCAATCCTACAAGTCCTGCGAAAGCAGGGCGCCGAATTCCCGCAGCACATCGGCTGCTGACTCTGTCGGGACGGGTGCGTTCGATTCCAGGTTCAATACGGACCGTCTCGCCGGCGCCTCGGCGATATCGAGCGGTGTCATGCCGCGACCGTTGAGCGCGTTCACATCCGCCCCGCTCTCGGCCAGTTCCCTGACGATGGTTACGAGGTTTCTCGCCGTCGCGTCGTGCAGCGCCGTCGAGCCGGTGAAATCGGCGTGATTGAGATCGACGCCGTGTTCGGTTGCCGCTCGCACCGCTTCCAGGGCCAGCCGCTCTTCACCGACCGGGTCTTCGGTCGCAAGGACATAATATCGGTCGCGGTCGCTGGCGCCTCGCACGGCCGCCTGCAGCGCACTCGCAAATCCTCCCACGACCTCCGGCGGCGGCGGATTCTCGCGGGATTCCCGATCACGCAGGCGGCGGAAGGATTCCTGCGTGGTCATGAGCGGGTCCGCTCCGGCCCGTTCGAGCGCGCGCATGATTTCCGCCTCGCGGAAGTTGGCCGCCAGCCAATAGGGCGTGGCGCTC
This sequence comes from Gammaproteobacteria bacterium, assembly GCA_009844085.1. Lineage (GTDB taxonomy): Bacteria > Pseudomonadota > Gammaproteobacteria > Pseudomonadales > Pseudohongiellaceae > UBA9145. The sequence continues at coordinate 55,548 of VYCF01000011.1, read as the reverse complement.
ACCACGGGGGTTCGCAGCGCCCAGTCTTCGCTCGCGCGCTGTGTCGGCGTCGGCCGTTCGAGCCGCACGTTCGGGTCGGCGCCATGTTCGAGCAACGCGTTCACCGTTTCGAGATCGCCGCGAAGCACCGCGGCATGCAGCGCGTTATAGCCCGCGCCGATCGCATTCGGCTCGGCACCGCGTTCGAGCAACCGACGCGCCAGCACGAAGTGCCCGCTATGGACCGCAACCACGAGGGGACTCGCTCCGTTGCCCGCTTCACCGTCGATTTCCGCTCCCGCTTCGAACAGCAGCCGAGCTACGCCTCCATGACCGTTGCGCGCCGCGAACAGCAAGGGCGAGTAGCCGCCGAGTTGTTCGACGACGCCCTGATCGAACGCGCCTCCGTTCGAGGCATCGGCAAACATGAGTCGGGGGCGCACCATGGAACGCGCTTCCAGATCGGCGCCCGCTTCGATCAGCGCCGTCGCAACTTCCATGTGCCCCTGGGCCGCCGCCCACATCAGGGCGGTCTGCCCGCGCGAGCGCTCTACGGCGTTCACGTCCGCTCCGGCTGCGATCAGGTCGCGAACGCCTTCGGCCGAGCCCACGCGTGACGCGGTCATGACTGGCGTTTCGCCTATCGGCAGGGCGATGTCGGGGTCGGCTCCGGCTTCGAGCAATTGCCGTATCAGGCCGGCATTGTCGCCTTCGGTAGCGACGAAAAGCGGCGAGGCGCCCAGGCGATTGACCGCATTGACATCGGCGCCGGCCGCCAGCAGCAGGCCCGCCATTTCCATGTCTTGCCGGTACACCGCCCAATGCAAGGCCGTGGCGCCGTCCGCCTGGCGCTGATCCGGATCGGCGCCGCCTTCGAGCAGAATCTGCACGGCCCCGGCATCCTGGTGTCTTGCCGTTTCGATCAGGGAGGCTTCCGAAGCCAGTATCGCGCCGGCCGGGCAGAGGAGAAACGCCAGCGCCAGACCTGCAATCAGCCTGATCCGGCAATGAAGCGGTGCGGCTTCGGTTCGCCTGGACAGCGCGCTCCCGATCATGGGTTCTCCCCGGGGCTGCGGAGCTACACCTCGCTCAACAATTCGAGCGGACCGGTGCTGTTGCTGAACTTGTCCACGGGCATGCCCATCTTGTCGAGCATCGTCAGATGCAGGTTGCTGGCGGGCGTACCTTCCGGATAGCGGATGTGCCGGCCGCCCTTGAGCTTGCCCGCGCCGCCGCCGAACAGCACGAGCGGCAATCCGCGATTGTCGTGCTGATTGCTGTCGGACATGCCGGCGCCGTATAGCAGCAACATGCTGTCGAGCAATGATCCGTCGCCGTCCGGCGTCGCGTCGAGCTTGTCGAGGTAGTAAGCGAACAGGCTGGTGTGGAACTCGTTGATTTTGGTGACCTTCTCGTAGAGCACCGGATCGTCGCGATGATGCGAAGTCGGATGATGCGAGTCGGGCACGCCGATCTCGGCATAGGTGCGTCCGCTCAGTTCCCGCCCCATCATGAAAGTGATGACGCGGGTCAGGTCGGTCTGGTAGGCGAGCACCTGCAGGTCGAACATCAACTTGGCGTGCTCTTCGTAAGTTCCGGGCACGCCCGACGGCTGCGTCACTTCGGGCAGGTCGCGGCCGCTTTGCTCCTCGGCCATCTGGATCCGCCGTTCGACGTCGCGCACGGCGTCGAGATACTGGTCGAGCTTGGCGCGGTCGCCAGCGCCGACGCTGCGGTTGAGTTCGGCTACCCGCTCGGTCAGCGAGTCGAGCAGGCTGCGGTCCTTGCGGATGCGCTGGAGCCGCACTTGCGGGTCCGTGGTGCCGATGTTGCCGAAGAGACGCTCGAAAACCAGCCGCGGATTGGTTTCCATCGGCAGTGGCGTATTCGCGTCGCGCCAGGCGATGGTGCTGGTGTACATGCAACTGAAACCGATGTCACAGGAACCGAACACGTCGTTCTCGTCGAGCGCGAGTTCCAGCGATCCGAGTTGGGTTTCCTGGCCGAACCTGCGCGCCGCGAGCTGGTCGATCGAAACCGCGGCCTGGAGATCGTTTTCCGTGCGGGCCGGAGTCACTCCGGTAAGAAAGCGCGTGGAGGCGCTGGCGTGTACGCCGGCGTTGCTCGGCACGCCGTTGAGGCCGGTGAGGACGAGCATGCGGTCCCGGTAGGCGGCCATCGGCTTGAGAATCCGGGTGAGTTCGAAATCCGCTCCCTCGGCGGCTGGAGTCCAGGCTTTCATTGCCATGCCGTTCGGCACGTAGACTACGCCGAGTCGGCGCGATGCCTCGGGCGCGGTATTGCCGAGCGCCGGCATCATGCTGTCGAGCAGCGGCAGCGCCAGGCTTGCGCCGAGCCCCCGCAGCATCGTGCGCCTTGATAGTCTCTTTTTCAGAATGATCATAATTCTGTCCTCCGCATCTGGAACGGGGCGCTTTCGATCACGCCCATTATCACCGATGACCAGCGATAGTCGTCCTCTTCGGCGTTGCGAACGATCGAACGCACAGCCGGCATGTCATAGTACTCCAGACCACGCCCCAGGGCATAGGTCATCAATTTCTCGGTCACCGCGCCGACGAAGTCGCCGGGACGCTCGAGCAGCAGGTTCGCCAGGCCGTCGGGGCCGCTGAACTCGGAGCCGCCGGGAATTGCCCCGGAGGCGTCGATCGGTTGGCCGGCGAAGCGGGTGCGCCATTTGCCCACGGCATCGTAATTCTCCAGCGAAAATCCGATCGGGTCCATGGCCGCGTGGCACGAGCGGCAGGCCGGATTCTCGCGATGCTGCGCCATCGCCTCGCGCATGGTCAGCACCCTGCCTTCCTCGTTCGCTTCCTCGAGCGCGGGCACGTTGGGCGGCGGCTCGGGCGGCGGCGCGCCGAGCAGGTTTTCGAGCACGAACTTGCCTCGCAACACCACCGAAGTGCGATTCGGATACGAAGTCACCGTCAGCAGGCTGCCATGGCCGAGCAGTCCGCCGCGCTGGGCGCCGTCGAGCGAGACCTTGCGGAAGCGGCTGCCGTAGATTTCCGGAATCCCGTAATGTTGCGCCAGTCTTTCGTTCAGGTAGGTGTAATCGGCGCTGAGCAATTCGAGCATGCTGCGATCCGAGCGAATCTGCTCGTCGAGGAAAAGCTGCGTCTCGCGCTTGAAGGCTTCGCGCAGGTTTTCGTCGAATTCGGGAAAGCCCGAAGGCAGGGGGTAATGTCCGTCGAGATTACGCAGGTACAGCCATTGTCCGACGAAGTTCTCGATGAAGGCGCCCGCCCGCGGGTCTGCCATCATGCGCCGCACCTGGCTTTCGAGCGTGCCGGGCTCGCGCAAGGCGCCGCGTTCGGCCAGATCGAGCAACTCATCGTCGGGAATGCTGCTCCAGAGGAAAAAGGACAGCCGGGATGCGAGTTCGAGATCGCTGATCGCGTAAACCGATCCGGGTTCAGCCACGGCCGGGTCCCGCTCGATGCGGAACAGGAAGTCGGGAGAAACGAGCACCCGTTCGAGGGCGTATTGAATGCCCGTGTCGAATCCGCCTTCGCGGCGGCCGGCTTCGAAGAATTCGTATAGTTCGGCAAGATCGCCCTCGCTCACGGGGCGGCGATAGGCGCGGCGCGCCAATGTGTCGAGTATCTCCCTGGCGCAGGCCGGCTCCTGATCGGCGCTGGCGGGGTTGCAAGTGAAGATCTGCCGCCGGCTGGGCGTATCGCCCGGCCCGGCGACCGACAGGGGACCTTCGATCGAAATGCTTCCCAGGCTCGGGTTGGCGTCGGGCAATTCGGTCACCGCGAGGTGGTAGCCGAACAGACGCGGCTGTTGAATACCCTCGGGTTCCCACATCGTGCGCGGAAAAGTCGCGCCGATGACGCGCGGGCCGGCTTCGACCGGAATCTCGATTTCGAATCCTTCCTCGGCGAAGATCATCATGAATTCTTCCCAGTCGTCGCTGCCGCGAATGTTGCCGGCGAAACTGTATGGCGCCGGCGTGCCGGGGGCGTCGCCGCCGAAGCCGAAGGTCTCGATATGCTCGCCGTCGAGACTGACCTCGATCTCGCCGGGCGCGTCGTAGCCGCGCACGAAATCGACGTAGTTGGTCTGCAACTTGATGGTGAAGCGGTATTCGCCGTCGACCGGGAAGTTATGTTCGAACGCGGCGCCGCCGCGTGAGCCGAAAGGCAATTCGTCGCTGAGGCGGTCGTCCTGGATCAGGTTCAGCGGCACTTCATAGGTCTTGATCAGGGTCGAGCGCGGCGCGGCGCCCACGGCAAGTTCCGCGATCTTGTGCGCCGCCGAAACGTATCGTTCCATCAGGGCAGGCGACAGCGACAGCACTTCGGCGTTGTTGTCGAAGCCGTGCTGATCGGGCGGATCGGGCGGAATCAGTTCGGCGACTTCGATGTCGAGGTCTAGCAGGTCGCGCACGGCATTGCGGTATTCGGTCTGATTGAGGCGATGAAAGGCCTCGATCCGTCCCGGATTCACTCCCCGCGCGGCGACGCGGTCGAGTTCGGTTTCCAGCCAGGCGCGAAAGCCGTCGTAACTCGCCTTGTCCGGGCGCGGATTCTCCGGCGGCGGCATCACGCCAACCCGCAGTTTGCGGACGACGTTTTCCCACAGCGCGGGATTCTCCGAAACGTCGAAAACGTTCTCGGTGTCGAAAGTCAGGCCGACGTCGCGAAGTTGCGCGAAAAGTTGCGATTCCCCCGGCGTTTCCGGCAGGTTCACGATCGCCTGGTTATGGCAGGTCACGCAATAACGGTCGAGCAGCGCCCGCTGCGCGCTGGCGTCGCCAGTGGCGCCGGGCGCCTCCGCGGCCAGTAGCAAGCCGGATGCCGATACGCCTATGCCGAATGCAAGCGGTCTGATCATGTCCGATGGAACCCTTGCCATATCCGATCAAGAATAGCATTGCCTCACCAGATCATGAAGTTACAAATTTCAACAACCTCGCCGTCGAGCCGATTCCCGCGGATTGGTCAACACCGCCGGCAATCTGTAGTATTGCGCCGACAACCATAATCCTTGAGGATTTATCCATGAAGAAGTTGAATTTTGTTGCCGGCGCCATGGTGGCATTGCTGTTTTCGTTCGCCGCTTTTGCGCAGGACATACCCGAAACCATTACGGTTACGAGTTCCGTCTTCGAACATCACGGCATGGTCCCGCTTGCAAACTCCGCCTATGGAGACAACACGTCGATCGACCTGTCCTGGTCGAACCTGCCCGAAGGCACGGTGCAACTGGCGCTGATCTGCGACGACCCGGAAGTCGTCACGATCGGCATGATGGAGAATCCCTTCGTACACTGGGTCGTGTACAACATTCCTGCGGGCGCCGCCGGCCTCCCGGCTGGAATGGCTACCGACGCCGCAGTCATGGGCATTGACGGTCTTGAAGGCGCGATCAACGGCCACAACGGGCTCAACCGGCCCGGCTACTTCGGCCCGCGCCCGCCCGATAACGGCCATCTCCACGCCTATCACTTCCGGGTCTACGCCATCGACGCCGATCTCGGTCTCGAACCCGGTCTGAACAAGGACCAGTTGCTCGAAGCCATCGACGGTCACGTCCTGGCCACCGGCATGCTGATGGGGCATTACCAGCACACGGAATAAGCGGATCGACCTGACGCGTCCGGCTGGACGGCCGGGCGCTTGCAGGTTGTCGACTGCATACATGCGGTAGCAGATAGCCTCTACCTATCAACTTCGTCAGATTCCAGGTGCAGTGATGAAAAGACCCGCCAACGTATTTCTGCCCGCCCTCGCCTTGCTGGCCCTGGCCGTAACCATCGCAGGCCCGTGGTGAGGACACCCAACGCCGGAATGTGCCTTCAGGCGTTCTTCCAGGGACTTATGGCGCTCATGGCCAAATTGTCGAAGTGCCGAAGGTTCCTGGTGGCTAATGTCAGATTGTTGGCAATGGCCACTCCGGCGACAAGAGCGTCCGCCAGATCGAGTACGCGGCCGGATCGCTTTGCCTGCACTCTCAGGATTGCCGCCCATTTCGCGCTTTCGTGGCAGATCGGCAGGATTCGATCCGTGTATGTGTCAACGAACCGGGATATTCCTTCGCGCAAAGCGGATTGCCTTCGCCCTTTGGCCAGAAGTTGCAATCCGAATTCAAGTTCGTGAATTGCAATCGTTGATATCCACAAATCACCATTGTCAGTGAGGAAGCGAGTCACGCCGGGGTTGGGTAACTCGCGAACAACCTCCGATACGACATTAGTGTCGAGCAGAAAGCCCGTCATTTCGCTTCGTTCTCTTCCTGGAATGGCGCCTCCCGGCTCGAACTTCGATCCGGGAGCTCAAGCTCGACGCCCTGAGGTAAGTTCTCGACAAGCCATCGACCTAACGGTTTGCGCTTGTCCCGACCTGAATTCCACAAATCGGCGGGAACGACCACGAAGGCGCGGCGCGCGCCTATCCGTTGCGGACCTTCTTTCTCAGCGAGCCGCAAAATTTCGGAGAGACGCGCCTTGGCTTCAGCGACCGTCCAGATTCGTTGACGGGATGGAGGATTATGATTCACGGATTGCCGTTGCTTTTCAAAAACATAGTCCATAATAGTCCATATGCAAATTGCGCGGCAACATGTATTTCAAGGCGATGTACATATTGACTAAGACCGCCGTAAGCCAAAATTCTTGCAACCCGCACACCCCTTTGACTCATCTATCTTTTCCCCATATGCTCGACTTCCCTGATACCAATGCGATGAAAGGTGTTCTTTTCATCGTTTTCATCTTCAGCATGGGAGTAGGAAAATGATACGAAAGTCCGTTTCCAGCTTGATGTTCGCCGCGGCGCTGGCGATTGTCGCCGTCTCCGGCCAGGCCCTGGCCCAGGCCACGGAGTCCGTCGAGCCCTTCAAGGTCGGCACCTTTGCGGTGAACGACACACCGTTCGTGGGCCTCGTCGTACGCGACGACTCGCTGATCGTTGACCTCGATGCCGCGAACCGCGCCATGCAGATGCAATGGCAATACAGCGATATGGAAATGCCCGGGGATATGGTCGGGCTGATCGAGCAATACGAGTACGGCCTGAAATTCCGGCTCTACGAACTCATGAACTGGCTGGTCGCGGAAGACCTGCTCGGCGGCGACACCGCCTATGTGCATCCGGTGGACTCCGTCGACATCCAGGCGCCGATCCAGTACCCCAGCAAGATCATGAACGCGGCGGTGAACTTCTATACCCACGCCTGCGAAGGTTGCACCCCGCAGCAACTGGCGGAACGCACCCGCCAGCGCCAGGAAAACCGCGGCGTGCCCTACCTGTTCCTCAAGCCCACGCGCGGGGCGGTGATCGGCGACGGTGACGACATCGTCATGCCCTTCGGCCGCGACGAGATCGAGTACGAAGTGGAGATGGCCATCGTCTTCGGCAAGACCGGCAAGTACATCTCGGCCAACCGCGCCTACGATCACGTATTCGGTTACATGGTCGCCATGGACGTTTCCGACCGCGGCGGCCGCCCGCCGGGCGGTTACGGTTCGGGTTCGGACTGGTTCGTCGGCAAGGGCCATGACACCTTCGCCCCGCACGGACCCTGGATCGTGCCCAAGGAGTTTTACGGCGATCCGATGGAGCGCCTGCACCAGATCACCGTTATCGACGGCGTGACGGTTCAGGAAGCCCAGGCCGGCGACATGATCCACAACATTCCTGAGCTGATCGAGTACGCTTCGTCCCTGATCACCGTGTTCCCCGGCGACGTGCTGCAAAGCGGCACCTCCGGCGGCACCGGCGCAGGCCGGGTTCAGCGCGCCACGGGCTCGGGTTATCTGGTTGACGGTGAGAACATCAGCGCCAGCATCGAGGGAATCGGCACGATTTCGCACACAGTCGTCGCCGAGCGCGATATTCCGGCTGACTTGTCCGGAGCACAATTGCCCCCGACAGCCACTTACCGCGACCGCTAGGCGTTAAATACAGTTCCAGGTTAGCAGGGAGCGCCGGCCGGAATTATCCGGCCGGCGCTCTTTTCGTTTTGATCAGCGGACGAGGTTGATGGTTACCGTGGCCGGTTGCCCGTCGGCCCTCAGGCCGTAATACTCCACGCGGTACCGGTTGCCGGTGTAGACATCGCCCCTTGTAGTTCCTTCGAAAAACGGCCGGTTGATGCCGAGATTGCCCAGGGATAGCAGTTGCCCCGGCATCAGTTTCTTGCCGTAAGTCTGCAAGTGGTCCCGGAGCCATCTGACCACGTCGATGGGTTGGTACCAGTCCGCCATCGAGCGCCGCTCGATCACGCTGCCGTTCTCGTCGAGTACGGCGTATTCCATGTTGTTCAATCGATCCAGCCACTCTTCGGTCGGCTCCATGGGTACGGGTTCGCCGGTCAAGGCAATTCGGCTGGTCATGTTTCCGACCACGGCGCGAACCGTTGCGTTATCGTCCGGCTCGGCGGTCGGGTCGGGCACCTCGGCGAACGGAACGAAGGCTTCGAGCGCGGCGAGTATTTCGAGGTCGGTTCGCGCCTCGTTGATGGACTCGCTGCCTACGCGAAAGGCGAAGTCGGCTTCGAGGAAACTTTCCGCTCCCATCTCGTCGACCCGGACCGCGGCGCCGTCGCTCACGAACATGCCGGACAGCATCTGCGCCCTGATGCCGCCGGGCGGAAAGTACGGACTGCTGGGGCCGGGATTGTGTCCGCCCGTCTTGTAGCCGACTACCTCTCCCCAGGTCGGGCGCAGCATATCCACCAGTTCGTCCTGCCAGCGATACGCTTCTTCCAGCGACAACTCGGGCGCAAATGGACGTATCGCCCTGACGTTGAGAAAGTCGTCCAGCATCGCCCCGACAGCGGCGCGAACTTCCGCCTCGTCCGCGGGCGAATCAGCTTGGCTTAAAGCGCTTCCCGCACAGACCACTCCGACCAGCAACGCACAGACCCGGAACCATGAGAGGTCAAGTCCGACTCTTCCAATCATGGCTCCTTCCCATCGCACTTTCAGGCCCGTTGACCCAGGCCGTGCACATACTCGGGCCCGATCGCGTCGACGCTTGTGGTTCCACTGCCGCGCATGGCGATCAGCAGCTCGCGGTTCAGCAGGTCCAGAACCCGCTCCACGCCTGCCTGTCCGAAGGCGCCCAGCCCGAAACAATAGGGCCTGCCGATACCCACCGCGGAGGCGCCCAGGGCAAGCGCCTTGAATACATCGGTGCCGCGGCGAAAGCCGCCGTCGATCACGATGGGAATGCGTCCGTTTACGGCGGCTACGACTTCCGGCAGGCATTCAATCGTGCCTCTGCCCGTTTCGGTCGCTCTGCCGCCGTGATTCGAAACCACGATGCCGTCCGCGCCGCTCTGCACCGCCATGGCGGCATCAAAAGCGACTTCAACGCCCTTGATGATCACTTTCATGTCGGTAACTTCCTTCATGCGTCCGATCACCTCCCAGGTCATGGCGGGATTGTTCAAGCTCGCTCCCTGCATATCCAGGCCGTCGAATATCGGCTTTAGCTGCCCTGTATGGCAGACGGTGCAATCCCGCGTATCGGAACGGGTCATTCGCGCCTGGGTTTCGGTATTTCGCCCGCCGGGCAAATCGATTGTCAGGCACACCGCGGTGCACCCCGCCGCTTCCGCCCGTTGCAACATCTGCACGGTATTTTCCCAGCGATTCGTTGCATACAGTTGATGCCAGATCGGCGCCCCGCGAGCTTCTGTCACCGCCTCGACGGAAGTCGATGACTGCGTGGACAGAATCATGTGATGCCCTTTCGCTCTGGCAGCCCTGGCCGAGCCCAATTCCGCTTCGGCGTGGTAGGCGCCCTGGCTTGCCACCGGGCAAAGTACGATCGGTGATCCGGTCTCGGTGCCCAGCAGATCGATCGATGTGTCTACATCGCTTACGTCGACAAGCCGCCGCGGTTTTATCTGAAAACGACTGAAGCCTTCGCGATTCGCGCGAATCGTCTCGTCGCTGTCCACGCCTGTCGCCAGGTAGCCGAAATGGGCGGGCGGCAATTTCTCCCGGGCCAATGCCTCCATTTCGAAAACGTTGATGACTTCGCTGGGGTCGGTCAGTCGTTCTCCCAGCGTTTCCTCCACTTCCTGGGCGAAAGCGGAAAAATTGGTAAGCAACGGACTGGCAGCCAGATACTTGAGAAACTGTCGGCGATGGGTCATGCGAAACTCCCGGAAAACAGGTTGAGTGGTCAATCCCTCGCACTCTACGCGCTACCGGTTGCCGGTGTAAACCTCGCTCCCTGGAATAACGCCCGGCGGGCGTGACAAGCAGGACGAATGCGGATAGCCTCAGCGGAAAGAAGCCAAGCAATCGAATGATTCTCCTGAAAGGCCTGCCCGGCTCCCCCTACACCCGGAAGATGCTCAGCCTGTTGCGATACCGGCGGTTGCCCTACCGCTATCTGCACGCTCGACACGGTGAGACCAGGGGACTGCCGCAACCCAAAGTGAATCTTATCCCCGTCTTTTATTTCCAGGACGATGACGGCAAGTTTGAAGCGCATATCGATTCAACCCATATCCTTCGCCGGCTAGAAAACGAACATGCCGGCCGTTCGGTTATCCCGGACAGTCCCGTGCTTCGCTTTCTTGACTACCTGCTTGAGGACTACGCCGACGAATGGCTGACCAAGGCGATGTTTCACTACCGCTGGCACTTTGAGGCTGACGCGGAAATGGCTGCCAGGATTCTTCCCTATTGGGGGGATATCACCGCGCCCGACAAGTCGCTCGCGGAAGCCTCGAAACAGTTCGGCCAACGCCAGATCGATCGCCTTTACGTGGTGGGATCCAACGCGACGACGGCGCCGATAATCGAGGCCAGCTACAAGCGATTTCTGCGACTGTTTACCCGGCATCTCGAACGCCATCCGTTCCTCATGGGCAAACGGCCCGGCGCCTCGGACTTTGCGGTATTCGGACAGCTCACTCAATTGGCCCAATTCGATCCGACTTCGTCCGGTATAGCTTTGCAACAGGCTCCGCGAGTCTATTCGTGGGTTTCGCTCACTGAAGATCTGTCCGGCCTGGAACCGGAACCGCAACACTGGTTCCCGGACGCAGACGTGCCGCAAACACTTTTGGCATTGCTTGAGGAAATAGGGAGAACCTACGTGCCGGTCATGTTGGCCAACGCGGCCGCCTTTCAAGCCGGAGAGTCGAAGGTGGAATGCCTGGTCGATGACAAACCCTGGCGGCAAAAGACTTTTCCCTATCAGGCTCACTGCGTAGACTGGATTCGCGCGGAGTACGATGCGCTGGATTCAACGGCGCGAAGTACAATTGACGCCATGTTCGCGGGGACTGGCTGTGAAGCCCTCCTGATAAACTGATCCTGAGCATTTCGTAGCATCTTCGATAATGACGGAAGACCAAACAGCATTGTGTGAGGAACTGGCGCGAGCGTATCGGGTTTTCGGGGCGCTCGGCTGGGGCGACCTGGGCGATGGTCATATCAGCGCGCGGGATCCCGAACGCATCGATTGTTTCTGGATGCTCGGCTACGGGATTACGTTCCCGGAAGCCACCGCCGACGTCATGGTGCTGATCGACCGGGATGGCCAGGTGGTGTCCGGCACAGGCTCAGTCAACTTGCCGGGCTATCACATTCATCAGCCGATCCTCGCCGCGCGTGGCGACATAGGCAGCGTGGCTCACACGCACACATCCTGGGGTACGGCGTTTTCATCCCGAAACCGTGTGCTTGAGCCCGTCACTCAGGAAGCCTGCATTTTCTTTGAAGACTGCGCCCTGTTCGACGACGAGGAAGTGCAGGTGCAAAGCCTCACGGCCGGTTCACGGATTGCGCAGAGCATGGGTCAAAACAATTCGGTGATTCTGCGCAGCCATGGCCTGCTTGCCGCCGGGGCTTCCGTTGCCTCGGCGGTGGCGCGCTTCGTACTAATGGAGCGAGCGGCGGAATCGCAGATGAGGAGCCCCGACAGTCAGCCCATCCCCGCTGACGCCGCCCGCTTCGCCAAGGCGGACCTGGTCGGAGAGGAGCACCTTCGCAACACCTTCAATTTCCTGGCGCGGCACTACGGCGTGTACTGATCGCATCGGTCTGTTTACGGCAGCGCCAGGGCCATCAGGCGTTCCGGTTCGCCGCCGGGGCCGCCGCCGAGGGCGAAGACGATGTATTGCTTGCCGTCCGCCAGGTAAGTGATGGGCGCCGCGTGGAAGCGCGCCGGCAGTTGCAGCCACCACAATTCTTCTCCGGTGTCCTTGTCGTAGACGCCGAGGCGGTTTGTCTCGAAGCCCTGGCCGATGAAGAGCAGGGATTTGGTCAGCAGCGGGCCGCCGAGCTTTTCGAAATTGCCCATGGGCGCCAGCTCGAGGCCTTGCAGGTCGGGATGATCGGTGGGCCCGGTTCCGACCGGCACATGCCAGAGTTTTTCGCCCTGATTCATGTCGAAGGCAACCAGTTGCGAGTAGGGCGGTTTGAAAAGCGGCAAGCCGCGCGGGCCGCTCAATTGGCGCACTTGCGGCCGAATCGTCAAATCGGAATCGGCAGATTCCGGCGGGCTGATATTCACGGTGGAAAAATGCGCCCAGCTAGGCACGAACAGGCGGTTTGTCTCCGGGTCGAAGGCCGCGCCCCACCAGTTCGCGCCGCCGCTCCAGCCGGGCCGGATGATATTGTCTCCCGGTGCGGGCGGCGTATATAGCGGGCCGCTATGGTACTGGCTGAAAATCTCCAATGCCTCCGCCCTTAGTTCCGGCGTGAAGTCGATGAGGTCGTCTTCGGTGGCGCCATTGGTGAGAAACAGCGGCGGCCTGGTCGGATAGGGCTGGGTCGGCGATGTGAACTCGCCCGCAACCGTCGAGCCCGGCACCGATCTTTCCTCGATGGGCCATACCGGTTCGCCGGTTTCGCGATCGAAAACGAAGGTAAAGCCCTGTTTGGTGATTTGCGCCACCGCCTTGACCGGACGGCCGTCAACCACGATGTCGATGAGGTTCGGGGCGGCCGGCGGATCGTAGTCCCACACCGAGTGATGCACGAACTGGAAATGCCAGGCCCGCTCGCCGCTGTCGGCATGCAAGGCCACGAGGGAATTGGCGAACAGGTTGTCGCCGAGGCGGTGGCCGCCGTAGTAGTCGGGCACCGCCGTTCCCACCGGTAGATAGACCAGCCCCAGTTCTTCATCGGCGCTCATCAGGGTCCAGACGTTGGCGCCGCCGGTGTATTCCCAGGCGTAATCGGGCCAGCTATCCGAACCGAATTCGCCGGGTTGGGGAATCGTATGGAAAATCCATAGCATCTCGCCCGTGCGCGCATCGAATCCGCGTACATGACCGGGCGGGGCCTCGCGATAGTCGGTGCCTTCCGTCATGGCCGAGCCCACGACGACAACGTCGCCGACGACGACGGGCGGGGAACTCACCGCATAGAGCGAAGGATCGATGGTTCTGCCGAGGCCGCGCTTGAGATCGACGCGGCCAGCGCGGCCGAAGTTCGGATCCAGCCTGCCCGTCGCCGGATCGACGGATAGCAGGTAAGTGCGGCCGCCGGCGTAAAACAGCCGTTCCTGCCCGCCGCCGGTCCAATACGCGAGACCGCGCGTCATGAACCCGTGCACCGCGGGCCGTCCGTCGAGATAAAGCACCGGGTCGAAACTCCAGAGCGTTTCCCCGGAAGCCGGATCGATGGCCGCGATCTGGCCGAGCGAGGTCGTCGTGTACAGGACGCCGTTAACCATAAGCGGCGTCACTTCATAGGTGTAAGTGCGGAACGAACCGCGGTTTTGAATGACCTCGTTGTTTTCCCGCAACTCCTGGTCCAGGGAATCCCAGGTCCAGGCGACTTGCAGGCGTTGCACGTTGTCCGCGTTGATCTGGTCGAGCGGCGAGTATTTCGTGTGCGCGGCATCGCCGCCGTAGTTGCGCCATTCGCCGCCCAATGCCCCCTGTTGCGCCAGGGCGCTGTTGACGGATAGGCAGGACGCCAACAGCAGAAGCGGCCAATATCCGGCCCAATGCAAGGACGCAGCTCGAATCGGAAAACTCATAGCCGCGGTTCTACTCATGGCAGCCCCAGAACCACCATTTCCGGCGGCGACCCGAGCATGGTAACCGCCAAATGTTGCCGGCCGTCGACGCTGAAAGTCACCGGCGGGCCGATCGGCTGGGCCGGCAGCGCTACCTGGGCGATCGTCGCGCCGGTTCGCTTGTCGCGCGCCACCAGCGGGTAACTGCCTCCCCTGTCGGGCGTTCTTTGCGCCGAGATCAGCAGGGTCTTCGTCACCAGCACCTGATCCCAGCCGTTGCCGAGCGGAGGCAGGTCCAGGTCCGCGAGCAGCGGGTGGTCGAGCACGCCGGGCGCTCCCGCTCCGTTCGGCGCCTGCCACAGAATTTCGCCCGCGTTCATGTCGATCGCCGTAATCTGCCCGTAGGGAGGCTTGATCAGCGGCAGGCCTCGCGGGCGCAGATTCGTGGTTACGTTACGCACGTAGTTCAAGGTGGCGTCCTCCGCCTCCGGCACCGCCAGTCCGGAGCGGCTCGGCGTGGCGACGGAGGGTATGTAGAGGATGCCCGTTTCCGGGTCGACCGCGGCGCCCATCCAGTTCGCGCCGCCGATGTATCCCGGCATGTGAATCGTGCCGAAACTGGTTTCGGTGGGAAGCGAAGGCGGTGTGAAAATCGGCCCATAGCGATGTTGTTCGAGCATTGCGACGGCGGCTTCGCGCAACTCCGGCGTGAAGTCGATCAGATCGTCCTCGCTCAGGTTCTGGCGCTCGAACGGCGGAGGCCTGGTCGGAAAGGGCTGGGTCGGCGATGCGCGTTCTCCCGGCACGTCGGACGCGGGAACCGGCCGCTCCTCGATGGGCCACACGGGTTCGCCCGTAATGCGGTCGAAGGTGAAGACGAAACCGTGCTTTGTTACCTGGACGACCGCCTTGACCGGTTCGCCGTCCACGGTGATATCGATCAGGTTCGGCGCCGCCGGCAGGTCGTAGTCCCAGAGGTCGTGGTGCACGAGTTGAAAATGCCAGAGCCGCTCACCGGTATTCGCATCGAGCGCGACCAGGCTGTTGCCGAAGAGATTGTCCCCGAGCCGATGTCCGCCATAGTTGTCGTTCGTGGGAGAACCGATCGGCAGATACACGATGCCCGCTTCGGTATCGGCGCTCATCAGCGTCCACACATTGGCATGGCCGCTATATTCCCAGGAGCCGTCTTCCCAGGTTTCGTTACCGAGTTCCCCGGGCTGGGGGACGGTATGGAACGTCCATAGCAACTCACCGGAGTTTACATCGAAGCCGCGCACATGACCCGGCGGCATTTCCTTGTAGTCGGGCTGGTCCGATATCGCCGACCCCACCACGATGACGTCGCCGACGATTATCGGCGCCTGGCGCCGCGCCCGGGGAATGCCGGCGATGAGATCCACCCTGCCGCCTTCGCCGAACCCGGGTATCGGTTCGCCGGATTCGGCGTCGACCTCGACCAGATAGCCATCGCCGGTTCCCCACACGACTCGGGATCTTTCGCCGTCGGACCAATACGCCAGCCCGCGATTGCTGAAACCGAGCATCATGATCGGAATGCCCGAGGCGTAGCTGCGGGGATCGTAGGTCCACAAGGTTTCGCCGGTCTGCGCATCGACGGCGGCGGCCTGGTACAAGGGCGTGGAGATATAGAGCACGCCGTCCACGGCCAGCGGGGCGGCTTTCAGTCCGTTGATGCTGACTTCGGGAACATCGTTGGCGACCAGGAGATTCGGGTACTCGGTCTTCAGTTGGTCCAGATCGAAGCGACCGTCTATCGATTGCCAGCGCCACTTGATTTCAAGTTCGCCGAAATTGTCCGCGTCGATCTGATCCAGGGAGGAATACTTGGTGCTGCCGCTGTCGCCGCCGTAATAGCGCCAATCGCCTTCGAACATTCCGGTCTGCGCATTCGCGGCGAAGCAGGTCAGAAGAATTGCGGGAAAAATCAGTCCGGGAATTTGTCTTGCCATCATATGAACCAACCCAATCGTCAGATTCGAATGTCCTGGTTTAACGCGCCAGCTTCCACTGCAATAAAGAATCATAGTACCGGCGATACGCAAAATACAGGGGTGCTCGCCTCACCGCAGTTCTGCTTTAATGCGTCTGTCCCGTCGGAAGGCGGGAATTCGTTCGTTCGTCCGGAGGGTAGCATTGACCATTCGTTACGGCATTATCGGCACCGGCATGATGGGTTGCGAACATATTCGCAATCTCGCGGCAATGGACGACGTTGAAGTCGTCGCCGTGGCCGACCCAAACGAGGAGCCCCGCGAATGGGCTCTCAAGGCCTGCGGTAGCCGCTTCTCGCCGCGTGTGCATTCGGATTACCGGGAGATTCTCGGCGCCGGGGACGTCGACGCCCTGATCGTCGCTTCGCCAAATTACACGCACATCGATGTCATGCGGGATATCTTCGCGACGGACAAGCACGTCATGCTGGAAAAGCCCATGTGCACCACGCTCGCCGATGCCGTCGAAGTCGATGCGGCGGCAAGGGCGCACAAGGGAATCGTCTGGGTGGGACTGGAATATCGATACATCCCGACAATCAGCGCGTTGCTCGAGCATCTGCGCGAAGTAGGCCAGGTGAAGATGTGCGCCATTCGCGAACATCGATTTCCTTTCCTCAGGAAAGTGGGAGACTGGAACCGGTTCAACCGGAACACCGGCGGCACATTGGTCGAGAAATGCTGCCACTTCTTCGATCTGATGAACCTGGTTGTGCCGGGGAAACCGTCTCGCGTACTGGCGTCCGGCGCTCAGTCGGTCAATCACCTCGACGAAATCTACGACGGTGAGGTTCCCGACATTCTCGACAATGCCTACATCATCGTGGAATACGACAGCGGCGCGCGGGCGATGCTGGATCTTTGCATGTTCGCGGAAGGCTCCCGGCACGAACAGGACATCGCCGTGACCGGCGACGCCGGCAAGCTGGAAACCACCGTGCCCGGCGAGGAGTTGTTTATCGGTAAGCGTGAGCGCGGATCGGGCGTTTCGATTCCCGTCTCAATGGATGCGCGTGTCAGGCATACCGGTTTCCATCACGGTTCGAGCTTTCTCGAACATCGGGAGTTCATCGACGCGGTTCGCGAGAACCGGCCCGCGTCGGTGACGACGCAAGATGGGCTGATGTCGGTACTGATCGGGCTGGCCGGCCAGCAATCCATCGAGACAGGTCAGGCTGTGGACGTAGATTCACTGTTAGCCGAACACATCGGCCAGTAGGGCACTCATTCGCAGTCAGCGACAATCCGATCGATCAGCGCGTCCAGGCGCTCGTCGGGTGTGTAGCCATCGTCGATTTGCTTCCGTGCGATCGTCGCGGCGAACTCAAGGCCTGCCTCCAGGCCGATTTCACAGCGCCAGCCGCCTGTCGCTTTCCGCACCTTGCTGTTGTCGAAAACGAGCGAGTTGGACTTGTCGCCCTTGATCGGTCCCAGCCAGTGCCCGCTGTATTCGATCAACCGGTCGGTGGGTACGTGAACGATCCTGGGGGGATGCGCGAAAGCCTTGCCCACGAGATCGACAATTTCATTCCAGGACCGGGCGCTGTCACTGGTGATATGAAAGGCTTCGCCCAGGACATGCTCATTACCGCAGAGCCCGGCAAAGGCCCGGGCGAAATCTTCGGCATGCGTCAGCGTCCACAATGATTCGCCATCGTCGTGGACGATCACCGGTTTGTCGTTCAGGATGCGCCAGGCCAGGTGAATTCCGGGGACGCAGGTTCCCGGAATTCGGCGCCGGTAGGTATGGCTTGGACGAACGATGGTAACCGGCAGCCTGCCCGCGACATGGGCTTCGAACAGCAGCTTTTCGCAGGCAGCTTTCAACTGGCTGTATTCCCAGAATGGATTGTCGAGCGGAGTCGATTCGGTGATCGACGCCGAGCGCCAGGGCTTCTGGTACGCAGAAGCCGAGGAGACGAAAACGTATTGGCCGCAGCGGCCGGCAAATGTGTCGATGTCGCGGCTGACGGTATCGGTGTCAAAGGCAATGAACTGGCAAACCGTGTTGAACTCGCGCGAGGCGAGTTCGGCGTATGCCGCGTCGTCATTCACATCGCCGATGACCTGCTCGACTTCCCCGGGCAATTTCTCGCCGCGGATGCCGCGATTGATCGCCGTTACCTGTTGCCCGGCTCGGACTGAGGCTTCGACGCAGGCGAAGGAAATTTCGCCGCTGCCCCCGATGTAAAGTACCCGGCTCACCGGGCGTCATGCAGCCGCGCAGACGCGCGCTCCGCCTCGTGAATGGGCATCGACCAGGTGGTTCACTTCATCGTCCGTGAAACGGATGTTGCGATCGATCCCGTGCAGCGATTCGATTTCAAAAGCGGCCCGGGAACTGGAATGAAAGACGAGTCTGCCATCGCCCACGCCGCCCTCGTCCAGAAGCTTCAGGGAAGGGTCGCCATCGAGCAGCGCCTGCTCTTCGGCCGCTACCTCGTGCACCACGCGTCCGCGCCAGTGATTGCCCCGCGCCGAGTGGTAGGTCAGTCCCAGCATGGCCCGGGGGCGATCGGAACGGTTCGGCACGCCGCGGTGCCACATGCGCGGATCGCGAAAACAGATCGCGCCGGCGGGCACTTCCATTCGCGCCGGCGGACCCCAGGCTTCCAGCAGGTCGGGACGCTCTTTCAGACGATTCGTCGTCCACGTGGCGACCTCAGTCTCCCGCTGGGATCCGGGATAGATCTCGGTGGCGCCGGTTTCCGCCGTGATATCGGCCAGCGCGACCGAACAGGAAAGCGTGGTCGTGGGCGGCGGCCAGGATTGCCCGTCGGCTTCGGCTTCTTCGCGCGATTTCCACGAATAGGGGCGGTCGAAATGCAGGGGTTGAAAAGTGCTGCCCGGGCAATTGACGTTGCCGTTGTAAAAGCCGAGCCAGGCGCCGCCGCCGAGGATTTCGGCAACCACGCTTTCGATCAGCGGGTTGGCGGCGAGGTCGGCGCAAACGTAGGGCGCATGGCGCCGCAGCCCCAGTTGCAAGTGTCCAACTCCCGTGTTCTTCTCGTGTGTGGTCAGCTCTCCGCCCGCGCGGACAATATCCACGTCTTCCAGAATCGAAGGCAACAGCAACTCTCTCGTTTCCTCGGAAACGAGACCGCTCACCACGGCATAGCCGTCGGTTTCGATAGCCTCGCGCAAATCGCGCAGTACGCTTTTCGGCAGCGTTCCTGCCTCGAAATCTTCCGGAGTAGCCGTGTAATGCATGTCGTCTCCCAAGGAATGTATCGTGTTCCTTTGGCGCGGATATATTATCCTGCACAGCCATGGATACAATGCTTGAGCATGAATTGCCCCGCTGTTCCGGCGCAGGCCTCTGCCTGATCCTCGCGTTCGGCGCGGTTTCAAGCCTTTCCGCCAACGCCGCGGAGCCCGATTGGCCACAGGCCTGGTTCGAACCCGCGAGGACAGCCTCGCAACTCGGCATCGACTCGTTTTCGCAAAGTCCCTTGCTGGAAGGGCAGGGTCTGCCACCGGTCGAGCGGAGACTGCCGGACGATCCGGTCGTGGTCGTGCCGCTCGAATCGGTGGGTGTTTACGGCGGGACCGCCCGCATCATCGCCGACGACCGCACCATGTTCATCAGTCCGGAAGGATTGTTCACCATTTCGCCCGACCACAAGACCATCTTGCCGAACCTGGCCGAATCCTGGACATACAGCGAAGGCGGCCGCCGGCTGACGGTCAGGCTGCGCCGGGGATTGAAATGGTCCGACGGGCAACCGATGAGCGCTGACGACGTATTGTTCGCGGTCAACGATCTGCAACTCAATTCCGGGTTCATGCCCGTCACGCTGCCCGACTTCATCGGGCTGAGACTGCACGCCGCCGACCCCTGGACGCTCGTCTTCGACTTTCCCGAGCCGGACCCGTTCTTCGTCAACTACGTCGCCCAGTCCCCCGAACTCTTCCTGATGCCGAAGCACTATTTCAGGGATTTTCACCCGGACTACGCCACCGCCGAGGAGATCGACGCGCGGATGGAAGAGATGGGCTTCAGCAGTTGGTCGGCGTTCATGATGACCAGCATGCAAATGCGCCTGTTTCCGGACCTCGTGAACCAGCCCACCTTGCGCGCCTTCCAGATCGAAAGCCTCACTCCCGACCTGTATACCTATAGCCGCAATCCCTACTACTTCAAGATCGACCCGGACGGGCGGCAATTGCCCTACATCGACGCCGTCGAAGCGCAGGACGTGCGGGAAAACGAGGTCGCGGTGGCCAAGGCGTCCACCGGACAACTCGACTTCGCCGGCGTCCGCCTTCCCACCCAGGACATTCCCCTGCTAAAGCTGGGCGAACGCAACAGCGGCATCAAGGTCAATATCTGGAACCGGCTCCACGGCAGCGACCTGTCGATCCAGGCCAACATGAACTATGCCGACGAACGAAAGCGCGCCCTGTTCAACGACGTCCGGTTCCGCCGCGCTTTGTCGATGGCCATAAATCGCGACGAAATGAACGAGATCATCTACTTCGGACGCGGTACGCCCCGCCAGGTGACGGTCATTCCCGAAAGCGATTACTTCGAACCGGAATTCGCGACGGCCTGGGCCCGATACGACGTCGACGCCGCCAACGCGCTGCTCGACGAGATCGGCCTTGTGGATATCGACGGCGACGGCATGCGCGAATTGCCCGATGGCGAAAGACTGACCCTGACGGTCGAGTACGTCGATACCGAAACGCCGAAACAGGTATCCATGGAACTGGTCACAAGCTACTGGAACGCCGTCGGCATCGACGCGCGGCAGCGCCTGATCGATCGCGAACTGCAATATTCCCGGGCGATCGCGGGCGAACTGGAAATGACCGTATGGCACGCGGACCGCACCACCGACATCCTGTTCCCGATCAATCCGGATTTCTGGGCGCCGCGCAAGCTCGCCGCGAGCCTGGCGATGTGGAGCGAGTGGTCCCGCTGGTATCTGACCGGCGGCGACCTGGGCGAGGAGCCGCCTCCCGATATTCGCCGGCTTCAGCTTTGGGCGGACGAACTGGCCACTACCATGGATCCTGAACGCCGCGTCGAGCTGGGCAAACGAATTCTGGCCGCCAACGCCGAGAACGTCTGGACCATAGGAACCGTCGGACTCGCGCCGCAACCCGTCGTGACCTCGAATCGGCTCAGAAACGTCGTCGCATCCGGCCTTTGGGGCTGGGACACCCGCTATACCATGGCCTACCATCCCGCCACCTGGTATCTCGATCAGTGAGACGCTATGTGCTGCGCCGCCTGTTGGGCATGATCCCGACCCTGGCGGTCATATCGGTCCTGGTCTTCATCGTTATCCAGTTGCCCGAAGGCGACATCGTCACTTCGACGCTCGACCGGCTTTCGGCGACCGGTGTGGAAATGTCCGATGACCGGATCCGGAACCTGCGCGCCCAATACAACCTGGACCAGCCCCTGCCGGTTCAATATCTGAGCTGGATCGGCAATTTCATTACGGGCGACATGGGCTTTTCCTATCTGTACGCCAGGCCGGTCAACGAACTGGTGTGGGAGCGACTGGGGTACACCCTGCTTGTCACGGTCGGCGCCTTGCTCTTCACCTGGCTGCTCGCCCTGCCGATCGGCATCTATTCCGCCGTGCGCCAGTACTCGGTAGCCGATTACGCATTCACTACCGCGGGTCTGATCGGCCTGGCCACGCCGAACTTTCTCATCGCATTGATATTGATGTACCTGGGCTACACCTGGTTCGGGCTGAGTTTCGGCGGCCTGTTTTCCCCGGAGTTTCTCAATGCGCCATGGAGTTGGGCGCGTTTTGTGGACTTGCTCGCCCACTTGTGGATTCCCGTCATCGTGATCGGCACGTCCGGCATGGCGGTCACCATGCGATTGATGCGCGCCAATCTGCTCGATGAACTGCGAAAGCCCTACGTCACGACGGCCCGCGCCAAGGGCGTGCCGCCGTTGAAGCTCCTGCTGAAGTATCCGGTGCGTATCGCCATCAACCCGTTCATCAGCACGATCGGCCTGTTGCTGCCCGCCCTGATCTCCGGTGAGGCGATCGTGGGTGTCGTGCTCAATCTGCCGACCACGGGCCCCTTGCTGGTGCAGTCGCTGATCACGCAGGACATGTATCTGGCCGGCAGTCTCATCATGCTGCTGAGCGTACTGACCGTGACGGGCATGTTGCTGTCCGACCTGCTGCTGGCCTGGGTCGACCCGAGGATTCGCTATGAGTGAGCTTGACCAGCTATCGCCCGGCCGGCTCGCCTGGATGAGATTCCGCCGCCACCGGCTGGCCATGATCGCCGGAGGCGTCCTTGTTTTTCTCTATCTGCTGGCCCTGCTATGCGAATTCATCAGCCCGTACGCGCCCGAACAACGCAACGCCAGGGCGATCAACGCGCCGCCAATGGACATTCGCTTCTTCGACGCGGACGGCCGGTTCCACCCCCGGCCGTTCGTCTACGGCCTGAATCTGACCATCGATCCGGACACCTGGATGCGCGAGTATCGGGACGACACAAGTACGCGATTTGAACTGCGGTTATTCGCCGAGGGCGAGCCTTACCGGATGTGGGGAATCTTCCCCGCGGACCGCCACCTGTTCGGGGTGGACCAGACCGGCGGCGAATATTTCCACTGGTTCGGCACCGACTCCCTCGGGCGGGACATGTTCACCCGCATTCTCTACGGCGCGCGGGTTTCGCTTTCCATCGGTATCGTGGGGGTGGGACTCACGCTGTTCCTTGGCGTATTGCTCGGCGGGTTTGCGGGCTATCTGGGCGGCATAGCCGACAATGTCGTTCAGCGCACGACGGAAGTACTGCAATCGATTCCAACCCTGCCCTTGTGGATGGCCTTGTCGGCCGCGTTGCCCGCGGCCTGGTCACCCATCACGACCTACTTCGGGGTCACCATCATATTGTCGCTTTTTGGCTGGACCACGCTGGCAAGACAGGTGCGCGGACGGTTCCTGGCGATGCGCGAGGAAGATTTCGTCGTTGCGGCGCGCCTGGTCGGCGCCAACGATACGCGCATCGTTTTTCGGCATATGTTGCCGGGATTCACCAGCCACATCATCACCACGGCGACGCTTGCCGTGCCCGCCATGATCCTCGGTGAAACGGCGCTCAGTTTCCTGGGCATCGGATTGCGCGCGCCGGTGGTGAGCTGGGGCGTGCTGTTGCAGCAGGCGCAGAATTACCAGGTCATCGTTCTGACGCCCTGGCTGCTCTTGCCAGGCGCCTTCATCGTGGTCACCGTGATCGCCTTCAATCTGCTCGGCGACGGGCTGCGGGACGCCGCGGACCCTTACAGCAATTTGGGCCGGCCATGAGCGAGCCGCTGTTGACCGTCAAGGACCTCGTTGTCGATTTCAGGACCGAGCTCGGCGATGTGCGGGCGCTCGACAAGGTGAGCTTCGACGTGCCGCGGGATTGCATTACCGCAGTCGTCGGCGAATCCGGCTCGGGCAAGACGGTCACCGGCAACAGCATCATGCGGCTGCTGCCGGAATCCGCCCATGTTACCGGAGAGATCGTCCTGCATCCCAGGGGTGAAGAGCCGATATCGATTTCCTCGCTTGCCGAACGCGACCCGCGCCTGCGCAGTCTGCGCGGCGGACTGGTAAGTATGGTGTTTCAGGAGCCCATGACGGCATTGTCGCCGGTGCATCGCATAGGCGACCAGGTAGCCGAGGCGGTGCTTTGCCATCGCCCGGTCAGCCGCGAGGCCGCATGGAACGAGGCCGCAGCGATGCTGGAGCAGGTAGGTCTGACGGACATCGACAAAAGAATGCGGATGTACCCCTTCGAATTCTCGGGAGGGATGCGCCAGCGGGTAATCATCGCCATAGCCCTGATCTGCCACCCCCAGTTACTCATTTGCGATGAGCCCACCACGGCGCTGGACGTTACGATTCAGGCGGAAATTCTCGTTCTCATCAGGTCATTGCAGCGCAAACTGAATAACTCGGTATTGTTCATTACGCACGATCTTGGCGTGGTGGCGCAGATTGCCGATCGCGTGGTCGTCATGTATGACGGACAGGTCGTCGAGACGGGCAGCGTCCGTCAAGTGCTGAAAAACCCGCAGCATAGTTATACCAGGCACCTCCTGGCGTCGATGCCGGACGCGGTAACCGATCCTGGCTCCGATTTCCCTGTGAACCGATTGTTGTCGGTTGAGAATCTGTCCAAGTCGTTTGCCGGCCAGGAAGTGGTGCGCTCCGTCTCCTTTGATGTCGACGAGTCGACTACCCTGGGTATCGTCGGCGAGTCCGGCTCCGGCAAGACCACGCTGGTGCGCTCCATTCTGCGCGCCATCGATCCGGATTCGGGCGCCGTGCGTTATAACAGCCGCGACGGCTGGCGGGAACTCGATGGACTGACGCCCAGGCAACTGTTGCCGCTACGCAGGGAAATCCAGATGATCTTCCAGGATCCGTTCGCATCCCTCAATCCCCGGATGACCGTGCAGGCGATCCTTGAGGAACCGCTGATTATTCACGATCTGGGAGACAGGGCCTGGCGCAAACAACGGGTGGCGGAAATGCTACAGAAAGTGCAACTCGACCCCGGAGTCGCATCGCGTTTTCCCCATGCGTTTTCCGGCGGGCAGCGGCAGCGCATCGGCATCGCGCGAGCGTTGATTCTCGAGCCTCGACTCGTCGTTTGCGATGAATCCGTGTCGGCCCTCGATGTGTCCGTGCAGGCCCAGATCCTGGACCTGCTCGCAGATTTGCAAGCCGAACTGGGCCTTACCTATCTGTTCGTCGCCCACGACCTGCGAGTGGTTCGCGACTTCTGCGATCACGTATTGGTGATGTACGCCGGGTCCGTGGTGGAGCAAGGCCCCGTCGAAGAGATTTTTGCAAACCCCAAACACGACTACACCCGATTGCTGCTTTCCGCTATTCCCTTGCCCGACCCCGATGAGAAACTCGAGCCGCTTAACCGCGCTGAATTGAACCTGGCCGAGCTCTGAAGTCTACAAGGATTTTTTTGGGCGAATTTTTCGCCTTGCCATGGACCTCGCCTATACTTGAACGGCAAACGCCGGAGAACTCTTCGGCGCAAACCCGGGAGAGGCCTGCGCGAGCCTCCAGCCGGGGCCCGTCGGGCCGTATTCGTCATTACAGCCAGAGGGAGAAGCATGAAGGCGCTCGAACAGTCCGAACAGAACCACCAGCCGCGGCGGGGCGTGAAGCCCACGTCGATCCACCTCGTCCTGAACTGGACGCACATGAGCGTTTTCGTCGCTGTGTCGGCGATCGCGCTGATCACGCTGAATCAGGGATTCGCCGGCGTCGACCGGCGCATCGACGATCTAAACCTGCGCATGGACGAACGCTTCGAAAATGTAGACCTGCGCTTCGAAAACACGAATCTGCTCATGGACGACCGATTTGAAAACATGAACCTGCGCATAAACGACCGCTTCGAAGAAATGAATCAGCGCATGGATGACCGCTTCGAAGAAATGAATCAGCGCATGGATGAACGTTTCAATGACGTCGAACGGAGAATCGGCCGGGTCGAGACACGCCTCGACAGCGTCGAAGGCGAACTCTCCGACGTCAATACGAGACTGTCCGACATTGATGCGAGACTGGCGGTTGTAGAAAACATCGTCGGTGTCCAGGCCAACGCGGATGCCGAGTCGCCGCCCGTCGCGGAAACTTCCGATTCCGACCTGTAGATGCCGGCGTCGCCGCGCACCATTCAGTCGCCTGACCCCCATGGGAAACATGAGCCGCTGGATCGAGGCGCATTGAATCTGAGCGAGCTCTGAAGTCTACTCTGAAGTGCGCGACTTCAGAGTAGACTTCAGAATTGCCCCCAAATTGTTCACTGCTCGCCGCTTTACTAAAGTTGCTATAGGCGGCGTTGGTATTCTTGACTCAAATCAAGCCGGAGAAACGCTCAAAGAAGGCACTCAGATTGTCCAGTGCGGATTGCTTCTTTGTCGCATGGTCGTTGCCTTTGCTGAATCTCGAAACCGGCGGCAGAATCTTCATGATGGCCATGCCGGTAGCCTGAATCGCGCCGTCCCTAAATGCGTTGTCCATAAACGCTTTCGTCTCCGCGGCATTGAGCCCTTGATCTACAATGATCCGGTCGAGCTCCTCCGCTTTTTTGGCAGCAATGAAAGCGACCCATTCTGCATCGACCTTGGATTCCGTAGAGACTGAATCCACAAACTGCTCGATGAGGTCTTTCTTGTTGCGCAAGCCGGGGCTGGCGTTTATCGCGCGCTCGATGGTGGCCAGGATTTCCTTGTCTTCGCCCGAGCCTCTTTTCTTCAGGTATTTCTCAACCAGCATCAAGATGTAATCGACGTTGATCTCAACCTGTTTGATTAACTCGATCTCGAACACGACATCGTCGTTTACCGACTCCTTTTCCGAATTCGCCGCGCTACGGAATTCGGTGTACAGATTAAGGTATAGACTCTGATAATCTTGGAATTCGCGGTCACTGAGAATTTCGTTGCCAGCAAAATCGTCGAATGCTGTGAGAATATTTTTAAGCCGCAGAATTGTGCCGAAGATTTTGATAAACGCCTTTTGTGACGCCTCGCCGACAATAGCCTTGCCGAGCGGGAAATCGGTTGTCAGTTCATCGACCTGCTTCTGATACTCCTCGTAGTACTCGGAAAAAGGATTCAGCAGCACGATGCCCTTGGCGTCCTTGTTTCCAAACAGGGCAAGGGCATCGTTGGTTTCCTGTTCGAGGTCGCGGAAAGATATGATGTTGCCGTAGGTCTTGACCGAATTGAGAATGCGGTTGGTGCGCGAATAGGCTTGGATCAGGCCGTGAGCGCGCAGATTCTTGTCCACCCATAGCGTGTTGAGTGTAGTAGCGTCGAAACCGGTCAGGAACATATTGACCACGATCGCCAGATCCAGTTCGCGACTTTTTAGGCGACGCGACAAGTCCTTGTAATAGTTCTGAAACTTGTCGGCCGAAGTATCAAAACTGGTGCCGAACAAGGCGTTGTAGTCCTTGATCGCGCCATCCAGAAAATCGCGTGAACTTTGATCCAGCCCCTCAATCTCGAATTCTTCCTCGCCCAACAGACCATCGGCTTCCTCCTCGTTTGCGGCAAAGCTGTAGATCAAGCCCACCTTGAGACGCTGCGCGGCCGGCAACTCTATTTCTTGCTTGGCGAATTCAGCGTAGTAGCGTTTCGCCGCATCGATCGAGGCAGTGGCGAATAGTGAGTTGAAACCGGTCAGGCGCTTGCCGAAATGACGGTAGCTGGCATTGCGTTTGGTTTTCTGATCGAAGTGCTCCCGGATATAGCCCACCACCTGGGCGATGCGTTCGGGCGCCAGCAATGCCCGCTCCGTGTCGATGGCCGATACCTTTTTGTCCTTGATGCCCGGCGATGTCTTGATCGTGTTGATATAATCGATGCGGAAAGGCAGCACGTTCTTGTCGTTGATGGCGTCGACGACGGTGTAAGTGTGCAGCTTGTCGCCGAAGGTCTGTTCGGTGGTGCGCCTTAGTGGATCCCCGTGGCTGCCGGCGTTGTCGGCGAAGATCGGCGTGCCGGTGAAGCCGAACAGGTGGTAGCGCTTGAAAGTTCTGGTGATGTCTGCATGCATGTCACCGAACTGGCTGCGATGGCATTCGTCGAAAATCAATACGACATGTGCGCCATAGGCCGGGTGTCTTTTGTTCTTGGCGACGAACCGGCTGAGTTTCTGAATGGTTGTGATTATGATACGGGCGTTCGGGTCTTCGAGTTGCCGTTGCAGCACTGCCGTTGAAGTGTTGGAATTGGCCGCCCCTTTTTCAAAGCGCTCGTATTCGCGCATGGTCTGGTAATCCAGATCCTTACGGTCAACGACAAACAGCACCTTGTCTATCTCCGGCATGTTCCGAGCCAGTTGCGCCGCCTTGAAACTGGTCAAGGTCTTGCCGCTTCCGGTGGTGTGCCAGATGTATCCGCCCGCAGCGAGCTTGCCCAGTTGCCGGTGGTTGGTGCTGGTGGCGATGCGTTGCAAAATCTGTTCAGTCGCCGCGATCTGATATGGCCGCATTACCAGCAGTTTCCGATCTACGTCGAACACGCAATACCGGGTCAGGACGTTCAGTAATGTGTGTTTGGCGAAGAAGGTCTTGGTGAAGCCGGTCAACTCGGCAATATGTTGATTTTTCGCATCGGCCCACCAACTCGTGAATGAAAAGCTGTTGGATGTTTTGAGACGCGAGCGTTTGCTTCGTTGTTCATCCAGGTGACCCTCACGCACCGTATTGCTGTAATACTTGGTCAAGGTACCGTTGCTGATCACAAACAACTGCACATACTCGAACAGGCCGGAGCCCGCCCAGAAGCTGTCACGCTGATAGCGGTTGATCTGGTTGAAGGCCTCACGGATGTCCACACCCCGGCGCTTGAGTTCCACATGCACCATAGGTATGCCATTGACCAAGACAGTGACATCGTAGCGATTAACCCGGTTTCCTTCCGCTTCATATTGGTTGACGACCTGCAAGCTATTGTTGTGAATGTTCTGCTTGTCAATCAAGTAAATGTTCTTGAACGTGCCGTCATCGAGATCGAGTACTTGGATATAGTCTTCCTGAATACGCGCTGTTTTCTCTACGATGCCGTCATTGGCCCCTGCGATGCTGTTATTGAAGAGCCGTTCCCATTCAGTGTTTGAAAACTCGAAATTGTTCAGCCTCTCCAATTGACGGCGAAGGTTGGCGGTAAGTTCGGTCTCCGAGGTGATTGGCAGATACTCGTAAGCCTGCGACCGCAATTGCTCGATGAATGCCTTTTCCAAGTCAGCCTCAGACTGGTAGCCAGTCTCCTGCACTCCGTCCGGTACGAATTCCGCGACAACGGTGCTTTCGTTGGAAAGTGCAATCGGTTCGTAGTGGCAGGATTTCAGATCTTCACTCATGCGGCTTCCCTGAACGTAAGCAGCCGGTCGCGATAATGCCGGTATTGTTGGTGCCGCGCATTGATCTCTGCGGGCAATCCGCTGGACAAACTGTTCACAAGGACATCGAATTTGTCGAGGATAGCGACAATGCGCGCTTGCTCATCGAAAGAAGGGATGGGGACTCTAATTTTAGACATAGCATTGCTCATCAGCTTCGGGTTTCCCATGCCTTTACTAACGTAGTGCCTTGTTCGTTGCTCAAGTATGTAATACAGATATCTCGTGCTAATTTGGCAATTATCTTTAACCTTGAGTAGACCACAAACATTTGTGATGCTGAATTTCTTACTGTTGTGGTAAAAAACCGAGCCCGCATTGGCGCCATCAGTTGTCCATGTAATGGATTCGAAATCGTAGTCATAGGTATCAATGAATCCAAATACGCCTTCGTTGGTCGTTTGCGACGAATAGACCGGATATTGCCCCACATTGTCGCGTAAATAATTCTTCGATATCACACGACCACGATTTACCTTGCATATTTCACCTACGGTCGCCCACCATATACTTGCTTGCTTGCTTGCTTGCTTGCTTGCTTGCTTGCTTGCTTGCTTGCGCAGTGCTTTCATCGAAACTCAAGAGCGCGTCGCGATAGTATTGGTACTGGCGTCTGCGTGCTTCTAGTTCTGCCTGCAGCTCTATTTCTAGGTGTATGAACGTATCGAGCACTTTGACGATTTCACGTTGTACTTTTAGAGGAGGTACGGGGATGTAGAAATCTGTAATCATTGGCTTGCGAATCGAGGTGACCGTTGCACTAACTGCTTTTGACAAAATGAATTTCTTGAAGCTAACTGAAAAGCAATAATACGCAAATTTTGAATCTAGCTGTTTGTGTTTGAAGCTAATTCGATAGGCGCGTTGATGCAAAGCATATTTGCCAGACACAAAGTGAAATATTTCTCCGATCCCACCTTCACCAGGAATCACAATCGCTTCTTCGTCAAATTCATAAGAATTAATACGAAGAACTTCTTTCGATCGCACGTAAAACGGATATGCACCGTCAAGTACCGCATCCTTTCGATCTTTGCTACCGGTGCCAACGCTAGCGATATCTCCAACACGAGTGAAATTTACGCCGTTTGGGCACAACTTTGCAACCAATTCCTCAATTTTGCTCATGTCTGCTTGCTTTCCATGTCTGCGACAATGGCGTCGACTTGTTTCCTAAGCGTTCTTTGTCTTAAGACTATTTGGGCGATCTCTGTATTGAGTGCCTTGATATCCACAGCTTCACGATTATCACGTTTTTCGACATAAGACGAAACAGAGATGTTGTACCCGTTCTTCGCGATTTCGCTGTTATCCACTAGCCGTACAAAGTGCTCGACATCTTCTTCTGAAGTGTAGGCATTGAGGATTTTCTGCTGGTTTTTGGGTGTGAGCTTGTTCTTATTGTCGTTGCGCACGAACTCGTTCGATGCGTCAATGAACAGTGTGGCGTTGGTGTGTTTGGATTTCTTCAGCACAATGATGCAGGTGGCGATGGTGGTTCCGAAGAAAAGGTCCTGCGGCAGTTGGATGACAGTATCAATGTAGTTGTTGTCAATTAGGTACTGACGGATTTTCTGTTCGGCGCCACCACGGTAGAGCACACCTGGGAATTCGACGATGGCTGCTGTGCCGTTCACCGCCAGCCAGGACAGTATGTGCATCGTGAAGGCAAGGTCCGCCTTGCTCTTGGGCGCGAGTACGCCCGCCGGTGCGTAGCGCGGGTCGTTAATCAGCAATGGGTTGTCCTTGCCTTCCCATTTGATGGAATACGGCGGATTGGAAACGATCGCCTCGAAAGGTTCATCGTCCAAGTGGGCCGGGTCGGTAAGCGTATCGCCGTGGGCGATATCGAATTTCTCGAAGTTAACATCGTGAAGGAACATGTTGATCCGGCACAGGTTGTAAGTCGTAAGGTTGATCTCTTGGCCAAAAAATCCCTGACGCACGTTGTCGTGGCCAAGTACCTTGGCGAACTTCAGCAGCAGCGAGCCAGAGCCGCAGGCTGGGTCGTACACCTTGTTGACTTCGCTCTTACCGACCACGGCGATGCGGGCAAGCAGTTCGGAAACTTCTTGCGGAGTGAAGAACTCACCACCGGATTTACCGGCGGTGGAGGCATACATCGTCATCAGATATTCATAGGCGTCTCCGAACAGGTCGATAGTGTTGTCAGAGAAGCCGCCGCCATTGCTCAGCGGAAGGTCACCGATGGCTTCGAGCAGCTTTACCAACTTTTCATTGCGCTTGGGAACGGTGTCTCCCAATTTCTTGCTATTAACATCAAGGTCGTCGAATAGTCCCTTGACGTCATCTTCGCTGTCCGCACCGATGGCGGAACCTTCGATATCAGCGAAGACCCGGCTAAGGGTTTCGTTGAGGTCGGCATCGTGTCGTGCCCGCGACCGAATATTAACGAATAGCTGTGAGGGCAGGATATAGAACCCCTTTTCCTTCACGGTTTCGTCTCGGCCTAGTTCCGCATCGGAATCGCTCAAGCGAGCGTAGTCAAAATTCAAATCACCGGCGTTGCGTTCTTGCTCATTGAGGTAGCCGGCCAGGTTTTCAGATATGAAGCGATAGAACAACATACCGAGCACATAGCTCTTGAAGTCCCACCCGTCCACGCTGCCCCGCAAGTCATTGGCAATGCGCCAGATGGTCTTGTGGAGTTCAGCGCGTTCGCTTTCTTTGTTTGCTTTCAGTTCCACGGATTGATCACGTCGGCGCCCATTTCGAGAAACGGAGCCGTATCGCGCGTGGCGACGGAAAAACCTGAGGCAATCGCAACTGCCGCTATTGCCGCATCGGCAAATCCAATCCGTCGACTTCTGCGTTGGGCGGTCGCCGCCCGATCTGCGAATACTCGTGTTGCCGGGAGATCGAGTTGCTTTTTTCGACCACGAAACACCTCGTTCACCATTTCACCAATGCCGTTTCCCAGAGTTCGGCGACGTGAGCCCGGCGAAGGTATGGCGGCGCCGAACCGCAGTTCCATGACTACAGTTACCGACAACCAGAGTGACTCTATATCCTGACTGTTCAGCCAGTCCATTACCCTGGCGTCCGGTCCGGGTTTCATAGTTTCGGACACCACATTCGTGTCAAGCAGGATCATTCGAACGAGGCCGCGTCTATGGGCGAACGATCACGCTCGAAGGACACGTCTTCCAGGTCGGCATCTTTCCAGATAGACCGAAGCAGATCGCCTGGACGCACACGATCCGCGGGGAACAGCCCTCGCTGAAGTATGGTTCGCGCCAGCGCCTCGGCGCTCTTCCCTTGGACTTGGGCCTGGGCCTGGGCCTTCAGTGCCCTATGAACCTCGTCAGGGATCTGTCGAATGGTGATTTGAGCCATTTTCCACCTCCTAACCAACCACACGAATGATGGCGCTAATTGATAATGCTATCAAGCATCTCGTGGCGTATCCGCTTCACAATCTCTTGCTCTCGCCCATGACGGCACGATCTGGTTGAAGCTGCTGAAGATCGGTGCTGTAGTGCTGCGTAGTACTCTGAGATTGAAGTTGATGTGTACAGAGACGGTAATCGCCTGACACATTGCCCGCCGCTAGTCACTCTTTGGACTTGACCTTCGTTTCCAGCCAACTGATTGATTCAATTTCTTCCTTTATCAGTTCTAAGTCACTCGTGCTAACAATCCAGTACTTTCTTTCACTTTCTGATCCGGCCTGATGGTAGTTTCCACCTCGCCAAACAAAATTCAAAATAGAAGCTATTTGTTTAATAACACTGTGGACATCTACTTTCCTTTCGAGATCAATGGCAATAGCATATTGCACCAGCCCCTCCAGCTTACTTTCAAATTCAAATAGTGTGTTGTATTGATGGTCGTCTCTGGATTTTCTTGGCTCCAATCTTTCATAAAGATCGATCAAGGTTTTCTTTATCATTTTTGTTTGAACGCGCCTGTTATATCTGAACAAAACGTACTTGACTAATTCTTGGCCAAGCCATACGACTAGTCCAATGCCAATTCCCACTACAAATGGATCTTCTATGTTCATGCTACTTTATCCTACTGAAAATTGGAGACTCATTAAAAATTAATTTGAACAAATTCTAATCATATTGAAGCATACTCCAAATTTTTATAAGTATGTCTCAACCAGAAGTTTCCTGAACTCTGTTTGTCATTTTCAGTCAATTTTCTTTCCTCTTTCGAGTATTGGTATTTTACCCAAGGATCGTTCTGTGGAATCGGTGCTGACAGTACCGAAAAATAATTCACGCTGATTTAGTCCCTTGGCGGCATGTGTGACTTGTCAATGCGTCGATGGATAAGCGATACAATCGTCAGCAAGTCCTCTGCATCTTCTTTGGTCATTTCCCATTTGATTCGAGCTTCGTGAGCAGTGGGATTTCGGAACATCCCAAAGGTGCCACGCACCAGATTGGCAAAGCCCTTCTGTTCGTTGAGTTCACTTTCGCTGACATTTGAATTGATGGCCAAGAGTGGGGGTTTGCCTTCAAGCACCCGGCTAACGAGTGTCGAACCGTCATCCGTCAATCCGGTTCGGGCGCGCATTTTGTCGGCGACACTCTTCACTGCTTCCAGGACGGCGTGGAAATAGTTGTCAGCAACGAGTTCGGATCGGCAAAATTTCAGAACGTCTGGATGGACGCCCCGCCCCTCAAGGTCAGTCCTCAGGTCGCGAGCTCGACGCTGTGCTTCGGGAAGGGTCTGAGCAGTTTTTGCTGGCTTAAGTTTGCCTGTTTCGTCAACAAGGAGGCCAGAAAATGCGAGCGCTCGATTCAGTAGCGCACGCATAGGCTCATAGCGCTGGGGCTCGCGGCTGTAACGTGCCGGTTTCATGGCTAGACGGATAAATTCTAGAATGTGTGTCCGATTTTTCTTGGTGTTCTGACTTTCGGCAAAAGCGTTGTAGATTCTGTGGCGCTTCGTAATGGTGCCGGGATCCGTCATCTTGCTTGAGGCAAGAAGTTGTTGAATTTCTGTGCCAGTAAGACCGACGTCTGTATCGCCGAGCGCTCCTGCTATCGCCTCTAGCTGATCCTGCGTGAATTTAGGCATCTTCGTACTCATCTTACCGGTATTAATACGATTCTTCTTTGGGCTATCTCTTGCAATGCTTGGTCGATGCGCTACGACATGTAATCGTGTCCTCCTGAAATCTGCTGCCTACTACCACTTACTAGTTCCAGGGCTTAAGCGCGTCTGGATACCGCCAGTAAGTGTAATTACTTTCCCAATACTGTTCATTCTTCCCAATTGCTCGACGGATCTCGTGGTTCTGCTGCTCGACGAATCGTTGTTTTACTGAATTCAATCCACCTTCTCCCACCAGATTTTGATCGAGCACATCCCAAAACCAACTCCACGCCCGTCGATCCACACCTGCGAGGAACAACTGCCACGCCGCATGCGCTTCAATCTCAGACTCCGCTTTCGCAAACTCGAGTAACCAATGTTGAGCGAATGCCTCCCGTTGGCCCAATTTCCATGATAAGCCGTGTACACTCCTATTGAAATCTCCTTGCGGCCAACGCCCTTCGTCTGCTATTTCCGGCACGGAAAGCAGAGGATTTAAGAACTCTGCTCGTCGATGGTTTAGTGGACCATTTGATGCAGCGTCCTCGGCCACCATGCTGTAGAGCCAATCCAATCTGCCATGAAGGCGTGCGGCAACGACTAGATTAATCAACTCGCGATCGGTATGCGTTCCATCCAGCCCATAGACTTCCGCCAATGCCTTTTCTACATTTGGGCTCGAATCTGCCGCGAACAACGCTACCCTCAGACGGTCCATATCACCGTGGACGGTATACTTGGTGTGCTTCAGGCAGTGGTTGAGGGCACGCCAAAGTTCCACGCCAATCTCCGGTGTTTTGGCCAATAGAGTTTCGCATAGTGATACAAAGAATCCGTCAGCCAGCAGGACGCGCCTCGTAAACTCAGGCGTCCGCTCCGACATTCCGTTGAGCCATTCGTCTATCTTGTCTGGACAGTAGTCAACAACCGCCTTCAAGTGCTTGGGCCGAACGAACTCAAGAAGAAAGTTGGCGCCCTCCCGCCGCGCATCCATCACATCTTTGGAATATTGCTTTGCGAGAGAGTGTTGTCGTTCTTTATAGTCTTCTCGAAGCCGTGAAAAGAACCGCCGTGTCCCATTCACTTCGTCAGTCTCACGAATGTCGCCGTGGCTGTAGAAGTAGTTGACAGTCTCCTCCGCTTCACTACGGTTATGTGACACCTCCAGCGCGGTCTCCGGCACTGGAATTGCCGACTGCATCACTACACTGTGCAACATTTCGATCGCGAGCAAAACTTCTTCCCGCACGGAGCCTCGTTCAGAAATGATTGGAAGAATCGTATTAGGTGCAAGTCGAGTCGCGAAACTGGCAAATGGAGTCTGTCGATTCGCCGCTGCTACTGCTACAGAGCCCATCACTTTCTCGAAATAGGACTGTTTTCCGGACCAGGTCCAGTCTCGTTGGTCGAGCATGTTTCCCAGACGTTCCGGGGCGTTCTGTCCCAGGACAACCCACACGGGATCCAATTCCACGCCTTCATACTCTCCGAACAGTAGCTCTGCGAATGCATCGAACGCTCCTTCGCCCAAGGTAACTGATTTTTCGTAGATGACTGTTGCGACTTTTTGCAATGCTTGCGGATTGCACAAACGCTCCTTTACGAGTTTCTCCAACTCTGCCGTCGAAGGCGAACCACAGGCCCTCACAAGCGAAGAGTCAATCCCGTCTAGTTCCGCATTCAAAATCCGGTAAATCTGGTCAATTGCGGATTCCCCTTGAATTTCCGCTATAAGGATATTTCCCTGCAGAAACCATTCCGAGTCATCAGGTTCCGGCGGCACTCGCTCCCGTAGTTCGCGTAACGCTTTCCGTTCAGCATCACTCACCAGCAGCATTGTATCCGGTGCTGCCATTGCCGCGCCAAACCGCGCCTCTCCTTCGCGCCCCGCGAATCCGCGCAGCCGTTCGCGTTCTATCTGTGCCAATTCGTCCGGCGCCCCACGCGCCAATACGCGAGACAAATCCCGCCATGTCCAGTCTTCAGCCGTTCTCGACCGGCCTTTAGCCATGTTATCCCAATCAAGTCCTCGCGCCTCCCGAATTGCCTCATCCACTAAACTCTTTGGTAGCGCCAGACTTGGGTCCAATAAGTAAGGGTTTGTGCGGTCGATTCGGAATCGCAATGCCAAGTCCTTCCGGCGCAATGTCGCATCAACATGCCTTCGTTCGAGTTCGTACGAAGATTCGGCTGGATCTTTCTCGTATTCCTCCGAGTAGAATGTTGGCCGATCTATTCCAGGATCGATTTCGAGCGCTCTTTGCGCATCTTCCTTATACCCCGTCCGCCACAGCAGAATCGCGGCAACTCGTGCGTTGAGTTGTTCGTGAACTCCATCTTCCGGCTGGCGTCGCAGCATAGCTTCTGACTGTTCCCGCAATCGCTCGGCAGTCTCGACTGGATCAATGTCGTTCACCAAGTTCAACCAACCTTGCTCCTCCGCGCGCTCACGGCAAATCGCAGAATGCAATGCGCCTGCCTCGAAGAACCCTATTGCTTCCACCAGCGGTCTCCCTTGCAAGAGCTGAGCGGCTACCACCCTAAGACCTTGGTCAGTCTGTTCAACGATCTTAATCTCACGGCCCAATACCCTTACGCAGCCCGAATCACCGGTACCGATTCGCGACTCTAAACGCTTTTTTCGCCGCTGAACTCGTTCTGCATCTGAATCTGCACCATCCACTGCCCGTTCTTGAGAGATACATCCCAGCCACCGCTCACCCCGATTGGCAATTGCGCGGGCAACGCATGTATCACTGCTATCCACCGTTATAAGGGCGTTGACGGCCCGATATCGGGGAGTGGTCAAAACGTGACCCCCTGTTGCCTCGATCGCGTCCAGAAGCGGCTCGATCAGTTCGCCTGCCAACCCGGCGAGTTCCTGCAAATGAATCTCGGGGAAATTTTGGCAACGCACCCACCGACTGCACAATTGGCCAAGAAACGCGCCAGCCTGATCTGAGCCTCTTGCGAGAGCGATGGACACGGCTGCCCGAATGATCTCCGCCTCTTCATCATGATCATTCAATGGCTCGAAAAACCGCCCCAGAACTTCTTTCGAAGCCGAGCCGTTCTTCTCATCGAGTTTCCGGACTAACGCCAAACCGAGCGAATACCGGACAAACTCCTCCTCAAACTCCACGTCATCCCAATTGAGAGATTTTGCGAAAGCACCGTCAATGATAGATGACACCCGCTGATATACTGCATCCGGATCTATAGTCGAACTGGCACCTAATTTTTCTACCTTCTGTCGGGATTGCAGCTTTCTTCCTTTCATGAACTCCTTGGCTAGTTGAAGTACAAATGCGTGCCACTCTCCAACTGAGAAAGAGTTCGTCCGAATTGCAGTCGCACCGTACTCCCAGAAAAGGCGATGTACGGTCACGCCTTCCACGCCACCTAAGCGGTTTCTCAGGCCGACCACCAAGTCGAACAGGCGAGGGGTACGTGCCAATTCAACCAACGAACCAGGCAAATCGTCGCGAGTTAGTTTCGCCGCTTCCAGACGCTTATCAAACTCTCCACCCGGAGTTTCGTCGTACGATCCGACCTCAATAGGTGTCGGTGTCCATGCCCACCCTTGAAGTTTGTCCAGCCGTTCCTCGACGAATGAATTCCGCGCCGAAGCCACTACTCGAATGCGACCATGAAATGGTTCGCCCTGGAGTTGGTTCAGCAATGCTTCCCAATTGTAAGACGGTTCCTCATTCATTCCGTCAAAGAACAACATCAATACAGCACCTTCATTTGCCGGTCGTTGCAACAGCCGCGTAACGCGAGCTTCCCAATACTCATCTCCGCGTTCAGTTGCTTGATCGAGATCACGCAAGAGACGGGCGATAAAACCGACAAGAGCCGACCTTCCGGCTATTGGAGCCGTCAACACTGTCGATGGTGCCAATACCACAATCGGCAATCGTTCTAACCTGGACTGCAGCCAATCGATAACCGCCCAGGTTTTCCCCATCCCTTCGCGACCGACTACCAGCGCTGGTTCGTCGCGGCTTCCTACCGCTCCCAAATCCCAGGCATCCAAACCCGCCATTGGCTCCGGGCGTTCAATATGTGATGCCCGCGAATCACCGCCCGCCACGTTCTGGCCAAAGCACGATTCCGCTGTCTGACGGTCAGCCCACACTTTTTGTAAATAATTGTGGCTGGCTTGCCGCAAGACCTCGTATCCGGTCACCGAATCCCGTACAGATGCACTAAGAAATTCCAGAACCTCCGCAAAATGTTCAGAGGTCCGTATCTTGGCGAGTAATTCCTGACAATCGTGTCCTGTGGCCGCCTTTACAGCGTCAGGTGCCCAGGCACAAAGGGCCGCTAGTCTGGGCAGCCGCGTTGGCATCCAATCGACGGTCAATGTTTCAACACCCCGAGGTCGTCCTGCTACCTCCATCGCCGTTAGAGTTTGCTCCGGTACTTCGCGTGTCGTAACGAGAATCCACGCTTCGAGTGCCGAATTCCTTTCGACAGCTTCGTCTATCTCACCGCGAATCGACCGGTTGTCGAATTTGGTATTGGTTCCATAACACTTCGCCTCATAAATGAGATGACGGCCGCTAATTTGGCGTACGCCGCCGTCACCTCCTCTTTGGTTACCGCTACGCGCCCTGCTGAACACGACACCAACCAACCGCCCGAGCAAATCACAGGCCAATTCCTCCAGGACACGTGAATTCTGTGAGATCAGTAAATCTTGAAGTTCCTGGACTGCGTTTTCAGCACTCGACACTTTTCTCTCCTGTTCGCCAAGTTTTGTCTCGTTACCGGAAATTCGCCTTGCCTGGGCAGTTTCCGGGTAGTCGGCAAGGACTACACATCATGGTGGGCGTCCCACTCCTCGTCTTCTCTGTGATACCTCTCGCCTACAGCAGCTATGTCGCGAAGGGTAGTCTTGGCCCAACTCCGCACTCTAACTGAAGGATGCTTGTCGCAAAGTCTAGACAGAGGTAGTTCGTGGAGCGAGTAATACTCCGCCGGGGTTCCCCAGCCGAAATACGACAAGATATTTCCGCCAATGGCTTGCAACACGCCTTCCTGATCCCCGAACTCGTCAACAAGTCGAGCCATGCAGGGGTTCAGTGTGTGTTCTTCAGCCTCGCGTTCGTAAGATGATAGGACTGGCACCACAGTTGCGGCGAACACCGGCGCGCTGTCAGGGTGCGCTCGACACCACTCGAACAGAACATCCACCGGCAAGCTGAGAATGGCTGCATCTTGCCGCTGGTCAACAGATGACATTCGGCTTCCGAGGAGATTGCTTAGACGTAAGGCCGAGATTCCACCAGAAATGGCTGCGTTTCCCAAGATTGGCCATACGATCTCGGGGAAGCCCTTGAGCAATGGCTTTAGGACAGGACCTATCATGTCCCCGACGGTATCGTCTTCTGGATTGACAAGCGCCCGCGCCAAGGCCAGAGCGACCGCACGAGCGTCGGAATCGTCCCGACCGTTCTCCAACATCCACGTCATGATGTTGTCAAAGTAGTGGGCGGACATCGCATGGTGTTGTGTGCGGCTATATCGTGCGAGATTCTCTGCGACTTTCCTGAGTTGCGGCCGAAAATTCTCCAAGGTGCTCATTCGTTGAAACACATACATTCCCAAGAGTTCCAGTGCGACGGTGTACCCCTCGTTACCATGATCAAGTAGCGTATCGAAAAGCGGCGCAACTGCGCTTGCCTTGACTTTGGCCAACACGCCGCCACTCGCCCAGTACTTAAGTAGCCAGGGAGACAGCAGGCCCGCTTGCAGGGCTGACAGCACCAACTTAATGTCTGAGGCTACGATCTGAAGACGCCAGCACACTAGTGGAAGCGCGGGCGCAAGCACATCCGACTCGGCGGCCCTGCGCTTGAAGCGTTCCACTTCCTCCGGATAACTCTTGCTTATGCTAACGAGATATCCGGAAAGCAAATCAAAGTCTCGTTCGATAGGCGGGATGTCATTGATTGCTGCGATGATCGGGTCGAGCCAGTCAAGTGGTGATTCGACGAGGTCGGCAATGGCTTGTCCGAAGGGAAAGAGCATACGTTGTGGATGCCGGCCGTCCCTGGGTGCAAGCTGGCGACACAGGCTCGGCAGAAGACCACGGACGGTCTCGGGTTCTTCGAGGAGTTCGGCGGCAAATTTGTGCACAACGCCGACTTGGCGAAGATACAACTGTTCGTAATCAAGCTCTTCTTCCGAGAGATATTCCCAAGGCATTTCAGTCACGAGAAATCGAATGCGTGCATCCAGACTCTGGGGCTCTAATTCTTCCCGCAATGCACATACGCGACCCGCGACTTCCGGTTCTGCCGTGGAGGTATCGCGCCTCAGGAACCCATCTAGTGCTTCAAGAGCCTCCGGCCAAGAGTCGCATTTTGCAGCAACCGCGTGGACTACTGATTCGACCAAGTCTATGAAGCCGTGCGAAATCCAACTCGCAAGGTTTCTCCCAAGCCCAACTCGGGCTACTTCCGCCGCCTCATCCAATCCCGTGGCAAACACAACGAGAAGATCCGCACAATCTTGGATGTATTCGAGGACAGCATCCCTTGTCACCGGATGCCAGGAAGAAAGTGCGGGACGCGTTCCATGGGTCTCCGAGCCAACCATGCGCGAAAAGTGATGCGTCGCTGATGCATTGACAAGGGCATCTACGACGATTTTTCGCTGCAAGTGATTGTCCGACATTGCAAGTTCAGCCAGGAGCAGAAGCCTTGTGCGGCCGTCGGCAGCAGTATTGCCAAGTATTACCGGAAAGAGCCCCACAAATTGACCGGTGGCGTTGTTTCCTATTGACTCGTTTTCGGCAAGCGCCAAACGTAAAAGGAGGCTGGCGCCCACATCGAAACTGTCGGAATTGAAGGCAATTTTTTCCAGAGCCCAGACGAGATGGCGACGGACATCGCCGCCAACCATCTCCAGATCGGAAAAGTAGCGAAGAGAATGGTCTATTCGTTCGGCTACGATGGACGTATCAATTTCGGCCAATGACGAGAGCACCTCTGTATGACGTGGTTGCTGAAAGCCTTCAACACCATCAAACGGACCACCGGTGCGACAAACGTGATTGACTACCTGCTGCGCGATTTCAGTAGTATTGAGAAGAGCAAGCTGCTTCGCCGCATTTGCCTTAAGGTCTGGGCTCGTATCCCCGCCCAGAATCGCATCCCACTCATTTGAACTCCAATTCCTCCATTTTTGTTCAGCAAGGTGAAGCGCAATCGGACGTGGCTCCAAAGTGACATACCCGCCGCAGCGCCGAACGACCCCGCGGTCGATCAACTTGTTGCAACACTCTCGCAGGTCGGTAGCAGAGAGGTTTTGATCTCGTGCGGCCACCTGGGAAAGCTGTCCGCCGTCCTGATCCTCTGCTCTCACCAAGAAGAATGCGGCAATTAGCTGAGCCGATCCGATCAACAACTTCTGATCATGCGCACGTCGACCGACGACGAAAGTCTCCACGAGATGATCGTCAGTGCAGTGCGCGACAGGTCGCTCGCTGATCCAAGATTGGGCGACTAGATGAGCGACCTTGGGAAATCCTTTGGAAAAATGCGCGAGACGACGGAAATCTTCGGAGGGCAAACCGGGGCACACAGAGTTGATGATGTTTTCGGTGACTGACGACGGCGCCTCAGGGACGTTTACGACGATCTCATGGTCCGAGAGTTCGACCGTGACCTTATTCCGAACAGCAGCTGGGATGTCATCGTCGATCGTGATTAGCGAAAGTAGACTGGTGCGCCGTTGCACCATTCCAACAAGGGTCCGATGGGTTTCTGGACGGCACCGGTCGACAACTACAACAGCTCTTTGCTGATCTTCTGCAAGCGTTTGCACGACATCATTGATCGCAATATCGCCCATCTCGGATTCATCCGCGTAAAGCACCAGATCAGCCAGTCTGAATCCAAGACTCTCCTCGTGTTCGGATGGCTTCAGGAGTTCGAGAACGAGGCGTGACTTGCCGATTCCGGAAGGGCCAACCACCCGTACGACGCGGCGTGGTTTAGCGGCTCTTTCCTTTACAGGTTCGCTTAGGCTGGCGAGACGATCGTCATCGGCCAAAGGAGACGTGTCGTGCTCGGAACGGCTCGCCCAGTGGATCCAGGAACGGAATGGACCAACCGTACCCGGTTGCGTCAGCTCTTTCACCCAAGCGGCAACAGATGGGTACCGATTGACCCACGCCGCGACCTGGTCGCCATCACGGAAGTCCACGCGGCTGTCATCAATGGTCATTCCGCCATCCCGGAGCGCCATACGAATGCGCTCTTGCCGGGTCTCTATCTGTTGCTGAGTGTAGGGATGAGCACAGAGCATGATGTAGTGGCCGTGCTCTTGAAGCGCAGAGCGCACCATCGGTTTGATTTCACCTTTTCCGCTCACGACATCGCGCGCTGAATCCGCTGGCGAAATTTTCCCCGCCTTTACCTGGAACTGGCAGAACCGGGATGGAAGAAACGATGTGTGAGAAGGACCTTCGGTCCACCTTATACGACCGTCTTCCCCACCGTCAGGAGCAGTAATGTTGCTCGCGACGTGGATTCCATATTCAGGTAACCCATAGGCTTGGGCCTCGGCACTAAGGAGCTTGCCCAATAACAAGGGAAAGGTCCGATCCGTGAGTAGTGCAATGTGTTGACCCGACACTTCAAGCGGAAGTACGTCAGTTGCCAGAGGAGTGCGGGGTTCAGCACCAGTTAACAAGGCCAGGGTAGCCGGGCTCTTTTCAAGTACGCGCAGTAAACTGATGACCGCAGCGCTGGGGCTTACAGTGCCGGCCTCGTACTTCGTAAACGCGCGTGGCCCACCGCCGAGCAGTTCGCCAGCCTCAACTTGGGAGAGGCCGAGGCTCTGTCGAATAGCGCGAATTTCGTCTGGCTTGATAAATTTGTCTGTGGGTTCCATATCTGTCCCAAAATGGTCACTCATAAATACAAGTGACCATAATGGTACATGCTAATTGAAAACGAATCTATAGTGCGAGCATACTGTGGACATGAGGCCTGCATACTTACGCTTTACGCCGTAATGAGGCCATGTATATTGAGACCGACTTTTAGTCGGTTCTTGGCTATTGCAGCAACCCGGCTTCTTCCATGCGGGCGGCTCTCAATATCGAAGTGAAGGAATAGTTGCCTTCGTGGCAGGCGAATTCATAGAGCTTTTCGCCAGGCCCCATTCTTCGCAGTGAAATCTCGCCCGTTATCGATTGTGCGTACACCGCGGGATCGACGATCGTGAATCTGAAAACCATTTCGTCTTGTGAAACCGGCGTAAAGGTTTCCGTTATCTCGAGTTGCGCCGAAGCCCTGAGGAAAGGATTGGTCTGTTCAGGCCGGAAATTGCGGGTATGAACGACCAGCGAGTCGCCTTCGTAACGGGCGATGGAATCCCCTCGCCATTTCGGTCCGAAATTGTCCAGGTGGTCGTCCGCGAGTCTGATGATGCGAACGGCGCTGAAATACTCCCACAGGATCAGGACATAGTTCTCGTTCTGTACGATCTGGATGTTGCGCGAAGGGTTGTCGCCGTCGGCGGAGTTCACGGCGCCGAAGGTGTAAAGCAGGGGTAGCTGCACTAGCGGAGCCACACATCGGTCCTGAATCGATCTCATTTCAGGGCCGTCGGAAGGACCGAAGCCCGCATCGGTCCATTGCTCGTAGATGTCCCTGAAATCCAGCCGCGAAGGCAATCGGCCATTGGGGGGATCGATTATGATCGAGGTTCGATATTCGCCGTTTATGCGCGCTATATCGATCGCGGCGATGTCGAAATTCTCATCGGCCGACTGGTCGATGTCACCGCCGGCCGGCGGCGCGGGCCTGCCCGGGTCGCTCGGCAGCGCCCGCCGGGCTTCCTCTCCCCGTGCGACGCGCTCGATCTCAAGTGCTTCTTCCTCGGTGTAGGCCTGTTTGTTTCCCAGATTCCTTGGACGCAGAAAAGGCGTCTGCGTGGCATTGCTCCACAGGCCTTGCAGATCCGGGTGGCCGTATTCGGTGCGAGGGGCGGTCCAGCCGGCGTCGGCGCCGTGCGCGTTCGCCTGCATAACCAGCAGCAAGGCGAAAAGCGGCCCGCCCCTGTTGATCATCGCGATACTATCGCGCCAGCGGGTCGGGCCTGATCTGAAACTTGACCATCTTGCTCGTCGTTCCCTTGCCGCCCTCGGTATGCCAGTTGAAGTTGGTGCCGTAATTGGCCCATACGGCGCGGCCTTTCCAGCCGGCGTTCGGGTCGTCGATGCGGCCATCGAGTCCGCGGGAATAGAATCCCATCGGGTAGGGTACGCGCATGGTGACCCATTCCCCGGTGTCCGGGTTCAGCGCCTTGAGCGAATCGGACCCGGAGCCATTCGCGATGGGAACGTGCTCACCGAGGCCGAGCGTGTTGAAGTTGTCCACCCAGTTGTAATAGTGGAAGTCGGCTTTCACGTCGGTGCCCCGCATGGTCGGACCCGGCGCCTCGTACAGCGTCCAGCCTTCCGGGCAATGCTGGGAAGTTACCGCGGCCGGACCGTTCAGCACTTCGCATTTGCTGCGGTCGAAACTGGCGAGATGGCTGCTGCCGGACAGCGCCGTCCAGATTACGCCGTTCCTGTCAGCGTCGATTCCCCGCGGCCCGAATCCCTGGATTTCCCCGTCGATCACCGGCACCTCGTAGACTTCGGTGATGCAGGTCTCGGGCGGATTGTCGCCGATTTCAAGGCGATAGATGCGGCCGGGAAACTCCTCGCCGGCGCCCCAGACCACGTTGTCGGCCGGATTCACGATGATGCCGTAGCTGGCGCCCGGCGCCATGCGGGTGTCGAGATTCGGATCGAAATCGCCTCCGCCATTCGGATCGAACAAGGGCCCGACGGG
Organism: Gammaproteobacteria bacterium; assembly: GCA_009844085.1. GTDB lineage: Bacteria > Pseudomonadota > Gammaproteobacteria > Pseudomonadales > Pseudohongiellaceae > UBA9145. Next base: position 10,732 of record VYCF01000011.1, on the reverse strand, counting down.
CGGATTCCACGGCTTGGTGATGCGCCCGTCGCCGTTGGTGTCCACAACCAGTGGGCACCAGCCCTGGGACAGTTGCTCGTCGCCGGTCAGATCGAATTCACGGGTATTCACCCAGCCGATGACGTCGCTGAGGGTGCTGAAATAGAGCATGCGATCCTCGCCCCAGCCGAATTGCAGATGGTGCGTGGTGTAGCAAGTATCGATGAGTCCAAATTCTTCCGTGGCCGGATCGTAATACGAAGCCTGGCGGGTACTGGCCCTTGGGGCGTAGTACTGCGCGTACTTGTTGTCCGATCCCGACCGGCACCATTCCGGCTGGATGTTGCCTCTTACCTTGGTCGTCATCCAGACGCGGCCGAGTTCGTCGAACATCGGATTGTGTGGATCCGCTGGGCGCTCCCACAGCGACTCGTCGCCGTAGTACGCGGATGGCACCGGGAACGTCTGGGCGAAACGGGTAACCGCGGGATTGTCGGGGTTGTCCCTGACCGCGATCACGATCTCGCGCCATTCATGCGTTTCGGTGTCGAGTTCCAGCAGGGATCCGTGTCCGCCGTCGACGCCGTAAACGAGACCGCCGCCGTTGATCGTCGGTTCGCGCTTGTCGGTGGTGATCTCGTCGTGAATGTAGGAAGACTCGTTGCCCCAGTCCCATTGGGTAATGACGATGTTGCGTTCGATGCCGGCGGGACGCGGCGGCGTCGGCGGAATTTCTCCCGCCGCGATGCGGTCGGACCAGTCGGCGTACAATTCCATGCCCAGAGGTCCGAAGCGATTGGCGAACGCCGCCATGGTCGGTCCCCGCACGCCCATTGCCGTCCGGTACTGCCAGGCTTCGACGCTGGACTCGAAATCGAGATGGCTGATCATGTCCAGCGTGCGGGTCGCCTTGTTGCCCAACTGGTGGCAGAGCTGACATCGCTGCTTGGTCATGTCGATCCACTGGGCCTGGCTGCGCATCGCCTCGGAAATGCCGTTGCCGTCCGGGCCGGTGCCGGGAAACTCTTCGTGGCCGGGAATTTCGAGCAAGGCGTACCAGTAATTGGCCGGATACACCTGCGCCGCCAGCAGCGGGTCTTCCGCCGCGAAGGCCTTCAAGGTGACGCCGGACGTTCCCGGCCGCAGAAAAACTGGATCGGAATCCACCAGGCCGTAGCCTCTCACCCAGACGCTGAACTGGGCGTCAGGCAGTTCAGGCAGGACGAACCGGCCATCGTCATCGGTCACGACGATTTTCACGAAGTGAGTCGGGGTGTCATCGGTTTCCGCTATGACCCAGACGCCGGCTTCGGGGCCGCCGGCGCTTTCGACCGTACCCTCGATCACGCCTTCGTTCGCCGATTGCGCCGCGACAGGCAACGCGGCCGCGGCGAGATACAGGATTGCAAAAAACGATCGTCTTATCGTGTAAACCATGTTTTGCTCCATTACTGGTCAAGCCCGAGGGCCACCCATTCAGGTTCGGTCGCTCGCGAGGAAATCGCTACGACGATGTACTGTTTACCGTCGTGCAGGTAAGTCATGGGCGCGCCGGTAGTGCCCGCACCGAGATCTATTTCGAAAACGGTGGCGCCGGTCGACTTGTCGTAGGCTCTGAAAATTGTTCCCCAACGCCAGGATTCATCGTAACCCGTGTCCGGGTCGTCAAAGGCGCCGCCACCGCCCGGCACTGTTCCGATTACGGCGTCGCTCCCTTCGCCGACGAAAAGCAGCGACCCGGTAACCAGGGGCGCTGCCCGGTTCGGGATGCCCAGCGGAGGCAGATCCAGGTCCCGTAACAGGGGGTGGTCACGGGGCCCGTCCCCGTTCGCAACCGACCACTCCAGTTCGCCGGTGTTCATGTTCAATGCCGTCACCCGGCCATATGGGGGCTTTACCAGGGGCAGGCCCTGAATTCCGGGCGCGTCGTATGACGCTTCCGAGGGTATCGCATGCGTCATGGTCGCGAATTCGGAATCGGTCGGCGCGATGGCCAGGTTTCCGGGATTGGCGTAGGAAACGGCGAAATACGTTCCGGTCTCCGGGTCGAAAGCGCCGGTGTGCCAGTTTCCGCTGCCCCAGGCGTCCGGCACGGTTATCGTTCCCTGATTGCCGTTTTCGATCCAGGGAGACGGTGGCGTATACAGGGGGCCGAGCGTGAAATTTTCGACCATTTCCAGGGCCTGGTTCCGCAGCGCCGGCGTGAAGTCGATCAGATCGTCCAGCGAGATTCCCTGGCGGTCGAATGCGGGAGGTTTGGTGGGAATCGGCTGTGTCGCCGAAGTCGCTTCGCCTTCGACCGTGGATTGGGGAACGGGCGTTTCCACGATGGGCCAGACCGGTTCGCCGTTTGTGCGGTCGAACACGTAAACGAATCCGTTCTTGTTCGCCTGCATGACTGCCTTGATAGTGCGTCCATCCACCGCGATGTCGCCCAATACAGGGGGGCTGCCGTTGTCGTACTCCCACAGGTCGTGATGGATCATCTGGAAATGCCAGATTCTCTCGCCGGTTTCGGCATCCAGTGCAAGCAGACTGTTTGCGTACAAATTGTCGCCCGGGCGATGGCCGCCGTAATAGGCGGAAGTCGGAGATCCCAGCGGAACGTAGACCATACCCAGTTCGTCGTCGGCCGACAGACAGCACCAGGATCCGATGTCGCCGGACCATTCGGCGGAACCGTTCTCCCAGGTGTCGTAACCGAATTCTCCAGGTCGGGGCACGACGTTAAATACCCACTTGAGTTCGCCGGTTCGGACATCGAAGCCGCGGATGTTTTCAGGAGCGGCTTCCTTCACGTTGCCGCCGTCTCCGGCGCCGTTCAGAAAACCGCCGATAACGGCGGTATCGCCGACTACCAGGGGCGAAGTCGTGAGCGCAAACCGGTTTGCATTCTCGGCGCCGTAGGCCAGACCGACCCTGCCGGGTTCTTCGCGGCCGAAATCGGGGAGAGGTTCGCCCGTTTGCGGATTCAAGGCGTAGAGGTAGCCGCCCCGCACCACCATGAGTCGTTGATCGATGCCCTGTTGCCAATGGGCGATGCCGCGGGAACTGATACCGGACGCTTCAGCCAAGGTCCGTTCATATGGCTCTTGTGTCCAGAGCGTGTCGCCAGTCGCGGGGTCGAACGCTTCCACGAGGCCGAAAATATTGGGCGCATATAGAACGCCGTCAATCAGCAGCGGAGTCGAACGCAGGTTTTTCTCATGACCCAGTCCGTCGTATTCGTCCCGCAGCGAGGCCGCGGTGGCGTCCCTGCGCCACAGGACGCGGAGTTGGTCCACGTTGTCGGCATTTATCTGATCGAGCGGAGAATAGCGATTGAAATTGTTGTCGCCGCCGAAGTAAGCCCACTCGCCATCGTCGACACTGGCTGCCGTTGAAGCAGAAATCAATCCGGCGCAAAGTAACCCGGTCACCAGCTTGAGGCGGTGATGCATTGCCAGTTCCCAATATTCAGGAAGTCAGAGTATAGTACTTGTGCGCACGTAGAACTCAAGAACAAAGACTATGAACAAGTCCCTGCTGGTTGCACTCCTGATGGGTATCCTGGTGACGCTGCTTCCCGACGCGAGCGAGGCCCAGACTCGCGTACCCGGCTGGAACCGGGTTGCGCCGCCGGGAGGGCATCAGAATGATCCGCAATTGGTAAGGGCGACCGGCGGGCCGGTAGTGCCGATATTCGAAGGCTGGTTTCCGAATGAGGACGGCAGCTATCAGCTTTGCTTCGGCTACTTCAATACCAACACCGAAACGGTGATCGACATACCCATCGGCCCGAACAATTACCTCGAACCGGCGGAATTCAACGGTTTGCAACCGACGCAATTCATGCCGCAGCCCGACGGGGGCCGCCGGCACTATTGCGTGTTGAGCGTCAACGTCCCGGAAGACTGGGGCGACAGGGACGTGCGCTGGACCCTGGTCGACGAATTGACCGGGCAGGAATTCAGTTCGCCGGGCAGGCTGGTTCACAGTACGTACCGGCACGACGAGCCGTTGCAGGAGTCGCGCAGGAACAGCCCGCCGAAAGTTCGGCTGCAGGCGGAAGGCCCGGTCTCCGAGGGGCGGATGGGATTCGGCCGCGGCATGGTGTCGGAGACGCTGCAAACCCGCGTCGGCGAACCGCTTGAGTTGACTGCCAGGGTGCGCCGCGACAATCCCTATCGCGAAAACGATGGGCGGGACATCCGGGTAAGGTGGTTCAAGTATCAAGGCCCGGGCAACGTTACGTTTATGCCTGACTGGAGTTCCTGGAGGGAAGAGGAGGTCGGCTGGATCGAGTCGTCGAGCTGGCTGGAATCCGATTTCGCCTATGGCAAAGAAAGCACCGAGGCCGTTTTCAGCATGCCGGGCGAATATATCGTCCAGGTGCAGGCTTATAACAGTGTCGGGCGGCCTCAGTACGAAACCCAGGACTTCGAGTTCTGGTGCTGCTGGACCAACGCTTTCGTACGGGTTAACGTAAGCGAGGGCGAATAAATCGAGAGCTGGGCGATAACCGATCGCAGAGGGTCACAACGATGAATGCCTTGAGCGCAAGCGCGATGAAAAAATTGCTAGCAACGGCTGTTCTCTTCAGCGTTTCGCAATACGGTCTGCGGGCTGCGGAGCCGGACCAGGCGCCGACTTTTTCGAATGAAGTTGCGCGGATTTTGCAGGAGAAGTGCCAGCGTTGCCATCAGCCTGGCGGCATAGGTCCGATGCCGCTCGAGACATACGAGCAGGTGCGAATCTGGGCGCCGCTGATCAAGGAAAACGTTCGCCGCCGAATCATGCCGCCCTGGCATCTCGATCCCACCATAGGCATTCAGGAATACAAGAACGACTTCTCGCTCAGCGACGAACAGATAGCGACACTGGTGGCCTGGGCCGATAACGGTGCGCCGGAAGGAGACCCGGCGGACCTGCCGGATCCGGTGGATTGGCCGAACTGGCTGGAATGGGAACTGGAGCCGGAATTGGGCGCGCCGGACATGGTGTTTGGATCGGGTCCCATAACCGTACGCGCCGAGGGAGGCGATTTCTGGCCATCGATCGACGTTGAATGGCCGGCATTGGAGGAGCCGCGCTATCTGAAAGCCGCAGAAATCCGCAACACCATCCAGGGTCGCGCGGCCTTGCACCACAATAACGTGCGGCTGAATCTGGAAGAGGGTCCTTCGGGCCGCGTAGTGGGCGCCGGCGCCGGCAAGCGTTGGGACTATTTCGGCGAGGACACAGGTATTCTCTTCGACGTCGGGCCGGGCGTGGTCAATTTCGGCGCGCATTATTTTCCGATCGGCTTTGAATTCGAAGACAACATCGAAGTGGCGTTCTGGTTTCACCCGGAAGACGATCCGCCGGAGACCGTCGCCAGCGTCGAAATACATCACCTGGTGGATCAGTTCGACTCGGATCAGCCGCGCGCCAGGGACATTCTCATCCCGCCTCACGGTACCCAGACCATGTACCGAACCTGGGTGCTGGACGAACCGGTCATGCTGAACAGTTATCGCGGGCACATGCATTTGCATGGCATCGCCATGTCGATCGAAGTGGTCTGGCCCGGCCGGGTCAGGGACTACTATGGGCCAGGCGCGAACCGTCGCGACGTCATCGCGTCGATCAACAACTACAATCACAACTGGCAAACGAGTTTTGTCTTCGAGGACGATGCCCGGCCGATTCTTCCGGCCGGAACCGCCATCGTCATGCGCACGCATTTCGACAATACCGCGAACAATCCCTTGTCGATCGACCCGGACCAGTGGGTGGTTTTCGGTGGCAGAAGCGTAGACGCCATGTCCCACTTTCACGTTAGCGTGACCTACCTCGAAGAGGAGGAGTACGACTCGTTATTGCTGACGCGTCTGGATCAGTTGGCGGAGCGAAAGCGGAAGGACGGCGAATACGGTACCGCTTTGTTGGCGATCCATCCCGACGAGAGATCCAGGCTCGAATCGGGAAGCGAGAACGTAGCCGCGTCGGATCGTTCGACCGGAGCGGGGCAATATTCGCAACAATAGCCAGGCTGGGAGATTGTTGCCGGCGGTTTCGATTCGTTAATTGAAACCGTTCCTGAAAATGGCGCGCCCGCGGTTGTAACCCTCGGGCATCGGCAGCACATTGTTGGCTTCCGCCCAGATTTCATAATCCGCCAGCATTTCTGAGAACAAGCGCGGCTGGGAGTCTTTCAGATCGTGGACTTCGCCTGGATCTGTCTTGATGTTGTACATACGCCATTCTGTCTCGTTCCGTTCGAATCGATTGATGACGATCTTGTAGTCGCCCTTGAACAGAACGCTGCTGCCGCCGAGTTCGTAGCCGATGGGCTCGGAGGGGGAATGGATCTGGTCCGAAGCTCCCGCCAGATAGCCGGCCAGACTCGAACCGACTATGGGTTCGACTGTTTCGCCGTTCCAGTTGCCTTCATGATCATCGATGCCGACCAGGTCGAGAATTGTGGGCGCCAGATCGGTCACGAACGTGAATTCGTCGGTCAATCCGCCGCTCCGCGTTACGCCCGGACCCGAAATTACCAGGGGCACGCGCAGACCGCCTTCATTGGCGTGAAACTTGTAGTAGATCAATGGTGAATTGGCGACCGTGGCATTGTCCGAACCGATCGCCACCCAGGAACCTCTCTCTCCGAGGGTTTCGTAATCCGTGTTGTATCCCGTCTGCTCAAACCATGCATTGAGCGGGGAATTTCCGTTGGAATCCACCAGGCCTGCACTTGCCGCTCCGTTGTCCGAGGTGAATATGAAGATCGTGTTGTCGTACTCATCGATACTTTCCAGGTACGACATCAGGCGCCCGATGTGCGCATCCATCGCGTCCACCATGCCGGCATAAACTTCCATGCGGCGGGCGTCATAACGTTTCTGCTCACCCGTCATCCCGTTCCAGTCCCGAGTGCCGGGAGTCACTGTCACCTCGGAGTCGGCGGGAATCACGCCTGCGGCAATGGCAGCCTGCCGCCGCTTTTCCCGTAAAACATTCCACCCTTCGTCGTAGACGCCGGCATACTTGTCTGAATACTCCCTTGGCGCCTGCACCGGTATGTGCACAGCCTGGAATGGAATATAGGCGAAAAACGGACGGTCGCTGATCTCGTTCGAAGCGATGAATTCGATGGTCTTGTCGATAAAATATTCCGAAGAATAGAAATCGTCGGGCAGGGTATGGGGCGCACCGTCCGCGTACCAGTTGGCCTGGTCGTAGATGGGGAGATAAGTGCGTTGCTCCCAGTTATCCGCGCCGGTGTCGGCCATGGCGATAGTGCGATCGAATCCCCGCGCCGAAGGCAATAAAGAAGGTGTATGTCCCAGATGCCATTTGCCGGTCATGTATGTGTGGTAACCGTCCTCTTGCAGCAGACTGGCCAGGGTTACGACCTTGTCGCTCAGGACTCCTTGATAGTGATCGTAAGCCATTTGCTCCGGCGGAATGGACTCGGGGATGTTTGGCACGCCGTTTCGATGGCTGTCCACTCCGGTCAACAGCATGGCGCGGGCCGGGGCGCAATTGGCCGCGGTATGGTAGTTGGTGAACGATAGTCCTTCCGCGGCGAGTCGCGCGATATTCGGCGTGTTTATCTCGCTGCCGAAAGGCGAGATATCGGTATAGCCAAGATCGTCCGCGAGAATCAGGACGACATTGGGGCGACCAGGCTGCTGCGCACCAGCCAGAGTCGGTGCGCCAAGAAAGGTTGACAAAGTGATACCAAGACAAAACAGCAATCGGAATTTCATGACTTACCCTGAGTAAACAATGGGTCCATTCTACATTGTCGATCGGTTATGGCGCCCGGGGGCGGACCAGATCTGGTTTGGTTACGGATCTTCCAGTCTTCGGCCCGGACAGCCAGATCCGTTAACCGCGGTCACTCGCAGTAGCGTAACTCCCCGGTCGGCGAATGCGTCGATTTCGGAACAGCGCACGGCGGTGAAGCGCAGGTCCAGTTCGTCGCCCGCTGCGATGCCTTGGTTGTGTAGTAGCGGTTGCACGTCAGAAAGCGACCAGTTCCGCGCTAAACTGAGTTCTCTGAGTTGATCGAGCCCGGCGATGGCGTTCACACTCGTGATTCTGTTGTTCTCAAGGCGCAGAACTTCCAATGCCTGTAATCGCCGGAGTGGAGCGATGTCCTCAATAAGATTGTTGGTGAGGAACAGATGCTTCATTCTTGTCATGCCCTCAAGGGCGCTAATGTCGGAAATGGCATTGTCATCCAGGCTGAGTTGCTGCATATCGCTCATGCCACGCAGTGCACTGATGTCTTTTATCTGGTTGCCATGAGCCCACAACAAGACCAGTTTATTCAAACCGGCAAGGGCGCTGATGTCTTCAATCCGATTATCGTACATGCGCAAATGAATAAGATTAGTGAGATTGGCCAGGGGGCTGATATCGTCGATGGCATTGAGATGAATACGCAACAATCGCATTTCCGTGAGGCCAGCCAGCGGGCTGATGTCAGTGATGCCATTAAACACTACGTCCGGGTCGCGTCCGTCATTCATGGCTAGCCAATAATTCAGTTGATTCGGATACAGGCCATGCACATGCAATTGGCGGAGTTTCGTGAGCCCTGCCAACGGACTTATATCGGAGATTGGATTTTCACTGATAATGAGTCTTTCAAGATTTACCAGCTCACTTAGAGGTTCGATGTCACTGATCCAGTTGGTGTGCAGGACCAGGTCGGTGAGATTCGTCAGGTGGCGAAGCGGACCGATGTCGGTAATGAGCCGGTTGAACATTGTCAGCGTGGTCAGGCCGGTGAGATTCTGAATGCCATCCAGGCTTTCGAAGGCTGGTTCGGATGGCGCTCTCGCGGGTCTTAAGGTGCCGCCGTAGACGACGCGTTCGCTGGTTGCGGTAACGGCAAGCCGCTCGAGTTCGGCTGCTTGCCCGCAACTAAGAGGCGCCTGCGCATCCAATCCCAGCGCGTTATGAACAACTTCGGCCAAGTCTGAATCTGCGAAGGTGACAATAGCATCCCGCGAAAAATTCCGGCAATGATCCTCGGGTGATAAAGTGCGTGATAGGGTGGGTTGTGCATGAGTGGCAATGAAGGGAAAGCACAGTGATGTCAGTGCAATCAGGATTGACAAGCGTGAGCGAAAACTCATGGAAACTCCCTTCTTCATAGTCTTTGTTCCATACACGTGATCAACTAATCCGGGCGGTCACTGAACTCGATTTCAGCGACGGCTATGCCACTTTCCCCTGCAACTGAATACAACAAATAGGTCTTGTCGCCTTCCTGAAAGATGGCTGGATCTCTGAGTTGGTGAACCCGCTCATCGATGTAGCCTCCTCTCGAAGCTTCCATTGGCAGGTCGGCGCCTTCGTAATCCATTTCGGGCCGCATTACCTCTATAGGGTCAGTTGCAATCCAATCATTCCAATCATCTGTTAGCTCGATTGTAGATAGCATTATGCGTTCTGGCTCATCGCCCCGGTTAGTGAAGAATACATGGAGGCGTTCATCTCGAATCAGCAGAGCCGAATGGCGCATGTTACGGGTGAAAAACCGGGGACCCGCTTCGAAATTCGTCAGGCCGTCGCGTGACCGATAAAGGTAACCTGGCATGCTCATGGCATAGTGGAAACCCTCGTGCTCAATCACGCGAAAGTAGGCGCGACCCAGATCTTCTTCTCTACCTTCGAAGTGAATACCGTCGCGAGACACGGCCGCGCGTGTGAATTGTCTGCCTACATCCCGCCCATGGTAATACATCACTATTTGCTGAAGGTCTTCGCGCACGTGCACGTCGGGCGATGCGATATGTGCATACAGTGGCGCAGTGCTGCCGGGCGCTTGTGAACAGGGAGGGCACGTAGCAGGAAAGAAGGAGTCTTCGAGTGTCAGGGAACCGGGCGTATACACGGTCCAGGGACCGGTAACTTCATCAGCATAGGCCAAGCGAATGTAGATGCCGCGGTGATCGGCAAAATACAGATAATAGTTGCCGAGCGGATTCTCTACCCAATCAGGCACCTTGATCAACGAGGGACCCTGGATATTGCCGCCCATGCGCTCGTCCATGCCGGGTGTGATGATGGGACCATCGCCAAGGCGAGTGACTGTGAAGTTTGTTGGCTTTTTCGGAGTTACATTTTTTCTGGTATCGGGATTGGCGTCATTTCCCGGATCGTGGAAAAAACCCGCTTCTACGCTAACCGAAACTGCTGGACTTGTTTCAGCGATGCATGCGATGACATGATTATCCGGATCGTCATCGGCGAGCGCGAGTGGGCGCACAGAATTGCCATTATCAAGCAGGACCGATACGGCCGTTCGCTGGGCCTCGGCCAGATCAGCGCCCTGAGGTCCGGTGACTCCGCCTTCCCAGGTCAGCAGGATTGCTTGTGCGGTTTGCTCAGGGCACTCCCCTTCGAGTCCTGGAGTGTCTGGCGCAAAGCGTTCGGCAAATACAAGACTGGGCCCGGACGCAAGGGCTGTTACTTCTTCACGTCTCAGGCCGACCAATGAATTGCCGTTGATGTCTTCTAGCTGTTCCACAATCTCGACACTGACCGGTAGCGAGTCTTCAGGACTAAATGGGCCAATGAGAAGGACAGTTCGTTGTTCCAGCGATTCCAGCGCAGGGCGAAGGGTCGCACACAAAGGAGTGACAATTTCTCCGGAGCTGATTTCAACTGCAAATGCAGTTGGAGAAACTGTATCGCCGTTAATCTGGGCAGAAAAGCAGCGATTCCCGCTGAAAATCGTATTCCAATAGAATCAATGGGTTGCGACAAC
>VYCF01000074.1:62213-87435 GCA_009844085.1 Gammaproteobacteria bacterium | reverse complement strand
TATTCACAGCGTCCGCTAAACCCCGCGCCAGCCGGCGGCGACGGATCGAAGCCACCTACCGGTAAAACAGCGGAATCGACACGGTAATCATCACGCCTTCGACGTCTTCGCGGTTGTCGGCGCGGATCTGGCCGTTGTGAAAGTCGGTGATCAGGCGGGCGATATGCAGGCCCATGCCGAGATGCGGCTGCCGCTGTTTCTGGTGCGGCCGCACCGAGACCATGGATTCGAAGATTCGGTCCTTCATTTCCTGCGGCAGATAAGGCCCGGCGTTGATAATGCGGATTACGGCCTGGTCACGCACGATGCGGCAGTTGACGATGATGGGCTGACCTGGATGCGAAAACTCGACCGCGTTCGCGATCAGCTTGTCGAGTAGCTGGGCTATATATTCCGGCACCCCCTTGACGAAGATCGGATAGCCGCCGATGTCGAGCGAGAATTGCGAGAGCGGGTACGCCAGCCGGTAGCCTTCGACGCAGCCTTTCACGACCTCGGCTACGTCGATGGTTTCCTTTTCCGAGGTCTGCAACATCTGTTCGAGGCGGGTCGCCTCGCTCATGTTGGTCAGGATCAGGTTGAGCCGGCTGATGCCTTCCTCGGCGCGCTTGATGTAGACCTGCGACTCCTCCGGATTGTCCGTGCTGCCGAGATTCTCGATCGAGGAGCGCACCACCGTCACCGGCGTGCGCAATTCGTGGGACAGGCGCGAGGACATGTTCTCCAGATAGCTGGTGTACTGGCTCAGGCGCTCGACGATACTGGAGAAACTGCGTGAGAGGTCGCCGATTTCGTCGGAATCGGGCGAGGGCACGATGGTGTTGCGCACCCGTCCGCTGTCGTCGATGATGCCCTCGGCCTGGTTGCGCAGACCGCGCACGCGATTCGAAATCCTCGAAGCGAAGAAGAACAGCCCCAGGGTGACCGCCAGCATCACCGCGATAATGGTGTTGAACAGGCCCTCGAGCGCCTGGTTGCGGAAGCTGCGCAGCCCGTTCATGTTCTGATCCACGATCACCGCGCCGATCACCTCGTTGCCGGCAAAGATCGGATGGCTCGCTTCGAGGATCACGGTCTGGGTGTCCTGCAATTCCCGGAACCGTGTGAATGGCTCGCCGTTCAGGGCCGCGGCGATGTGGTCGCCTTCGCGGGCGACCTCGGAATAGAGATCGTCGATGAAATTCGTGCTCGGCTGGGTCAGGATCAGGTTGTACAACGGCGACAGCACGTTGTTCTGGAAGAAGGCCCAGGAACCGCTGTCCGGCGGGTTGTTGATATTGGACAGGAGCAGGCCCGTGGCGCTCTGGATGTCGCCCACCGTCAGCAGCACCCGGCCGGAACGGTCGACGACCTGGATGTGGGAGTTGCTGCGGCCCATTCCGGCGACGATGCGGTCGATTTCGGGAGTGGGCCGCTGCAGCGAACCGAGCCGGTGGCCAGCCAGGGAATTGTGGGTGGCGACGACCGTCGCGATATCGCGGTCGATCGGATCGTCCACGTCGAAGATCGCGAAACCGATTCGCTCGCCGAGCATGTCCATCGGAATCTGCAACTCGACTTCGTAACCGCCGTCGACTTCGTACCATTGCCCGCTGATGCGTTCCTCGTAAACCGGATCGCTGTAGTCCTCGTTGACGCGGAAGGGGTAGAGGAATTCCGGTTCGTGCGGCGCGCTGACGATGCGCTGCACCTCGCGCCCGTCCTCGGTCAACATGGAAATCTGCAGGAAATCGCTGCTGGTCACGCTCAGCGATTCCCGCGAGCGATAGACGATGTTGTCGTCGCGCACCTTGAAATAGGCGTAAAGCGAACCGTTATGCTCGCCCACCATGCTGCGGAAGGAGAGCGAGTCGTCATTGGCGTAGATGCGCGCGGGATTGAGCGGCGTGCGCAGGTAATCGGCCTTGTCGTAAACGAGTTCGTATTGCTGGTAGGCGCCCCAGTCGACGAGTGAGCCGTCGTTCAGCGACAGCGGCGAGTAAACCGGGTAAATATAGAGATCGCCGGTTCTCGTCGCCCGGCCGAAGGTGCCCTCGTCGAACAGTTCGGGCCGGTCGTTTAGCGCCGTGGCCAACGCCCTCGCTTCGCCGAGCACGGTCAGTTCCTGGCCGCTGCGCAGGTACTCGTCCATGGCGAGGATGTACTGGTAGACCAGCAGCGGGATGAGCAGCAGCAGGCTGGAAAGAAAAATCAGCTTGGAGCGAATGCTGGCCAGGGTATTGAGCAACTTCATATATTTACCAGGCCGGAAGCCCGCGCGGAAAGCCTAGGCGGTATTCCAGCGATAACCAATGCCATAAACGGTCTCTATGCAATCGAATCCCGCGTCGATCTGCATGAACTTCTTGCGGATTCGCTTGATATGCGAAGTGATCGTGCTGCCGTCGACGAAGATTTTCGACTCCTGCATCAGCGACTGGCGGCTTTTCACATGGCCGGGAAATTTCGCCAGCGCGTGCACCATCCAGAATTCGGTCACGGTCAGCGGCACCGGCTCGCTCGACCATTGCACCGCAAGCCGCCCGATGTCGAGCGTCAACTGGTCGCGTTGCAGCAGGTTTTCCGGCGACGAGGGCTTGTCGAGAATGTCCTGGCGCCGGAACAGCGCCGCGATGCGGGCGGTGAGATGGGGCAGGCTGATGTCCTTGGTCAGATAGTCGTCCGCGCCCATGCGCAGCCCGCTGACGGTATCGAAATCGTTGTCGCGGGCGGTCAGGAAAATGATGGGCAAGGTGTTCGACATGGACCGCAATTCCTGGCACAAGGTGAAGCCGCCATCGATCTCCTCGTCGAGTCCGATGTCGATGATCGCAAGGTTGGGCAGGCGCACGCCGAAAGCGCCCATTGCGTCCTGGCGATTGGCATAGGTCTGCACATCATAGCCCTGACGGCGCAGCACATCCGCGTAGTTTTCGCGGATCGCCGCCTCGTCCTCGACTATCGCTATTCGTCTGCTCATCTCTCGGCCTGCCAAGTATGTTCCGAAAAATTCCATTCATGGAATTTTTCATGGTCGCTCATCACCGGCCCGATCAAATATAACTCAATCGGCGGGAGCGCTGAAAAACGGAATAAAGCGCCCTTTGTGATTGCCATTATTCTGCCATATTTAATCAGCACAAGGGCCGAATCCAAGCCTTGAGCGGCAAGAAAGCTGCTGTTAAATGGAAACCGTTCGCCAGGTTGGTACTGGCGATTGTTTCGGGCTTCGCCGCTTGGAAACAAGTTGGGAAGCCCCGTTGTGATCAGGCGGAGCTGGAGATGAAAGACATTCGACTTGTTATCGGAGACAAGAATCATTCTTCGTGGTCATTGTGCCCCTGGTTGTTGCTCAAGATGTACGACATCGAATTCGATGAGATCCAGATTGCGCTATACCAGGACAACACGGCGGAAAAACTCGGGCCTTACTCTCCCTCCCTGAAAGTGCCGGTGCTCCTGCATCGGGAAATCACCGTCTGGGATTCGCTGGCGATCTGCGAATACATCAACGAGGAGTTCCTGCAAGGTATCGCCTGGCCGGCCAGCCCGCGCCGCAGGGCGAGCGCACGTTCGGCCAGCGCCGAGATTCATTCCGAATTTCCGACGCTGAAGAAAACCTGGCCGATGAACTGCAAGGCTTCCGTCAAGCTGAACGTTTCCGAACAGCTCTATAACGAAGTGGCCCGCATCGATGCGATCTGGAGTTGCTGCCGGAACAAGTTCGGCGAGAACGGCAACTATCTCTTCGGCCGTTTCTCCATCGCCGATTGCCTGTTCGCCCCGACCGCGGTGATCTTCAGCAGCTACCAGCCCGAATTGAGCCAGACCGCCCAAAGCTATCTGAATACGCTGCTCGACAATCCTTTCGTGCAGAAGTGGATGGCCGAGGGTCGCGAAGAGGACTCAAGGCTGCCGGAAGTCGAGCGACTCCCCGTAGCTCTGGCGCACGCAAGCTAGGCGAGCCGGCTAGTCAATAGAGTCACGCGCGGGCAGAACGTCCCGCAGTTTCGCCGCCATATCGAGCACGGCCTCCTCGGTCATGTCCCAGCCCATGCAGGCGTCGGTGACCGATACACCGTATTTCAGTAGCGTCAGATCGGCGGGAATATCCTGCCGGCCGGGATAGATGTTGCTTTCCAGCATGGCGCCGATGATCGACTGGTTGCCTTCGAGGATCTGGTGGGTGATGTCCTTGAGCACGAGCGGTTGCATTTCCGGGTTCTTGCCCGAATTGGCGTGGCTGCAATCGATCATGATGTTGCGGCTGACGCCGCCTTGCTCCAGCGCGATTTCGCATTGGGCCACGTGCACGGTGTCGTAATTCGGACCGCTCGAACCGCCGCGCAACACGATGTGGGCGTTGGGATTGCCGCGGGTGGTGACGACGCTGACCTGGCCCTTGCCGTTGATGCCGAGGAAGCGATGGGGCTTGAGTACGGATTGCATGGCGTTGACGGCCACCATCCAGCCACCGTCGGTGCCGTTCTTGAATCCGATGGCCGAAGACAGTCCCGAGGACATTTCCCGGTGGGTCTGGGATTCGGTTGTGCGGGCGCCCACGGCGGACCAGCAGATCAGGTCCTGCAGGTATTGCGGCGAGATCGGGTCGAGCGCTTCGGTTGAAGTCGGCAGGCCGATGTCGACGATGCCCTGCAACAGCCGGCGGCCCTTGCGCAGTCCTTCCTCGACCTTGAAGGAATCGTCGAGGTAAGGATCGTTGATCATGCCCTTCCAACCGACCGCGGTGCGCGGTTTCTCGAAATAGACTCGCATAACCAGATACAATGTGTCGCTTACGCGGTCGGCGAGTTTCTTCAGCCGGCGCGCATAGTCCAGCGCCTGTTCGGAATCGTGGACGGAACAGGGACCGATGACGAGGAACAGTCTGGGATCCTCGCGTCGAAGGATGGAAAAAACGGTTTCGCGGGCCTTGTTCACGGCCTCGGACTGCGCCTCGGTCAGGGGCAGTTCTGACTTCAACTGGACTGGGGTGACCAGTCTCTCGTTGGACTCGATATTGAGGTCTTCGGTGCGCATGTACATTGCGGGCTACCGTGTTTTTCGGGTCAATTCGAAAAAGGGCGCAAATAATAGCAGATAGGATGCCGGCCCTGAACAGTTGATTGGATAATGAAAATGCGGATTGATGCCGAGTTTGATGGTGGGAATATCGAGGTCGTCGAGGCTGGCGATGCCGGGGATATCCGGTTGCGGATTCGGAAGGACAATCTATCCGACTTTTATCAGTGGTTCTATTTTCGGGTGTCGGGCGCGCGGGGTGAGGAGTGTGTGATCCACATTCTGAATGCCGGCGGGGCGGCTTATCCCGGGGGGTTTCGGGATTATCGGGTGCTTTGTTCGTTTGATCGGGTCGATTGGTTTCGGCATCCGACGCGGTTTGAGGACGGGGTGCTGCGCTGGGATTTCAATTTTGATTGCGATGCGGTCTGGTTTGCCTATTACGTTCCTTTTTCGATGGAGCGGCATCATGACATGCTTGCGCGGGCCGGGCGGGATTCCAATTGCCGGCTGATTTCTCTTGGGCGGACGCTGGACGGGCAGCCGCTGGATTTGTTGCATTTCAGTACCGGTGAAGGCCGGCGGCCTTGCTGGGTGATTGCGCGGCAGCATCCCGGGGAGACGATGGCGGAATGGTGGATGGAAGGGGCGCTCGACTGGCTTTGCAGCGGGGAGGCGGATTCGCTGCTCGGGAAATGCGATTTGTACCTGGTGCCGAACATGAATCCGGACGGGAGCCGGCGCGGGCATCTGCGCACCAATGCGGCCGGACGCAATCTGAATCGGGAATGGGATGCGGCGAGCATGGAGCATTCGCCGGAAGTATTTCTGGCGCAGCAAGCCATGGAGCGCACCGGGGTCGATTTCCTGCTCGACGTGCATGGCGACGAAGCCCTGCCGTATTGCTTCATCGCGGGTACCGAAGGGCTGTCCGACTGGGACGAGGCGAATCAGGCGCGGCTCGATTTCTATCTCACGAAACTGGTTGCCGCCAATGCCGATTTCCAGACGCGTTACGGTTATCCGCCCAACAAGCGCGGCAAGGCCAACATGGGTATGAGCACGAACCAGACGGCTGGACGCCATGGCTGTCTCGCCATGACCCTGGAAATGCCGTTCAAGGACAATGCGAACGCGCCGGACGAACGCCACGGCTGGTCGCCCGAGCGCTGCCGGCGGCTTGCGGTTTCCTGTCTTGAAGTGCTCGAGAAGTACCTCGACTCCGGCCTGGCCTGAGCGCCCCTATACCTCGCGATAGAGCTTGCGGCCCTGGCGATTGTATTCCCCGGCCATCTCTTCCATGCCCTGGCGAATCGCTTCGTCGACTTCGGCCGTGCCGCGGGCGGCGGCGTAGTCGCGCACTTCCTGTGAGATCTTCATCGAGCAGAATTTCGGTCCGCACATCGAGCAGAAATGCGCAACCTTGCCCGAGTCCTTCGGCAGGGTTTCGTCGTGAAACTCGCGGGCGGTGACCGGATCGAGGCCGAGATTGAACTGGTCTTCCCAGCGGAATTCGAAGCGCGCCTTGGACAGGGCGTTGTCGCGCAATTGCGCCGCCGGGTGGCCCTTGCCGAGATCGGCGGCGTGGGCGGCGATCTTGTAGGCGACCAGCCCGTCTTTCACGTCCTGCTTGTTGGGCAGGCCGAGATGCTCCTTCGGCGTCACATAGCAAAGCATGGCGCAACCGTACCAGCCGATCATCGCCGCGCCGATGCCCGAGGTGATATGGTCGTAGCCCGGCGCGACGTCGGTGGTCAGCGGCCCGAGCGTGTAGAAAGGCGCTTCGTCGCAGACTTCGAGCTGCTTTTCCATGTTCTCGCGGATCAGGTGCATGGGCACGTGGCCGGGACCTTCGATCATCGTCTGCACGTCGTGTTTCCAGGCGATTTTGGTGAGTTCGCCGAGGGTTTCGAGTTCGGCGAACTGGGCCGCGTCGTTGGCGTCGGCGATCGAACCGGGGCGCAAGCCGTCGCCGAGCGAGAAGGATACGTCATAGGCCTTCATGATTTCGCAGATTTCCTCGAAATGCGTGTAGAGGAAACTCTCCTTGTGGTGGGACAGGCACCACTTGGCCATGATCGAGCCGCCGCGTGAAACGATGCCGGTGACGCGCTCGGCGGTCAGCGGTACGTAGCGCAACAGCACGCCGGCGTGGATGGTGAAATAGTCGACTCCCTGCTCGGCCTGCTCGATCAGGGTGTCGCGATAGATCTCCCAGGTCAGTTCCTCGGCGACGCCGCCGACTTTTTCCAGCGCCTGGTAGATCGGCACCGTGCCGATGGGAAGCATGGAATTGCGAATGATCCATTCGCGCGTTTCGTGGATGTTCCTGCCGGTGGACAGGTCCATCACGGTATCGGCGCCCCAAAGCGCAGACCAGACGAGTTTCTCCACCTCTTCCTCGATCGAGGAAGTGACCGCCGAATTGCCGATGTTGGCGTTGACCTTGACCAGGAAATTGCGGCCGATGATCATCGGTTCGACTTCGGGGTGGTTGATATTGGCGGGTATGATGGCCCGGCCCCTGGCCACTTCGTCGCGCACGAATTCCGGCGTGATTTCCCGCGGTATCGCCGCGCCGAAGGATTCCCCTGCGTGATAGCTTGAATCCTGTCCGGGCAATTGCTGCCGCGCGAGGTTTTCCCGGACCGCGATGTATTCCATCTCCGGTGTGACGATGCCCCGGCGCGCATAATGCATTTGCGACACGTTCGCCCCCGGCAGCGCCCGGCGCGGTTTGCGTGCGAGGCGGAAACGCAGATGGTCGGCGCTCATGTCGCCGCGGCGCGAGCGGCCGTAGGTCGAAGTCGGCTCCGGCAGTTCCTCGGTATCGCCCCTTTCCGCAATCCACCCGGCCCGCACCGGATCCAGCCCCCGATGCAGGTCTATGGCCACGTCGGGGTCGGTATATGAACCGGACGTGTCGTAGAGGCGTACCGGTGGATTGGGCTCCTCGCCGCTGCTCGTACGAGTAGGCGTCAGGGAAATCTCACGCATGGGAACGCGCAGATCCTGTCTGCTGCCGCTGACGTGAATCTTCCTCGAATTGGGAAAATGTCGTCCGAGTTCGGTATCGAGGCCGGAAATCCGGTCCTTAAAATGTAACTGTTCGGGGGTTGCGCTCATCTGTACTCCTGGGTTCCTTAGGTTATCATGCCCGCTCCCGTGTTCAAAAACGGGCCCGGCATTCGCCTTCCGTTCAATCACTCATTACCAAGGCAGGTCCTTACGATGACACATTTCATCAAGTCCTTACTCGTATTGCTCGCGCTGAGCCTGGCTCCCTGGCCGGCGTACGCCGACGATCTGTTCGACATTTTGCAACTCGCACTGGACAACGATCCCGTATTGCGCCAGGCGGAGGCATCCTACCGCTCCAATCGCGAGACCATGATCCAGACCCGCTCGGCGTTGTTGCCCAACCTGGGCGCCGGCGGCGGCACATCGCGGCTGACGAGCGGACCGACTTCCAGTATCTACCGGAACGTGACCAATCCGATGACCGGCGAAAGCATGCGCGTACTGGTGCAAAGAGAACACAGCTTCAGCAACGGCGTGAACAACCACAACTGGGGCATCAGTCTGAACCAGAGCGTGCTCAATCTGGCCAACTGGTACAACTTCCAGAGCGCCAGGGCGACCAACCGGGCCGCCGCGGTCAATCTCGCCGGCCAGGAACAGGAATTGATCATGCGCGTGGCCACGGCCTACTTCGACGTATTGCGCGCGCTCGACCTGCTGGAAGTGAATATCCAGGAAGAGGAAGCCGCCCAGCGCTCCTTCGAGCAGACCAGTCAGCGCGAGGAAGTCGGCCTGGTGGCGATTACCGATGTCTACGACGCCCAGGCGGCATACGATCTGGCGCGCAACACCACCATTCTGCAAGCCGATATCCTGCGTTCGCGCTATGAAGTGCTGGAAGCCATCACGGGCCAGTCGCATCCGGAAATCGACGTGCTGCGCGACGACTTCCCCATTCTGGACGTGGAAGGCAGCCTGGAAGAGTGGGAGTCCCAGGCGATGGAAAACAGCCTGGCCGTGACCGCGGCGGAATTCAATCTCGATGCCTCGCGCAAGACCTTGCAGGCGCGAAAGTCCGACCGCCTGCCCACGATAGACTTCGTCGGCCAGTTCGGCCACTTCGCGACCCAGCCCATCGTCAGCCAGGGCATCCAGATCGGCGGCGGCTCGAGCGACCGCACGCAACTCGCGTTGAATCTGTCGATTCCGATCTACAGCGGCGGCGCGATGCGTTCGCGCCAGCGGGCGGCGGAATACGGCGTCATGGCCGCCGAGGAATCGCTCGAACTTACCGAGCGGCAACTGATTCAGAACATCCGCAATGCTTACCGCCGCGTAGCGACGGACGTACTCGTGATCGCCCAGCGCCAGCAGTCGATCACCTCGGCGCAAAGCTCGCTCGAAGCGACGGAACTCGGGGCCGAAGTCGGTACCCGCAACATAGTGGAAGTACTGCGCGCCCGCGAAATCCTCTTCCGCGCCCTGCGAGCCTACGCCGAAGCCCGCTATAACTACGTAATCGACTCCCTCATCCTCAAACAGGTAGCCGGAATCCTGACTCCGCAGGACATAATTGAATTGAATGCCTGGCTGCAGGAGGGAGAATAGACTGTTGTGGCTTCGATCCGTCGCCGCCGGCGACTAACTTCACAGGGGCGGCAAGGGTTCTGCTTTCTATGAAAAGCAAACTGCCGGAGGTTGGTACTACGATATTTACCGTGATGTCGCGGATGGCGGCGGAGTGCGGGGCGATCAATCTGTCGCAGGGGTATCCGAATTTCGATTGTCCGGAACGCCTGCGCGAACTTGTGGCCGCGCGGCTCAATGGGGGGTGCAACCAGTATCCGCCGATGGCTGGAGTCATGGAACTGCGTGAGCGAATTGCCGAGAAAGTGGCCGCGCATTATGGGTTTAGTCCTGACCCGGAGACTGAGATCACCGTCACCTCCGGCGCCACCGAGGCTGTGTTCGATGCCGTACAGGCTGTTGTGCATCCTGGTGACGAAGTGATCATGTTCGATCCTGCCTACGACTGCTACGAACCCGCCGTGCAACTTGCCGGCGGCAAGGCGGTGCGCCTGCCGCTGACCCAGCCCGACTACGGCGTCGATTGGGATCTGACCGCGGAGAGCATTACCGATCGCACCCGTATGATCATGATCAACAGCCCGCACAATCCCTGCGGCTCGATCCTCGAACCGGCCGATCTCGACCGTCTTGCCGAATTGATCCGGGGCGCCGGAATTTACGTGATGTCGGACGAAGTCTATGAACACATGGTGTTCGACGGGCTCGGCCATGCCAGCGTCGCAGCTCATGAAGAGCTGAGTGCATCGAGTTTCGCGATTTTCTCTTTCGGCAAGACCTACCACGCTACCGGCTGGAAGCTCGCCTATTGCATCGCCCCGCCCGCCTTGACCGAAGAATTCCGCAAGGTGCACCAGTTCGTCACCTTCACCAGTTCCAGTTTCGTGCAATACGCCATCGCCGATTTCATGGCCGAATGCCCGGAACACGCCTGGGAACTGCCGCGCTTCTATCAGCGCAAGCGCGACCTGTTCTGTGAATTGATGGCGCCCTCGCGTTTCCGATTCACGCCGTCCAAAGGCACCTATTTCCAACTCGCGGACTATTCGGCGATTTCCGATCTCCCCGACCGGGAGTTCGCCAACTGGCTCACGCGGGAGATCGGCGTGGCGGCCATTCCCCTGTCGCCTTTCTATCGCACGCCTTCGGGCGCGCGCCACATTCGATTCTGTTTCTGCAAGGAAGACGCTACCCTTGAACGCGCGGCGGAAATTCTCCGCGGCCTGTAAGAGGCGTGGCAATGAAGGGGCGCACAGACCTCGACATCCCGGCCCTGGCCGGTCGCATCCGCGAATGGGGCGCCGAACTGGGCTTCCAGCAGGTCGGAATCACCGACATCGACCTGGAAAGTTACCGCGCCCATCTCGAATCCTGGCTCGCCCGGCGGCATCACGGCGAGATGGCGTACATGGCGCGCAATCACGACAAACGCTGCCATCCCGACAAGTTGCATCCCGGCGCGGCCCGCATCGTCAGCGTACGCATGGATTACGATCATGTGGGAGAGCTGTCGCTTGAGCCCATGGAGGAAGGGGATACTGCCTATGTGGCGCGCTACGCCCGGGGCCGCGACTATCACAAGATGATGCGCATGCGCCTGCAACGCCTGGCGGACCGGATCGAAGCCGAGGCGGGCAGCCATTCCTATCGCGCCTTCGTCGACAGCGCGCCGGTGCTGGAGCGGGCGATCGCGGAAAAGGCCGGGCTCGGCTGGATCGGCAAGAACACCATGCTCATCAATCCCGAGGCGGGCTCGTGGTTCTTTCTCGGGGAATTGTTTACCGACCTGCCTTTACCGGTGGACGAGCCCGGCGGCGAACATTGCGGAACCTGCCGCGCCTGCCTCGACATTTGCCCTACCGGGGCCTTCACCGGCCCCAACAGCCTCGATGCGCGCAAGTGCATTTCCTATCTGACGATCGAATTGCGCGGGCCGATTCCCGAAGAATTGCGCGAACCAATGGGCAATCGCATTTTCGGCTGCGACGACTGCCAGATCGTCTGTCCCTGGAACAAGTTCGCGCACATCTCGGTCGAAGGCGACTTCGCGCCGAGGCATCGGCTCGACACCGCCGGACTGCGCGAGTTGTTCGCATGGACCGAAGAGGAATTTCTCCGGCGAACCGCTGGCTCGCCGGTCCGCCGCATCGGCTACGAATGCTGGCTGCGCAATATCGCCGTGGCCCTCGGCAACGCCCCGGCTAGCGAGGCAAACGTCGCGGCCCTGCGCGCCCGGCTCGACCATCCGTCGGAACTCGTCGGCGAACACGTGCGCTGGGCTCTGGGCCGGCAGCAGGAAAAAGCTCGCGGGATTGCGCTCAGCAGCCGATGAAGTGTCGGCGGTAGTATTGCAATTCGGCGACCGAATTGCGGATGTCCTCGATCGCCTTGTGGCTGCTTATCTTGGTGAAGCCGTGCAGAATTTCGGGTTTCCAGCGGCGCGCGAGTTCCTTGACGGTGCTGACGTCGAGATTGCGATAGTGGAACCAGGCTTCCAGATCCGGCATGTACCGGGCGAGGAAGCGCCGATCCTGGCAGATCGTGCTGCCGCACATGGGCGAGGAGCCGCGGCTGGTATGGCGTTCGCAAAATGCCAGCGTGCGCCGTTCGGCCTCGGCTTCGTCGATCGGGCTCGACTGGACGCGTTCGATCAGCCCCGAAGCCTGATGATGCGTCTGGTTCCATTCATCCATGGCTTCGAGCAATGACTCGGGCTGGCGGATCGCGAGCACCGGGCCTTCTTCGATGATGCCGAGATGCGCGTCGGTAACGAGGGAGGCGATTTCGAGAATCCGGTCGCTGCCCGGGTCGAGCCCGGTCATCTCCAGATCGATCCAGATCAGGTTGAGATTGCCGTCCATGCGGTTTTCCAATGGGGTGCGGAAACTGACGCCATTGTAGCACGCGCCGATGGGTGTCCAATGTCAGTGGCTTCGATCCGTCGACGGCGACTCACGTTGTACAGATTTGGTACTCTGCGTGCGAAATGACGAGAAGGAGAGAGAAGGGGATGGCTGCTGGGCGGAGGCTTAGTGAGCGGCAGCGGCGGCGGATTGCGGCGCGGCGGGATGAGCGCTCCGGCCAGGAACGATCCGGCGTCATCATCGGTCACTTCGGCAGGCAACTTGAAGTCGAGGACGCTTCGGGCAAGGTCGTGCGCTGCCACGCTCGCGCCAATCTGCCGCAAGTCGTCACCGGCGACCGCGTAAGCTGGACGCCCGACAAGGCCGAAGGCGGCGTGGTCACCGGCCTCGAACCGCGCCGCAACGAATTCGGCCGCGCCGACACGAGCGCCCGTTTCCGGCCCATCGCCGCCAATATCGACTGTGTTCTGACGATGTTCGCGACCGTGCCGGAAACCGAGATGAGCGTGGTCGACCGCTACCTGGTGGCGATCGAGAACCTGGGCCTGGAATGCCTGCTCGTGCTCAACAAGATCGATCTGCCGCCGGCGAATCCCCGGTTACTGGCCCGGATGGCGGCGATCTATCGTGAACTGGAGTTGGAATTGTTCGAACTCTCGGCCTTGACCGGCGCCGGCGTCAATGCGCTCGCCGAGCGGCTCCAGGGGCTGACGGCGGTTGTCGTCGGCCAGTCCGGCGTCGGCAAATCGTCGCTGCTGAACCGGCTCGGCAAGCAGTCCCTGGCCGAAGTCGGGGAACTCGACGCCTGGCGGAGCGGCGGCAGGCATACGACCACGGCCGCGCGGCTGTTCCATCTGCCCGGTTTCGACCTGATCGACTCTCCCGGGGTGCGCGAATTCAGCCTCGGACACCTGGAACCGTCCGAGGTGGTCGAAGGATTCGTCGAATTGAGGTCCCTGGCCGAACATTGTAAATTCCGCGATTGTTCGCATCGCGTCGAACCGGGCTGCGCAGTGCTGGCGGCGGCCGAGAACGGCGCAATCAGCGGCGAGCGGCTGCGCAGCTACACGCGGATCGTCGACAGCCTGCAACAGGCCTGATTCCGTGACTTATCCGTACAAGGCCGAAACCAACTCATGACCGAGAATCGCCTGCCCCTGATCGTCGAACCGGAAGAGCTCGAAGCGGCCTTGCCCGACGAAAGCCTGCTGCTGATCACGGTCTGCCAGCCGCGCGTGTACCTGGCGCACCACGTGCCCGGTTCGCTCCTGATCCAGCCCGGCGAACTCGTCTCCGGCGTCGAACCCGCCACCGGCAAACTGCCTTCCGCCGAGCGCCTGAGCGAGTTGTTCTCCCGCGCCGGTCTCGCTCCGGAGCGGCATGTTGTCGCCATCGATGACGAAGGCGGCGGCTGGGCGGGAAGACTGATCTGGACCCTGGACGTGCTCGGCCATACGCGCTACAGCTTTCTCAACGGCGGCGTGATCGCCTGGGCGGGCGCGGGACTGCCGCTCGAAAGCGGCCTTCGGGAGGGGGATGCGCGCCCCTTCGAGGCGCGAATCGACCGCTCTCCCATCGCCGACAGGCAACAGGTGCTCGACCAGATCGACGACCCCGACAGCGTCGTCTGGGACGCGCGTTCGCCCGAGGAATACGCCGGCGTCCGCGTCACCGCCCGGCGCAACGGCCATATTCCCGGCGCGGTAAACCTCGACTGGCTGGAACTGATGGACCGGCACAGGGACTTGCGCCTGCGGCCGCTGGAGGAATTGCGCTCTCGGCTGGCGGAACTGGGCATCGTTTCCGGCAGGAAGATCATTACCCATTGCCAGACGCACCACCGCTCGGGCCTGACCTGGTTCGCCGGCAAGGCTCTCGGCCTCGATATCCGCGCTTACGACGGCTCCTGGTCGGAATGGGGCAACGCCGACGATACGCCGGTGGAAAATTGAGCCCGATGCGGCGCCTGTTCGTGCTCCTGCAATATCTGCTGCCGCAGCGGCTGCTGACCTCGGCCGCCGGCGCTCTTGCGCGGAATGAAGCCATGGCAGGCTTGCTAATCCGGCTCTTCATTAGCCGTTACCAGGTTGACATGAACGAAGCGCTTGACCCGGACCCAGCGAGTTACCGCAGCTTTAACGAGTTCTTCACGCGCCACTTGAAAGCCGGCGCAAGGCCGTTGGCAAAGGAAGAAGACGCTGTGCTCTGTCCCGCCGACGGCGCCCTCAGCCAGTTCGGCGCAATCGGCAAAACCCTCGTTCAGGCAAAGGGAGTGGAGTTCTCAACTGCGGCCTTGCTCGGCGCCAACGAAAAACTCGCGCGGGAACTGCAAGGGGGGCGGTTCATGACGATTTACCTTTCGCCCCGAGACTATCACCGCGTCCATATGCCGCTGGTTGGCAAGTTGTCGCGCACCCGCTACATTCCGGGAAAACTGTTTTCAGTCAATGAGGCGAGCACGGATTCGATCCCCGGCCTTTTTAGCCGCAACGAACGCCTCGTCTGCGAATTTATGTGGGAGCGCGGCCATTTCGCGGTGGTCATGGTGGGAGCCATGATCGTTGCCGGGATTCGCACGATCTGGGACAGCCCGGGAGCCCGCCAGACCCTGGAACAGTGCTTCACCGGCAAGCAGCCGATTCTCGCCGCCGGCGCCGAAATGGGACGCTTCGAACTCGGCTCCACGGTGATTCTGCTGTTCCCGCCCGGCACAATGGAATTCGAACCTGGCCTGGCCCCCGGAGACAGGCTGGAAATGGGCCGCAAAATCGGCCGGTTGCTGCCGAAAGTGTAATTAAGGAATAGAGGCCAAGATTTTGCACAATGTGAGTCGCCGTCTGTTGGTGGAGGGTTCAGCGGGCGTGCGAGGCAGGACGCCGAGCCCGAAGCCTACAGGGATGTATTTACGGCGTCCGCTGAACCCTCCACCAACAGACGGCGACGGAGGGACTAACTCGACATGACGGCGGATGAGCTGAAAAAACAGGCGGCCGAAGCCGCACTGCGTTACGTCGAACCGAGGCTCGAGCGCGATACCGTGCTTGGCGTCGGTACCGGCTCCACGGTCAATCATTTCATCGCGGCGCTGGGCGACCTGCGCAGCAGGATCGACGCGGCGGTGTCGAGTTCGGACGAATCCTCACGCCGGCTCGAGGAACTCGGCATCAGCGTGATCGATCTCAACGCGGCGGGATCCGTCGACTTCTACGTGGACGGCGCCGACGAAGCCAATCGCCACCTGCAATTGATCAAGGGCGGCGGCGGCGCGCTCACCAGGGAGAAGATCATCGCGGCGGCGGCGAAGGAATTCATCTGCATAGCCGACGAATCGAAACTCGTCCCGGTGCTCGGCAAGTTTCCGCTGCCGGTGGAAGTCATTCCCATGGCGCGCAGTCACGTCGCGCGCAAAATCTCGGCCATGGGCGGCATCCCGGTTTATCGTGACGAATTCGTCACCGATAACGGGAACCATATCCTCGACATCCACAAGCTGGATCTGCGCGACCCGCGCACAATGGAGGCGCAACTCGACCACATCACCGGTGTTGTCTGCAACGGATTGTTCGTGCGCCGTGCGGCGGATCGGCTGTTACTGGCCGGGGCTCAGGGCATTCGCACCTTGCTCCCCGACGCCTGACCGCGGGTGAAACCGCAGATCCAGGCGCTTACAGCGGAGTAACGTTTTCCGCCTGGGGACCTTTCTGACCCTGGCTTACCTGCATCGTGACCTTCTGGCCTTCATGCAATGTGCGGCGACCGGCGCCGTTTATGGCACTGAAATGTACGAAGACATCCTTGCCTCCTTCGCGTTCAATGAATCCGAAGCCCTTCTCATCGTTGAACCACTTGACCGTACCTTCTACTGGCTCTGACATATCTATCTCTTGTTCCGAAAATTGGTATTCCGCTTCCGCGAAACGTTACTTCTCCCTCGCATGTTGCGCGTTGGGAGAGCCCTCCCCCGGATAAATCCTGCGTTCATGCTGGGGCCTTTATACTGAATCTGCCCTGTCCGGGGCAATAAATTATGGCAACGAATTGTTACAAAACCCGCTTTTTCGGAGAAATTCGTGCTGTCGCCACCACCAGATTGTCACATTGATCCCGATAATGAATCCGCCAGCGCCCTGAAAACAGGGTCGCGAAACTCGGGCGATTCGTTGACCAGATGATGACGCGCTCCGGGCACCAACACCTCTTTTACAGCGGGAAATTTCCCGCGGATGGCGGGCAGATTGAATTTCCAGTCGACGGTGTCGTCCCCGGTGCCCTGGACGACGGTCAGCGGCGCCGGATTCGGGGCCGCGGCGGTAAAGCGCCTGCCGTAATCGAACATCGCTCCGATCCAGCTTCGGGGAATGCGCGAACTTTGCAGATCGTCCTCATGGCGCAGGAAATAGAGAAACTCCCGGTCATGGCTGCTTTCCGCGTATAGCCGCGGCGTACCGTCGACGAACCAGCCGCTGAGCAGGTACGCCATCCGGCTCCGGTAGTGGCGCAGGATGCGCACGAGGGGGGCGAACAATACCATGCCGTCGAGGGCATGGGTTTTCATCAGCCCGTGATGCAAGACGGAATCCATCAGGACCGCCGCGCCCGTGCTTTGGCCGACGGCGTACCAGGGCCGCGCGAGCCGCTGCTTGGCGGCGAGCGCCAGCGCCCGCGAAAGCGCGTCGCAATATCGGGCGAAATTGTCCACGCCGCCCATCTCCCCGCTCGACAGCCCATGTCCGGGCATGTCGAAGATGAAGGCGGCATAACCCCGGTCGAGACACCAGCCGAGCGGATGGCGGTAAATGCCGGCATGGTCGAGATAGCCATGCAGCAGGAAGACCGTGCCTCGCGGTGCCCCTTGCGCTGAAGCCGCGAAATATTGCGCCGCGAGATTCTCGCCGCCCCCGGCGAAAACGCCGAGGCTGTGGTGAACCGGGCCGTCGTCCGTCGTGAAACGCAGACTGTAATGATCGAGGTAAGTCCGCAGCAGGCCGCTGTCCGGCGCCGCCGCGGAGCAGTCGAGCGGCGGCGCCAGATTGCGCAGTTCCTCGGCGTGCGAGCGGCTGAACATGCAGCCTCAGGCGCTGGCGTAGCGGACCGACATTTCCTCGAGATTGTAAATCTTGCCGATGCGGTCGATCATGCCGGCGCAGCCGAACGATTCGAGCCGCGCCTTGACGATGTCGCGCATGGCATGCATCGTCGGCGTCAGGAATTTGCGCGGGTCGAACTCGGACGGGTTCTGCCCCAGGAATCGTCGCACCGCGCCGGTCGACGCAAGCCGCAAATCGGTATCGATATTGACCTTGCGCACGCCATGGCGGATGCCTTCCTGGATTTCCTCCACCGGTACGCCATAGGTTTCGGGGATTTCGCCGCCGAATTCGTTGATCACTTCAAGCCAGTCCTGGGGCACCGACGATGAACCATGCATGACGAGATGCGTGGAAGGAATCTTGGCGTGGATTTCCTTGATGCGGTCGATTGCGAGAATGTCCCCCGTGGGCGGACGGCTGAACTTGTAGGCGCCATGGCTGGTGCCGACGGCGATGGCGAGGGCGTCGACGCCGGTGGCCGCTACGAAGTCCTCGGCTTCCTGGGGATCGGTGAGCAATTGCTCCATGGTCAACTTGCCCTCTGCGCCGATGCCGTCTTCCTCGCCGGCCATGCCGGTCTCCAGCGAGCCGAGACAGCCGATTTCGCCTTCCACCGAAACGCCGCAGGCGTGGGCCATTTCCACCGCCTGGCGCGTTACGCGGACGTTGTATTCGAAATCCATCGGCGTCTTGCCGTCCTCGCCGAGGGAGCCGTCCATCATCACCGACGTGAAACCGAGCTGGATCGAGCGCTGGCAAACCGCGGGCGAAACGCCGTGGTCCTGGTGCATGACGATGGGAATCTGCGGAAATTCCTCCAACGCGCCCTGGATCAGGTGGCGCAGGAAGTTCGCCCCGGCGTATTTTCTCGCGCCCGCCGACGCCTGCAGGATGACCGGGCTGCTGACTGCATCAGCCCCCTCCATGATGGCCCGCACCTGTTCGAGGTTGTTTACGTTGAAGGCGGGAACGCCATATTGATTCTCGGCCGCGTGGTCGAGCAGTTGTCGCAAGGTTATGAGGGCCATTGGTTCTCCTGGTGTCTTGGCTGTCTAGAGTGCTGGTTCGGTTGCCGCCCGCCCGGCGAGCGCGGCGACGGCGGGAAGCGTAACGCCTTGCACGGCTTCGAGGAAAGCGCCGCCTCCGGTAGAGATATAGGAAACCCCGTCCGCCACGTCAAATCGGTCGATGGCGGTGACGGTTTCGCCGCCGCCGGCAAGACTGAAGGCGGCGCTGCGCGCCACGGCGCGGGATATCCGTTCGGTGCCTTCGGCGAAGGCCGGGAATTCAAATACGCCCATCGGGCCGTTCCAGATGATGGTGCCCATGGATTCTACCAGCGCGGCATAACGCGCCGCACTTTCCGGTCCGACGTCGAGGATCAATTCGTCTTCGGCGACATCGGCCACCGGCTTGATTGTGGCCTTTGCGCCTGAGTCGAATTCCCTGGCCACGCGCACGTCTACGGGCAGGGGAATATCGACCTTGTCCATCAGTTCGCGGGAGATGCCGGCGAGTTCGGCTTCGTGCAGCGAACGACCCACCGGATGGCCCGCCGCGAGCAGAAAGGTGTTGGCGATGCCGCCGCCGACGAGCAGATGGTCCGCCAGGGACGAAAGATTGCGCAACAGTTCGAGCTTGCCTGAAACCTTGGCGCCGCCGACGATGGCGAGTAGCGGCCGCTTCGGCTCGCGCATGGCGCGGCCGATGGCGTCGAGTTCCCGCATCAGCAACGGGCCGGCGCAGGCCTCGGCGGCGTGCCGCGCGACGCCGGCGGTGCTCGCCTGGGCGCGATGGGCGGTGCCGAATGCGTCCATGACGAAGACATCGCAAAGCGCGGCGTAGCGCGCGGCGAGTTCATCGCTGTCGGCTTTTTCGCCCGCGTTCACGCGCACGTTTTCGAGCAGGCAGATGGGGGCTTCGGACAAGGCGGCGTCTGGCTCCAGATAGTCGTCCACGAGCGGCACTTCAACATCGAGCAGTTGCGACAGATGCGCGGCTACGGGCGCCAGGGAAAATTCCCGCTGTTCGGCGATCGGCACGCCCTCGCCCGGGCGGCCGAGATGAGACATGAGCAGCACCTGGGCGGCATGACCCGCGCGCGCCGCGCGGACCGTCGGCAACGCCGCGCGGATACGGCTGTCGTTTACGACCTTGCCGCCGCTCAAGGGAACGTTGAGATCTTCGCGGATCAGAACGCGCTTGCCGCCCAGGTCGAGCTGTTCCATCCGCAGAGGAGTTTCGGTCATCGGCTATTCTTGTCTACGAAGTTTGGGCGTGGAGGTATTCGGCCACGTCCAGCATGCGATTCGCATAGGCCCATTCGTTGTCGAACCAGATGAAGACCTTGACCAGGCCGGCGATTTCCCGGGTCTGATTGAGGTCGACCACCGCCGACCTCGGATCGTGATTGATGTCGCAGGAGGCCAGCGGCTCGCGAGTATATCCCAGAACGTTTGCCGGCAGCTTACGCGATTCGCGGATAATCGCATCGTTCACTTCGTCGGCGCCGGCCGCGCGGACGAAGCGCAGGCTGACGTCCATCGCGGACACGTTCACCGTCGGCACCCGGATCGCCCGGGCTTCGAGCTTGCCGGCCATCTCCGGCAGAATCCGCGCGATGCCTCGCGCGAGCGCGGTATCCACCGGAATGATCGACTGCATGGCGCTGCGGGTCTTGCGCAGGTCGGAGTCGTGGAAGCTGTCGATCACCGGCTGGTCGTTCATCGCCGAATGGATCGTGGTGATCGCGCCGGCTTCAAGGCCAAAAGCGTCGTCGAGCACTTTCAGCACGGGCACGATGCAATTCGTCGTGCAGGAGGCGTTCGACAGCACGGTTGCATCCGCGGGAATGTCCTCGTGATTGACGCCATAGACGACGGTGATATCGACGTCGCTTTGCGCGGGCTGGGAGAAAAGCACGCGCCCCGCGCCGTTCTCCAGATGCAGCCGGGCGGTGGCGACATCGTGAAAGGCGCCGCTGCATTCCATCACCAGGTCGACCTCGGGCCAGCGCAAGGCGGCGACGTCGGGCTCCTGGAACAATTCGATGACATCGCCTTCGATATGCAGATTGCCGCCTGCCAGTTCCACTTCGCCCGGAAAGCGGCCATGGGTGCTGTCGTAGCGGGTCAGGTGCGCCAGGGTGGCCGGGTCGGCGACATCGTTGACGGCGACGACGCGCAGGCCGTTGCGGCGGCCGGCCTCGTAAGCGGCGCGCAGTACGCAGCGGCCGATGCGGCCGTATCCGTTGATTGCGACTCTCAATGTCATTGCGGGCCGATAAGATTCAGTCGAGCAGTGAACGCGCCGCTTCCGCGACCCGTTCGGCGGTGAAGCCGAAATGCTCCATCAGGACGCCGCCGGGAGCGGATTCGCCGAAAGTGGTCATGCCGACGACGCAGCCGTCGAGGCCGACGATCTTGCGCCAGTAGTCCACCGCGCCGGCTTCGACCGCGACGCGCTTGCGCAGGTTCGAAGGCAGCACCGATTCGCGCCAGGCTTCGTCCTGCCGTTCGAATACATCGACGCTGGGCAGGGAAACGAGGCGTGCGGCAATTCCGTCCTGCTGCAATGCGCCTACCGCCTCGGCGCTGACCGCGACCTCGGAGCCGGTGGCGATGACCACGATTTCCGGTTCGCCTTCGCAATCCACGAGCACGTAGCCGCCGCGGGCGATGGCGTCGACCTGCTCGTCCCCGCGATCCTGGTGCCGGACCGACTGGCGCGTGAAAACGAGCGCGGTGGGGCCGTCCCGGCGCTCGATGGCCGCCTGCCAGGCGACGGCGGCTTCGACGCTGTCGCAAGGCCGCCAGACCGAAATGTTCGGCGTGGTGCGCAAATTCGTCAGTTGTTCGATCGGCTGGTGCGTCGGCCCGTCTTCGCCCTGGCCGATGGAGTCGTGGGTATAGACCAGGATGTTGCGCTGTTTCATCAGCGCCGCCATGCGCACGGCGTTGCGCGCGTATTCCATGAACATGAGGAAGGTCGCGCAATAGGGAATGAAGCCGCCATGCAGGGCGATGCCGCTGGAGATCGCGGTCATGCCGAATTCGCGGACGCCGAAGTAGATGTAATTGCCGTCGGGTTCATCGGCGATCGAACGGCTTCCCGACCACAAGGTCAGATTGGAGCCGGTCAGATCGGCCGAACCGCCGATCAGTTCAGGCAACTGAGAACCGTATTCTTCGAGGCAGTCCTGGGACGCCTTGCGGCTGGCGATGTTCGCGCCTTCCTGCTGGCGCCGCCTGGCGAATTCCCGCGCGCGCTCGGCGAAGTCTCCATGCAATTCGCCTTTCATGCGGCGTACGAATTCCAGTGCGAGTTCGGGATGTTCCTCCTCGTAAGCGACGAGTTTTTCCTTCCAGGCGGTTTCCGCCTTGAAGCCCTTCTCGGTGGCGTTCCAGGCTTGCCGGATTTCCTCGGGCACGATAAAAGGCGCATGGGGCCAGCCGAGTTCCTCCCGCGCGGCCTTGACCTCGTCTTCGCCGAGCGGGGAGCCATGGGTGGCCGCGGTGCCTTGCTTGCCGGGCGCGCCGAATCCGATGATCGTACGGCAGCGGATCATGCTCGGCCTGGCGGTTTCGGCCTGGGCCGCCCGGATCGCCTCGCCGATCGCGTCGGTGTCGTGGCCGTCGATTTCCTGTGTGTGCCAGCCGTAGGACGCGAAGCGGCCCATGGTGTCTTCGGAAAACCAGGGCTCGACTTCGCCGTCGATGGAAATGCCGTTGGCGTCGTAGAACACGATCAGTTTGCCGAGGCCGAGGGTTCCGGCGAGCGAACAGACTTCATGGGAAACGCCTTCCATCAGGCAGCCGTCGCCGGCGAAGACATAGGTGTAATGATCGACGACGTCGTGGTCCGGGCGATTGAACTGGGCCGCGAGCGTTTTCTCGGCGATGGCCATGCCGACGGCGTTGGCAAGCCCCTGGCCGAGCGGGCCGGTGGTGGTTTCGACGCCGGGAGTGTAGCCGTATTCCGGGTGGCCGGGCGTCATCGAATGCAACTGGCGGAACTGCCGGATCTCGTCCATGGGCAACGGGTAGCCGCTGAGATGCAGCAGGGAATAGATCAGCATCGAACCGTGACCGTTCGACAGCACGAACCTGTCCCGGTCGAACCATTGGGGATGGCCGGGATTGTGCTTGAGAAAATCGTTCCAGAGCACTTCGGCGATGTCCGCCATGCCCATGGGCGCCCCGGGATGCCCGGACTTTGCCTTCTGGACGGCATCCATGCTCAAGGCGCGGATGGCGTTGGCGAGTTGCCTGCGCGGCAAGGCCTGATCGGCCATCGGAAAAATCCTGTTCTTACGGCGATGCCGTCATCGGTGGTTGTGATCGTGGCCGTGTTCGTGGCCGCGGCCGTGCGATGGCGGCGGCGGCGCGCCGTAACTCGGGGGCAGCGGCGCGGCGGGCCGCGAAGCAGGCGCGGATTGCCGGATCAAGTCCGCCAGTCCGTCCATCTTGATGGTGCCCAGCCCCCGGGTCGCCCTGTGAAAGTTGGATTCGTGTTCGGGTTCCGGCTCCGTGCCGCTGAACTCCACGATGTCGGCGCTCAAGGTCGCCAGCCGATCGTAGCTCGGCGGTTCGGCTTCGTTGTATATGAGAACCGCTGCCGCGCGGAAGTCTTTCTGCGATTCCTCCCAGGACGGAACGCGCTCGCCGTGCCGCGCTATGAAATCTTCCATGGTCATGGTTTGTTGCGTACCGGTGAACAAAGATCCTTCACTAAGCCATTCGCCGTCTTCAAAGTAAAGAATGTCTGGCACTTCGCTGGCGGGAATGAAGCCTGCCAGATATAGTTCCAGATCGCTATAGAAGCGCGGATTGTCGTGATCGGAATCTGCGAACGTGCCAAACCAATGGGCGGAGTACCGTCCATTCCCTAAATTCACCAGAGTCGCGGAATCAAATCCACCCAGGATTCCATTGACTGAACTGAAGCCCCAATGACCGCCTTTGGCGCTTGGAATCGCGTAGTTTGCCCAAGTATGCATCACTTCGTGCAACATCGGACCCCGAGAGAACGGCATATGAATGAATCGCTTCAGCTTTCCGGTCGAACCATAGGAAGCTACATAGAAATCATCCAGGCCAATACCGCGTATATCGTTGCTTACTGAATAAGCTGCGCCAATGTATCCCCATGAATTCTCCACTTCGCCGAACCCCAGGTTCGTGAACAGCATGACTAAATCGAAGGCATCCTCGAAATGCTCATAAAGGCTTTGGGTAAACGTTGGAAAATCCGAACCTTCGATTTCCGGCAAGTTCCTGGAAACGGGCATCGTTATCACATTGTCTTTGAATATCCTCAGATCGCCGATAGCCGAATCCTGCGGCGCGGGGTCGTTGTCGTCATCGATACCGTCGCCATCACTGTCGACAGTTTTGGTGGCGTCATAGGGGAATGCGTCATCGAAGTCCACCGTGCCGTCGCCGTCCGAGTCGATACTCCTTTCGAGAACTTGCAACGGAAACGCGCAGCGCACACTTACGTCATCGCATAAATCCAGCAAGGCGGGCGGAATCCCGCCGTCCAAATCGTTCGCCTGCAGTTCTAATCGGCCCAAACGCGCAAGATTCGCCAACTCCATTGGTATAGGGCCGGTCAACCGATTGTCCGAAAGATCCAATTGCCACAGATTCGACAATTTTCCGAGTTCCTCGGGGATGCTTCCGCCAAGCTGATTACGACCTAGAAGCAATTGGGTCACACCATCGAGCTCGCCAATCTCGGGCGGTATGGGGCCGCTCAACCGATTAAACCCAAGGTTTAAATAACGCACATTTTTCAGTTGTCCGAGTTCCTTGGGGATGCCCTCTTCTAGTTCATTTAGCTCCAAATTCAGTAATTCCAGATTGCTGAGTAATCCGAGTTCGGGTGGTATCGGGCCAGTTAGCGGATTGTGCCCAAGCCATAGGTAGTCCAAACTCCCCAGTTGTCCGATTTCAGAGGGTATCGGGCCGCTTAGTTGATTGTCGCCAAGACTCAAGCGTCGCAGTTTCGATAACTGGCTTAGTTCTGGAGGTATCGAGCCGCTCAGTTGATTGGAGTAGAGGGACAACTCCTCCAGATTCGTCAACTGGCCAAGTTCGGAGGGTATCTGGCCGCTCAGTTGACTAACTGACAGATTCAGAATTCGCAGGCTGCCGAGTTGTCCAAGCTCGGAGAGGATCAAACTGCTCAATTGATTGTAGCTAACGTTCAATTCCGTTAGATTCGACAAACCGAGGATTGGGGAAAGGTCCGTAATTCGGTTGCCATTTAAGGACCCGCGCTGGGGATCCCACGGGGCGGGTCCGAGATTCAGCCGGGTCAATCCCGTGGCGTGTTGCAACCCTTCCAGGCTCTCGATTCCCGCGTTGCGCGCATCCAGACTTTCAAGCTCCGCCAACTCAAAATCGTAAATCGGCTCTTCCGAATCCTTGCCGAGAATTTCGATTAGCCGGTTGCGCAGATTTCCGTCCGGAAACGACAGCACTGTCGCGCCGATGGTTCGATCAGGATCTATGGTGATGGTGAAGAATAACGAACTCCGATCCCCATCCGAGTCCGTTGCGGTATAGACCATCTCATACTCGCCGGGTGTGGTCGGCGTACCGGTGAGTTGGCGCGTGGCGGGGTCGAAGACCAGTCCGGGCACTTCGGGCGCGA
>VYCF01000074.1:0-62203 GCA_009844085.1 Gammaproteobacteria bacterium | reverse complement strand
CCGGTGAGTTGGCGCGTGGCGGGGTCGAAGACCAGTCCGGGCACTTCGGGCGCGAGGGTGTAGACGAGTTCGCCGTTGCCCCCGGTAGCCTCGGGCAATTGCAGCGGGTCGATTTCTGCTCCTTGCGGGTAGTTCCGGTTTTCGGGGGCGCCGGCGGACGCGAAGCCCGGGGTTGTGTCCGGAACGACAACGCCGATGATAAAGCTCAGCGAGACCATGTCGCCGTCTTCGTCCGTGGCCATGTACGTCATCGCATATTCGCCCGCCGTCGTCGGCGTGCCGGTGAGTTGGCGCGTGGCGGGGTCGAAGACCAGTCCGGGCACTTCGGGCGCGAGGGTGTAGACGAGTTCGCCGTTGCCCCCGGTAGCCTCGGGCAGTTGCAGCGGAGCTATGGGCGTCCCCTCGTTGAAGGTCTGATTTTCCGGGGCCCCGCCTTCCTCGACCATGGGAGTGGTATCGGACGATTCCACGGTCGAAAGAACCGCCGGCGGCATCGCGGCAAAAACCGCGCCGCTGACCGGCAACGAAATGGCCGTCACGTCGCCGTCGCAACTCAGCCGGGCCGTCCCGCCCGGGAAACCGGCCGGAACCGTGAACAGGTCGCGAAGGAAATGCATCGTCGAAGACCGGCCCGGAATCGCGATCGAGCCCGTTCGGCTGGCCGTGTTGCCGCTCTGGGACAATTCGGCCGTGCAAGAGGCTTCGGTTTCGGCGATGTTGTTCAATATCAGCGCGAGCCGGCCGAGTTCGGGCACGACCGGAAACAGAAAGCCGTTGGCGGGTTGCGCGCCGGAAGCCGCCGCCATGCCGGCCGGATGGCCCGCGGCGTCCGCGGTAAGCACATTCCGGGCCGCCAAGGGCCTATCGCAATCGACCGTCGCGTAGCCGAAAGTGGCCGAATCGACGCCGGCGCTGGGCAGCGAGGCCTGATCGCCTTTTGCGCCCAGTTCCAGCGCGATGCCGGAAATCGTGGCGGCCGCGCCGGCGGGCGCGTCGAACCGGCTGGCGTTGAGCCCGGCGCCGCGCAGGCCGATCGTGCATTGGTTGGCGGTCTCGGCGAGATTGGTAAGAATCAGTTGCGAGCGGAAGCCGCCTCCGTCGAGGATCAGCGGGAGAATGTGGGAGGATTTCGCTCCTTCGTCTTCGAGGTCAATGGCCGGCATTGCCGTGAAAATGTGACCGTTAAGCGGCAACCCGAGGATGGCGACATCCCGGTTGCAGGACAGTCTGGCCGCGCCGGCGCTGAGATCGTCCGGAATCGGAATGAGCTCGCCCAGCATCTGCAAGGCGGTGGATTTGGCGGGAACGGTGACGTTGCCGCCGCCAATGCTCGCGCCCGCTTCGTCCTCCAACTCCACGGCGCAGATCGCATCCAGACCGGTGTCGCTGGAAAATACCATGGCAAGCTGGCCGAGCCGCGGCAGCACGGGAAACTGAAAGGCATTTCCGGGGCTGGCGCTTTCCAGCGTGGTCATTGAAACGGGGGCGCTGCCGCTGGTCAGGGCCAGCAGCATTCGGGCCGTGACCGGTTCGGCGCAATCGAGCGTCGCGTAGCCGAAAGTCAGCGCTCGCGCGCCGGTACTGGCCAAGGTAATGCTCTCGCCCGCTTTGGCGAGATCAATGGTTGCGTTCGCGCCGGACGGCGCAACGGCATCGTTGGCCCGGAAGATGCCGGGGTCGAGGTCCGGACCCCGCAATGCGAGCGAGCATTGGTTCGCCGCATCCGAGACGTTCGTCACGAACAGCCAAGACTGGAACCCGCCGCCGTCTGCGATCAGCGGAAAGAAGTGTTCCCGGCCCGCGGAATCATCGGGAGACTGGCCGAGAATCGGCGGCGCCCCGATGCCGACAAGCGCGGATAGGGCCCCCGCAAGGAGTGTTTTGTGCATTGCGATCGAATTCCCGCCCGGCGTTCGCCGACATGGAAATCATACTACAAGCGATCCGATTTCGGTTAAATCAATTGCGAGAGGAATGTCCTGGCCGGGACGACGATCGGCTTGCGGTGTTCGAAGCAGTCGGCTTCAATGTAATCTAGGTCCATCGCGATCTGGAAAGCGTATTCCGCGCCGGTTTGCGACTGGAAAAGGGCCAGGGCGCTGGAAAGTGCGGAATTGCCGCTTGTTTTCACTTCAGTCAGGAACCAGGGTTGCCCGTCGCGGGTTACGAGGAAATCCACTTCGCGTTTTTGCTTGTCCCGGACGAAATACAGCCCGAAATCGCCTTGCCCGGACTGGGCCCACCAGTGAGTCGCTTTCAGCAACGCGCCGGCGACCAGGTTTTCCGCTCTGGCGCCCGGATCTTCGACCTGCGACCAGTCCCACAGGTAAAATTTGGGTTCCTTGCGCAATCCGCGGGTAACGTTTCGATGCCAGGGCCGCACGCTGAAACAGAAATACAGGGATTCGAGCGCGGCCGTCCAGCGGCGGACGCTGTCCACCGATGCGCGGATTTCCCGCGCCAGGCTGGAATAGCTCGTGAGTAGGCCGGCGCGACGCGACAGGTTCAGCGCCAGCGATTCCACCTGGCCGAGTTCCTGGATTCTCGTGAGATCGCGAAGATCCTCGCGCAGCAATTGTTCCGTCCGCAGATTCTTCCAGCGAGTGTGGAATCGGTCGTCGGCCTTGAGGAAAGGCTCGGGGAAACCGCCGAATCGCCACAGCGCCCGCCACTGGCCGTCTTCGATGCGTTCGGGGGGCGAAATCAGCGAGCCGCCCCGTTCCGGCGCCACGCATTCGGCGACCGAAAGCGGATGCAAGGCGTAAGGAAAGTAACGCCCCATCAGGCTGTCGCCGGCGCGCTTGAACACGTCGAGCCGCGCGCTGCCGGTGACCAGGATGTGAACCCGATTTTCGTAAACGTCGAACAAGCCCTTGAGGAAGTCTCGCCAGCCGCGGTACTTATGCAATTCGTCGAGAGCGCAGAACGGTTTTTCGGCGTGCAGCCGATCGAGTCCCAATTGTTCGGCGACAGCTTCCGGGCCGTTAAGGATAGCACTGCGGTGAGCATGGTTGTCCCAGTTGAAATAATCGCTGGAAGCAAACGTATCCGAAAGCTGCCTCGCGAGCGTGGTTTTTCCGACCTGCCTGGGGCCGGATACAAACAGCATCTGCCGGTTTTCCCGGAAATGTTCGCGGGCCTCTCTCAGGTAACGCCGCTGCATGGTTTTGACTATTTGGGGCAGTGCCATAAAAAAGTCATGACCATTTTACGGATATAAAGAAAATGGTCAAGCTTTGGGGCGCCAGCGGGCTTTCAATCAAAATATTTTGATAAAAGATTGTTTTTGGGCTCGAATGCTGCTATCGTTCGCTCCCAATTTGTCCATCTGAACCCGCAATGAGCTCCATACCCGCTTCGATATTGTACGAGAGCGGACCGCGCCCGGTCGCCGAACCGCTGCTCACCCTCACCGCGCTGCACAAGGCGCTGGCGGACAGCCTGCGCCTGCAGATTCTGCGTCTGCTGAAAAGCGAATCTTTCAGCGTCCTCGAATTGTGCCGCATCCTCGACATCCGCCAATCGGCGCTGAGTCATCACCTCAAGATCCTGCTGCAGGCCGGCCTGCTGTCGACGCGGCGCGAAGGCACTTCGATTTTCTACCGCCGCGCGCTGGTGCACGATCACGTCGATTTCGCCGACAGCCGCCGCCAAATTCTCGAAGCGGTAGACACGCTGCCCATTTCCACTTCGCAGAACCGCAAGATCCGGCAGATACAACAGGAACGCGCGCTGTCCTCCTTGCAGTTCTTCCGCCGCAACGCCGACAAGTTCCGCGAAAAGCAGGGGCTGATCGTCGCCCGCGACCAGTACACCGAGAACCTGCACGACGTCATTGCCGGCCTCGGCCTCGAGCGCCAGGCCCGGGTGCTCGAAGTCGGACCGGGCGAAGGCCGGTTGCTGGCCGAACTCGCGGAACGCTTCCAGCGCCTGACCGCCCTCGACAACTCGCCCGACATGCTCGAGAAAGCCCGCGCGACCATCGCCGCGGCCGGACACGAGGGGGTCGAATTCCTGCTCGGCGAAACGCGTTCGGTAACCGACCGGCAGTTCGATCTGATCATCTTCGACATGGTGCTGCACCATATCCCTTCCCCGGCGATGACGATCAAGGACTGCGCGCGCCTGCTGGCGCCCTCGGGCACCTTGCTGATCTGCGACCTGACCCGGCACGACCAGGACTGGGTGCGCGAATCCTGCGGCGACCTGTGGCTCGGATTCGACACCGACGACCTGCACGACTGGGCCGGCCAGGCGGGCCTGGAGGACCAGCAGGGTTCCTTCCTCGGACTGCGCAACGGCTTTCAGATCCAGATGCGCATGTTCAGCAAGAAGCGCGACATACGTCCCAAGTAACAAGAAGGTAGAACCATATGACAGACACGAGCCTGTTCACGTCCGAATCCGTGGCCGAAGGCCATCCGGACAAGATGGCCGACCAGATTTCGGACGCGGTGCTCGATGCCTTACTGAGCAAGGATCCGCAAGCCCGGGTGGCTTGCGAGACACTGGTTAAAACCGGCATGGTGCTGCTGGCGGGTGAAATCAGCACTTCCGCCGTTGTCGACGTGGAAGCGGTCGTGCGCGGCGTCATCCGCGATATCGGCTACACCGGCGCCGCGCTCGGCTTCGACAGCGAAAGTTGCGCGGTTCTCAACGCCCTCGGCCATCAATCGCCCGACATCGCCCTGGGCGTGGACGAAACCGAACTGAAGGAACAGGGCGCCGGCGACCAGGGCCTGATGTTCGGCTACGCTACGAACGAAACCGACGTGCTGATGCCGGCCCCGATCACCTTCTCGCACCGGCTCATGCGGCAGCAGGCGAAAGTCCGCAAGGAAGGCGCCTTGCCCTGGCTGGGCCCGGACGCCAAGAGCCAGCTCAGCTTCCGCTATCGCGACGGCCGCCCGGAAGGCATCGAAACCGTCGTCGTTTCCACCCAGCACGCCGAAGACATATCCCTGCAACAGGTGCGGGAAGCGGTCATCGAGGAAATCGTCAAGCCGGTGCTGCCGCCGGAATGGCTCGATGAGAACACGCGTTACCTGATCAATCCCACCGGCCGCTTCGTTATCGGCGGCCCTCACGGCGATTGCGGCCTCACCGGGCGCAAGATCATCGTCGACACATACGGCGGCGTCGCACGTCACGGAGGCGGCGCCTTCTCCGGCAAGGATCCTTCCAAGGTCGACCGCTCGGCGGCCTACGCCGTGCGCCATGTCGCCAAGAACCTGGTGGCGGCGGGCATCGCCGAACGTTGCGAGGTCCAGGTTTCCTACGCCATCGGCGTGGCGGAGCC
The DNA here is from genome assembly GCA_009844085.1 of Gammaproteobacteria bacterium. GTDB lineage: Bacteria > Pseudomonadota > Gammaproteobacteria > Pseudomonadales > Pseudohongiellaceae > UBA9145. The sequence goes on along the minus strand of VYCF01000074.1, from coordinate 56,904 downwards.
GACTTCGGTCAGTGTCGAGACTTTCGGCACCGGCCGGATTCCGGAGGCGCGCATCATAGAGTTGATTCGCGAGCATTTCGAACTGCGGCCCAAGGGACTGATCGAACAACTCGACCTGTTGCGGCCGATCTATCGCCAGACCGCCAGCTTTGGACATTTCGGACGAGAAGAAGCCGATTTCAGCTGGGAACGAACCGATCTGGCGGAAGCGCTGCGCTACGAGGCCGGCCCCAAGGCCCGGGCGAGCAGCCATTAGAAAAACGGACGGGAGAGGAACACGATACATGAACAATCTCATGATCAAGCGGCGGGAGAGTCTGCGCCAGGATTACAAGGTGGCGGACATTTCCCTGGCCGGTTTCGGCCGGCGCGAAATCAGCCTGGCGGAAACCGAAATGCCGGCGCTGATGGCCCTGCGCCGGCGCTACGCGGCGAGCAAGCCTTTGCAAGGAGGGAAGATTCTCGGCTGCCTGCACATGACGGTGCAGACCGCCGTGCTGATCGAAACGCTGATGGCGCTCGGCGCCGAAGTGCGCTGGTCATCCTGCAACATCTTCTCGACCCAGGACCACGCCGCGGCCTGCATGGCCGCCGAAGGCGTCGCGGTCTACGCCTGGAAAGGCCAGACCGAGGAAGAAGGCTCCTGGTGCATCGAACAGACGATCCTGAAGGACGGCAAGCCCTGGGACGCGAACATGGTGCTCGACGACGGCGGCGACCTCACCGCCATGTTGCACGAGAAGTACCCCGAGTTACTCGACGGCGTGCATGGCATCACCGAGGAAACCACCACCGGCGTGCATCGCCTGCAGGAAATGCTCGAACAGGGACTGCTCAAGGTCCCCGCGATCAATGTCAACGATTCGGTCACCAAGTCCAAGAACGACAACAAGTACGGCTGCCGCCACAGTCTCAACGACGGCATCAAGCGCGGCACCGACATGCTGCTCGCCGGCCGCCACGCCCTGGTCATCGGCTATGGCGATGTCGGCAAGGGTTCGGCCCAGAGCCTGCGCCAGGAAGGCATGATCGTGAAGATCGCCGAGGCCGACCCGATCTGCGCCATGCAGGCCTGCATGGACGGCTTCCAGGTCGCCTCGCCGTACATAGACGGCGTCAATACCGGCCGGCTCGATGCTATAGACGAGGAGTTGCTCGGCAGCCTCGACCTGCTCGTCACCGCCACGGGCAACACCAATGTCTGCGACCGCTTCATGCTGCAGAAACTCAAGCCCGGCGCGGTGGTCTGCAATATCGGCCATTTCGACAACGAGGTAGACACCGCCTTCATGCGCGAGAATTGGGACTGGCAGGAAGTCAAACCCCAGGTGCATCGCATTTTCCGCCGCGGCAGGAAATTTCCCGAGGACTACCTGATCCTGCTTTCCGAAGGCCGCCTGATCAATCTCGGCAACGCCACCGGCCATCCCTCCCGGGTCATGGACGGTTCCTTCGCCAACCAGGTGCTCGCGCAGATTCACCTGTACGAAGGGAGATTCGCCGCGCAGCCGGCGGACTCGCGCGAGATCACCCTGACCGTGTTGCCGAAGATTCTCGATGAAGAGGTGGCCGCGCTGATGGTCGAAGGATTCGGCGGCGTCGTGACCCGGCTGACCCCGGAACAGGCCGAATACATCGGCGTGTCGCCGGAAGGTCCGTTCAAGCCCGAAAGCTATCGCTACTAGACGGATCTGAGCGGCAACTCCCATGGCAGCCATGGCGCCACAGTTCAGCGTCGAGTTCTTTCCGCCCCGAACCGAAGCAGGACGCGGCAAGCTCGATCAGGTTCACGAGGAATTGACCACGCTCGGCGTGAATTCGTTTTCCGTTACCTATGGCGCCGGCGGTTCGACCAAGGAGGGCACGAGAAGCATCGTGCTCGACTATAACGCTGCGGGCTCGGAAGTCGCGCCGCACCTGTCGAGCACGGGTCAGGATCTCGATGTCGTCGGCGACCTGCTGAATGACTATCGCGACGCGGGCATCCGCCGGCTCGTGGCCCTGCGCGGCGACACTCCGCCCGGCCAGAAGCGCGCGTCGAAGGGATTCTACGCCCGGGACCTGGTTGAATTCGTACGCCGGCATACCGGCGATCACTTCCATATCAAGGTCGCCTGCTATCCGGATCTTCACCCGGAGACTCCGAGCTTTGCGCTGGAAATCAAGTATTTCCGGCAAAAGATCGACGCCGGCGCCAATTCGGCCATCACCCAGTATTTCTACAACGCGGAATCGTATTTCCGCTTCGTCGACTCCTGCCGCGAAGCCGGGATCGACGTGCCGATCGTGCCGGGCATCATGCCGATCACCAATTTCGACAAGTTGAGCGCCTTCTCGGACAAGTGCGGCGCCAAGATTCCGGATTGGCTGGCAAGCCGGCTCGCCGGTTTCGGCGACGACGAGGCCGGCCTGCGCAGGTACGGCGACGAGGTCGTCAGCGAACTTTGCGGCCGCCTGCTCGAAGGCGGCGCTCCCGGCCTGCATTTCTATTCCCTGAACCAGGCGGGCCCGGTGCGCAGGATCTGGGAAAACCTCGGTCTTTCCGGCAGCCGCTGATCCGGCCGGCCGCAGCCATGCGCCACACCCGATTGCATTGCGAGACTACCCTGCGGGAAGACGCCTCGCTGCATCTCGACCGCGACGCCGCTCACTACCTCGGCAATGTGTTGCGCATGCGGCAGGGGCAATGCGTTCACGTCTTCAACGCAAGCGACGGCGAATTCGTCGCCTGCATCGAGCAACTCGCGAAGAAATACGCTGAATTGCGCGTGGGAAAGCTGCTTCGCGCCCCCGCGGCGCCCCGGCTCGAAATCGAACTCTGCCTCGGACTTTCCCGCGGCGACCGCATGTCGACTGCGATCCAGAAATCCACCGAACTCGGCGTCAGCCGCATCACTCCCTTCTTCAGCGCCCGCGGCGAGGCGAAACTGTCACACAAGCGCTCGGCGAACCGGCTGGAACACTGGCGCCGTATCGCGATCGGCGCGGTGGAACAATCCGGCGGCTTCCGGGTCCCGGATTTCAGCGAGCCGCTGCCGCTCGAACGGGTGCTGCAAGCTCCCGCCGAAGCCGATTGCACGCGCCTGCTGTTCGATCCGGCCGGGAGCGCCCGGCTGCCGGATTCGCTGCCAGGCGATCGCCTGCAGATCGTCACCGGCCCCGAGGGTGGCTTCGCCGAGCCCGAACTGAAACTCGCGGCGCGTTGCGGCTATGCCGTCGTCGCCCTGGGCCCGCGCATCCTGCGAACCGAAACCGCCCCGCTGGCGATATTGGCGATTCTGCAACACCGTTACGGCGACATGGGATGATGAGAGGCTTCGATCCGTCGCCGCCGGGTGGCGCGGGGTTTAGCGGACGCTGTGAATACGTCCCTGTACGCTTCGGCCCCGACATCCATGTCGGGGACGCCCGCTAAACCCCGCGCCACCCGACGGCGACTAACCATCGTGCCAAGCCAAGAGCGCTTACTGAGTGACGAACTCCGGATAGGCTTCCATACCGCATTCGGCGAAGTCGACGCCTTCTTCTTCTTCCTCGTCGGATACCCGGATTCCCATGGCCGCCTTGAGCGCAAGCCAGACGACGAAGCTGAAGGCGAATACCCAGCCCATGATCGTCAGCATGCCGACCAACTGGCCGATGAAGGTGGCGTCGGGGTCGGACAGCAACACGGCGAAGATGCCGAAGATGCCGACGGTGCCATGCACCGAGATCGCGCCGACCGGATCGTCGATCTTCAACTTGTCGAGGGTGACGATGCTTGCGACGACGATGATGCCGCCGATGGCGCCGATAATCGTGGCGAGCAGGGGATAAGGGTCGGCCGGCTCGGCGGTGATGGCGACGAGCCCGGCGAGAGCGCCGTTAAGCGCCATGGTTATGTCGGCCTTGCCGAACCAGAGCCTCGCCATGATCAGCGCCGCGATCAATCCGCCGGCGGCCGCCGCGTTGGTGTTCAGGAACACGTTGGCGACCTCGTTGGCGACGCCGATGCCGCCGAGCTTCAGGGTCGAACCGCCGTTGAAGCCGAACCAGCCCATCCAGAGGATGAAGGTGCCGAGGGTGGCCAAGGGCAGGTTGGCGCCGGGGATCGCGCGGGTCTCGCCTCTCGGGCCGTATTTGCCCTTGCGCGGACCGAGCAGGATCACGCCTGCGAGGGCCGCCGTGGCGCCCGCCAGATGCACGATGCCCGAACCGGCGTAATCGCTGTAGTTGAGGCTGTACAACCCGAAGACCGAGTTGCCGCCCCAGGTCCAGCTTCCCTCGAACGGGTAGATGACGCCGGTCATGACTACGGCGAAGGCCAGGAAGGCCCATAGCTTCATGCGCTCGGCCACCGCGCCGGAAACGATCGACATCGCGGTGGCGACGAACACCACCTGGAAGAAGAAATCGCTGGCGCCGGAATAGACCGAGTCGCCGCCGAATCCTGCTTCGGCCGACTCTGCCAGCACGTCGGCGACGGCCGCGTCGGTCATCTGCAGCGTGGTCGTGACGCCGGACAGGAAATAGCCGCCGCCATACATGATCTGGTAGCCGCAGACGAGATACATGGTGCAGGCCACCGCGAACAGGGCGACATTCTTGGTCAGAATCTCGGTGGTATTCTTGGAGCGGACGAGTCCGGCCTCGAGCATGGCGAAGCCGGCGGCCATCCACATCACCAGGGCGCCGCATATCAGGAAATAGAAGGTGTCCAATGCGTACTGCAATTCAAAAATCTGGTTTTCCACGTGTCTGTTCCTCCAATACGAATCCCGCCTAAAGGGCGGAATCTCCGGTTTCTCCGGTGCGAATGCGCAGGACCTGGTCGAGACTGGTCACGAAGATCTTGCCGTCGCCGATCTTCCCGGTGCGGGCCGAAGAGGTAATGGCTTCGATCACCTGGTCCAGCAGTCCATCGGTTACGGCGACTTCCATTTTCACCTTGGGCAGAAAATCAACGACGTATTCGGCGCCCCGGTACAACTCGGTATGGCCCTTCTGTCTGCCGAAGCCCTTGACTTCGGTGACGGTAATTCCCTGCACCCCGATTTCGGATAGAGCTTCACGCACGTCATCCAGTTTGAATGGCTTGATAATCGCCGTGACTAACTTCATCTTGTCGTTCCTCGCTTTCAGGCATTTCGGGTCGACAGTGTTCAAGACACTGCGCAGCCATTCATGCAGACTCCGTGCCAGAAACTGTTTTTCTAACTATTTCAGTGAGTTATCTGATTTTCGATATCTGAGACCGATCAAGTACACGTCCCGGAGACCGAGCAGATAGCCCCTGGCCGGTGCGCTGTTGCACCAATACGATGCAGGGGCTTCGAACCGTCGGCGACTCACGTTGTGCAAAATCACAGATTCTTGAAATTCGGAATGACGTGGGACGTTCAATGCTTGTATAATTCGCGCCGGTTTTTTGGGCCGCGCGATGCGCCTTGGAATTCGCCCAACTTTCCGCGAGAACAATTTCACTACGTATAGGAGTAGCTCGTTGAAACCTGTCAGCGATAACGCATCAATCTTCTCCGCAGCTTCGATTCCGGCCCTGCTGTTCACCGCCGGCGTGTTGCTGTTTCCCGGTCAACTCTCCCTGGCGGATCAGTCCGCCGAGGAAAATCTCGCCCCGATCTCCAAGCTTTGCCTCGCTGGCGAAGACTGCGTCGGCGCGAAGGTTAACGAAGCCGCCGCGCCTGTAGCCGCGGCGCCTGCGCCGGCTGCCGCGCCCGAGCCGGTCGCCGAGCCTGTGCAAATCGCCCAGGCCGACGACGGCTTCGACCTGCAAGCCACTTACCAGATGTTCTGCTTCGCCTGCCATTCCACCGGACTTTCGGGCGCGCCGCTTCCCGGCGATGTCGAAGCCTGGGCTCCGCGCATGGAAAAGGGCCGCGAAGAGATCATCGAGATCATGAATCGGGGCCTGAACGCCATGCCGCCCAAGGGCCTGTGCATGACCTGCACCGACGATCAGTTGTGGGAACTGTCGCAGTACATGGTGACCCTGGAACAGTAGTTCCGCGTTCCTGGTTTATAAAATCAGGCTTCAACAATTCAGGCGACTGAAATGAAGAACCTGACCTTCCTATCCCTTGCCGCGCTGCTGGCGATTCCGTTCAGCAGCGCCGGCACCGGCGCCGCGGGCGTGCAACTCGCCCAGATCAGCGACGGCTTCGACCCCGAAGCGCGCTATATGGCCGCCTGTTTCGCCTGCCATAGCACCGGCGCCGCCGGCGCGCCCCGGGTCGGACCCGGCAATGCAGCGGAATGGGCGCCACGGCTCGAAGAAAAAGGTCTCGACGCGATAGTGGAAAGCACCGTCACCGGCATCGGCACCATGCCCCCCAAAGGACTTTGCTTCGATTGCACGCCGGAAGAGTTGCGCGCGATCGTCGAATTCATGCTCGAATCCAGCGACTAGAGAGCTAATTTCGCCGCCGATCAGGCATATTTCGTAAAACCGGACTATGACTATGACTTCGATACAGCCGGATCGAAGTTGTCATGTCTGTTGCAATCATCCATTCAAGAGCGGTGCTCGGCGTCGAGGCGCTTGCCGTCACCGTTGAAATCCATATCTCGAGCGGCCTGCCGGGCTTCGCCATAGTCGGCATGCCGGAAACCGCGGTGCGCGAAAGCAAGGACCGGGTCCGCAGCGCCATTCTCAATTCGGGGCTCGAATTTCCCGCCAAGCGCATCACGGTAAACCTGGCGCCGGCCGATCTGCCCAAGACCGGCGGGCGTTACGATTTCGCCATCGCCATGGGCATTCTCGCGGCTTCCGGCCAGGTCGACGGCCGCAAGCTGGCGGGGGTCGAACTGCTTGGCGAACTCGCCCTCGGCGGCGGCCTGCGCAAGGTGTTCGGGATGATTCCCTCGATCCGGGCCGCAGCCCGGCAGCAGCGCCTGATCGTGCTGCCCGACGGCAATCGCGAGGAAATGAATCTCGTCGGCTACGAGGGCTCGCATGCGGTCGGCGACCTGGCGGAATTCGTCGCCCATCTGTTGCAGGACAACGACCTCGCGAAGCCCGACCCGGACGAGGCTTCTCCTGCCTGCAATTGCCATCACGCAGTCGACCTGATACGCGGGCACGAAGCCGCGAAGCGCGCGCTACTCGTCGCGGCGGCGGGAAATCACAACCTGCTGATGATCGGTCCGCCCGGCAGCGGCAAGACCCTGCTCGCCAATTCGCTGGCGCGATTGTTGCCGCCGCTCGATGCGGAAGAGGCGATGGAGGTGGCGTCGATACGCTCGGTGAGCAATGTGCGCGGCCAATGCCCGTCGTGGTTCTGCCGTCCGGTGCGCGCGCCGCACCATAGCGCCACGGTTCCCGCGCTCGTCGGCGGCGGCAGCAAGGCCCAGCCCGGAGAGATCAGCCTCGCCCATCGCGGCTTGCTGTTTCTCGACGAATTGACCGAATTCAAGCCAAGCGTACTCGAAACCTTGCGCGAACCGCTCGAATCGGGCGAAATCACGATCAGCCGGGCGAATTACCGGCTGCGATTCCCCGCCCGCTTCCAGCTCGTCGCCGCCATGAATCCCTGCCCTTGCGGCTACGCCGGCGACACGCGCAACGAATGCCGTTGCAGCCAGGATCGCATAGACCGCTATCTCGGCCGGATCTCCGGCCCCCTGCTCGACCGCCTCGACCTGGTCATCGAAGTGCCGGCGCTGTCCCACGCCGAACTGCTAGCGGCGCCGAACACGGCCGACCCGCTATCTCCAGAGATACTGCGCAACCGGGTCGGCGCCTGCCGCGAATTGCAGCAAGGCCGCTCGGCCGTGCTCAACAGCGAATTACGGGGAGAAGAACTCGAAAGAACGTGCCGATTGAGCCCGAAACTGAATCGATGGCTGGCTGACACCCTGGAAAGACTGTCCCTTTCGGCCCGGGCCGCACATCGAATCCTGCGCGTTGCGCGCACGATAGCCGACCTCGAAGGCAGCGAAGAAATCCGTGAACAACATCTGCTGGAAGCAGTCAGCTACCGCCGCTGCCGAATATTGCGCTCGCTATTCCGCTGAGGTTTCGTCCTGTGCGGCAAGCCGACTCTCAAGTTCGGCGACAGTCTCTTCAAGCGCCTGAATGCGCTCCTCAGCGCGCTGCAACGCACGCACCTGAGCATCAAACTCCTCACGGTCGATCGCCGAAAGTTCGGCCACGCCCTCACGCAACTGCTGCTCGATCTTCCCCCGCAAATCGCTAGCAGCCGCCCCCCCGGACTGCAACAACCCCGTCAATCGCCCACTAATCTCCCCCAACAAATCCCGATCCCGCATCGACAACCTCCCCAACGAAAGGGACAAGCATTCTAACACCCAACAACGCACCGAGTTCCGCACAACGTGAGTCGCCGGCGGGCGGTGTTCGCTGCATCAGGTTTTCTCTTGCGTGCGCGGACTCAGTTACCTTCGCCGTCTTGGAGTAATCCCGCCTTTCTTCGCGCTTCTTCCTTGATTTCGTCCATGTTCAGTTCGCCGCCGAAGCCACTCTGCTCACCCGCCTGAAGAGCCGTACGCAGGTTTTTCAATCCAGTCCACCAGTCTTCGTTGGCGAGGTACCAGTCGATAGTGCTTGCGAGGCCGGTGGGGAAATCTACCTGGGGGCGGTAGCCGAGTTCGGTGGCGATTTTGGTGGTGTCGATGGCGTAGCGGGTGTCGTGACCGAGGCGGTCGGTGACGTGAGTGATGAGGGTGCTGGAACTTTCGCCGTTGGCCGGCGGGGCCGCGGGGTAGCGCCGGGCGAGACCCTCCTCGTTTGCGAAGCGCCGGTCGACGCTGGCGCAGAGTTCGTTGACGAGGTCGATGTTGGCGCATTCGTTGTTGCCGCCTACGTTGTAGGTTTCGCCGCGGCGGCCCTCGCGCATGCATAGTTCGATGGCGCGGCAATGGTCTTCTACGTGGAGCCAGTCGCGGATCTGGCGGCCGTCGCCGTATACGGGCAATGGCTTGCCGGCGAGGATGTTGGTCAGGAACAGCGGGATGAGCTTTTCCGGGAACTGGTAGGGGCCGTAGTTGTTGGAGCAGTTGCTCGTGACCACCGGCAGGCCGAAGGTGCGGTGGTAGGCGCGCACGAGGTGGTCGGCGGCGGCCTTGCTGGCGGCATAGGGCGAGTTCGGCGCGTATTGGGTGTCCTCGCGGAACGCGGCGTCGTCAGGGCCGAGCGAGCCGTAGACTTCGTCGGTGGAAATATGCTGGAACAGGCAGTCCGGGCGCGGGTCGCCGCCATCGAGCCAGACCGCGCGGGCGGCCTTGAGCAGGCTGTGGGTGCCGGCGACATTGGTTTCGATGAAGGCGTCGGGGCCGGTGATCGAGCGGTCGACGTGACTTTCGGCGGCGAAATGGACGATGGCGTCGATGTCGTGGCCGCGCAGCAAGCGCTCGACCAGCGCCTGGTCGCAGATGTTGCCGTGAACGAAATGAAAATCCGGGGCGCCTTCGAGGCCGGTGAGGTTATCGCGATTGCCGGCGTAGGTGAGGGCGTCGAGTACGACGATGCGGTCGGACGGATGTTCGCGTCGCCAGTAGTGGGCGAAATTCGCGCCGATGAAGCCCGCGGCCCCGGTTATGAGCAGAGACTTCATCGGGGACCTCCCAACTCCGCGATGGCGCCGACGACGCGGACCAGGTCCGAGCGCCAGTCGCGTTCGGGCATGTCGAAATCGGCCATTGTGCGCGAGCGGTCCATGACGCTATAGGCCGGCCGCGTCGCGGCGGCCGGGTATTCGGCGCTCGCGATCGGCCTGATCGGAATCACGCTTTGCAACACGCCTGCGGCCTGTCCCCATTTCTGAATCTCCAGCGCGAATTCGTACCAGCTCATTACGCCGCCATCGTGCCAATGATACAGGCCCGACCGCGCCGGCAGGAGAACCATGCGCCAGATCAGCGCCGCCAGGGTGTGCGCCGAAGTGGGACAGCCGCTTTGGTCGTTCACCACCGCCAGTTCGTCGCGCTCGGCCATCAGCGAAAGCATGGTCTTGACGAAGTTGCGGCCGAACTCCGAATACAGCCACGAGGCCCGCACGACCACGCCTTGTCCGGCCGGCAGCTTGCCGACCTCGCGTTCGCCGGCGAGCTTGCTGAGGCCGTATTCGCCGAGCGGCGCGGGTTCGTCTTCGGGCAGGTAAGGCGCCGTGGCGCTGCCGTCGAAGACGAAATCGGTCGAAATGTGAATCAGTCTCGAATCGTTCGCCTCGCACCAGCGGGCGAGATTCGCCACGGCGTCGGCGTTGACGCGCCGGGCCTGATCGGGCTCGCTTTCGGCCTTGTCGACGGCGGTGTAGGCGGCGGTATTGACGATGCAGTCAGGGGCTGTCTTGTCCAGCGCGGATTGCACTTGTGACGGGTCGGCGATGTCCAGCTCTTCCCTTGCGAGAAACGCCGCGCGCCAGCCCGGCGGGGCGCCGGCCATGCGCATGCAGCGGGCCAGTTGGCTTTGAGCGCCGGTTACCAGTGCGATGCGCGTCATCCGGCCCGGATCTCAATGCGGCAGCGGCGCCCGGGCGAGAGGCGGTGCGTTGCGGTCCCGCTCCGAGAGAATCGGCGACGGGTCGAGCAGCGGCCATTCGATGCCGATTTCCGGGTCGTTCCAGAGCAGGCTGCGGTCGTCTTCGGGATGGTAGTACTCGGTGCACTTGTAGCACAGGTCGGCGCATTCGCTGAGCACGTAGAAGCCGTGGGCGAATCCGGGCGGAATCCACATCTGGCGCCTGTTGTCCTCGCTGAGGGGGGCGCCGAACCAATGGCCGAAAGTCGCCGACTGATGCCGCAGGTCGACGGCGACATCGTACACTTCGCCGCGCACGACGCGCACGAGTTTGCCCTGGGGATATTCAAGCTGGTAATGCAGCCCGCGCAGGGTTCCGCGCAGCGAGCGGCTGTGATTGTCCTGCACGAAACGGTGGCAGATGCCATGTTCGGTGAAGAAGGACTCGCGCCAGGTTTCCATGAAGAAACCGCGGGCGTCGCCATGCACTGCCGGTTCGAGCAGCAGCAATCCGGGTATCGGCGTACTTTCGATTTTCATGGTGACTATCGGAGCAGTTCCAGCAGATACTGGCCGTACCCGCTGTTGATGTGGTCTTCGGCCAACCGCTCGAGTTGCGTATCGTCGATGAAACCCTGGCGCCAGGCGATCTCTTCGGGACAGCCGATCTTCAGTCCCTGCCGGTCTTCGAGCACGCGGATGAAATTGGCCGCGTCGAGCAGCGACTGGGTAGTGCCGGTGTCGAGCCAGGCGGTGCCGCGGTCGAACAGCTCCACCTGCAATTCGCCGCGCTGGAGATAGATCTTGTTGACGTCGGTGATTTCGAGTTCGCCGCGGGCCGACGGGCGGATCGACTTGGCGACGTCGACGACCTTGTTGTCGTACATGTAAAGCCCGGTAACGGCATAGTGGGACTTGGGCCGGTCGGGTTTTTCCTCGAGGTCGATCGCACGGTTGTTCTCGTCGAGTACGACCACGCCATAGCGCTCCGGATCCTGCACGTAATAGGCGAAAATGCTGGCGCCGTTGTCTTGGGCGACGGCATTGGTCAAGGTGTCTTCGATGCGATTGCCGTAAAAGATGTTGTCGCCGAGGATCAGGCAAACACGGCTGTCGCCGATGAAATCCTCGCCGATGAGGAAGGCCTGGGCCAGCCCTTCCGGGCGCGGCTGTTCGGCGTAATCGATCGAAATGCCCCAGGCGCTGCCGTCGCCGAGCAACTTGTGGAAAGCTTCGCGGTCGCGCGGCGTGGTAATGACCAGGATTTCACGAATGCCCGATTGCATGAGCGTCGACAGCGGATAGTAGACCATCGGCTTGTCGTAGATGGGCAGCAACTGCTTGCTGATGGTCGTCGTGATCGGATACAGCCGGCTGCCCGCGCCACCCGCAAGAATTATGCCTTTGGTCATTTTTACTCCCGCGGGGCGGGTTGCTGTCCAGTCAGATCCCGGATGATTTCCGGCAATTGCTCGTACAAGACGCCGGAGGGCCGGAAATCGAGTTCCTCAAAGATGTCCTGGGCCTGCCAGGTGCGCTCTCTCGTCAGGTTGCGCCAGGTCTGCAGGCCGGATTCGGCCTTTTTCCAGCCGGCAAGGCGGCCGAGTTGCAACATGGCGGACGCGGCGAAGAATACCACAGCGGGCGTGCGCCAGCCGGGTTTTTTCCGGCCGAGCGCATCGTAGACCGCCTGCTCGACGGCGTTGGCGGTGTAGCGTTCCAGGTCGGTCAGCAGCCAGCATTGGCCGGGGGCGAGCAGGCTTTCCGAGGCGAGAATCGCGGCGCGGCAGACATCGTCGACGCCGGCGAGCGAGAAGCCCCGGTCGAGTTTCGGCAAGGGCGGCAGGCGGCGGGCGTGGATGAGCCGGATCATGCGCGCGATCCCGCCTTTCATGCCGGGGCCGTAAACCGGCGCCGGTCGCAGGACCGTGGTCAGTAGTCCGTCTGCGCCGTTCGCTTCGAGCACGAGCCGTTCGGCTTTCCATTTGCTGCGGGCGTAGTCTCCGGCCCGGTTCGGCGCCTGGCCGTGGTCGAATTCGGCCGCCAGGGCGCTGCTGACAAAAACCAGGCGTCTTGCGCCGGCGGCGCGGGCCGCGGCGAGCAGATTGCGCGTACCTTCGACATTGGTCTTCATCGCCTGCGGATTGCGCAGGTCCGCGGTCTGGGCGGCTCCGGCGAGATGGAACGCGACGCCGACGCCCTCGCAGGCCGCCCGCAGCGCGTCCGGATCAAGGATGTCTCCGCGAAAGTGCTCCCCGTCATTCTGCGCGGAGCGAAGCGCAGTCGCAGAATCTCTTCCGGAACGCGAGTAGCCGCGCACGGGTCGGCCGCCGGCCTGCAAATGGCGGCAGAGATGGCGGCCGATAAAGCCGCTGGCGCCGGTAACCAGCACTGGCTGCCCGCCGGTCAAAACCACCTCCAGCCATGCAGGTTGAAAAAGCGCCAGGCCGAACGTACGAACATGCCGATATGGCCCGGCCCCTTGCTCGCGGCATTGCCGCCGTCGTGCCGGATGCGCATGGCCGGCACATGGGCCAGCTCGCCGAGACGACCGAGCCTGAGCGACAGGTCGAAATCCTCGAAATAAAGGAAGAAGCGCTCGTCGAAACCACCGATCTCCCGCAGAGGACGTCCCCTGCACAACATGCAGCAGCCGCTGGCGATGGGGATACCGGCGCTGGGGCGGTCGCCGGGCAGATCGCGCATCTCGTATGCGGCGAGCTTGCGGGCGAAAGGCGCGCGCAGGAACGCGGGAACCAGGCCGCGCAGCAACAGAACCAGGATCGACGGGTAGCGCTTGCAAAGATATTGCCGTCCGCCCCCGTTGCTTGCGGCCGGACTGACCAGCACCGTCGCGGGATTCGAGACAAGATGGCCGAGGCCGGCGCTGAGGGCGTCCGGGTCGAATTCGACGTCGGGATTGAGCAGCAGGTGGTATTCGGCTTCGGGTTCGCGAATGACCAGGTTATGCGCCGCACCGTAACCGATGTTGCCATGGCCATGCAGAACGCGCAGTTCGCAACCCCGCAGCCGTGGCGAACCCGCGAGTTCGGCGCAATCTTCGGCGGAGAAATCCTTGGAATCGCCACCGTTGTCGCCATTGTCGACAATGGTGATTTCGACTCTCTCCAGAGGCAAATCGGCCCGCGCTCGTTCACAGGCAAGCGCGAGCGAGTCAAGCAGGTCAAGCACTTGCCGGCGGGGAGTATGAAAGCAGACGACCGAAACGGCCAGCGTGAAAGCCGTCATTCAGTCGATTTCGACCAGGCGGTCTCCGAACGGAGTCGAAACCACGCGCATGCCCGGCGGCACTTCGGACGGGTCGATTCGCCGCGGACGGAATCGCCCCGTGCGGGGAACGTCCTGGCCGAGGGCTTCGGCGCGCAAGCGCGCGAATGGATTGTCCGGGTCTCTTGCCAGTTCCTCGCGGGCATCGCGAGCCTGGTCCGCCGTGTCCGGATCCTCTACCTCCCCGGCTTCGAGGTCGACGATGAACTGTTCGGGCACGGGCGCGGGCCGCAGGGAAAGCCAGGCGATATTGGCTGCCGCGTCGCAACTGACGCCGCGGTCGGATGCTTCCACGCAGGAGCTGCCCGCCGGATATTGAATCGCGACCCTGCCGCCCTCGCTGGTGACGATGCGGAACTGCTCATAGCCCGGAATGGAGGTTTGCCCCTGGGCCGCGACCGGCACGGTCACCGTTACGCCGCTGCGATGCGACAGCACCACGCGGCGCCGCTCGCCGATGAGCGAGGAGCCGATGAGCGCGAATTCGGGTTCGGTAAGCGAAGGCGCGGCCGAACTACTCGAACCGTTTCGCCCACCGCGCTGGTTCGCGGCCGGACCGGTGCGCTCCACGTCTTCGAACAGTTCCAGATCCTGCGCCGCGACCGGTCCGGACCACAGGAACATGGCGGCAGTTCCGGCAAGCAACGCGGAAATCGTCCGCCCCGTACCCTTGCGAAAAAAAATTTTCATGAGTGAAAGAAATTCCCGGGCTGCGGGTCTTTATACGTATTGTCGCTAAAAACCCGACTTTGGTTCGGTCATTGTATACCAAGGGCCGAAAAAACCGGCCGGACCTTGTTCAGGAATTCCGCCGCCCGCTTCTTCAGTTCAGCCAGATTTTCCTCATCGGTTTCCAACGGCTTGCCGTCCTGCACCAGGCGCTGTTTGCGGGCCGACAGGCGTTGCCAGGCGAAGCGCGCCAGTTCCTCGTCGGTTTCGGCCTTGCCTTCCACCGCCAGCATGAACAATTGAATGATGCGGCTGGCGCCAATTCCGCCTCCGGTCACCGGGCTTGCCTGGAAGTTGATTTCGTCGACATCCCGGCTGCGATTTCTGATGAACCTGTTCAACCGCTCGCATTGCTTCCTGATTTTCGCGGGCGGATTGGAAACTGCCGGCGCGATCTGGTTGTCGCCCATGAGAATCAGCACCGCCTGCAGCAGATTCACGATGGTGTGCTTGTCCGATTGCAGCTTGCGAATGATTTCGCCGATGGAATGGACCTTGTTGTCGGACAGCAAGTCCAGCAGGGGTTTATAGATTTCCTCGTTCAGATTTACCTCGCCGATGGGCCCTTTCATCGTCAACGAGGCTTCGTCCACGTGGCGAGTGAGCACGACCGAAAGATCCTTGAACGTTTCCATCTGTTCGGCCGCATTGAGGCGCCGCACGCCTTTTACCCAGTAATCGCGGCGAAACTGCTGGTTGGTCATGAAATCGACCACCTGATGGCGCAACATCTCGTCGGGAATGGTTTCCAGGAACTCGCGTTGTTCCTTTGTTGTGGTCAGGCTGGGAAGCTGTTCGAGCAGACTCGCCGCGCAGGCGTAACTGAGCTTGGCCTCATCGAGCCACCGGCCCATGTCGAGAAAGGACATGGGATGCCAGTCCCGGTTGAAGAATTCATGCGCAAGATAATTGCGGTTCTGGGTCTTCGAGTCCGACAGTCGCTTTACCGCGGCGGGATAGTTTCCCGCGTACAGCGGTTTGGTCTCGATCATCTTTTCGGCGAATTCGAGCGTTTCGTCGATGCGCGCGACCATGCCCTTGCCGCTTGGCGCGATCCGGTCGAGATATTCCATCATCAGGGTGCGTAGCGGAATGAATCCCGCCCAGCCGGGCTGTACGTTGTAACTGACATAGACCACGCCGCCGACCTTGAGCTTCGCCTTGATAAAATCGACGATTTCCTTCCGGTTTTCGTCGGAAACCCAGCTCCAGACGCCATGTACGCCGATGTAGTCGAACTGCGGCAGATCCTTGCGCTGGCGGAACTCTTCGAATGACTGATCGGTGACGTGGGCCAGGGCGCCCGAATGCCCCGAGAGTTCCCTGGCGACGTAGGCGTGGGACGGATTGAAATCGTTGCCGTGCCATTCGACGTCGCTCCCGGCGGCGTGCATGTTCAGGCTCACACCCTGTCCGAAGCCGAGCTCGCAGGCGTGATTTATCTCGGGGCAGGCAATGCCGTTGCAAGGCAGGGCGATCTTCGCGCGCATGGGGTTGAGTTCGGAGAAATAGCCCCATTGATAGCCTACTTCCGTTACGTAGCCCGAGGTCCAGCTCTCTGCCATCAGTTTTTCCGCCGCTCGTGAAGTGGTTCGGATGTTAACCCACCGCGCCGGGACGGGATAGTGCGGAATCGGTCTATAATTCGCGTGTCCCCGATTCGCACGGCAAGGACGAAGACGTGAGCAAGCTTGTCCCCATTTCCCAGAAGACACACGCCGGATTGCGCTGGAGCAGGCCGACGAGTTTCCGGTTCACCGCAAGCGACCACCTCATGCCGCTGGGCATGAAGGAGATGCAGAAGGCGGCAATGGCCCTGCCGGCGGGTTTCATCAAGCTGGAGGACAAGTACCTGCTGATCGCGATCCAGGGCCTGCGCAACGGTGAAAATCTCGTCATCGAGGATTCCGGCAACTGGCTGGCGGCCCATTTGCCCGACGCCTACCAGGGCTGGCCGTTCCGCATGGCGCGAATCGACAAGGATCGCTACCAGGTCTGCATCCAGGAAGAATCCGAACTGGTTTGCGACGCGGAAGACGTGCCCGCGGAGGCGAAAGGCTGGCGCCGGTTTTTCGATGAAGAGGGAAATCTGGAACCGATGCTGGCGGACCTGGTCAACAAAATGCGGCAACACGCGGCGGACCTGGTGGCGGCCGAGCGCGCGACGGCGAAACTCGCCGAACTCGAACTGATCAAGGAATGGGAAATCACCGCCGGGGAGGAGGAATCCCCCGTGCAGGTAAGGGGCCTTTACACTGTCGACCAGGAGCGCCTCGCCCAACTCGACGGCGAATCCCTTGCCGCGATGCGCGATTGCGGCGCGCTCTATCTCACCTACGTGCAACTGCTTTCGGGCCACCACATGCCCGCCCTGGTCGAGATCGCCCGGCGGCGCTGGAAGAAGACCGAAGAACGCGAACTCGATTTCGGCGAGATCGACGAAACCGGAAACATTAGTTTCGACAATCTATGAACGCTGTGTACGCGCGGGCATTTTTTGCCGCCACCCTGTTGGCGGCCCTGCCGGTTTTTGCGCAGGTACCGGACAAGACCGCGAACCGGCTGCATTTCTTTCCATTAGTCGCTGTCGGGGGCGAATTCCAGACGACCCTGTTCCTCGCCAACGCCTCGCACATCAGGGAAAACCTGTGCACGCTGGATCTGCACGGTCCCGGCATGAGCCCCGGCAGCTTCTACTCCCATGAAGCGGTCAAATGGTCGGGCGCCAGGGCGACGATCGAACTTGACGATGACCATCCGAGTCTGCGGATCTTCAGCAGAGGCACGCGATCGCTTGCCTTCGGGTATGCGAACATGGATTGCGCCGAGCCGGTCGTTGTCCGGACTTCCCTGGCCTTGTACGGACCCGAATCGATAGACGGCATGGCCTTCGTGCCGGAATCGCAACGCGGAACGAACTTTCATTTTCCCGTACTGCCGCGATCGGGGGAACTTGGCCTGGTCTTTTCGAACGACTCCGGTTCCCGCGCATCCTGCTCCATACGGCTGAACGACGAGCATGGCCGGGAACTGGACCGGAATTCCTTCCCCGTACCCGGAAATTCGACATCGCTGCATTTCCTGGACGAACTGGTGGGCGTTCCGCGGGGATTCGGCGGCGGTTCGGCAAGGGTGTCCTGCAACTTGGGGATCGGCGCATTGGGCCTGCCGCTCAATACGCCCGCGTTTTCCTCCCTCGCTTCCGTTTTGCCGCGTGGGGACATTGCGGCGGAACGGACGCAATTCATACCCCTGGTCGTAGACGGCGATGGTTTCCGCAGTCAATTGACGGTCACGAATTCCGCCCCGGCGACCAACCGGTGCACGCTCGTCCTGAAAGGCGCCGAACTGGCAAACGGCCGCTTCGACAGCTTCCACGGTTCGAGCGCGACGTTCGAACTGGAAAGTCCGGGCGGACAGAAAACGTTCGTCAGCACTGGGGGTAATTCGCTCGCCTACGGCCATGCCAGGCTCGAATGCGAGCAAGCCGCCGTCGCCCGCAATCTGCTTATCGCGGAAACGCGGGGCCGCCTCGCGGGCATGGCCACCATTCCGGGAGCGCCGACGGCGGAAGACATCCGGTTTCCGGTCTTGCCCCGCAGCGATGAGTTCGCCCTGGTCTTCGCGAACGATACCGGCGCGGATATCGATTGCAACGTGTGGTATGACGATTACCGGCTCTCGGTGCTCGACATCGTCCTGCTGACCGTTCCTTCAAATTCCGTCGAATTGCGGTTCGTCGACGAGCTGTTCGAGGGTTCGGAAGACGAGGGGGCATACTCGGTACACGCCACTTGCTCCGGACCGGTCGCGACGATCGGAATGCCGCTGAACGGCGCGGTGTTCTCGGCAATACCGCCTATCCTGCTCGGCCCTCCCGACCGGATCGTCACCGCGCCCCTGCTGATCGACGCCGACGGCTGCTCGAACGGCCGATTCGTCGACAATCCCGGCGGCAATACCGGGATGGCCCGGGATTGCAGCGCGGTAGTCGAATTCGCCAACGCCCTGATCGCGGGCGGCTCGACCGCCGCGGACTTGCCGGTTCGCCAATGGGGCAGGGGCGAACAGGTGCGGATCGACGATTGGGCCGGAATCGGCATCGACGGGGGGCGAGTCAGCGCGATCAATTTGCCCGACCTCGGCCTGCGAGGCGCCATATCGCTGGACCTCGAGCGACTCGACGCCTTGACCCTCATCGATCTGAGCAACAACGAACTGACCGGCAAGATCCCGCCGGAACTGGGGCAACTCCGGTCCCTCACATCGATCTTCCTGCACGGAAACAGGCTGACCGGCCCCATTCCGCCGGAGCTTGCCCAACTGACCGAACTGTCGCAGCTTTCGCTCGGCTCGAATCGGCTGACCGGACCCATCCCGCCGGAATTCACCAACCTGCGGAAACTGCTGCGCCTGAACCTCAAGGAAAACTTCCTCAGTGGAGAAATTCCTCCGGAACTCTGGCTGGTTTCCGAGCTGCTGGAACTCGATCTTTCGGACAATCGGCTAACCGGAGAAATTCCATGGGAACTCGGGCGGCTCCGCAAGATACGCGATCTGGACCTGTCCAGAAATCAGTTGAGCGGTCCCGTTCCCCGCGAGCTCAGTTGGGCGAACGAGCTGATAGAACTGCATCTCGACAGAAACGAACTCACCGGCCCCATTCCGCCGCAACTCGCCAACCTGGAAAATCTGTGGCTGCTGAACCTCACGGGCAACGAACTGACGGGCGCCATTCCCGTGGAACTGGCCGAACTTCCACGCTTGTATTACCTCTTCCTGGGCTTGAACGAACTGACCGGCTCGATCCCCGAAGTATTTGCGGACATGCGATCCTTGCGGAGCTTTTCCGTGTATGGAAACAATCTGGAAGGCGCCATTCCGGTCGCTTTCGCCAGAACGCCCAACCTGCGCAGGCTGAACGTCGGATACAACGATTTCAGCGGAACCCTGCCCCGGGTATTCTGGGACAAGATGGCGCGGGGAGAGCTTTTCATAGCCACGCACGGAACCCGCATTTCCGGAGTCGAAAGTCCAGTCGTGAACAGACCCGACCCGGACTACTCGACGGACCCCACCGCCAACGGCAACGCGGTTTTTCACTCGATTTCCCTGTTCCAGGGGCCGTTGGCCCTGGAAGTCAACGCGGACGGTAGCCGAGTCGAATATCAGACGCCGATCGTCAACCGGCGCGCTGCCCTGGCGGTAAGTATCGACCATGAGGTGAGAACGCCGCCACTGGTGGCCGGCCGCGTATCGAATGAAACAGGCCGGGCGCCGGGCGCCCAATTACAGCCGGCCAGCGTGTATTCGACGGAAAGGACAGGGGACGGCCAATGGCGCACCGAGTACGTTTTTGACCTGCCCGGCGCGATGTTCATACCGGAAAACCGTGTCGTGTTCGTGATCGACCCGGAAAACGAACTCCCGGAAACCAACGAAGCGGACAACCAGTCCGAACCCATCGTTCTCGCGGGCGAGGCCGCGCCGAATCTGCACGTAACCTTCCTTCCCTTCCATCAGCCGGGCGAGGATCCACCGGTGCTCGATGCGAACCTGCTGATGAAGGGAATCGAGGCCTATTATCCGATTTCCGGCAACTACATAGCCGAAGTCGGCCCCGCGGTCGAACTCGATTCGACGAGTACGGGCCCGATGCTGGCCAGGGTGCGAGAACTCTGGAACCTGGAAGCCGAACCCGACGAGTTCTACCACGGAATATCCTATTCTCCGATCGGGGGGCGCGCCGCCTTACCGGGCCGTGTGGCGATAAGCGGGGCTTCGATCTTCGGCACGATCCCGCATGAATTCGGACACAACCTGAATCTGCGGCATCCGCCCGGCTGCGACGCGGCAGGGCCAGACCATGACTATCCATATCCCGAGGGCCAACTGGGGCCGGATCGCGGCTGGGACCACAACTGGTTCAGATTCGTTTCCGGCGAAATCGATCGCTTCGGCGACGTGATGTCCTATTGCACCGAAATCGACTTCATTTCGGATTACCACTACGAAAAGGCATGGGATTACTGGCGCGAATACGGTACTTATTCACGCGCAAATTCGGTTTCGACAGCGGCCGTAACGACCGAAGGGACACCCACTGGCTCGACCCAGGCCGCATCATCGGAGGCGCCCCAAAGTCTGGCTCTTTCAGGAGGCATTACCGCCGACGGCGTATGGAGCCTCAGTCAAGCGCAAGTATCCGGGCGCGGACCGCGGCCACCCGCGGAAGACGGGGAATACCGGCTGATCCTCTACGACGACGCCGGCGTGCAAGTCTACGAAGAACCACTGGCCCGCATCGCGATCGGCGACAGCGACGAATCGTTCTGGGCCGCACGCACGCCGCTGCCGCTGCGCACGGCTGCCGAGATCGTGATTCTCGACGCCCAGGGAAGCGAGGTCCTGCGCCAGACCCTGCCTGACCTGGAATAACGGGTATCGCGCGATCAAATCCTAATGGCGCCATGCCTGTCGTAGGGGCGAGGCATGCCTCGCCCGCCTACAGCCTGATGGCCCCTTCCAGGTAAAGCACAGCCTGCCCCGCCATCAGCACCCTGTCACCGTCCAGGGCGCACCAGAGTTTGCCGCCGCGGCTGGAGACCTGACGGGCGAACAATTCGTTTTTTCCGAGGCGTTCGGCCCAGTAGGGAACGAGCACGCAATGGGCCGAGCCCGTAACCGGGTCTTCGTCGATTCCCACGCCGGGCGCGAAGAACCGCGAGACGAAATCGCAATCTTCCCCCGGCGCGGTGACGATCAGGTTCGGATTCTCCAGCGCGGCGATCTTGCGGAAGTCCGGCTCCACGGCAAGCACTGTCTGCTCCGAGTCAAGCACCGCCATGGCGTAGCTCGATGCGAGAACGGCTTCGGGTTCGATGCGCGCGCCGTCCTCCGACAGCGCGGCGGCGACATCGCCGATCTCGGCCGGCGCCGGCGGCTGGGCCGGAAAGTCGAGCATCAGCATCTCGCCGTCGCGCATCACCGACAGTTGCCCGCCGCGGGTATGGAAAGTGACCTTGTCGCCTTCGAGACCGAGCCGATTGAACAACACCCAGGCGGAGGCAAGCGTGGCATGGCCGCAAAGCGGCACTTCGACCGCGGGGGTAAACCAGCGCAATTCGTAATCGCCGTCGAAGCGCTCGACGAAGAAAGCGGTCTCCGCCAGATTGTTCTCCATGGCGATGGCCTGCATGGTTTCAGCCGGCAACCACTCGTCCAGGGGCACCACCGCCGCGGGATTGCCCCCGAACACTCTGTCCGTGAAAGCGTCAACCTGGTAAATCCTGAGTTCCATGCCGATTATTACAAAATCAACTAAAGGTGGCGTTAGATTACTTAGGCTTTGACGGGTATCGCTTTCCCTTCCTCTTCAGGCAAGCTGCGATAGTCCCTGTCGAATCTTCTGAATTCGCGTAATTCTCCAAGCGTTAAATCTTCTTCTGACGTTTTTCTAATATCACCAAGAAAGAGGTCGATCCCTTGACAGCCTTCCAGAATATCCGAGAGCCTCTGCAAGAAATTTTCGACCGAATCAAGGACTTCGAAGTCTTCGGACCACCGTTCCTCATAGGTTACTCTAACGGAAATCAGGTAAGAATCTTCTGCTGTATGCTCTTGGTCGGCGCCAGCTATGTAAATCCCCGATACATGATGGCTTATCTTACTCTTGAATAATGTTTCCAGCCTTCTCTCTACTGGCTCAAGTCGTTGGTTGAAGGCATCTGGAAAGGCCGGACGATCATAGCGCTTGGCAATCCAACCGCAGAGCAGTTTCCTGTACCTCTCTTCTAACCATTTGTTTTCATCTGGAGCCAGATCTCTTAACCATTTTTTCTCCACGCGAAAACGGTCATGGATGGAGATTTCTTGAATGCTGGTCCCTCCCTGCGACTTCATCACTGGAATTTGTAACAAGCGAGGATTGCGCCCATTGAAGTACTGCGGCTTCGACTCGCGATTCTTCTTGATGGCTATGAGTTCAACAAACGGTTCGGCAACAGAGTCCCTAACCAGATCACAGTCTTGGGAAACAACGATCAACCCCGTTCTGTCTCTGGTTAAGTCCAATGTTCCGATTTGATCTACCGCAGCCCCAATCAGCGTTTCCACATCACCTTGTCTTACAAGGCTTCCCTGCTTCCATCCTGAATGGCGAATCGACTCTGAGTCTGAATCCATTCATTACCCCTCACCGAGAGAACGCAGATTGTTAAGAAAATTCTCATCTCCCTGAGATTTGGAGATCTGACTTCGACTTTTCCCTGGGCGTTCGAGCCGTTTCATAGTCATCTCCCCCGCCAATTGCAATTGACCAGAAATGCGTTCCGTATCCCAATTTTTTTCACGCAACAATTCCAGGATGCTCGGATTGTCTGCGGATATCCGTTCAGTCGTGTAGCGATGGTAAAGAGAGCGGCGAATTTCGGCCCTAATTGGAATGAGCATCCGAGCAAGCTCAAACAGTCGCGAAGCATTCTTGTCACTTACCGCTTCACCCTTTATCCAATCGTAGATAGCTTGCCGTGATACGCCAAACAAATCCCCTAGCTGACGCTTGGTGAACCCGAGCGTATGGACAACCAATCGAATCTGTTCAGCTGAGGACAATTCAGGCTCAATCGCAGAAAAAGCCTCTTCGAGAGGAAACTGCCCGACAAACGTAGTACTAGAATCAGCACCACCCAATGTCCATAGACCAATATTGACCACTCCTCCAGGAGGTCGGTCAATGTCTTCGTCCCGAGTTACGTGCTGAATCACTTTTGACGTGTAATCTGACTGGGGCGACGAACTCAGATTATTAGTCTGAAAGGGCAGATCTTCCGGAAGAACTCTCTGCGGTTGCATCACTTCCAAGCCTCCAACGCAAATTCGGTCACCGTATCCCGAAACACTATGTCGAGCCCATCATGGAGATCCCAGCCAGTCTCAATGACATTGTCCACTGATAAAGGCTTGCGGTCCTCCCGATAATGGTCCATATCCAGAAGCGTAACTAACTCGTTCTCTTCAGCCTGTATCTTAAGCCTGGGGTGCAGGGAAAGATCTGAGGGAAGAATCGCTCCTTCACGATTTTGTGCCAAGCGGACTATCATGTGTTGATTTTGCCCAGTTTTCGACACAGTTTGCATATATACAACCGGTTCTTCAGCATCGGCTAATTTGTTTTCAAGTCCGTGATAATCTGATTTCACATACTTCTTCCACGACTCCCCGTCCTGAGGTCTAATTGCGTCAACATAGCGAAGTCCGACGCGTTCAATTACTAAACTCCCAACTATAGCGTTCACGGCGTTCAAGGCAGTCGAAAGGACATTCAGGAACCTTTGAAAATCGGAATATGCAGTTGTTTGTACCACTATGGCTGATTTGCCAACAATGATGCTCCAGTCTTCCTCTAGGGTTCGAAATTCCCAATGCGTTTGTTTGCGTTGTTGCACTGGGCCATCGGACTGAAGGGTTACCTCAACGACCTCCCCACTCACGTCCACTGGAAAGCCGTTTTTCCTCAAGTGATCCTGAATTTCCGGAATATATTTCGAAATATTCTGAACGGATGAAATCCTTACTTGACATAGCACTAGCACCAATGGCGAATTCGCTAATCTCAGGGGCTCCAGCGAGCGCTTCATTCGGGAAACTCCGTGGTTAGTGGCCACCAAAGGCAAAAGTGGGCAATTTCGCGGCCTACTTTACATAACACTTGACATTCCGTCAATTTAGATTTGGGGCTCAATACGATCCTCTCCTGGTCACTTCCGGGCGACGCGTGCGTCGCCCCTACATATAGGCTCATTTCCGCCAAAGCGCAAAGAAACGAGGAAAATTAGTCAAAACCCGAAACTGAAGCCGATTTCGAAGGTGGTGTCGCTGGTGTCGAAGAGGCCGATGTTGCTGTCCTGTTGCTGGTGGTAGAAATTGATGAGGAGGTCTCCGGGGGCGCCGTTGAACAACATGCCGCGGCGATATTGCAGCAGCAGGTAGCTGCGATTGACCCAGCGCGGGGCGCCGGCGTCGAGCAGTGGGCTGTAACTGTCGCCGTCTTCGAGCCGGGTGTGATTGATCACGGCGCGGAACAGACCCTGGGGCAGTGGATATTGCCAGTTGGCGGCGACTTGCCAGCCACCCCGGTCGCCGCCGGGACGGTCGAACTTGATCTTCTGGCTGTCGAGCAGCGCGGCTTCGATGCTGACATTGCCGAAACTCTCTGTCTCGTCGCCGAGCGGGCAGGCGAAGCCGCCGCCGAGGCGCGTGTCGAACGCGTTCAGCCAGCTCTGGTTGTGGAAAAGCTGGTACTGGGCCGAGGCGTCGAAGAAGGGCCGGCAAGTGAACAGCGGGGAAATGCTGTAGCGCACCTGGACGTCGGCGGCGGTGAACAGCGCCGAGCCGCCGAAAGCGAGGCTGCGGAAACCGCTGTCGATCTGCCAGCTTCGTGTGCGGCGCGGGCGCAGAAAATTGTAGCGGCCGTCGAGTTGCAACAGGTCGGTGCTGCGGTCGTCGCTGACGCGGCCCTGGATTTCGGCAGTGTAGTTGTGCTGGTGGCCGGGCTCGAGCCTGCGGTGGCTCGCAGTCAATCCGAGATTGGTGTAGGGCCCGCTCATCGCTTCGAACTCTTCCCCCAGCGCGAGCAGCACGTTCTCGCCGGCGATGGTCAACGTGACCTGGCCCGGGTCGGGGGCGCCATTGAGGTTGCTGTCGTAGCCGAGCAGGAAGTCGCCGCGAAACGAAGTGTCGCGGGTCAGTCCGCGCCATTCCTCCTGCCGGAGTTCAAGCGCCGGCCGCAGGTTGGCCGGCACGTCGGGACGCTGAAGGACTTGCCCGTTGAGCTCGATGGCGGGAAACAACTGGCCCTGGCGAAAAAGCGCTTCGGCGTAGTCGATCTGGGCCGCGCCATTGTCGGGGTTGAGCAACAGCGCCCGCTCGAGCGCTTCGACGGCTTCAGGCAGCAGGCCGCCATTGAGCCAGGCGGCGCCGACCAGGGCGAAATAGTCGCCCGATTCGAGACATAACGGCAGGAAATCGTTGAGCTCGCCGGCGACTTGCAGCCACTCGACCTGGCCGCGGGTTTCCTGGCCGGCGAAGTAAGGACTGAGGTCAGGACATTCCTGGGCGAGGGCGGGCGAGGGCCGGAACAAGGTCAGAACCAGCGCCAGTACGGCCGGAAAACGGATCATTGCGGCCTTCCATGCAGCAACGGAAGTTTCTTCGGTGAACAAGATCTGGGGTTCCGGGAACTGGGCACGGAAAGATTATCTTGAATCCGTTCATGGCGGGCAAATGCGACTATATTCCATTCGTGCATTCTTCTGGGCTTTCACAGCCATCCCTGGCGCAACAGCGGTGGCTTCGCTAACCCCCAGTCTCGCCATCCCTGGCGAGCCGTTCGGCCTTCAAGAAGCAATGCTTCTTGTCGGCTTCGCCGACCGGGCCTCACCCATGTATAAGTTTCAGGCCACGATCTTCCGGGAGTTTGCCGGTGCTCGGCGGTGCGAACAGATGGTGCGGGGTGCGCAGGCCGCTAAGCAGGAAATGGCCCTGCGATTCCAGTTTTTCGTCTTTCAGTTGCTCTTCATTCAGTTTCCTGGCCGCGTTGCCGCCGACCAGGATCGGGTGGGCCAGATCGGCGGTCAGTTCCTGGATGCGGAACACGATGGTCACCGTGTCGCCGAGCAGGACGTGGCCGCGGCGGTGCGCCGGGCCGACCGAGCCGATCAATACCGAACCCTGTTCGATGCCGATGCCGAGCGCCAGCGGCTCGAGGCCTTCGGGCGAGTCTTCCGGCAGCATTTCGGCGATTTCGATATCCTGCATCTCGCGGGCCGCCTGCAAGGCGCGCGCGGCGGCGTTGCCGTTCCAGGTGTCCCAGACCGCGATCAGGCCGTCGCCCTTGAATTCATGCACGCGGCCGCCGCATGCCTCAATAATGCGCGTGGCGCGGGTGAAGAAGAAATGCAGCACCGCGGCGGACTCCTCGGGCGGGCGCGATTCGCCGAAGGCCGCGAAATTGCGCAGGTCGGCGCAAAGCAGGGTCATTTCCGCGCGCCGGGCGTCGATGTTCGAACTCGGCAGGCTATAGGCAATCTCGCGGGCGATCTCGTTCGGCAGATAACTGGTCAGATTGCCGAACACGCGGTCGCGCTCGGCGCGCACCCGGCCGTATTCGAGCAGCACCAGCATTCCCGCCGCCAGCGGACTGTAGACCGCAGGGAACAGCCAGCCGAGCCAGACGCCCTGGCCTTGCAACAACTGAATATGAAGCGCCAGCATGGCTACCGGCAAGAGTACGCCGGCCACCGGCAGACCTACGGCCGACCAGCGGTTGCGGCCCGTGGCGAGCAGAAACAGCGCAGCCGCGGCCGCGGCGCTCAGCAAGCCGAGCAGCAGCCCGTCGGCAGCGGGCGTGTAGGGAATGGCGCCGTCGAGCAGGCTGGCGAGGATGCGGGTCTGGAGTTCGACTCCCGGCGCGACGCCGGCATACGGCGTCGGCACGATATCGCCGCCCACGCTGAAAGCGGTAACGCCGATCAGCGCCCAGGTGTTGTCGAACCAGGCCGGATCAAAATCGCCGTTGAGTATGTCGATGGCGGGGATCTTGCGGAAAGCGGACGGGTCGCTGGCATAGGAAATCCGCAGATTGCCTTCGCTGTCGAGGGGAATTTCGAGATCGGGATAGGCGACCAGCCGCAGATACTGGTCAGGACCGAACAGGCCGCCGCCATCTATCAGGGTCGCCGACCAGTTGTCGGCCTGCACCGCGGTCAGCCATGCGGACAGCGCGAGCGCCGGATAGCCCTCACCTTGCACACAGATCGCGGCGGGCGTCTTTCGAATCGAACCGTCGCTGGATACGATCGGAGCGATATGCCCTTTGGGGATGCCCGCGAAAGCAGCATCGGCGGCCAGATATCGGTCGGTCTGGGGCAGACCCGCGCCGCATTGCAGGCCGGCGAGCGGATGCGTGATGACGCCGGTTCGCACCTGCTGATCGATCGGCAACAACGGCAACTGCGCCAGCACCGCGCCACGGCTTGCCGCGAGCGCCTCCGCCAGCACCCCGTCGCCCGGCCGCGGTTCGGCATAGACGATATCGTGCAATTGCAATTGCGCGCCGGCTTCATCTATCGCCGTGACCAGGCGCGCCAGGGTTTCGCGCGGCCAGGGCCAGGGGCCCACTTCGGCCAGACTGGCCTCGTCGATGGTCACCAGGGTGATGCGCTGTTCCTCGGTGGGATCGGCATACAGCGTCCAGCCCAGCGCGCCGAGGCGTTCTTCCAGCGTCACCATGGCCGGGCGCAGACCCGCGTATAGCGCGACCGCAAGCACGGCCGCCAGCGCCAGCATGGCCAGTCTCGCCCAGGCGGGCGGCAGGCGCAGCAGGGCTGCCACGGGATTCCTGTTTTGCATCTCGGCCATCGTTAACGGGCGTCCCACAAGGTCAGGCCCGAGACACGCCCTTGCTCGAGCAGTTTCAGGAAGCGATAGCCGGCTTCGGTACCGTCGAGGGTTACGGCGCCGCTGACCTGCTGACCGTTATCGTTCATGCGGAAGAAGCCGCCGTCATAGACGCGGCCGTCGGCGCTGAACAGCACCGTTCCGGTCAGGTCGTGGTTCAGCGTGAGTCCGGTGCTGAACACGTTGCGATCGAAATTTATCGAGAGCTCGCCGTCGCTGACCTGCATGGCGACGGTATTGCCTCCGTTCTCGTAGAAAGCCTGGGCGGCGGCCAGATCGAAATCCACCGTGCCGAGACCGGAGTTGACGTTACTGCCCTCCGGATCGGGCCGGAACAAGGCGTATTCGAGGTTGCCGACGGCTACTGCCCGACCTGCGCTTGCGGCCTCATAAGCGTAGGTGATGCGTTCGAGATCGCCCTTGCCCGCGCCCCAGCGGCCCCAGACCATCTGCCGTTGTTCGTTCTCCGTTTCCCCGAAGGGAACTTCGGGAGTGAAATCCGGTTCGGGTGTGGGCGCGGGTTCCGGCGCGGGTTCCGGCGCCGGGTCGGGCGCGGGATCGGACGTTCCCGCGTTCAGATTCGCCAGGCTGGCCGAAACGCGATCGCCGGCCGTGCCTTCGAGATAGGCCTCGTTGGCGCCGAATATCTCTTCTTCGGCTTCGGTTGCCTCGTCGACGGCGCCGTTGACGTCGTCGCGCAATGCGTCGGGATTGGTTTCATGCACCGCCGGCAAGACCTCGGGGGCCGGCGACCCGATATCGAAACCGAGCATCTGTTCGCTGTTGCCGCTCAATTCGACCGCGTTGACGGCGCAGGGTCCGAAGGCTTCCGCCGTGCATTCCGCGGAATAGGGCGCCAGCACGATGGTGCCTTCGTTGACGAGGGCGCGCACCGAGTCCTGCGTGGCGCTGACGACGAAATCGGTGCCGCGCACGCCGATCGCCGCGATCGGCGTATTGAGGCGGAATCGCTCTCGCGCCGTACTCGCGGCGTCGCCCGAGATCGAACGGGTAACGCCTTCTTCGAGGCTGAACTTCACCATGGACAGCGAGGGGTTCGCGCGATTGTATTCGTAACGCACGATTTCCAGGCGGCTGTCCGGGCGCACGCTGACCAGGGCGTTGTCGATAAAACGGATGTGGACGTGACCGTTGGGTTCGGTCTGCACGAAATCGCCGGCGCCGATCTGCGTTCCGATGGAGATGCGGCGGCGTTCTTCACCGGGCGTTTCGAGCCAGGCGCCGCCGAGCACCATGCTCACCTGCCCCGCAGCCGGTTCGGGCGCGCCGCCGGGAGAGTTTACGGCCGGTTCGAGGGCCAAAGCCTGGAATTGCCAGCCGAGGGCGGCCAGTATTACGGGAAAGACTTTTGCGCGAATACGGATGTTCATCATTCAATTTGCCCCCGAAACGGCCGATTTAACCGCTTCCGGGCTCTCGACATGGAGAAAATTAGCGCGAGCGTCGATAATTTGACGTGACCGGGGTCACAAATTGGCAGGAATGCCAATTTGGACGGGTGAAGGCTGGTCGGCGCAGCCGATCAAAAGCGCAGCTTTTGAAAGCCTGAACGGCTCGACAGGATGTCGAGACCGGGGCCAGTCGAAGCCAGCGGACTCGCGCCAGGGACGGCATACGTGGCCTAATAGATTCCACAAACAATTTGGGAATCCCGATTGTATGCAGGTCACCCCTGAACTGTTAAGCAGATTTACTCTGCTGAACCCACTGCCGCGCGAGGCTCTGGAGCAACTGGCGCCCCACGCGTCCCTGGTCCGCTATGCGCGCAGGGCGGTGGTGCTGCGGGCGGGCGTCCGCGAAGACAACGTATGTTTTCTTTTCGAAGGCCGTCTGCAAGGCGTGGGATTCACGATAGATGGTCGCGAAGTTGGGCTCTATTTCGTCGAACCTGGCGACTTCTGCGGCGAACTTGCGTTATTTGACGATAATCCGCAACCCGAGTTCGTAATTGCCACGACCGCAGCCTCGGTCGTGTTCGTCGCGCGCAATCCCTTGCGTGAAGTCATGTTGCAGAACAGTTCGGTGAGCAACATCGTCGGCCGCAAGCTCGCCGAACGGGTGCGGCAGATGACGGTGCAGCGCACGTTGCTCGGCCTGAGCAATATCCCCCAGCGGGTGTGCGGCCAGTTGTATCTCCTCATCAACGAAGCCCGGCGCAAGGACGACAGCGGTGAAATCGTCAATCCGCCCACGCACAAGGAAATCGCGATCATGCTCAATCTCAGCCGGGAGACGGTGACCCGCGTGTTCCAGGCGCTGCAATCCCGCCGCATCATCCAACGCGACGGCCCCGGCCGCCTGATCATCGCCGACCTCGCATCCCTGCGCCACTTTGCCGAAGGCGAGGAGGAACTGTAGGGGCGAGGCATGCCTCGCCCGAAACGGCGGGGGGCGGCCCGAACCCGCTGGCGACGCATGCGTCGCCCCTACCGCGCTAAGGATGGCATGTATAATCCAGCGGAGTGGATATGAGCCGATACATTGAATTGTGCGATTCCGCCCTTATCTAACGCGAACTTGGGGAAGAGCAAGCGTCATCCATGAATCGAATCGACTCGAAAAGCAGGTTTCCGGAACTGGCCGCGGCCTTGCGCGACGTACGCCATTATTTCGGTTTCGCCGGGCTGTTCAGCGCCGCGATCAACCTGCTGATGCTGACGCCGATTATCTACATGTTGCAGGTCTACGACCGGGTCGTGTCCAGCGGCAGCGTGCCCACCTTGACCATGCTGACGATTCTCATGGTCTGTCTGCTGCTCGCGCTGGGCGGCTTCGAATGGGTACGCTCGATGGTCATGATCGGCGCGAGCAACCGGCTCGAGCAGCGGCTGCGGCAGCGCATATCGGAAGCCACCTTCAATCGGGCGCTGCTGTCCGGGGGCATGACCACGAGCGCCCAGCCCATGAACGATCTGTCGCAACTGCGCCAGTATCTGACCGGCCCCAGCCTGTTCGCCTTCTTCGACGCGCCCTGGGTGCCCATCTACCTGATCGTGATGTACCTGTTCCACCCCTATTTCGCCCTCTGCGGCGTCTTCGCCGTGATGGTCATGCTGACGCTGGCCCTGGCCAACGAGAAGACCACGAGCCGGAAATTGCAGGACGCCAACTCGCTCAACAGCAGCGTCAACAACCAGTTGACCGGCAGCTTGCGCAACGCCGAAGTAATCGCCGCCATGGGCATGGGCAACGATATTCGCGCGCGGCAGGAAGACGGCTCGGAACGCATACTCGACCTGCAAACCACCGCCAGCCGCCAGGCCGGCGTGTTCACGAGCATGTCGAAGTCCTTTCGCCTCGTCATGCAATCGCTGACCCTGGGGCTGGGCGCGCTACTCGCGCTGCAGCAGGAAATCTCTCCCGGCATGATGATCGCCGGTTCGCTCCTGCTCGGCCGGGCGCTGGCGCCGATCGACCTTTTGGTCGCCACCTGGCGCGGCTTCAGCGTGGCGCGGGCGCAATACAACCGCCTCGGCGAATTGCTCGAACAACTGCCGCCGCGGCCGCTTCCCATGCCCCTGCCCGACCCGCGCGGCCAGCTTTCCGTGGAAGGCCTGTTCGTATTGCCCCCCGCCTCCCAGACCTTTGTCGTGCGCAACGCGAATTTCGATCTGGCTCCGGGCGAAGCGCTCGGCATCGTCGGCCCGAGCGCTTCGGGCAAATCGAGCCTGGCGCGGGCGATCCTCGGCGTCTGGCCTTCGGCGCGGGGCGCCGTGCGGCTCGACGGCGCCGAAATCTTCACCTGGGACCGGGATCAGCTCGGCAGGCATCTCGGCTATCTGCCGCAGGATATCGAATTGTTCGACGGCAGCATCGCCGACAATATCTGCCGTTTCGGCCAGCAGGATTCAGACGCCATTGTCGCCGCGGCCAGACTGGCCGGGGTGCACGATCTGATCCTGGAACTGCCCCAGGGCTACAACACCATGATCGGCGGCAGCGGCGGCGTGCTCTCGGGCGGCCAGCGCCAGCGCATCGGCCTGGCCCGGGCGGTATACGGCAATCCCTGCCTGATCGTGCTCGACGAGCCCAATTCCAATCTCGACGACCAGGGCGAGAAGGAACTCGTGGAAGCGCTGGAGCGGATCAAGCAGCAAGGCAGCACGATCATCGTCATCAGCCATCGCACCATGGTGCTGCAAAGCATGGACAAGATGTTGGTGCTCAAGGAAGGCGCGCCGCTCAACTACGGTCCGCGCAGCCAGGTCCTCGCCGCCCTCATGAAGCCGGCGGCCAAGCTGCCGCAATCCGCGGCAAGGTGATCCCGACATGAAACGAGTCGAACTGCTGTCTGCCCAGAATTCGAAAGAGCAAGCGAAAGCGAACACCAGTATCAAGACTCCGGTGCGCATCGGCCTGACCATTTTCGCGCTGGTTTTCGGCGTATTCGGCGGCTGGGCGGCGTTCGCGCCGATCGACGGCGCAGCCTACGCTCCGGGCGAGGTGACGGTCGAATCCCAGAACAAGAGCGTGCAGCACCTGGAAGGCGGCATCATCGCCGAAATCCTGGTGGGCAACGGCGACCTGGTGGAGCCGGGACAGCCGCTGATCAATCTCGACCGGACCCAGCCCCAGGCGCAACTCGACGTCGCGCGCACCCAGTACATGGCCAATCTCGTGCGCGAAGCGCGTCTCATCGCCCAGCGCGAAAGCGCCGAGAGCATTTCCTGGCCGGCGGTTCTGGACCGGAACGACCCGGCCACCCGGGAAGAGATCGACGCGCAGACCTACATCTTCGAAACACGCAAGTCGGCGCTCGAAGGCAATGTCGAAGTGCTGGAACAACGCATCGGCCAGCTTGAGAATCGCATAGTCGGCATGGAGGCCGCGCGCGAGAGCAGAATGTTGTCCGCGGAATCCTACGAGGACGAACTGGAAGACACACAAGAATTGCTGGACCTGGGCTTTTCCGACCGAATCAGGCTGCGCGAACTGGAAAGGAATTTCGCCAATTTCAGCGGCGAGGCCGCGGAACTGGCCGCCAACATCGCCTCCACCGAAATACAGATCGGCGAAACGATTCTGCAGATTCAGCAAATCGAAAAGGACTTCAGCAACGAAGTGGCGGCGGAATTCGCCGAAACGCGCACCAATCTGAACGACCTCCAGGAACGCATCATCGCGCTGGAAGACGTCGTTGAGCGCACCGTGATCCAGGCGCCCGACGGCGGTTACGTCACCGGCATGCAGACCCACACCGTGGGCGGCGTCATCAGTCCGGGAATGATCATCGCCGACATCGTGCCGGAGGATGACGAACTCGTCATCGAGGCCCAGGTCTCGCCGAACGACATCGACCGGGTGGCGCTTAACCAGAACGCGAACATCCGCTTTTCCGCCTTCGGCAGCATGACGCCGACGATTTACGGCGAAGTGACCAATCTTTCGGCGGACAGCTTCCAGGATCCGAATACCGGCCTGTCGTATTTCACCGCCGAGATCATGGTGACTCCCGAAGGTATGGACGATCTCGGCGACCTCGTGCTGATGCCCGGCATGCCCGCCGAAGTGTTCATCACCACCGGCGAGCGCACGTTCCTGCAATACCTGTTCAAGCCGTTTTCAGACGCAGTCGCCCGCAGCTTCCGGGAAGACTGATTCCTCCCAATTCAGAATTGTGACCAATACGTGAAAAGCATCGCCATGATAAGAGTCATCGGCACCTGCATGTTGCTATCCGCCGGCGCCGGAGCCCTCGCCGCCGAAGAAGACCCGCTGATAGTGGGCGAAACCCTCGAGGAATTCTTCAGCGCCGCGATCGATTACAGCCCGAGGCTCCGCAGCGCCGAGGAAAACCTGAATGTCGTACAAGCGCGAAAGCGCATGGCCACGGGTAACCTCCTGCCGCAGTTGAACGCCGCGTCCAGCGTCACCGAAAACCGCCGCACCAGCGTCGATCCGTTCTTCGGGTTCGAAAGCCTGCGCACTTTCGACGGGGAACGCAGCTTCGTGCGGTTGTCGCAAACCCTTTTCAACTGGCAGGCATTCTCGACGCGCAAACAGGCCAGTCTGACGGAGGATCAGGCCGAGTCGCAGTACTACTACGAACTCGCCTTTCTGCTGACCGACGTCGCCGAACGCTACTTCAATGTGCTCCAGGCCCAGGACGCGCTCGATTCCATCGCCACCGAACTCGAAGCGGTGTCGAATCAACTCGCCCAGGTGGAAAGCATGTACAACCTCCAGCTTGCGCAGGTCACCGACCTGTTAAACGCCCAGGCGAATCTGGCGAGCGTGGAAGCCCAGCAGTTGCGACTCGAAAGCGATCTGGCGCTGGCGCAGGAAGCCTTGCGCGCGATTTCCGGGCTGGAGCCGGGGCGGCTGTACACCTTGCGCGAGGAAGTGGAAGTGCCGGAGATCGAAGGAAGCGCCCAGTACTGGGTGAGGCTGGCGCTCGAGAACAACCAGCAGATCCGTGCGTTTCAATACGCCGAGCGGGTCGCGAACGAGCGGATTTCCGAGCGCATGGGCGCGTACTTTCCGCAGGTTTCGCTGCTCGCCTTGCGCCAGAAAACCAACGTCGGTTTCGACAACGTGCCCATCGACCAGGCCGACATCACCTATCTCGGCCTTGACGTGACCATTCCGATCTACTCCGGCGGCACGCGCACCGCCCAGGTGCGCGAAGCCCGTAGCCAGCATCGCATTGCCGAACACGAACTGCGTCGGGTCGAACTGGAAACGCGGGAAATCGTGCGCTCGGCCTGGCTGCAGGCGACAAACGGCGACACGCTGATCGACGCCGCGGAAAGCCTGGTCGAAGCGACCGAACTTTCGTCGACCGCGATGCAGCAGGGCCTCGAACTCGGCACGGTCACTATCGTCGACGTATTCATCGCGGTGCGGGATCAGTTCCGCGCCCAGCGCGACCTGCAACAGGCCCGTTACGACCAGATCAAGGCAATGCTTGTACTGCAACGGGAAGCTGGTACGCTGGAAGCGGAGGATCTGCTTGAAGTGGGAGAGTGGCTGGAACAGCCCCGGCCGCAGCCGTAATTGTGCTGACATTGCAACGCATCACTTCCGAGTACGTTGCCACCGAAGACCGCTTTCGCCTCAGCGGGATTACGGACAAGGGTGGCGAGGTTTCCTACTGGGTCACGCAGCGGCTGTTATTGAGGCTGCTCAATTTTCTGCTCGACTGGCTCGAAACGCACCGCGAGGAACTCGAACGGCAGGCCGCAACTGACATGCTCGGGCCGGTTGTGACCCGGTCCGCGAAACGCTCCGCTCAGGCCGGCGAAAATGTTTCCGGTGAGGAAGCAGGGGGCGAGGAGGCGGAAGAAAAGGAAGCCGAAGCCGGGGAATCCTCGGAAGAAGACAAGACCGCGACGGCCGAATTGCTGTTCGAAGCCGATATCCGCATCGCCGCCTCTCGCATCACCGTGGTGTTCAAGCCCAGAAAAAGCGAGCATTCGCAACTTTCCCTGCAACTCGACGAAGCTTGGCAGTGGGTCGCCATCCTGCATACCTTGTGGAAGCGGGCCGAATGGAATCTTTCGCCCTGGCCCGACTGGGTCGAAGAGGTAAAGGCTCCGCACCCTTCAAAATCAGTGGGTTATCTGCACTGACTGTGATCAGGCCGGCGCGAAATAGCCGGCGATGATTTTCTGCACGACCGCCGCCAGCGGCTGGCGCAACTGGTCCTCGTCGTAACGATACAGACCTTCGGCGTAGACCACCCCGGACGGGAGCGAGAACGACCGGCTCCGGTTCAGCGCGGTGACGTAGTCGGGATAACTGTTCTGGCTGTTCTGGCTGACGTAGACCGCCATCACCTCGTGCTTGCGCTCCATCTGGGCGGTGATGTCGATGAGCAGGTTGATCGGATTGAGCGCGGTGATCTCGTAGGACAGCGCCTGCGGTTTCGGTTCGCCGGCCTCGAGCGACTGCAAGGCTGCCCAGGCGAGCATACCGGTCGCGCGATGGTCGGGATGGATCTCGAGCGGGCCGGGAAAGAACACCGCGGCGGGTTGCAGCTTCCGGATCGCGTCGGCGAACAATCCGGTCCGTTTGGAATCGACTTTCAGGCCGCGATCGGGTTCGCTCCAGCATTCCAGGCCGCGTAGTCCGAGCAGATTACCCGCACGCTCGACTTCCTCGCGCCGGCGGTCGACCAGACCGCCGTGCTTCCCTGGCTCATCTCCGCCTTGCGCGCCGTCGGTCACGACCACGACATGGGTTTCCACGTTTTCGTCCGAAGCTTTCAACAGGCAGCCGCCCAGGCCAAAGGTCTCGTCGTCGGCATGCGGCGCGAAAACGAGCCAGGGACCGGGCGGCAAGGGCGCGGTTTCATGCGGTATCAGCTTGTGTTCAGGACAGGGCAGCATCGAATCCTGTTTTACAACATTATTGTTGTCGTTATTTTTGTTGACAACATTTCTATTTTTTTTTACGATTGCAACAATTTCGTTGAATATATTGCGCATGATGAAGACAACCGACGGCGCACCGCTCCGCTTTTTCAATCCGGGCCTGTACCAGTCCGACGAGGATGTTATCAGTCAGTTTTGCGTCAGGGAAAGCGAACTCGGATTCATTCTCGATATCCTGGGCCGCAATATCGAATCGCCTTCCTGCCGGCATGTGCTGGTCGCCGCGCCTCATGGCATGGGCAAATCGATGCTGCTCGCGCGAATCGCGGCCGAGTTGCGCGGCAACGCCGGGCTCTCCGCGCGCCTGCTGCCGGCCCGTTTCATGGACGAATGCCACGACATTGCCGATTTCTCCGGTTTCTGCCTTGAAACGATGTCCCTGCTCGCCGGCGAACTTGCGGCGGGCGACGCGGAACTCGCGGAGGAACTGCGGACGGCGGTTGATCGCATGTCCGCCGAAGGGGCCGAAGCGAGCCTGCGGAACGAGGCGTTCGACATGTTGTGCCGAACCGCGGACCGGACCGGCAAGCGGCTCGTCCTGCTCGTGGAAGAACTGGAAGAGATCTGCCTCGGCGCAGGCGAGGAATTCAGCCGGCGCCTGGGCGAAGTGCTGTTGTCCGAACCGCGGATCATGCTCGTCGCCACCGCGACCGGAAGACTCGAACCTTCGGGCGAGGACCGGCAGACCCTAGCGGGCATGTTCGCCTTGCAGACGCTGAAAACCCTGACAGCCGGGGAATGCCGCGCATTGTGGCGGTCGCTCGACGGCGCCGGCGCCGACCGCGATATCAGGCCGCTGGAAATCCTGACGGAAGGCAATCCACGATTGCTCGCCATGTTCGCCGCGGCTTCCCGGCGGGGGCAGCCATGGTCGCTGCTCGAAGAGGCAGCGGCGCTCGTGGACTGGAATACGGACTATTTCCGGGAACAGCTCGCCGCCTTGCCGAAGAGCGAACGGCGCGTATTCGCGGCGACGCTCGATTTGTGGCAGGCCTCGACTACCGGGGAAATCGCCGCAAGGGCGCGCATGGACGTGCGCGCCGTTTCGACGATGTTGAGAAGGCTGATAGATCGCGGCGCGGTCGCGCACGAAACGCCGGCGGGCGGCGGCAGAAAGCGTTACGCCGCCGCCGAACCGCTGCATTGCATCTGGCGCCGGCTGCGGCGGGGCGGCGCGGCGGCGGAGGAAGTGATCCGATTGCTGCGATTCATGGAGGAGTTTTACGGCGCCGGCGGGGCGCAAGGCACGCGTTTTTCCTCGGAAACCTGGGAAACGGGTCTTGCCTATATGGAGGCAGAACGCGCGCCGCGCGAAGTCCTGGCCGTCGCCGAAGATATCCGTAACCGATAGCGGCGTCATGCGGGCGAGGCATGCCTCGCCCCTACGCCGGACCCGAACCTCGTTGTAGGGGCGACGCATGCGTCGCCCGTCCGGTCGCCCTTGTATGACGTTTGCGCGCTTTCGTGCTTAAATTTCCAGCCGGAATTTCGGGAAACGGCGCGTGTTGAATCTGATCGGCCAATGGGTGATGACGCCCGCATGGAATTACCGGCTGTTTCGGAATTTCGTGCGGCAGGATTTCCTCGGGCAGTTCAGCGCCGCGGCCGCCGGCGCATTCTGGCTGTTCATCACGCCGGTCATTCACATCCTCATCTATTCCTTCGTCTTCAGTTACGTGTTCCGGCTGCGCGAGGTGGCCGATTTCGGCCAGACCCAGTTCGTGATATTCCTCATGATCGGCTACCTGCCCTGGTTCGCCTGCGCCGAAGCCGTGAGCAAATCGACCAACATGTTGCTCGAGAAGGCGCCGCTGATCACCAAGGTCGTGTTTCCGGTGCAGATCGTCCCGGTAGTGGGCGCCCTCGTGCCCTATCTGACCCATGGCATCGGCTTCGGCCTGTTGCTGCTCTACATGGCCGTCACCGGCCATTTGTCCTGGCCCTGGCTGCTTTTGCCGTTCGTGTTCGCGCTGCAGTTCCTGTTCACCATGGGCCTGGTCGCGGTGCTTTCGGCGCTTTGCGTGTTCCTGCGCGACCTGCAGCAGATCGTCTCGCTCGGCGTGAACTTGTGGTTCTTCCTCACGCCGATCATCTATCCGATCACCATGATCGAAAACGAGACCTTGCGCACGCTTTACCTGTTCAACCCCATGCACAGCTTCATCAACCTGTATCGGGAAATCATCCTGCTCGGCAGCTTCTCGCACCTGCAACTCGGTATCGCCGCCGGCTCGGCGCTGTTTTCCTGGCTGCTCGGCGGCTGGCTGTTCATGCGCATCAGGCATGCTTTCGGGGACGTGCTGTAGCCATGACCGATCTGCACCCCCGTATCGCCGTCAGCAATCTGAACAAGGAGTTCCGGATTTACGAGCGGCCCCAGGACCGGCTCGCGGAGCTGGTCCTGCGGCGGCCGCGGCATCGGCTGTTCCACGTGCTGAACGATATTTCCTTCGCCGTCGCCAACGGCCAGAGCCTCGGCATCGTCGGCGACAACGGCGCCGGCAAGTCGACCTTGCTCAAATTGCTCGTCGGCACCTTGCAGCCGACTTCGGGCCGGGTCGAGATCGACGGCAAGGTGGCGGCGCTGCTCGAACTCGGGGCCGGCTTTCACCGCGATTTCAGCGGCCGCAAGAACATCTGGCTCAATGCCTCGCTGCTCGGCATACCGGACGAGGACATCCGCGAACTCGAACACGAAATCATCGAGTTTTCCGAACTCGGTTATTTCATCGACCGCCCGGTGCGGACCTATTCATCGGGGATGTTCGTGCGGCTGGCCTTCTCCATCGCCACTTTGGTGCGTCCCGACATACTCGTAATCGACGAGGCGCTTTCCGTGGGCGACATGGCCTTCCAGCGCAAATGCGTGCAACGCATGCAGGACTTCCGCGCCCGGCGCAAGACCATGGTCTTCTGCAGCCATTCGATGTTCCACGTGCAGGAGTTGTGCGACAACGCGATCTGGCTCGACAAGGGCAGCATCCGCGAGATCGGCGCAAGCGAAAAGGTCGTCGGGCACTATGAGGAATATTGCACCAACAAGAAGTCCTACAACACGATCCGCAACGACCTGCCCGGGGAATTGGAACGGCAATCCGAATCCGCCGAGGTGCAGGATTGCCGCATCAACTCGCTTGCGGTCAGGGATCTCTACGACAACGAGATTTCCTCGCTGAAGGCCTTGCAGGACGTGGTGCTGGAAATGGAAGTCGAGGTGCTGCGCGACGGGGTCGAGGGCTATTTCGGCTTCGCCTTCATGAAATCCGCCGAGGAGCCGATGGCTTCCTTCCTCACCATCGACGCGGAAGGCGTCGAAACCGGACCCTTCAGCAAGGGCGATGTCTTCACCGTCTCGCTGACCGTACGCAATCTGACCATGCGCGTCGGCAGCTATTATGTCGTCGGCGGGCTTTCGGACGATACCGGCCTGCTCTGGTACGAGACGCGTTTCAGCAAGTTGCTGACGGTCGAAGCCAACAAGGGCGTCGGGCCTCTCATCATGCCCTCCGAGTGGTCGGTGCGGCGGCGATGACAACCCACGGGCGAGGCATGCCTCGCCCCTACGCAAATATTGTGTTGTAGGGGCGACGCATGCGTCGCCCGGGGTACTCAGCGGAACAGGACATCGCGTTCGGAGACGCGGGGCGGGGCGGTGTCGGGCAACGTACCGTACGGATCGATGTGGTAGACGATGGGCGGGTTGGTATAGCCGCGCACTTCAAGGATTTCCATGTAGCCGCGGGTGACCGGATCCGGATTGTAGAATTCGTCTTCCACTTCGAGCCGTTCGATTTCCGCTTCGCTCAACTCGGCCCGCGGATAGACGAACAGCGTGTAAATGTTCGAGGTGTTGGTGCCGACCCAGGGCGCCAGTTCCTGCAATTCCTCGAAGGGCACGATTTCGCCGATCTCGGCCATGTTGTTGATGTCTTCGCGGTCGCGCCAGGCGATAACGTTTTCGATCGTTTCCTCGCTCAACCCCGGCACGAGGCGCATGGCTTCGCGGGTGGCGAGATTGAGGTTGAGCCTGCGGCCGTTGCCGTAGACCGTGAAGGCGGCTTCGAGATTGACGCCTTCGAGCACTTCGTCAAATCCCCGGATCAGCAGCAGTTCCTGGACGCTGTCGAGTTCGGGATTGTTGCGCGGCGTATAGCCCGGCTCGAGATTCTCGTAATACTCGTTCTCGGCGCCTTCGACGCCTTCGAGTTCGTTCAGGTCGGTCCAGTCGGTCCAGGCCACGAGCAATTCCTGGACCCGTTCCGGGTCGGCGTCGAGCCCGCCGAGCCAATGGGTGATGAGCACTTGCATGTCCTGGCGGTTGATGCGGTTGAGATTGATCTTGCCGGCGTGGTCGTAGATGCGCACGACCATATCTTCGCCGACCGGATAGTTCAATTGCAGGTCCCGGCCGTTGAAGCGATAGGCGGGCGTTCGGACCTCGCCGTTTTCCGCCAGTTCCAGCGGTTCTCCCACGGGCAATTCCATGCGTTCGAGCATGAGTTCCATTTCGGCGTGGCTCACCGCGCCCATCAGTTCCGCCCAGGCCAGCCCGGCGTTCCGGTTGTTCGCCGTCGCCTGGGCCGACAGCCGCACCTTCGAAGCCATGGCGGTAACCAGAACCGTGAGCAGCACCGCCGTCCACAAGACGATGACGAGGACCGCTCCCCGCTGCCGCCGGATCTTCATAACGGGAATCCCTGCTGGGGGGCGGCCGGCTGGATCGAGCGATGTTGGCGGTTGCGGATTCGAGCCACGACTTCCATCGGCTCGCCTTCCCCGGCAATGGGCTCGAACAGGACATAGACGGCAAGCGGCAGGGCGAGGTTTTCGTCTCCATACCATTCGCCGGTCCATTGTCGGCTCTCGTCGAGTTCGGTGTAAAGATACTGGAAGCTCGCCTGGTAGCCGGGCAGGAGCAGGCTTGCCTCGGCCTGTTCGAGCCGGGCGTCGGGGTTGTCGGAAAAGGCCGGCGCGAGCTTGAGCACGACGCCGAGTTCGGGATCGTTGAACAACTGCCAGGCGGTGAGGCCGGGCGTGCGCTGGGGCGAGACCGTCGAGACCCAGCTCAGGGTTTCGTCCTCGCCGCGGAAATACACGCGCCTTATCAGCTCTTCCTCGTCCATCCAGGAATGCGGGAACGCGCCATGCAGGGCGCGGTCGAGCTGGAGCACGGCCAGGGAATCGTCGAGATTGCGGTCGAGTACGTTCGAATCCCGGTTCCAGTCGGAAGCGACCACGAATACCGCCGACGACAGCAGGCCGAGCAAGGCAGCGGTGAGCCCGAGCGCGAGCAGTACCTCGATCAGGGTGAAACCGGAATTGGCGCGAGCTCGATGCACGACGGTCGGCCTATCGCGGCAAGGCGAGCCGGACCCAGCGGGTGGCGGTGACGGTCTGGTCGCGCTGCGGGTCGAAGATTTCGAAAGATTGCAGTGCCTCGGTGGTGCCGGCGGTTTTGCGGATGGGATCTTCGAGCAGGTCGCCGGGGCGGATGTCGAAGCGCTCGTCCTGCAATACCGGCTCGACCTCGTTGAATTCGTTTTCGAGCAGGGCGAAATTGACGGTGGCGCGCAAGTCCGCGGTCTCGCGCAGGCTGTCGACGGAACGCAGGGACAATTGCTTGCTCGACCCGAGCAAGGTGAACAGGCCGCCGAGCACGAAGCCCGTGATCGCCAGGGCGACGATCACTTCGAGCAAGGTGAAGCCGCGTTCAGCGGATGCTTTCCTGTTCATTGGCGTATATGCGTCCGGTAAAGGGATCGATTTCGATGCGCGCGCCGAGCTCGCCGCGCAGGAGCAGCAAGGCGCCGCCGGTGCTGCCGCCCTCGGGGAAGAAAGTGATTTCGAGCGGTTCGAGCACGGGTTCCCGCATGCCGGTGCTGTCCTGGAATTGCAGCTCGATATTGCGCGCGTTGTAGACGCCGGCGCTGAAGATCGGCGGGTTGTAGTCGAATTCCCCGTCCTCCGTCTCGGGCACGAAGCCGACTGTCGCGGGATTGCCGGTCACGACCGCGTTGCGGCGCGCGTGATTGAGCAGGTTAGCGGCCGAGCGCACCTCGACGTTGAAGCCGCGGCCGTCGAGACCGCCGAGCCGCGGAACGAGCAAGGCGCCGGCCAGTCCGACGATCGCCAGGACGAGCAGGACCTCAAGCAGGGTGAAGCCCCGGTTGCGCGCGCTATTCGCGGCCGATATCGGCATCGTTGCCTTCGCCGCCCGCCTCGCCGTCGGCGCCGAGCGAATACAGCGCGAAGCCGTTGCCGTCGGGCTCGTAGACATAGGCATTGTCCCAGGGGTCGTTCGGCAGTTCGGAACCGCGCAGATACGGGCCGTTCCAGGCGGCGCGATCCGAGTCGTTTTCCATCAGTCCGTCGAGCGAGTCCGGATAGCGGCCGATGTCGAGCCGGTACATGTCGAGGGCCGCCGACAAGGTGGAGATTTCCGCCGTGGCGGCGTCGCGCATGGCGCCGGCCTGCTGATTGAACAGATTCGGCGCCACGAGCACCGCGAGCATGGCGATGATCGCCATCACCACCAGAATCTCGATCAAGGTGAATCCGGAATTGTTGGCGAGTGTTTTGTTGGGTGCTGGGTTCATTTCAGATTCCCATGTCTTCGAACAGTTGCGAGACGAGTTCGAAGCGGTTGAGTATGTCGGAATATTGTACACCTCCGCCTTCGGCGTTGAGGTTGACGATTTCGGGCCGCAGCACGATGAACAGTTCGCGCCGTTCGACGCTGAGCCGCTGGTAGGAGAACAGGTTGCCGATTACCGGCACCTGGTTCAGTAGCGGAACGCCGCGGTTCAGATTCTCGTTGTCGTCCTGGATCAGGCCGCCGAGCACCACGTTTTCGCCGTTGTTGACCACCACCGTGGTGCTGATCTCCTGGTTGTTGAAGACCGGATTGTTGTTCACGCCGGAAGCCGCGCTGTCGACCGAGGACAGCACCTGGCGGATGGTCAGGGTGACCACGCCGTCCTCGTTGATCTGCGGCGTGATGTACAACTCGATGCCCGTGGGGCGGTACTGGATATTGGTCGTGGCGAAACCGCCGGTGCCGATGGACTGGCCTTGCTCGATCGGCACTTCGGCGCCGATCTGGATCTCGCCTTCCTGATTGTTGGTGACCATCAGCGAAGGCCGTGCGAGCAGGCGCACCTCGTTGTTCTGGGCGATCGCTTCGAGCGTCGCTTCGACCCGCGCGGCGCCGTCGAGAAAGCTGCGCGTGAACATGAGGCCGTTCAACGTCGGCGTGAATGTCGTCTGGGCCGTGTTTTCGACCGGCATCAGATCGGCGTTGTCGGCGACGCGGCTCCAGTCGACGCCGAACCGGGTCTCGTCGGTGAGCGTGATCTGGGCGATGACGGCG
The DNA here is from genome assembly GCA_009844085.1 of Gammaproteobacteria bacterium. Lineage (GTDB taxonomy): Bacteria > Pseudomonadota > Gammaproteobacteria > Pseudomonadales > Pseudohongiellaceae > UBA9145. Next base: position 13,187 of record VYCF01000074.1, on the reverse strand, counting down.
TTGACCATGACCTGCAAGGGCGCCACGTCGAGTTGGCTGATCGTGGTCAGCAATTGCCGGTAATCCCGGGCCGAAGCGCGGATGAGCAAGCTGTTGGTCGCCTCGTCGGCGACGATGCGGACCTGCAAGTTGGCCGAAACCGCGGCCGGCGCCGCGCCGGCCGCGGGCGGCGCGAGCTCGGAAGCGACCAGGGTCACGGGTGCGGCGGCCTCGCCGTCCGAGTCCTCGGTGTTGTCGACCAGGTTCAGGTTGACCTGCCGTTCGATCGCCGCCAGTCCGTCGTCCTGGGGCTGCAGGCTCGGCAGCGCCGCTTCGTCTTCTTCCTCGAATACCTGGCCGAGCGTTTCCGCGAGTTCGAGGGCGGGCAGGTTCTTGACCCGGTACATGAACAATTGCTCGACCTGCTCCTGGCTTTCCGCGTCGAGGATCGCCACCCAGCGGCTCACTTCGTCGAAACCGCGCGTCGCCGGCGCGGTGACGAGCAGGGCGTTGATGCGGCCGATTCCCCTGACCTGGTAGGAAGGATTCTCGCCTTCGATCAGGCCGAGGATTTCAGCCAGTTCCTCGGCCACTTCGAGCGCGTTGGCGTTCTCCAGCGGATAGACGCGAATGCCCTGGTTGAGGAAAGGGTCGGCGTCGACCAGCAGAAGCAACTGGTTGATGCGTTCGAGTTCCTGCGGGCCGGCGCTGATCGCCAGCGCGTTGTTGATCGTGAACTGGCGCACGTCGCCTTCGGATTGCAGCAGGGGCTGGATAACCTGGATGGCGGCTTCGGCGGAGACGTAGATCAGCGGCGTCACCTGCATGATGCGCGCGGCGCTGCTGCCGTCCAGGTTTTCTTGGGTGACGAATTCGGTCGGCGTCGGCGAGCTGACCTGGCGCACGTTGTAGACGTTGCCGACGCGGTTGATGACCACGCCCGCGTCGCGGGTGAGCAAACGCATCAGCGGCCAGATGTCCTCGCGCGACAGCGGCCGGTCCTCGGCGGTGCGCAGGCTGACCGTCTGGTTGATTTCCGGGTCGATGACCAGGGAGATGTCGAGGGATTCGGCGAGTTCTTCGAGCACGAGGCGCAGGTCGGCCTGTTCGTAGTTCAGTTCGACCACTTCGCCGGCGTCGCCGTCGACCGGTTGCGGCGCGATGTCGATGGGCGGTCCGCCTGCGGGCCGGGCGCCGTCGCGATTGATTTCCTCGATCAACTCGAGCTGGGCGGCGTTGCTCGCGGCGGGCAATACGGCAATTCCCTGCTGTTGCGGATCGGCTTGCGCCGCGGGCGCGGGCTGCGCCGCCTGGGCCTGCTCCTGCTCCGCGTCCTGGACGCCGCCGCTCCGGCTTTCCGTCAAGCCGGCGCAGGACGCCAGCAATATCGCCAGCGGCAGCAAGCGCAGCGGACCCGGACTGGTTGTGGACTGAACTCGCATCGCGGCGGTCTCCTGTCAGAATTCCACGGCGTTCATGCTGAACACCGCGGAAAGCATGGCGATCGTTATGCCACCGACTACGATGGCGAGAATGATGATCAGCGCGGGCTGCAAGGCCGAAACCATGGTGGCGACCTGGTGGCGCACATGGGAATCGAAGGTTGCCGCCGCCTTCAGCAGAATGCTCGCGGTGCGGCCCGATTCTTCGCCGACGCCCACCAACTGGTGCAGCAAGGTCGGGAAGCGATTCGTCGCCTCCAGCGAGACGCCGAGCCCGGCGCCGCCGCGCACGTCTTCTTCCACCCGCGCGAGTTCCCTCGTCAGCACCGTGTTCACGAGCACCTCCCGCGCCACGCGCAAGGCGCGGATCAGTGGGATGCCGGCGCCCATCAATGCGCCCATGGTGCGTGCGAACAGCGCGCATTCGCGATAGAGGATCAGGTTGCCCATGAGCGGCAGCGACAGCAGGAAGTTGTCCTTGCGGCGCCGGCCCGCCGGATCGGCGTCGAACCGTTTCCAGCCGAAAAACGCCAGCGCCGCGGCGATCAGGGCGAGATAACCGTAGTTCCGCAGGAACTCGCTCGCGGCGAGCAGAAAAGCGGCGGACGGAGGAATTTCGGCGCCGGCGTCCTGGAACATCGCGGCGAACTGGGGGATGACGAAGACCATCAGCAGGCCGACCGAGAGAATGCCGGTTATCACCAGCACGACCGGGTAGACCATGGCCGAAACGATGGCTTGACGCGTCCTGGCGTTGCTTTCGAGAAACTCCGCCAGATCGGGAAGCAACTCGTGCAGGATGCCGCCTTCCTCGCCGGCGCGGACTATGTTGACGTACATCTTGCTGAAGACGGCCGGGTGTTGCTCCATGGCCTCGGCCAGGCTGCTGCCCTCCTTCACTTCGCGCAGCAGGCCGCGCACGAGTTCGCGCATGGCGGCGGATTCGGTAATGCCTTCGAGCAGGCGCAGCGCCCGGTCGAGGGGCACCCGGGCCTCGACCAGGGTGCACAGTCCGTTGGTGAAATCGAGCAGCCCGGCGGCGGAAATCCTGCGCCGCTCGAAACTCCAGCCCGGCGCCTTGCCGGGCTGGACGAGAATCGGCGTGAGCCTGCGCCCTTGCAGGATGCGCAAGGCCTCGCGCTCGGTTTCGGCTTCGAGCAAGCCGCTCTGGCGCTTGCCGGCGGAATCGAATGCCTGGTAACGGAACGTCTGTTCGCTCATATCGCTCTGGTTACCCGCACTACTTCTTCCGGCGTGGTGAGGCCCTCGCGCAATTTGTCGAGGGCGTCCTCGCGCAAGCCGCGCAAGCCTTCGCTTACGGCCTGTTCGCGGATTGCGTTGGCGTCGGCGCCGCCGGCTATGCAATGGCGTATCTCGTCGCTCATCAGCATCAGTTCATACAGGCCGATGCGGCCGCGATAGCCCGTGTTGCCGCAGCGCTCGCAGCCGGCGCCGCGGCGGATCGGCGGCCAGCCGGCGGCGTCGATGCGCAGCACCGCTGCCTCGTCGGCATTGAGCTCGCGTTCTTCGGCGCAATCGGTGCAGACGCGGCGCACGAGGCGCTGGGCCTGCACGGCGAGCACGCTGGAGCTGATCAGGTAGCCTTCGACGCCCATGTCCTGCAGCCGGGTGATCGCGCCGGCGGCGTCGTTGGTATGCAGGGTCGAGAACACGAGGTGCCCGGTCAGGGCCGATTCAATGGCGATTTCGGCGGTGTCGTGATCGCGGATCTCGCCCACCATGATGACGTCCGGGTCCTGCCGTACGATCGAGCGCAGGCCCTGGGCGAACCCGAGGCCGATCGCCGGGTTGACCTGGATCTGGGTGATTCCCGGCAACTGGTATTCGACCGGGTCTTCCACGGTAATGATCTTCTGCGTGTCGTTGCTGATCTTTTCCAGCGTGGCGTACAAGGTCGTCGTCTTGCCGCTGCCGGTAGGGCCGGTGATGAGCACCATGCCATGGGGCTGGCTGATGACCGACTGGTAGTCGCGCAACGCCCGGGGCGGCATGCCGAGTGCCGTCAGATCGACTTCCATGTCGCTGCGGTCGAGGATGCGCAGGACGACGGATTCGCCGTGCACGCCGGGCAGGGTCGAGACGCGCATGTCGAGTTGCCTGCTGCCGAGCTGGTAGTTGATGCGGCCGTCCTGGGGCAGGCGTTTTTCGCCGATATCGAGCCGCGCCATGAGCTTGAGCCTGGAGGCGACCGGGGTGTGAATGCGCACCGGCAGGCGTTCGACCACGGTCATGATGCCGTCGACGCGGCAACGCACGTCGAGGCTGGTTTCGCCTGGCTCGAAGTGGATGTCGCTCGAATTGAGGTCGAGCGCCCGGGCGAAAAGGTGATTGACGAGGCGGATGATCGGCGCTTCCGAGGCCAGATCGAGCAACTCGTCGTCGTCCTCGAAACCCGTGGCGAGCAGTTCCTCGTCGTCGCTTTCGATCTTCGGCGAGAGTTCGGCGCGCCAGTGCCGCGCAAGCCGCCGCACTTCGTCGTCCGGGGCCATGCGGAATCGCACCGGCTCGCCGAGAATGAAGCGGATCTTCGCTCTTTGCTCGATGGCCGGCAGGTGGTCGCAGACGAGTTGGCCCGATTCGCTGAAGTCGCGCTCCGGGGCCATGCCCCGGGGCTCGAGCAATTGCGAGAAGATCGGCAGCGTGATCGGGGAGAAGGACATTTCCCGGATTCCTAGAACGGCGCCGCGGCCGACGCCGGGCGGGCGAATCCGACCACGGTGATCGAACCGGAATATTGGGTGCGGCTGCGGCTGATGCTGAAATCGGTGACGCGCAGCCGCGGCTGCGATTCGCTCAAGCGCCCGAGGAAGACCACGGTGCGATTGGCGTCGGTGGTGCGGAAGGACATTTCCTGGCTGATCAGCAGCCAGCCCTCGGTTTCCAGGCGGTCCGCGAGCCGGGTCGAATTGACCGTAAGGCCGGACTCCCTGGCGTAGCGCGAAAGATCCTGCTGAATCGCCGCTTCGATCAGGGGGATCGTGGCGCCGGAGAAAATATCGAGTTGCATGTCGATTTCCCGGTCTTCGACTTCCGCGCGCTGAAGTTCCAGGGCCTCTTCGTCGTCGATCAGCCGCTGCTCCCGCTCGACCGCGAGTTGCAGGTTCCCGATGAGGGCCTCGCGCTGCCCGCCCCACTCTCCCATGGCGGTAAGGACGTATCTGCCGAAGAACACCGCCGCGACCACGGCAAGCAGCAACAGCAGGTTTCGTTCGCGGGAGGAAATCGCCATGGCTCAGCGGTCCGGGAAGTAGCGCGCCATGTAGGCTTCGAAATTGACGTCGGCCAGGCGCAGATCGATGTAGTACTGGTCGTTGCTCGTGGCCCTGGAGAACACGGCCTCGGTGAACATCGGATTCTGTTCCAGTTGCTGCAGGATCGACTGGGGGTCTTCGCTCGTGCCCTGGATGCGGACGACGCCTTCGGAAATCTCCAGGTCGGAAAGGCGGTTGGGGCTCAAGACCTGCTGCAAGGTAAACATCGCCTCCCGTACGTCCTGGTCGGGAAAATTCTCGATCGCGCCCCAGCGGTTTTCGAAATCCACCACGACGTCGCGGTGCGCCCGGGCCGACGCCGACAGGTCCCGCCGTAGTTCCAGTTGACGATTCAGATCGCTGATTTCGAATTGCTGAAAGATGAAAGGCGAGGCGGCGAGCAGGGCGACGACGCCGAGCGCGCAAGAAGCGCGCAGCAAATGGCGCCGTTGCTCCCGGCGCCGGCACAGGGCCGCGGCCGCGGCGGGAAAGAAGCTGTAATCGGCATGGGCTCCGCGCTCGAGCGCGCCGGCGTATTTCGCGATGGAATCGATCCGGCGCGATTTGCCGGCCGAAACGGCGCGCACCTCCGCATCCCATTGGCCGGCGAATTCCTCCTGTTCGAGATCGGCGGCGTCGACGTGTTTCCATTGCCGCAACACGCCCGCGGAAGATTGCGCAAAGGTAAGACCGGACCCGTCGGCGTCGACGAGTCCCGCGCGAGGCGCCTCGCTGTGCAAGTTGCGCGGCTTGACCGCCGCAAGAAACAGCCCGTTGGCGGCGAAGGCCTCGTGCAATTCACGGATTCGCCGTGACTTGATCCACAAGGCGACCTGGGCGCCGTCTTCGCTCCCATGCACGGCGAGTTCAAGTGATTCTTCCATCGCCGGCAACAGGTTTTCCCTCTGCAAGTCGAGAGCGGAACGCAAATTCTCACCGCTGACGCCGGGCATTTCGGTCTCGGTGGCGGCAAACTCGCCAGGCGGCAGAAGCAGCAGAATCGAACGATCATCGCCGACGCCAATCAATTTGCGGACGCAAGCCGCAATCGACCCGGCGTCAACTTCGCCCGCCGCCGCCTGAATCTCCGCGACACTACCGCTTTCGACGTGCAACACCTGCCCACCGAATACGAGCAACGTAGCATCGACCTGCCGCAGCAATTCACGGCCGGGGTCGGCAAACAGCAAGCGCCTGAGCGCCGGAGGCAGCCGAGCCGCCCATGAGCCAGGTGACTGATACATCAAATCCCGAACCACCAGGAATCTACATCAGGAATTTAGTCGGCCAACCCCCCAATAAAGTTTTGGGACTTGATTCGAATGGTTGACATCGAGAGGGTTGGCCCGAAGGCGGGCTGGGCATGCCCAGCCCCTACAGTATATCCCGCGGCGCGCGTCTGGTCTCCCACAACACCACAACACCACGGCGTCCCGCGGCCACATCCGCCCGTTCCACCCGTAGGGGCGAGGCATGCCTCGCCCGCGCCCGATCTTTCAACGAAATTATGGGTTTAGCTGGAAAAAGACCTATACCTCACCCCAACCCTCTGCCGCGCCGGGGAACGGCGGGCATTCCCCGCACTTGCCAACGGGAAGGCAACCTTTATGTCAGCAAATACGAACGGCCGGACTCTACCCAGGCGCAAATCAATTCGATTGCAAGATTTCGATTACACCGAACCGAATGCGTATTTCGTAACCATATGCGCCCGCAATCGCACGTGCCTGTTCGGCCGGATAATCGACGACGCGATGCATCTGAACGATTTCGGAAGGATCGCATCCGTGTTGTGGGAACAAATTCCGGCGCATTTTCCGCATATGGTCCTGGACGAATGGGTTGTCATGCCCAATCACGTGCATGGAATCGTTTTTATCGCCGAATCGAACCGGGGCGGGAATGCATTGCCGCAGGGGCCTGGCGCGGTATCGCGGGCGACGCATGCGTCGCCCGAAACGGATGCGAATATGCACAGATTAACGAAAACCAGCGCTTCGCCCCAAAAAGGTTCCATCGGGGCAGCCGTGGGATCGTATAAATCGGCGGTGACAAAACACATTGGCGACGTTTTCGGCAAATCCCGCGAAACGATCTGGCAACGCGGTTTCTACGATCACGTCATTCGAAACAGAACCGCATTGGATCGAATACGCCGGTACATCGCGGAGAATCCCGCGCGTTGGTCCAGGGACCCGGAAAATCCGGATCGAAATCGGTTGTAGGGGCGAGGCATGCCTCGCCCGGATCGTCGTGCGGAAACCGAACCCGCGGGCGACGCATGCGTCGCCCCTACCGCACGATTCAGACCGTGGAGACGCGGCCACATCCGTCCGTTCCACCCGTAGGGGCGAGGCATGCCTCGCCCGCGCCGCGCGATTCAAACCGTGGAGACGCGACCGTATGCGTCCGTTTCACCTGTAGGGGCGAGGCATGCCTCGCCCGGAAAACCGTCAGAGCGCGGCGCGTTCCCGGGCTACCAGGAAGTCTACTATGTCCAGCATCATTTGCTGGGTTGGGACGTCGGGGCCTGTGGCGATGAGGTATTTGCCGTTGACTATCATGTTCGGCGTGCTCTGGATGCGATAGTCCTGCATGCGGCTTTCGGCCTGGTTGACGCGGGTGCGGACGCCGAAGGAATTGAAGGCTCGGCTGAATTCTTCCCGGTCGATGCCGTGACGCTCGAACAGGTCGCCGATCTGCCTTTCGTTCTGCAGGCGGTTGCCTTCGAGATTGATCGCGTTGAAGACCGGCTCATGGACGATTTCGAGCGCATCGAGCGCTTCGGCCGCGTAATAGATCTGGGCGTGGATCTTCATCAGCCCGTTCCACATGGCCGGGAAGCGCATGAAGTCGACGTCGGCCGGGGCGTTCGCTTTCCAGTCTTCGACCAGGGGTTCGAAACGGAAGCAATGCGAGCAGCCGTACCAGAAGGCTTCGATCACTTCGACTTTGGAACTGTCGCGGGTGTTGACCGGGACTTCGAGGGTCACATAATGCGTGCCGTCCACGAATCGTTCCACCTGCGCGTAAGCGGTGGGGTTCACAAAAAGCAACGCGAGAGGCAGCACGAGAACAAGAGACAAAATCGTGAGCGTTCGTCTGATCATGGATTTTCTCCGGATATGTTCGGAAATTCTGTTTCGTTGAAAGCTACCACAGGCCGCCGCGGCTTGCCATGCGCGGCGGCTGCAGACCGTCAGTGCAGTCCGGCCAGGTAGTTGGCCAGGGCTTCGAGTTCGGGGTCGGTCAGGCGCTCGGTGACGAGGCGCATCATGCCGTCCTGGTCGTTGGCGCGGGTTCCCGAGCGGAAGTCCCTGAGTTGCTGCAGAGTGTACTCGGGATGCTGGCCGCCGAGGGCGGGAAAGCCCGCGGGGGCGTTGCCGGTTCCCGTCGGCGAATGGCAGGCCGAACAGGCGGTTACTTCGAGTTCCCTGACGCCTGAGCGATACAGGCTTTCGGCGAGTTCGACGCTGTCGGGGTCGGCGCCGAGCAGGGTCGGCGTCTGGGCGGCGTAATACGCGGCGAGATCCTCGATGTCCTCATCGCTGAGATTGATGACCATGGCGGCCATGATCGGGCCGGGCCGGGCGCCGGACTTGAAGTCCTGCATCTGCTTGATCATGTAGCGCGCGTTCTGGCCGGCGATCTTGGGGTTGATGGCGAGTTCGCTGTTGCCGTCGGGCCCGTGACAGGTTGCGCACAGGGCGGATTTCGCCTCGCCCGCGGCGGCGTCGCCCTGGGCTGGCGCGACATGCGCGAACATGGCGGCGGCGACGGCGGACAGCAACAGAATCAGCGACTTTCTCATTTCCTCTTTCCCGCGAAATCGGCAAGTTTCAATTCGGCCGCGGATTATAGCCTGATTCCCGGCGGCTCTGCATTGCGTGTGCGGCTTTGCGCGCAAGATCACTCCGGCGCGGCGACGGGCGGCAGGGCCGTGAAGGCGGCGCCGGCGGCCGCGGGGAGGGCGACGGCCATGATCTCACGGTCGCAGCGCAGCGTCGCTTCGCCGCCCGCGGAATAATCGGCCGGCGGTTCGAACAGGTCGGCGAGGAAGCGGATTTCGGTGGATTGGCTTTCGATCCGGACGGGCGACTCGGCCGCGAGGGTTTCCTCCCGTCCGGCCAAGGTCAGCGTGGCCTCGCAGGACGCGCCGGTTTCGGCGGCGTTGGTCATTGCCAGCGCGAAACTCCCCAACCCGGGCGGGACCGGGAACCGCAGTTCCCGCGCGGGCGGGACCGGCCGGACGGTCCCGATGCCGGCGGCGCCGCCGGGCGGGCGCGCGGTCATGACGTTGTACAGGTCCGCCGGACCTTCGCAGGCGAGCGCGGCGGAGCCGAAGGAGACGAACGGCGAACGGTCCGCGCTCGTCAGCACGGCCTGGCCGTCCGCCGCCAGTTCGAGCAGGAAGGTCCGCAAGCCCTCCTTTTCCGCGCCTTCGGGGGTTTCGAAGCGGGACGTGGGAACCCCCGGCATCTCAACGCGAAGCTCGCAGCGGTTGGCGTCGCCGGACAGGTCGGCCAGCACCAGGCGCGACCGGAAGCCGCCGCCGTCCTGCACCAGGGGCAGCAGCGTCCGGTGGGGCAACGGGCGGGCGCCGCCCGCCGCGCGGTCCGCTCCGCTTCCGCCGCCGGCTTCGGACTCCGCCTCCGCTTCTTCCGCGGCGGCGGAGGCCAGCGCGGCGAAGTCGCCGCCGTGCAACTGCGCCCCGAGGGCCGCGACCGGACGCGAGCAGGTCACCCGCGCCACGCCGTCCGGGACGTCGTCCGCCGCCGGCGCGAGTTCGTCCAGGAAGCGCACGAAGGCGGACCGCGCCGGTACCGTGAAGCCGGCCCCGCCGGCGGGAGTCCCGTCGGCGGCCTCTACCTCCGCGGCGCAGGCGGCGTCCCCTTCGCCGTCGTTGACCAGCACCAGTCCCAGCCGGCCGAGGCCGGGCCAGACCGGGAACCGGTGCTTGCGCGCCGCCGCCGAGCTTTCCACGTACGCCAGGGCGGACGGAACAACGGGATCCGCGCCTTCTCCCGCGAGCAGCAGGCGCGCCGCCGCCGGCTCTTCGCAGGCGAGCTTCGCGTAACCAAAGGCCAGATATTCCGCTTCGCCGGCGGTCGCCGTCGCGACGGCGCCGGCGGCCGCGCCGAGGTCGATTTCGGCGTCCGCGCCGGATACCGTCAGCGCGGGGTGTTCTTCGAAGCGGCCGGCGGACAGCCCCGCGCCGCGCAGTTCCAGCGCGCAGCGGTTGTCCGCCCCCGAGGCGTCCGTCAGATAAAGCCGGGTCCGGAAGCCGCCGCCGTCGGCGAACAGGGGGAACAGGCGTTCCCTGGCCGCGGCCCCGTCCGAAGGCGGATCGTTGTCGGTTATCGTGAGCGTGTGGACGCGGACCGCGCCGAGTTCGTAGCCGCCGCCGGGAGACAGCGTCAGCGTCACCGTCTCGTCGGGCTCGCCGCGCGCGTCGTCGCGGACGCCCACCTCGACCGACGCGGACGCGCTCCCCGCCGCCACCGCGAGCGTTCCCGCCCCGGCGACGCGGTAGTCGGCCTTGCCGCCGCCGGTCCCCGCGCCGCCGCCCGTTCCGCCCCGCGCGGCCGTGCCGCCCAGGACGTAGCGCAGCGTCAGGTCCGACGCGGGGGGCGGCGAGAACAGGATCTTCACCGCCACGGTCCCCGCGTCCTCGGCCGCGGACGAAGACGCCGCCTCGAACGACGCGGCCGGCGGCGCCCGGAAGCCCGCGGCGAAGGGCGAAAACCCGGTCACCGTCGCGCACACCAGCGATCTTTCCGCGTCCAGGGCCGAGCCCGGAACCTCGGCCCACGCCCCGTCCGCGTAGCGCAGCAGGATCAGCGGGCGGCCCGCCGCGGCCTCCAGCAGGGCCGGCGAAACCGGCAGGCACAGCGTCAGCCCCCCGGCCGGGACGCGGTCGACGGAAACGTCCACAACGGTCCGCGCCTCCGGGGGACCGAGCGCGAAGGCGCCCGGAACCGGCGGCGCGTCCGGCGCGGGGGACACGGTGATCGTCAGGTCCTCCGCCGCCGAATCCGGCACGGCGAGCCGCACCGCCGGCGTACCCGGTTCGCGCCGCACCGTCGCCTTGCGGTCTCCCGCGCGGTACTCCGTCTCGCCCGCGGGAATGGCCTCGTCGACGGTCAGCGCCGGGGGTTCGGGTTCGGCGTCCGGATCGGAATCGAGGTCGGGGTCGGAGTCCGGATCGGGGTCCGAGTCCGGATCGTCGTTGTCGTCGATCGTGAGCGTGTGGACGTTCGCGCTCCCCACCGTGTAGCCCTCTCCCGCCGTCAGCGTCAGGACCACCGTCTCGGCGTTCTCGTCCTCGGCGTCGTCGACGACCGCCACCGGAATGTTCACATGGGTCGCGTTAGCGGGCGCCCGCGCGCCGCCGGAACCGGCGATGCCGAAGTCCGTACCCGCCGACGCCGTGCCGCCCACCGTGTAGGCGATCGTGACGGCGGATTGCGGCGCCGGGGAAAGGTTCACCCGCACGTTGCGCGTCCCCGCGCCCTCGTCCGCGCTGGAGGCGGCCGACGCGAAGGACGCCGCCGGGGCCGGAGCGGCGCCCACCACGATATCGAAGTCGTCGTGGACCGTACCCCCGTTGCCGTCGTCCGCAGTCACCCGCACCGAAACCGTCCCCGCGTCCGCCGCCGCCGGCGTGCCCGAAAAGGTCCGCGAGGACGCCGCGAAGCTCAGCCAGGCCGGCAGCGCCGAGCCGTCCGCCCGGGCCGCCGTGTACGTCAGGCTGTCGCCGTCGGCGTCGGCGAAGGCGTTGGCGGGGAAGGTGTGGGAGAAGGCCGTTCCCGCCGCGGCCGTTTGATCCGGAATCGGGTTCGCCACCGTCGGCGCGTTGTTCGCCGGGCTGGTCGTCGCGCCGGTCCCCGGGGACGACCAGTTGCCGTCCCCTTCGGCGTTGGTCGCCCGCACCTGCACCTGGTAGGTCGTGCCGGCGGTCAGGCCGGCGATCGCCGACGTGGTTCCCGTCACGTCCTGCGGGCCGTCGGTCCACGCGCCGGACACGCGGTAGCGCAGGTCGTAACCGGAGATCGCCGGCTTGCCCGCGTTGGGCGGCGCCGACCAGCTCACGTCCAGGCTCGTGGCCGAGTCCGCCGTCGCGGTCACCGACGGCGGCGGCGGAGCCGAAGGCCGCTCGATCAAGTCCGTCACGGAAATCGTCACCGCCACGGTGTCCGTGCCGCCGTTGCCGTCGTCGGCCTTCACCGTCACCGAATAGCTCGACTTCGCCTCGTGGTCGTAGGCCACGCCGCTCTTCGCCGAGATCTGCCGGGCGGAGGCGTCGAAGTCGAAAGAGGCCGCGTCCGTGCCCTCCAGGGTGTAGGTCAGGCTGTCGCCGTCATCGTCCGTCGCCGCCGGAATGACCGCGCCCACATTGGTCCCCGACGCGCTGTTCTCGGGGAGGCTTCGGGTCAGGGTCTCGGCGGCGAAAACCGGGGCGGCGTTGGCGGCGGTCACCGTCGCCGTCGCCGCCGAGGTCAGACTCTCCAGCGTCCCCCCGCCGTCGGTCCAGGACACGGTGACCGTAATCGTCGATCCGACGTCCGCCTGGACCAGCGCGTACGTGGACGCGGTCGCCCCGCCTATGTCCGTTCCGTCGCGCTTCCACTGGTAGCCGAAGGTCCCCAGGCCGTCGGCGTCGGCGATCCCGCCCGTGCCCGCCGTCAGCGTCTGGCCCCGCGACGCCGTGCCCGAGATCGTGGGCAGGCCCGTCGGGGCGTCGTTGACCGCGGTCACGGCGACGGTCATGACGTAGGCCGCCGCGCTGTCGTCGGTTCCGTCGTTGACCTTGAAGCCGAAGGTCGCGTACGCCGCGCCGTTGGCGTCCGCCGCCGGGGCGAAGGTCAGCTTGTTCGCGTCGATGTCGGCCTTCGTCACGACCTGGTCCAGGGTCGCGTCCGTGCCGTCGACTTCCAGGTCCCCCGCGGTCTCCAGCGTCGTGATCTTCACGCTGGCCAGCGTGTCGCCCGTATCCGCGTCGGAAAAACTAAAGTCCGCCGCCGCGAACGTGTGGGTCCCGTCCTCGTTCACCGTCACCGCGCCGTTCGCCGCCGTCGGGGCGGCGTTCGAGCTACTCGTCGTTCCCGACCCGGCCGCGGACCAGCCGCTGTCGCCTTCGGCGTTGGTGGCCCGCACCTGCACCTGGTAGGTCGTGCCGGCGGTCAGACCGGTAATCGCCGACGAGGTCGTCGCCACGTCCTGCGGACCGTTCGTCCAGGCGTTCCCGTCCGTGCCGTAGCGCAGGTCGTAGCTTGAGATCGCCGGCCTGCCCGTGTTCGCCGGGGCCGTCCAGCTCACGTCCAGGCTTGTGGTCGAGTTCGCGGTCGCCGCCACCGACGGCGCGCCCGGCGTCGACGGCGGCTCGTCCTCGTCGCTCACGTTGACCGTCACCGCCACCGTGTCCGTGCCGCCGTTGGAGTCGTCGGCCTTCACCGTCACCGAATAGCTCGACTTCGCCTCGTGGTCGTAGGCC
>VYCF01000010.1 GCA_009844085.1 Gammaproteobacteria bacterium | reverse complement strand
CATGAGGTTCTGGAATCCGGCGCCCATCTTGGAAAGCAACTTGGCGAATTATCCCACGAACTTTTTCATATTGCATCCGCTTCCGCAGAGAACAGCAAGAGGAATACAGGAACAAGCTGTCCGCGGGCCGGAACGGCCGGACCCGGGATCAGGGCGGCGGCAGGCCCAGCGCCCAGGCGGGCAGTTCGCCGAGCACGCCGAAGGTGAGATGCCCCGCTGTGTAGACGAAAACGGTCAACAGCAGCACCGACAGCAGATCGAGCCAGACTCCGGCGATTACCATCTTGACGATGGGCACCCGGCCCGAACCGTAGATGATCGCGTTCGGCGGCGTCGACACCGGCAGCATGAAGGCGCAGGAAGCCGCCAGCGTCGTCGGAATGAGCAACAGCAGGGGATGCGCTTCGATGGCCTGGGCCAGGCTCGCCATGATCGGCAGCGACAGCGAGATCGCGGCCGTATTCGAAGAGACTTCCGTCAGCCCGGTCATGAACGCCACGGTGCTCGTGACGATGACCAGCGGGCTGGCGCCGCCGAGCAATTCGCCGAGTTGCATGGCCACGTAGTCGGACAGGCCGGAAGTCTGGAAACCCTTGGCGATGGCGAGGCCGCCGCCGAACAGCAGCAGGATGCCCCAGGGAATCTTCTTCGCGTCGTCCCAGCCGAGCAGCCTGCCGCCGACCTCCTTGCTCGCCGGAATGACGAACAGGGTCAGCGCCATGGCGATGGAAACGGTGCCGTCGTCGATCATGTAGCCCACGGGAGAACCGCCGAGGCCGGTCAGCAGCGAGTCGAGATAGTAGCTCCAGCCGAACAGGTCGATTTCTTCGCCTAGCAGGCGTTCCTTGCGCGTTATCCAGAGCAGCGCAACCATGAAGAACACCCAGCCGACGCGTTTCTCCTCGGGGCTCATGGGTCCGAGCCTGGAGATTTCCTTCTCGATGAAGCCTTCGCCGCTGAACGGCGTGTCCTTCGGCAGGGGGAAAACGAGCCGCGTGAGCAGCACCCAAGCGATCAGCATGTAGACGACGCTCAGCGGCAAGGCGAACATCATCCAGGAAGCAAAGGTGATATCGGGCGCCCCGGGGAACAATTGCGGGAGCTGGGTAACGAGCACGCCGTTGGGCGGCGTGCCGATCAGGGTCGCGAAACCGCCGATGGAAGCCGCGTAGGCGATGCCGAGCAACAGGTTCAAGGCGAAATTGCCGGCATTGGCGGGCACTTCGCCGCCATCGGCGAGAATCTGCCGGTTGAGGTCTTCATAGAGCAGCACCAGCGACAGGCCCATGGGCATCATCATCATGGCGGTGGCGGTATTCGACAGCCACATCGACAGGAATCCGGTCGCGACCATGAAGCCCAGCACGAGCCGATGGGGCTGGCCGCCGATGACGCGAAGCACATGCAAGGCGATGCGCCGGTGCAGATCCCATTTCTCCACCGCCACGGCAATCATGAAACCGCCCATGAACAGCAGGATGACCCAGTCCATGTACTGGTCGGCGACGTTGGGGAAGACGATGTCGATATCGCCGGGCAATACGCCTTCGCCGAGTTCGACCAGGTTGCCCGCGGGCACTTCGCGGCCGCGCATGATACCGAGCAAGGGGAACAGCACGATGGGCAACAGCGCGGTAGCCGCGAGCGGTATCGCTTCGGTAATCCACCAGATCGCCATCAGCAGGATGACGGCGAACATCCTCGTCACCGCCGGATTGCCGGGTTCGAGATCGACGAACAGCAAGGTGAAAACGAAAACCGCCGGGCCGAGGAAAAGGCCGATGCGGCTATGCAGGGGTATGGCCTTGCTCAAGCGAAAATTTCCGCCAGAAAGTTCCTAGTCGATTGATGGGCGCGGTGCTTGGCTCTCTCGTTGTACACCGCGCCGAAGTCGGGATCGTTCGCTTTCGGATTGGTGAAGGCGTGCATGGTCCCCCCATAACTGTGCACCTGCCAGTCCGCTCCGGCTTCGCTCATCTCCTGCTGGAAGGCAAGCACCTGTTCGGGCGGAACCATGGGGTCGTCGTGGCCGTGCAGGCAAAGCACCCTGGCGCGGATTTCCTCGTTGGGCGCGCCGCCGGGCGCGAATATGCCGTGAATGCTGACCACGCCGAGCACGTCGGCGCCGGAACGGGCCAGTTCGAGCACGCACATGCCGCCGAAGCAATAACCCATGGCCGCGACCTGGGCCGCCTTGACCTGGGGAACGTTGCGGCCGGCAACCAGCGCGGCGCGAATGCGGCGGCGCAGCAGCGCGCGGTCGGCGGCGTAAGGTCCCATCAATGCGGAATTGCCCGCGGTATCGCCGTCGCTGCCGAAGATGCCCTTGCCGTACATGTCCAGGGCGAAGCCGACATAACCGAGCCCGGCGACGCGTTCCGCGGCCCTGCAGGCGAACTCGCGCCTGCCGGTCCAGTCGTGGGCGACGAGCACGAGCGGCTTTTGCGTGTCGGATTCCTCGTAGGCCACATAGCCTTCAAGTACGGTTTCGCCATCGTTGTAATCGAGGGTAGTCGTAATCATGACCTGGCTCCCGTGGTCCTGCGGTTCGGTGACGCGGGCGGGCCGCTTCAGAGATGCGCGAGGATGGACTCGGCCGAGCTGACGCCGATTTCGCCGCCGGGCTCGACCGCGATATGCGTAACCGTGCCGTCGTCGACGATCATGGCGCAGCGCTTCGCCCTGCCGCCCATGCCATAGCCGCTGAAATCGGCTTCCAGTCCGGCGGCGGTTGCGAATTCGCCGTTGCCGTCGGCCAGCATGAGCAATTCACCGGCGTTCTGCGACTCGCCCCAGGCGCCCATGACGAAAGCGTCGTTCACCGACATGCAGGCGATGGTGTCCACGCCTTTCGCCTTGATGGCGTCGGCGTTGACGACGTATCCAGGCAGATGCGCAAGCGAGCAACCCGGCGTGAATGCCCCCGGCACGATAAACATGACCACTTTCTTGCCGCCGAATACCTCGTCGCTGCCTAGCGGTTTGGGACCTTCACCGGTCAACACGCGGAAAGTCACCGCCGGAATCCTGTCACCTGCTGCAATCGTCATCTTTTATGGCTCCTGATCTGGAATTGAAAGCGCCCCGATGGTAGCAGATTTGCCGCGGGTTGCTAATCGGGTGATTCGCAAATGCGGCCATGGGGGAATCGTGTTGAAAAATTGCCATGACTAGTCTGACCAGATATGGTGGCGGCATGGCAATCAACTACTCGATTTACGAAGCCAAGGCGCAGTTCTCCGAATTGATTCGGCAAGTGAGCGAAGGCAAGACCATCACCGTCTTGGATAGAGGGAAGGCGGTAGCGGAAATTCGTCCGATCAAGCACGACCAGCGGCAGACGCTCGAAGAGCGGCTGGCTGAGTTGAAGCGGGCGGGTGTTGTCGTTGGCTCGGCATCGCCCAAACAGACCCTCAAGCCTATAGCCCGGCGTCCCGGTGCGTTGGCTAGATTTCTGGCCGAACGCGGATAAACAAAGCTGGCCTTTCGAATCCCGCTGGAGCAAATCGTCGTACGGATTTCTTGAAAATTCTTTGCCCGATCAAATCACGGTCAAATCATGTCTACGACGCTTTCGATCCAGTCGAGATGGCGAGATATGCGCTCGTAGACGGCGATGGCGCCGTATCGGCCCTGGGTATCCTCGCTGAAGCGCTCGCCTTCGAGTTCGCCGATGGCCACGCCGGCCAGACGGTAGTTGCCCCTTTCCCCGAGCAGGGCCGGGCCGCCGCTGTCCCAGAGGCCGGGTGTGCCTTCCATTGGCAATGCGTCCGAGTCCGGCAGGCGCGGATCGTCGAAGCGCATTTGCAGGCGGTCGCCGGCTTCAGTGATGCGGTTGACGGCCATGCGAATCTTGCCGTCGGAAAATTCGCGGCCGGTTGTGCCCCAGCCGAAGAAGCCCCAACCGACGAGAGTGACGATCTGATCCAACTCGGTGGGCTCGGTTTGCAGCGAAATCACCGGCGCGGTCGAAGTGTCTGAAAAACGCAGCAGCGCCAGGTCGGTGCTTTCCGTCAAATTCACGTCGTATCCGGGATGTACTACTACGGTATCGATCAGCCGATCGTTGCCGCCGACTCTTACGCCAAAGTCATTGCCTGTTTCCAAGATCCGCCCGAGCGAGGTTTCGTGGACGCAATGCGCCGCGGTGATCGCCCAACGAGCATGGATGACGGTTGCCGCGCAGATGCGGTCACCGCCCTGCTGCTCAATATAGAAGACTGCCGGAAATTCGGCGGCGCGCACTTCGTGCCGACGCGCATTGACGTCGTGGCGGATTATGATGGCTTCAGTAACGCCGAACCAGCCAAGTAGCGCGAGACCTGCCAAAGCAGTCAGTGAAGTGCGAAATCCTTGCCCCGCCCCGCTCACTTTTCTCAAGGCCCGGTTGAAGAAATGCCGAGTGGCCTTGTCCCGCGCTTCGGCGTCGGTAAGAACGATGTTGCGCATTTCGTTGTCGCGCTGGAACATGCGGATGGCGCCTTGGAAGAACGCTTCGCGAAATGCTGAGTAGACGACATCGGGAGGATTGTTGCGCAGCATTTCCGTCATGTCTTCATCAAGAATTTCCCGATTGACCTGTTCGAAGCGGATCATGTCCTCGTCAGTAAAATCGGTGCCGTGCCGTTCATTGAAAGATCTTACGATCTCCGAAAGTTCCTTTCTCTCATCCTCCGTGTATGGATTCGCCCCGAACTTGTCGATTGGCGGCAGGGGCTCGTCTATTCCCGGATCCAGCGAAGCCGCGCCCTCCTCGTATTGAACGATCTTGAACGCCTGGAGGCGCAACATGTCGTCGGTAATTTCGATTTCCGACGGTACTTGCCGGTTTGGAAGCAGCCGCGACAACCAGGCGGCGTATGTGTACAGTTTTTCGAGACTCGTGTCATCAAGCCGGATCATCTGCGCGACGAAAGCGTAAAAGCGCATGTAGCTACGCAACAATTGCCGAAACTCCTCCTGGCGCCCTTCGTCATCGTCGATTTCAAAACGAGCAACGGCTTCGCGTACCAGCCCTTCAAGCCTCGCCCGGTCATTGCCTTCAAGCGGTCCCTTGTAGAAAGTCTGGGCAAATCGTTCAATTTCCTCCCTGTCCAGGTATCCGAACTCGAAGAGTCGGCTCTCCAACTCATATATTTGATTGGGGTCGGAAAGCGCTTCCGGCGCCGTGGCTTCGTAATACGGCTTGAAGGCAGCCTGTATGTCCTCGATTGTGTTGCGGAAGTCGAGTATGAAGGTGTGCTCCTTGTCCGGCATGGTGCGATTCAAGCGTGATAGGGTCTGCACGGCTTGCAGTCCGGCTAGTTTGCGGTCCACGTACATCGCGCAAAGTTTGGGCTGATCGAAGCCGGTCTGGTACTTCTCCGCCACAATCAGGATTTGAAATTCTTCGGCATACGCCGTCCCGTCGGGTTTGAATCCGTCGAAACGGCCCGGCAATTCGGTTTCGGAAAAACCGTTCAGCCCGGCCTCGGTGAATGTCTCGCCATCTAATGACAATTCACCCGAAAACGCGACCAGCGCCCGGAGGTCGTCGTAGCTCTGAGACTTGATGTAGTCGCGCACGCCAAAAAAGTAGCGCAACGCTTGTTCGCGGCTCTGCGTCACGATCATCGCCTTCGCCCGACCGTTGAGTTCGCCCATGACGTGAAGGCGAAAATGCTCGACGATGACTTCGACTTTCTGCCCGATGGCCGTCGGATGCAACGTCGCGAACTTGGCGACCTTGCGCTGGCCGCGACGCCCGCTGAGTCTCGGGTCGTCTTCAATGGTTTTTTCGAGTTGATAGTACGTCTTGTAAGTCATGCAGTTCTGGAGCACGTCCAGAATGAATCCTTCCTCAATGGCCTGACGCATCGAATACAGGTGGAACGGCTGAGGCAGGCCGTCTGGCCCCTTCATGCCAAACCGTTCCAGCGTCACGTTCCGCGGCGTCGCGGTGAAGGCAAAGAAACTGATATTGGGCTGAGGTCCGCGCTGCTGCTGATACTCGGCGATGATGTCCTCAATGTCGTCGCTGGATGTCGCCTCTCTCGTCAACGCATCTGTCATCGCTTGAGCACTCTTGCCGGATTGGCTGCCATGCGCTTCGTCCACAATGACAGCAAACTTCCGATTGCCTTGACCTGATATCTCCTTTAGATGATCGGTTGAGAACTTTTGAATGGTTGTGACGATAATGCGCGATCCCTTGGCGATCGCTTCCTTGAGCTGCTTCGATGTGCCATCGATCTTCTTGACCACACCGGCGGTTTGCTCGAACTGCGAGACCGTGTTTTGAAGCTGCCGGTCGAGCACTACGCGGTCCGTGACGATAATGGCCGAATTGAAAATGGGTTGATCGTTCGCGTCATGCAGATTTATTGCCTGGTGCGCGGTCCAGCCGATTGTGTTCGACTTGCCCGATCCGGCGGAGTGCTGAATCAGATAGTTGTGTCCCGCGCCATTGCTGCGGGCATGGTCCATCATTTTCCGAACCGAATCGAGTTGCTGGAAGCGGGGGAAGATCATCACGTCTTTCTTCTTGTCCATTGCTTCCAAATGCATGAACTTGCCGATAACGTCGAGAAGGACTTCGCGCGAAAAGATTGCCTTGCCCCAGGGGCCTGCGCGATAGAGATATGCGATGCGGAACTCGTCATCGACATCCTCGTTGCCAGCCCCACCCTCGCGACCGCGATTGAACGGCAAGAATCGCGTCCCGCCGTTCGCCAGCCGAGTCGTCATCGACACGTTGTCCTCATCCATCGCGAAATGAACGAGCGCGCCGCGCTTGAACGTCAGGAGAGGTTCCCCGGCGGGACGCCGATCAGTCCGGTACTGGCGTTCCGCATGTTTGAAGGTCGTGCCGGTGAGACGGTTCTTCAATTCCATCGTCGCCGCGGGAATCCCGTTGACGAACAGTGCGATGTCTATGCGGTTGCCGTGCCGCCGGCTGTATTCCAATTCCTGTATGACCGACAGGATATTCCCCTCGAATTCCCGAACCCGCTTCGGCTCCAATGCGCTGGCGGGTTTGAAATAGCAGAGCGCGAACTTGATTCCGGGAACCATTTTGACCCCGGCGCGGAAGACATCCAGCGTCGAGCGGGTCTTCAACGCCTTTTCAAGATTCTTGAAAAACTCGGCTTCGGCGGAAGCTGAGTAATGTGCCTCCAGTTTCGACCATTCACCGGGCTGCGTGATTTTGACAAAGCGCAACGCCAATTCCCGGTCGAGGGCAAGCTCCCGGTCGTAGTCGTCCGGGGTCCGCTCCTCGTAGCCTTGGTCGCCAACAAGCCGCGCGACCAAGTGCTCCTGAAGAATTTTCTCCTTGTGAATACTCCGGGCGCCGTACATGGTTGTCTTGTTCTTGCTCAATCAAATCCCGATCAAATTATTTTTTCCTGTCCAGGAAATCGTAACTCACTGAAAAATAGTGAAAAATGTAGCTTTTCCATTTTTCATCAAGTCGAAAACAGGCTGAAAATCAAATTCCGATCAAATCTTTGTGGTCGGCCATTCTGGCATCAACTGATTGAAATGCAAGGGTTTTCTTACTTTTCCTCGAATAGGCGTCCTGTCATGACGCCCGCAAAATGTACCGGTCGGACATGGCTTGCCGATCAAATCCCGGTCAAATCTTTTCAGACAGCCAATCCTTTCCCTAACTAATTGAAAAACAGACGCTTTTTTGTTTCTCCCATCATTGGATGACACACCATTACCCTACCAAAATCAAATCCCGATCAAATCATGCCCAAGCGGGAACATAGCCCGATTTCGGATGGCCGGCATCGGCGGGGCGGATCAAACCCCGGTCCAGAGCGGCACGGATGATTTGCGATGCCTGTGCACTGTTTCTCGATTCAATGCCGAGTCGCTCCCGCAAGCTGGCGTTCCGCATTACCTTGCCGTTCACATAGAGCAAGACAGTGTGTTGATAACAGGCGCGGATGCGCTCGTCGCGAGTCATCTCGGCAAAAGGTCGCGATGCAAATAGAACAACCCGCGTCGCCTGCTGTTCCGCCCTGAAATCCGGCGGTGGAAGCTGGAAATGCTCAATGGACTCAACCACCTTGTCGATGCCGATTCCCTGCTCTTCACAAACGCCCATTCGGCGCATCAGCGAAGCGAGCGCCTCATTTCGCGAACGCGGCGGGAAATCGATGAAGCGTTCGACCGAGATAAGCGGGGTACCCGGATTGGTGACTTCAAACCTGCTTGGGAAGAGTTCGATTAGTGGGCCGGTGCCGGTGATCGTAAAGTCCTGGTGGATCAGGGCATTGGCGACGAGTTCGCGGATGGCGGCGCCGGGGAAGGCCTGGGTTTGGGTTCGCAGAGCGCTGCCGATGTGTTCGTTATGGGGAAGCAAAGTAACGATCATATCGATCAGCCGCTGGAATCCAATCGCATATCCCGCTGTTTCATCCATTCGGCTGGTCACTTGGGAGGTGCGGCTGTCGCCGTAATAAGCGACGAAACGAGCCTGTTTCCGGGCAAGCCGACTGTTTATCCTTGCAAGATCCTTGGCAAAAAGAATCGCGCCGAGGTTGGTGATGTTCCAGTGGCCATCGGCATCGGGAGCGATAAGCTTCTCCGCCTTCAGCCGGCCGAGTATGCCGTCCTTATCGCATCGAGATTGCGGTCAGTCTGGCCCTGCTTGCGCCAAGTCGCAACATCGATCTGGCCCGTAACGGCGGCAGTGATCAGGGCTGAGCGATACTCGCGGAGGCGATTGATGGAATCTAACGTCTTCGCTTTTAGCACTTCGATACGAGCGGTTTCTCGGTCAAGGAAATCCGCGATGGCTTTCTGGTAAGGGATGTCGGGCACATCAACATACAAAGAAAGAAAGCGATCCACACGTGCACGCTTATGGCTATTGGTGACAGATTCCACAGACGCAGAAAGCTCTGCCCTGATAGGCGCAGAGAGCATTAACCAATATCCATAGCGTCCGTAAATTTTTCGAGGCCTGAGCGCGATGAACTCAATTGATGCGACTACTGGAAGTGTATGAGATCTGGCGTGAACTACCGCACCCTTTTCGGGGTTTAGTTTTGATACGAGAATTTCGCCTCCAGAAATCAATAGTTTGAGGCTTTCAATCTGGTTCGCTGCCTCGATGCGCCCGTCTCCAATCTCATGCCAATTCGGAAGGCTGTAGTGAAATACGTCCTCATCTCCAAATGACGAAGGCTCTACTGAATTACGACAAATATCGAAAAGCACTTTGATTGGAAAGGAAGCCGTCGAACTGCTACGTCTTCCACAAGTTATGATTTCCTTTGTTTTGACGTTGAACACGCCCGTAACGGCAGCGGTAATGAGTGCGGATCGCTTTTCATCGACCAAGCGCACCAATCGTTGCTTCTTCTCGATCAACTCGTCGATACAGGTAGTTTCGCGGTCAAGGATATCCGTGATGGTCTTTTGAATTTTGAACTCTGGTATTGGAATTAATAGGTTTTTCAGCCTTGAAGGATTTATTGCTGGATAGCTGACACCATTGGAGGACGAAACAACGCTTTCAACAAAAGGATTTGACTGAACAATTCGCAGAAGAAATCTATTTTGTATCCCGGGCATTGCGCGAAGAACAGCAAACCCAGTCGAAACGACCCACCCTTTTGCATCAAAATCAATACCTGCGATTGCTTTCAAGTAGGTTCTTACGGTTGAGACTATGATGTCTCCTTCCCGTACCGGCTTGCGCGCACGGCTGGGAGCGTCGGCAAAACGCATTCGCTCGTGTGCTTGAATACCCTCTTGAAGCGCAACATTTCCAATGTCCACATAGTTGAGTTCAAGATCGGGATCTGTGGTTTCAGGTAAAGATTCTGGGTCCAAACGGCAAATAAACTTGAGCGGCATGAGTTCGCTGGAGCATGTTTGGGGCCAAAAACTTACGCGACTATATTTTTCAGCACGAACGCGGCCTTGGCGCTGTGCGCCTCTTCCTAGTTGAGCAGACTCATTGCTCATTGTCCGCCCTCGCCGTGAAGTTGGATATCGACAAAGCCATCATCGCTGCAATAGATAATCAATTCGCTGCTCATCGCGCTACTTCCTTGAACAACCCGGCGATTTCGTCTTCGAGCGCCTTCAGTTCTTCATTGATTTCGTCTAGCGGACGCGGGGGCGTGTATTTGTAGAAATAGCGGTTGAGATTGATCTCGTAACCTACGCGGCCGACCTTGCTATCGCGGGCATCGCGATAGTCTCGATCAACCCAGGCGTGGGGAACGAAAGGCTCGACTTCGCGTTTTATGTAATCGCGCCAGTCTTCGGTTATTGGCACAAGTTCGTGGTCGCGTAGCGTGGGGTCGGGTTCGGGATTTCCATGTTTGTCGTTGCAAACATCGGCAACCTCGTCTCGCTCGGCCAGCGCCGCCAAAATTACTTTCTTGACTAGTGCGCGTATTTTGACGCCCGCCTCCTTCAACGATTTGGTTAGAACTTTCTCAAAGACATCGCGGTTGGTGAACAACTGGCCACCAATGGTTCGAAGCGCCGCCTCGACAGCGGCCCTTTCGGCATCTTCAAGTTTCGCGAAGGGTTTTTGGGCGGCTAGAAGGGCAAGCCGTTCGTCATTGACCTGGAAATTCAGCTTGAGCGGCCGCTCGACGCGAATTTCGCGATAGCCGAAATCCGTCGTATCGAAAACTTTAGACACTTCGGAATCGTCGCTCTCGCCATTGAGGAAGTCGGCATAAATGCGAACGATTTCGTGCCGCGCTTCATCGGGAATTTCCCTGCGCTTTGAGCCAAGCGATTTTCTAAGCGGCTTCCAGAACGATTCCCCGCTGGCATCGATAAGCTGCACCTTCCCGCTACGATCCGGTGATTTCCGGTTTGTCAGGAGCCAGACATAAGTCTGGATGCCGGTGTTGTAGAACAGATCGGTCGGCAACGCGACGATGGCCTCGACCCAATCGTTTTCCAGCATCCAGCGGCGGATTTCGCTTTCGCCCGACCCGGCCCCGCCCGTGAACAGCGGGGAACCGTTCATGACGATGCCGATGCGTGAGCCGACCTCGTCGTCGCGCATCTTCGAGATCATGTGCTGCAGGAAAAGAAGCTGACCGTCGGAGACTCGTGGCGTGCCGGCCCCGAAGCGTCCGTCGAAACCCAAGATTTCGGCCTCCACCTTGATTGGCTCCTGGTACTTCTTCCAATCCACGCCATATGGAGGATTCGAGAGCATGTAGTGAAATTTCTTTCCTCTGTGTGAGTCCTCGCTGAGTGAGTTGCCGAAAGCGATCTGCTCCGGGTCATGGCCGGTCACGAGCATGTCGGATTTGCAGACGGCAAATGATTCCGGGTTCAGCTCCTGTCCGAAAAGTTCCACTCGAATGGATGGATTGAAGTCCTTCAACGCCTCCTCGGCGAGTGTCAGCATGCCGCCCGTGCCACATGCAGGATCGTAAACCTGACGGATAATGCCCTTGCCGGTCAATTTGGCGTCATCGTTGGCAATCAGCAGTTCAACGATCAGGCGAATGACTTCGCGGGGCGTAAAATGCTCACCGGCGGTTTCGTTTGAGATTTCGGAGAACTTGCGGATCAGCTCTTCGAACAGATACCCCATCTCGATGTTGGAGACCTTTTCCGAATGCAGATCGATCTCGCAGAAACGCTCGAAGACGTGCCAGAGGATGCCGCCGTCGTTGAGGCGCTTGAGTTGATCCGTGAACAGGAATTTTTCCAGAAAGATGTCGCGGGCCTTGCCGGAGAAGCTGGTGATGTAGTCGATCAGATTATCGTGAAGCTGTCCCGGTTCCTGCCCCTTCAACGATTCGAAAGTGAAGCGCGACAGGTTGTAGACCTTTATTTTTCCACCCGCCGCACCGAACAGAATCATGTCGCGGGTGTCGTCGTCGGCGCCTTTCGGTATCGTTTTTTCGGCATCGAGCACCGCTTCCTTGGTCCCCTCAAGAATGCAATCGAGACGACGCAACACGACGAACGGCAAAATCACCTTGCCGTATTCCGACTGCTTGAAGTCACCGCGCAGAATTTCAGCGATCGACCAGACAAACGAGCTCAGGCTCTGGACTTTGGCGGTTGGCCCTGTCACACCGGGTTCCCTGTAAGCATATGCGCGGCAAGTTTAGCGCACTTCCGCTCGATTGGTGGGACGAATCACGACCGCGCGTCGTTCAGTTTCTGCAACAGTTTCTCGTGAATGCCGCCGAAGCCGCCGTTGCTCATGATGACGACGTGATCGCCGGGCTCGGCGATTTCGGCGAGGAAGGAGACGATGGCTTCGACGCTGTCGAATACCCGCGACGGCGTTTCGGTTGCGGCGGCGAGCGCGGCGCAATCGAGGCCGCAGTCTTGCGGCTGGAACCAGACGGCCTGATCGGCTTTCTCCACGGATGCGGCCAGCGTGTGCTGATGCACGCCGGCTTTCATCGTATTGGAGCGCGGTTCGATCACGGCGATGATCCTGCCCTCGCCGTCGAGTTTTGCCGCCAGTCCCTGCAAGGTCGTTGCGATGGCCGTGGGATGGTGGGCGAAATCGTCATATACCGAAACGCCGCCGGCGACGCCGCGCAATTCGAGCCGGCGCTTGACGCCGCGGAAATGGCCGAGCGCTTCCGCCCCGATCGCCGCCCGCACTCCCGCATGTTCGGCGGCGACTATCGCAGCCGTGGCGTTTCTGACGTTATGCAGTCCGGTCTGGTCCCAGGCGACGTCCGCCACGACGGGCTTTTCAGCGTTCGCCTGGTGCTTCTCCAGCGTGAATTCACTACCGTCTTCGGACAGAAGCCGAATATTCCAGAATAAACCGCTATCGGCGGCCAGACGTTTACATTCCTTCGCTGGGAGTTCCATGCCGATGCGTTGTACCGGAGTCCAGCAGCCCTGGGCCAGAACTTCTTCGAGCCCTGGTTCATCGGCAGGCATGACGATGCGCCCGTTGCCCGGCAGAACCCGCAGCAGATGATGAAACTGGCGTTGGATCGCCGCCAGATCCTCGAAGATATCGGCGTGGTCAAACTCCAGGTTGTTCAGGACCGTCGTGCGCGGAGCGTAGTGAACGAACTTGGAGCGCTTGTCGCTGAAGGCGCTGTCGTATTCGTCGGCTTCGACGACGAAAAACGGCGTCTCGCCGAGCCGCGCCGAAACCGGAAAATTGTTGGCGACGCCGCCGATCAGAAAGCCCGGCCGCAGGCCGGCGTATTCGAGAATCCAGGCCAGCATCGCGCTCGTGCTCGTCTTGCCGTGGGTGCCGGCGACGCCGAGCGCCCACTTTCCGCGCAACACATATTGCGCCAGCCATTGCGGCCCCGACATGCACGGCGTTCCCTCTTCCAGCGCCCGCTCGAGCACGGGATTGCCGCGGGAAATCGTGTTGCCCACAAGCACGAGATCGGGCCGCGCGTCGAGATGCCCGGCCAGATAACCGTCGTGCACTTCGATGCCGCATTCTTCGAGTTGGGTGCTCATCGGCGGATAAGTATTGGCGTCGCAGCCGCTGGCGCGATAGCCGAGTTCCCTGGCGAGCAGCGCGAGGCTGCCCATGAAGGTGCCGCAGATGCCGATGATGTGCAGGTGCATGCGCTTGCCGCTGACTTGATTCAACGCGCCGTGGCGTGTCTTATAGCACAAATCCGAAACGGCTTGATCGGAAGACAATGCTGGAACAGACCGATTTCCCGACGTATTCCATCGCCCTTTACGGCAAGGGAAAGGTGGAGGAATCTTGCCTGCGACTGCAGGACGAATACGGCCTCGACGTAAACACGGTGCTGTTCTGCTACTGGTTCGGGGCGCGTCATGGCGTGGCCGGCGAAGGCTTGTGGGATCGGATCGACGAAATCTCCCGGCAATGGCAAGGCCGCCTGATTCGGCCCTTGCGCGAAGCGCGCCGCTGGATGAAGCATCCCGGTTTCGAGCCCGATCGGGAACAGCGGGAACTGCGCGAGAGCATCAAGGCGGATGAAATCGCCGCGGAACTGTTGCAACAGCGCATGATGCAGGAAGCCTGCGCAGGATTCGAGGACAGCTCGCCCGCTGAAGCCGCCGAGGCCGCCCGGCGCAATGCCGAGGCGCTGATTCAGCGCCACGGCATCGCACCCGACCGGGAGATCCGGGATTTGCTGGCGGCGATTTCCAGCGCCGCTTTCTCCTGACCCCTCGCGCCACCAGTTCGATTACCACGTCAGCGATAAGGAAATCACTCGATACATCAGTCTTCCCTTACATATTTGACGAGTTGCCTCGGGCCGACCTCGGCGCCGTATACGTTGCCATGCATATCGGCGGCCACGCCTTCCGCGGCGCTGGTGCCGCCGGGATTCTGGTCAGGATCGGGAATGAAGCTGAACACGTGGCCGGTCACCGCGCTGCCGATGCGGATGCCGCGCCGCCAGCCGGGGTTGGAAGTCGCGCTCGACTCCGAATCGGCCGCATACAGGACGTCATTGGCGTCGATATAGATGCCGCTCAGCCGGCCGAACTGGTGCCACTCGTCGATGAAGGCGCCGTCCTGTTCGAAGATCTGGATGCGCACATTGCCGCGGTCGGCGACGAACAGCCGGCCGCGAGAGTCGAACGCCAGACTGTGCGGCGTGCGGAATTCACCGGGGGCGGTGCCGATATGGCCCCAGCTTTCGATGAAATTGCCGTCGGCGTCGAACTTGGCTATGCGGGCCACCGTGGACAGATCGGCGTTGGCGCCCTGGCCGCCGTGGCCGTCTCCGACATAAATATTGCCGTCCTGGTCGGTAATCACGTCATTCGGCGAGTTGAGCAAGGCCCCGGTGCCGTCGCCGGCAACGCCGGGGGTGCCAAGCACCATCAGCACCTCGCCCTCCGGGTTGAACTTGTAGACCGTATGGCCCTTGCCGGCGGCATCGGGATTCTCGGCGAGTTCGGCCGGGCTGGCCGCACGCGCATCGGTAATCCAGACATTGCCGTCGACGTCGATGTGAATGCCGTGGGGCCAGATGATCAAGCCGCTACCGAAAGAAGTGACGATATTGCCTTCGGGATCGTACTTGATCACCGGATCGACGTCGGACAGCGCGCAACTATTGGACCCGCAGCGCTCGGCAACCCAGATGGACTCGCCGTCGATGTCGATGTCGACCGCGCTGGTCGAGCCCCATTCACGGCCATCTGGCAAGGGGAAATAGTCATTGACGGTCGTATAGGGATTGGGATGGTTATTGGTCGGGGTCATGACCTTCTGGGCGCCGGCGATGCCTGATGCGGTCAGCAGCGCCGCTGCCAGGGCCACGGATATGTTTCTGATGCAGGTTGAACGATTCATGAACGGCCTCCTGTCGGTAACGGTTAATTTTGCTCGTTTCTTTCGATTGTATAATAGAACGTCCGAACAAGGCGGAAACACATTGAAGAAGCGTCACAAGACAACCAGCATGGACATCGCGCACTTCGCGGGAGTCTCGCAGTCGACGGTATCGCGCGCGCTTTCGGGCAGCGAACTGGTCAATGCCGAAACTCGCGAGCGCGTGCTGGCTGTCGCGCAACAATTCAACTATCGGGTCGACCGATCGGCCGCCAGCCTGCGCAAGCAATCGAGCCGGACGCTGGCCTTGCTGCTGTTCGAAGACCGCATGGGCGCCGACGAGCCGATCAATCCCTTTTTCCTGAATCTGCTTGGCAGCATCACCAGGGCGGCGTCCGAGGCGGGTTACGACCTGTTGCTTTCGTTTCAGGACGCTTCGACGGATTGGCAGGGCGACTACGAGATGGCAAACCGCGCCGACGGGCTCATTCTTCTCGGCTACGGCGACTATCTGAGCTACTGCCACCGCCTCGAACAACTCGATGCGAGCGACGCGCATTACATCATCTGGGGTCCGGTCGACGAATCCCACGCGGGACATTCGATCGGCTGCGACAACGTGCGGGGGGGGCGTGAGGCCGCAAGGCATCTGCTGTCGCTGGGAAGACGCGAAATCGCCTTTATCGGCGATATCGGCGAAGGCTGCCCGGAATTCCGGCTGCGCTACCGGGGTTACGTCAAGGCGCATGCGGAATTCGGCCTCATTCCCGATCGCCGCCTGCAATACGACGCGCTCAACGAAGACGCTTCAGCGGTTGACGCCGTAACGCGCCTGTTCCAATCCGGCGTCTCCTTCGACGCCATCATGACCGCATCCGATCTCATTGCGATGGCCGCGATCAGTTGCCTGAAATCCGCGGGATACCGGGTCCCGGAAGACTACGCGGTCGTTGGCTTCGACGATCTGCCGACATCGGCATACCTGGATCCGCCGCTTACCACCGTCCACCAGGATACGCGGCTGGCGGGTCAGCAACTCGTGGACAAGCTCATCAGGATCGTCAATGGCGAACAGGTCGAATCGGCGCTTATCGCGCCAAGTCTGAAGATTCGCGCGTCCTGCGGCGCGGGCCTCGCCGGATCCGTCGCCAGGATTTGATCACGGCTCGGAAACTCTCAACATGGCCAGGCCGCTGATCACTATACATGCGCCGCCGAGCGCCAGGGCGTAGACCGCGTTGCCGTTGAACGCCTCGCGTACGATGAATCCGAGCACGCCTGCGGCCAGAAGCTGGGGAATCACAATGAAGAAATTGAAGATTCCCATATACACGCCCATTTTCGCTGCGGGCAGAGCCGTCGACAGGATCGCGTAAGGCAGCGACAGGATCGCGGCCCAGGCGATGCCGACGCCGACCATGCTCAGGAGCAGCCAGGTCGGATCGGAGATGACGGCGAACGACGCCAGCCCGATGCCGCCCATGACCATGCAGAACAGGTGGGCCAGACGGCGGCCGAACCGGTTTGCCAGAACCGGGATCAGGAAGGCTGCCAGCGCGGCAAAGCCGCTATAGGCGGCGAACAGCACGCCCACCCAATCCGCACCGGTGTTGTACGCCGCCGAGCCGGGATCGGTCGCGCCGAAATGCCGCGCCGTAACGGCAGGTGTCGAGTAGATCCACATCGTGAAAAGGCCGAACCAGGAAAAAAACTGGACCAATGCCAACTGGCGCATGGTGCGGGGCATGCCGTAAAGATCTTCCACGATCTGGGCGGCGATGAGGTTGCCGCGGCCGGATCGGTGCAACAGGCAGGCTACGAGTTGCAGCAGCCCGAAGGCTACGGCCATGCCCGCCAATACGTGGAGTTGCTGGTCCCAGCCTCGCCAGAATACCGCCAGCGCGAACAGCAGGCCCACCGCCAGACTCGCGCCTCCCCAGCGCAGCAAGTTGTCGTCCGTGGTCACTCGTGGCGAATCCGCCTCGTTCGCGCGTGAAGCTTCCTCGCCGAGCAGGATTTCGGGCGGATACTCCTTGCTGCTGATCACGGTCCACAAGACCGCGATGAAAAATCCGGCGGCGCCGACATAAAACGCGTACTTGACCGATAGCGGAATCTCCCCGGCAGGCGCGGTATTGCTGATGCCCAACCAGTTCGTCATCAGCCATGGCAGCGCCGATGCGGCCACGGCGCCGACGCCGATGAAAAAGCTCTGCATGGCGAAGCCGAGCGTGCGCTGCCGAGCCGGCAGCATATCGCCGACGTAGGCGCGAAAAGGCTCCATCGAAACGTTGATCGACGCGTCCATGATCCACAGTGTGCCGGCGGCGATCCATAATCCTGGCGAGTTCGGCATGAACACGAGTGCCAGCGAGGCGAGAATCGCCCCACCGAGAAAGTACGGCCGCCTGCGGCCGAGGCGGGTCCAGGTGCGATCGCTGTAATAGCCGACGATGGGCTGCACGACCAGACCGGTCACCGGCGCAGCGATCCAGAGTATCGGGATATCGTCGACGCTCGCGCCGAGCGTCTGGAAAATCCGGCTGACATTCGCGTTTTGCAGCGCGAATCCCATCTGGATGCCCAGAAATCCGAAACACATGTTCCAGATTTGCCAGAAACCGAGCGCTGGTTTGGTCATGACTTGCTACTCGCGCCAGCGTTTGACCAGTTCTGTCTCGATGCCGAACAGATCCAGGATTCGTCCAACGTGATGATCGACGAGATCGTCCACCGACCGCGGCCGGATGTAGTGCGCGGGCATCGGCGGCGCGAGCACGGCGCCGAGACGGGCGACCTTGAGCATGATTTCGCAATGGCCGGCATGCAGCGGCGTCTCCCGCGGCGCGAGCACGAGCAGGCGGCATTCCTTGAGCGTGACGTCGGCCGCCCGGCTGATGAGCGAGCCGGTGTGGCAATTGGCGATGGACGAAAGCGTGCGGATCGAGCACGGGGCGATGATCATGCCGTCGGTGCGGAAGGAACCGCTGGCAATGTTCGCGGCGATGTCCTTGTTCGAATGATGATGGTCGGCGAGCGCCTTGACCTCGTCAAAGCCGTAGTCCGTCTCGAGTGATAGATTGAGCCTGGCCGCGTCGGTCGCAACCAGGTGGGTTTCGACATCGGGAAGTTCGCGCAATACCTGCAACAGGCGCACGCCGTAGACCACGCCGCTCGCGCCCGACATGCCGACGATGATTCGCATTGCCCGCTTCCCGTTCCGGAAAAGCGGCATTCTTGCACCGCCCGCCCGCACTGGCAACTGTGGGCGCCCCCTTGCAGTTCGTCGGCGCGCGGCGGGTTCGATCCCGACCGCGCGCCCCGGCGCTGCCACGCCGGTCTCACCGCGAAAGCGCGTCCCCCAGGGCCCGGGCCTCCAGGCAGCGGAGCGCGTCCGCCACCGGCAGCCAGTGCGCCAGACCCCCGGCGGCGGCGTGGAAATCCGCCTCCGCGGGCGTCACGACCGTCGCGTCGCCGGCGCCGCCCGAAAAAGTCCACAGCACCCGCAGCCAGCGTTCGACGTGGGCCTGGCCCAGCCAGGTCTCGCCCGCCCGCCCCGCCGCCTCGGCCCGCAGGCGCGCGGAAACGCAGACTCCCGAGCCGGGACCGGACAGCAATCCCGCCGGCGTCGTTCCGGCCGGAATCCGGGGCGCCGCGTCCGGCGCCTCCATGGCCGAACCGCCGCCGAAAACCGTCGCCCCGTCCGTTTGGGTCCTGGTCTGCCCGTCGTCGTCCGCGGCGGCCCGCAACGCGACGAACCTGTTGTAGACGCCTTCCCAGGTGGCGTAGAAACGCCCGCCGGGCGAGGCGCCGTTCCACGAGACCGTCACCCGCGCCATCAAGTCGTCCGAGACCTCGCCGGTTTCCAGGGCCGACTGGATTTCCAGCCAGTATTGCAGCTTCGCCGGATTGTTCCGGACTTGCCAGAACGCCACCGCGGCGGCCACGTCCTCCTCGACCCGCCGGCCATCCTCCACTTCGGAGTCCTGAGTCGATTCACCTTCGGAGTCCTGCTTCGGATGCCCTTCGGAGTCTTGCGACGATTCCGCCTCGTCGTTGTCCGTCACCCGCACCGTTGCCTTGCCCTGGGCTTCGATCGTCACGCCCTCATGTTCAATCACCTTGTAGCCGCCGCCCGCGGCGATCGTCGCCACCACATCGCAATCGTGCTCATCCGCGCTGTCGTCCACCGTCGGCACGGTGAACCGCACCGAGTTCCAGCTCTGCCGCGGCAGCCCCCCGCCGTAGCCCGGCACCGTTACCGTGCGCCGGCCCGCCTCGCCGGCAGCCAGAAACTGCCCGCACTCCCCGACGTTCGAGTTCGGCTCCACCCCGTCCTCGATGTCGATGTTCACCGCCAGGTCCGAGGCCGGCTGCGGCTTCATCGCCAGCCAGTACTCGATGGTGCCGCCCTCGGCCACCTCCGTGTCCTCGGGGTGGACGTGCAGGCGCACCTCGGGCGTCACCGCCGACGGGCTGTCGTTGCCGTCGAGCACCGTGACCGTGGCCGTGTTGGCGCCGTCCGTCACGTAGCTGCCCAGCTCGACCCCGCCGCCCCGCGAAGCCGGCAGATTGCGCGCGATGCTCCGCACCCCCGCCGTCGGCTTCATCACCAGCAGGTGCACCGTCGTGTCCCGCTCCAGGAAGCTCTGGGACCGGGTGGGCACCGAATGGACGGCGTTGGACGCATTGGCCGGGATCTCGACCACGAACTCGCCGCGGTGCCGCGGCAGCACGTGGCCCGGGTACGGGTCCGGCGCGCCGTTGTCGAACGCCGTGCCCTCCTCGCGCACGAGCACCGCCACGTGCACCGCGTACGGCAGCGCCGGGCGCAGGCCCAGCCGGAACCCCGCCGGAACGCCCTCCGGCACGCGGGCGCCGCTGGCCAGATCCAGCGAGACCACCGGACCGGGGCCGTCCTTCACCGTGAAGTTGAATTCAGCTGCTCGGGAAGCGTTGTCGCTATCGACCAGCTTCAGGGTGAAGGTCTCGTCGCCTTCGGCGAAGATGTCCGTGTAGGCGTGAAGCTGGAAGGTGAAGACGCGGGCCGCGGAGTCCCAACTGGCTGACAAAAGATCGTAGCAAAGGTCCGTGTAATGCTGGCCACCAACTAGCAACGCATTAGGACTACAAGCTCCTTGGGTTATGGCCTTGCCCGATGTCAAAGTATTAAATGGCTGTTCCCAGCTCGGCGTGCCGGTCCAGCTTGCGGGGATGCCGGCCACGGTGAACGTGAGCGTCCGCCCCTCGGTGATCTGGGTTGAAGAGATGGACTGCGCGAAGGCCGGCGATGCGAGGCTGGCCAGCAGGATCGGCGACAGCAGCAGCGCCGGGAGGGCGCGCCGCGCCGAACGGAGGACACCGCCTGCGAGGCGGGACGGCTCAGGCCGGGAGGCTAGCCGATTGACACAGCGCCGCCATGCGAGCGCGGTTGGGGTGACCGGGTGACCGGGTGACCGGGTGACCGGGTGACCGGGTGACCGGGTGAC
>VYCF01000003.1:78089-88854 GCA_009844085.1 Gammaproteobacteria bacterium | reverse complement strand
TGTCGCAACCCATTGATTCTATTGGAATACGATTTTCAGCGGGAATCGCTGGGGGGGAGCCGCGCTTTACCCGGAATCGGCCCGCGGTTAAGCTGCCCACACTCGCCTGAGCGGAGCAGCGGTCAATGGATCGAATCCTGGAATGCGTAATCTTTGCCGTCGTCCTGGCGATGGCCGCCGTGTTGCTGCTCATCGGTCTGATCGAGGCGCCGCCGAATGCCGCCGGGGTGGCTCACGACACGGTCGCCGCAATGCAGGCCGGCGGTGACGGCGCCAGGCGGCTTGAGACCATTGGCGGCCTTGCCTTTGCCTTCCAGAGTCTGGTGCTGTTGTTCGCGATCCTGCTTTGCGTACTCAGCGTCAATTCCACCAGGCGCACTCCGGCCTTCCTTGGCTGGATGGTTTTCACGTACGCGGTAAACATGCTCGTCTGGCAGCAGATGTATTTCGGTCACCAGGCATTTCTGGAAACCGGAGAGACCGGCTGGTTCCTGGGCTTTCCCACGGCCACTGCCTGGCAGGTCTACGGCGTCTGGTTCGCCGGCGTCGTAATGATCGCGGTTTACAGCGCGGGTTTCCGCCGTTACATCCTCAGCGAGGACGACGAGCGGCGCTTCGAGGAATTGCTGCGGGAATCCGAGGGTCTCCGGGACTAACGACATGGAGGCGTTTCGGCAGGAGATCATCCTCGGCACGATCGCGCTTTACATGGCGCTATGCGTGCTGATCGGCCTCTGGAGCATGGGCCGCACCCGCAACCCGGGCGACTTCTTCATCGCGGGCCGCAGCCTCGGCCCCATTGTCGTATCGCTGGCGGTGTTCGCCAGCACCCTGAGCGGGTTCGGATTCGTCGGCGGACCCGGACTGGTCTATTCGATCGGCGTCAGCTCATTCTGGATGGTGGTGATATCAGCCACCGCCTTCGGTCTGGGGTTCTTTCTCGTCGCCAAGCGCATCCGCATGGTCGCCGAGTTACGCGGCTGCATGTCGATTCCCGATGTGATCGCGGCGCGTTACGGCAGCGAACTCGCGCGCCTGCTCGTGGCGATCACCATCGTTCTCGGCGTGCTCGGCTATCTCGCGACGCAGATTCTGGCGATGTCCGTGGTCATGCAGGCAATCCTCGCCGACACCGAGATGTTTGCCGATATCAGTCTGCTCAGTTGCGTCGTGCTTTCCTCTACCGTGCTCGTTTTCTATTGCGTCACCGGCGGCGTAATCGCCTCGGTCTATACTGACGTCCTGCAGGGACTCGTGATGATGGTCGCCGGCTTCCTGATCCTGATCACGGCCATGCAGGCGTTCGACGGCGGTCTGCGCGAGGCGAGCGAGATCGTGCTTGCGGACGACAGCGAATCGATGATGCCTTTCGGCGCCGCCGGCATCGTCACCTCGCTGGGCTGGTTCTTCATCTTCGGCATCGGTCTTGCCGGCCAGCCCCATATCGTCACCAAGATGATGATGAACAAGAATCTGGCCGACAATCGAAGCATCCTGCCGCTGTCCCTGCTCGGCTACATCGTCTCCGCACTGCTGTGGATCTCGATCGGTATGGTCATGCGCGCGGTCGTGGTCAGCGGCGGGGCGGAACCGTTGTCGCAACCGGACGACGCCGCGTCGACTTTCCTGGCGATGTTCGCCAGCCCGCTGCTCGCGGGGGTCGTATTCGCCGCCCTGTTCTCGGCGATCATGTCGACCTCCGACGCCTTTCTCAATATAGGCACCGCGGCCATCATTCACGACATCCCCCGCGCCTTGCGCAATCGTCCAGTGGATAACGAACTGTTCTGGGCGCGCGTGGTCACCGTAGTCCTGGCCGTGGTCGCAGCCGGCTTCGCGCTGTTTACCTATTATCGCGACGCCACTCTCGTCGCCTTGCTCGGCGCGTTTGGCTGGAGCACTTTCGCCGCGTCGCTGTTCCCGGTACTCGCCATCGGCCTGAACTGGAAACGCGCCACGACCGCGGGCGCGGTCGCCGCTGTCACCAGCGCCTTGCTGATCAATTTCGTCGTCCAGTTGGCGGGCGTCCCCCTGCCCTGGGGCATCTCCGGCGGCCTCGCCGCCTTCGTCACCTCACTTGTCCTGTTCTTCGCCGTATCCTTCGCCACCCCACCGCCAACCCTGGCGCGAGACATCGATCGAATGATGGAGATTTGAGAGATGGAAATACTTCCCGTGATTTGGGCATTGATTTTCTTGATCATTTTGCGAATAGTTCATCGATTCTTGTGGGCTCCACAGCAACGTCGACACCGACTCGACGATGAATTTCAACCGAAAACTCAATTCGAACCACGATTCTCTAGACAAACGGCGAGAGAAATTGTTGGCAAAGCATATGTCACGGACGGAGACGGACTTCGTGTGAACAATGTTGAAGTACGTATCGCCGGTCTTGATGCCCCGGAGTTTGACCAGATAGCGAAGCATAATGGTCGGTGGTTTAACTATGGCCGGATTGTAAAAAGTGCGCTAATTCGTGAGATTGGTGGCAAAGAAGTTTTAGTTGAATTTGAAAAATATGACAAATTCGGCCGCGTGGTAGGCACTGTTAGGCGTAACGGTAAGGATATCGGCGCCGACTTAGTCAGGCGGGGTATGGCTGTATCGGCATATAGCGACAAGTATAAGGAAGAGGAGGAAGAGGCTCGCAGACTACAGAAAGGTCAGTGGCAATTCGAAGAATCATTTGATCCTCGGTGGTGGCGAAAAAAAGAAGAAATCTAGTATAAGCGGAACAACTAAGTGGTCTCGTTATATCCATATGAAAGGATTTCGCGATGGTGAGCAGGTTCTTGCCTGGTGTCCCAGGACGGGAAATCGAGAATATCTTCAATTCGGCAGCCGGTAACGAGATCAGTTCCCGCAAGTTCGACAGTCCGGAATCTTCGGCTGCTCTCGCCGCCAATTCATTTGGTTTCTGTCTGAAGAGACCGCCCCACCTGTCACCCTTACCTAGCTGTGAGGACGAAATCTGGCATGCTAGCAGGATCGATCTGGAATCCACGATTCGTTTTCCGTGGAGAGGTGGCAGACTTCCGGTACTGGATTGCGTCGTTGCTATGCCTCCCTACATT
The DNA here is from genome assembly GCA_009844085.1 of Gammaproteobacteria bacterium. Lineage (GTDB taxonomy): Bacteria > Pseudomonadota > Gammaproteobacteria > Pseudomonadales > Pseudohongiellaceae > UBA9145. Next base: position 85,777 of record VYCF01000003.1, on the reverse strand, counting down.
GATCGGTATCGAATCAGATCGCCTCTCAAGCTAGAGAATTAACGTAACAGGGGGTTGGTAGTAAACCATCTCCATTGGCAGATCATAAGAGTCTTTGGGTGGCGACTCGGGAATAGTCCTTAGTTCTTTGGGAGATGCCAACGCTGTTACAGAAGCAGCCATCGCATCAAGAATATCATCGATTTTCGCTTTGCTACGTGGGAAGCTATCCAAAATTCTTCTCGATTCATTGCCTAGTGAAGGGTGGATATCGTTCAGCACAGAAACTCGCTCTTCAACACCTTCCGGCTTACTCTTCTTATGCTTCATGGGCCGGCCTCCCGCGAGTGCCCAAAAACAGACTTCCGGGTGCACCTCTCGAACTATGGCACGAGCTTTTTTGTTATTCCGCAAAAGTGCATCAACTTCCTTAATCTTCGGAATTATCGCTAGGGTCTGTTTTGACAGAGATTTCCCTGCGTACTTCTGATTTTTCTTTTTTGCCTCTTCATCATCTTCAGCTCCTAGCGAGTGTCTTACCGGAGTGCGGAACACAGATGATCTGCGAGGACCAAGTTTGCTCCGAGCCTCCTTATCACAAAGCCTTTCCTCCGGTCCATCTGAGAAGCCTATCGGAATATCCACAAAAATACGGTCTTCTGCACTTGCCTTGGCAACCAGCTGCTCAAGTCTTTCTATCGTGAAAGCATCTACCTTTCCGGCTGGGTCCATAGTGACACAGAACCAACCCGCCTTACATGCATCGACACCATAAGCTATACCTGATTCGTTTGGCTGTCGCAAAAAACGACCCTGCACAAATGGGGAAGTAATGTTCAAGGATTCATTAACAGATTGATGACAATCAGGAGCCAAGCGAGCCGGATTGCGCAAAAGGTCCACCGCCGCGGGCAGTTTACTCACAAGTCGAAGCAACTTGTCCATGGCCTCAGATTGAGTTACGTCATCGCTTTCGTATTTTGAGAACGCGACTGGCCCGCCGCCAAATACGCGAGCAGCTTCAGCCTGGCTCAAACCTAGAATTTTCCGGATGGATCGCACTTGGGAACCGGTTAGCAAGCCATCGACTTTCTTCCTGAATTCAACTGTAGAACGCTTGTTCTTCCGTAGTTCGTCAGCGCCTGCCTGTTCGCTTCCACATGCGTCACAAATTGAATAGTGAAGATCCAACATGGCGCGGTGACCCCGATACTTAACCAAATTTGAGTCAGTTTTGGGGTGCAATTTCCCTTCCTCGCAAATGGGGCAGACAGCTTTTTGATGGTTCATCGCTACTTGTCTCGGTTAAGAAAGGTGACACGAAGCCAGTAGCACCTTGCTTCCGGTTCTGGCTATCGCAAACTTTACATAGTATTCAAACGGCATTTCCTTTTGGGCTTTAGCGATCCATTCCTGACGTATCACAGTATAAGCATCACACGCAGCCCATGGTCCTTCGTCTCGCTGAACGCACCACTCCGCGCCACGAAACTGACCATTGCTTACTGCTAATCGCAGCAATCTGCATAGATCCTCCTGGTCAAATCCCAAGTCGTGTGTATCCTCGAAACATTTTCTGGTCCAAGCCACCACCGGACGGCTGTCGATATCCGAAAGAAGTTTACGTACCACGTCGATCTCATACAGTGGTTCTCCAGCGATCTTCCGACTGCCGCCGCTTGGGGGCAGAATGCCCGCCTCGTTTCGGCTAACAATAGTATTTCTTACCATAATGGTATGTCAAAAATTCCAAGGATTTCAATCTGGTGAACTTCCGTATCACACAGTATGGGAGGCAAATTCGTAATTTGCCTAATTGAAAGGCAAAATCTTTTGGTAGTCCCCGGCTTCCAGCCTCGGGCCGAAGCGGCTGACTACCTCTCCGGCGGCGCGGCTTGCCAGTCTGCCGGATTCGGCGAAGCTTCGGCCGCTGGTCAGCCCGTACAAAAATCCGCCGGCGAAGGCGTCGCCGGCGCCGGTGGTGTCCACGGCCTTGACCTTGTGGGCGTCGATTTCCACGAAGTAGCTGCCGTCGAACAGCACCGATCCGTTTGCGCCCCTGGTGACAACGAATTGTTTCGCGACGGGCCTGAGCGCGACGCATGCCTCGCTGAGATTCTTGGTTCCGGTCCAGAGGCAGGCTTCCTCCTCGTTGCAGAACAGCAGGTCAAGACCTCCGCCGAGCATTTCCTTCATCTGCCCGGGAAAGATTTCGAGTAATGAGGGATCGGAGAAGGAGAGGGCGGTCTTGACGCCGTTGGCTTCGGCGAATTCCCGCAATTCGATCGCCGCGGCGCGGCCGCTGTCGGAACTGACCAGGTAGCCTTCGATATAGACGTATTGCGAGCGCCGCACGGCCTCGAAATCCAGGTCGGCCGGAGACAGGAATTCGGATGCGCCGAGAAAGGTGTACATCGTGCGTTCGGCGTCGGGGCTGATCATTATCAGGCAGCGGCCGGTTTCGACTTCGTGGAAGTCGCCGCAGGTCCGGATATTGTGCTCGCCGAGTTCGCGCAGATAGAAGTTTCCGGCCTCGTCGTCGGCGATCTTGCACGAGAAAAAGGTCTGGCCGCCGAAATTGCTGATCGCGTAGAGCGAGTTGGCGACGGAACCGCCGCCCATCATCTTGCGCACGTCGCCTCGTTCGCGCAGCGCCGCGATTACCTCTTCCTGCCGTTCGTGGCTGACCAGCGTCATTACCCCGCGCCGAACTCTATGCGCCGGGAAGAAGTCCTCTTCGACCTCGTATTCGATGTCTACGAGTGCGTTGCCTACGCCGTATACGTCGACCTGTTGCATGGATCCGGTCAAGGCTGAATCGCGGCGAATGCCTTTTCGGCGGCGGCGAGGGTCAGTTCGATCTCGCGTTCGCCATGGGCCGCGGAGATGAAGCCGGCCTCGTAGGCGGAAGGCGCCAGATAGACGCCGTTATCGAGCATGCCGTGGAAAAAGGAGCGGAAGTGTTCGATGTTGCAGGCCATGACTTGTTCAAAAGAACAGATGCTCTCTTCCTCGCTGAAAAAGAGCCCGAACATCGCCCCCGCCTGGCTCGCGGTGAAAGGCACGGAGGCGGCTGCCGCGCGGCTTCGCAGTTCGCCCAGCATGGTTTGGGCCCGTTCCTGCAATGATTCGAAGAATCCCGGCGCCTGTATCGCCTCCAGAGTCGCCAGCCCGGCCGTTACCGCGAGCGGATTGCCGGCGAGCGTGCCGGCCTGGTACACAGGACCTTCGGGTGCGATGCGCGACATGATCTCGCGGCTTCCGCCGAAAGCGCCGACGGGTAAGCCACCGCCGATCACTTTGCCGAGCGTGGTGAGGTCGGGTTCTATGCCGAAAATCGACTGGGCGCCGCCGAGCGCGACTCGAAACCCGGTCATCACTTCGTCGAAGATCAGCACCGTTTCGTATTCATTGCAAAGTGCGCGAAGCCTGGACAAGGCCTTTGCCTGGGCAGGGACACAATTCATGTTTCCGGCAACGGGCTCGATGATCACGCAGGCGGTGTTTGTGCCATTGGCTGTGAAGTACTCCTCGAGCGCGGCGATGTCGTTGTAGGGCAGAACATGGGTCAATCCGGAATAGCCTTCGGGCACTCCGGGCGAATCAGGCGCGCCCAGCGTGAGCGCGCCGGAGCCGGCCTTGACGAGCAGACCGTCGACATGGCCGTGATAACAGCCTTCGAACTTCACGACGGCGTCGCGGCCGGTGAATCCGCGCGCCAGACGGATCGCGCTCATGGTCGCCTCGGTGCCGGAAGTGACCAGGCGCAGTTGTTCGATGGAAGGAACGAGGCGGCAAACTTCCTCGGCGAGACGCACTTCCGCTTCGGTCGAAGCGCCATAACCGAGGCCTTTTTCCAATTGCCGCTGCAAGGCTTCGATAACGGCCGGGTGGCGATGGCCGAGAATCAGCGGTCCCCAGGCGCCGACGTAATCGATATAGTGATTGCCATCGGCATCGGTGAGCCACGCGCCTTCGCCCGATTCGAAGAACAACGGCTCGCCGCCGACTCCGCGAAACGCGCGCACCGGTGAATTCACCCCGCCGGGGATGTACTTCCGCGCTTCCGCGTATAGCCGTTGCGATCTCTGTCTGCTCATTAGCGCTCCACCGCTTTTCGCCGGGGCAGATGTTAGACAATCCATGACCATAGTGAAACCGGCTCCAGAATTTGGGTTCGGCAACTGCAACATCGCTTGTTTTTGGGATAAGCTATCCCGCTGAACCTTCAGCCACGGCGGAGTGCCCGATGAAGAAAGTCCTGTTGCTTGCAATCGCTCCCGTTCTGCTCGCCTTCCTGCAGCCGGCCATTGGCCAGCGGCCCGCGCCGACCCCCCTGCCCGAAGGTCCGGGTAAGGATCTGGTGCAAAATCATTGCTCCAGTTGCCACACCACTGCATCGATTACCCGGTCCGCCGGGTACAGCACGGTCGAAGAATGGCGCCGCGTCATGGCAACGATGATCGAACTGCCTGACGCCCAGGCCAACACCATGGCGGAGTACCTCGCCGAGCATTTTCCCGAGGACGTATCGCGCCGGCCCAACCTGATCGCCGGCGATACCGAGATCGAAATCATCGAATGGACCGTACCTACTCTCGGTCAGCGTTCCCGCGACCCGGCGGAAGCGCCTGACGGCTCGATCTGGTGGACCGGCATGTGGGCTTCGCTCGCCGGCAGGCTGGATCCGGACACAGGTGAAATGGAAGAGTTTCGCCTGCCGCCGACCGCACGGCCGCATACCATAGTGCCCGATGCTGACGGCAACATCTGGTACACCGGCAACAGCAACGCCACGATCGGCATGCTCGACCCGAAAACCGGTCTCGTGACCGAGTATCAGACCGAAGCGCGCGATCCGCACTCAGCGGTCTGGCATCCCAACGGCAACCTGTATTTCACCGCCCAGGGCGCCGCCGTTCTCGGCCGCCTCAATCCCGAATCAGGCGATATCACCGAAATTCCCACCGAGCCCAGGCCATACGGCATCCAGGTTGATTCAAAAGGCACGGTCTGGGTCGCCTACAACGGAACCAACAAGCTGGGTGCGCTCGACCCGGACAGCATGGAAGTGCGCTACTACGAGGTGCCCGACGACCGCACCCGCATCCGCCGCCTCGGCCTCGATAGCAACGACATCGTCTGGTTCGTCAACTCGACCATGGGCAAGATCGGGCGGCTCGATCCCGCCACGGGCGAAATCAGGCAGTGGGATTCACCCAGTGGGCCGGACTCGCATCCCTACTCGCTGGCGGTTATTGACGACGTCATCTGGTACAACGAATCGGCCATGCGGCCGGACGCCCTCGTGCGCTTCAATCCGCGCACCGAGTCATTCCAGAGTTGGGCGATTCCCTCCGGCGTAGGCATCGTACGCCACGTGTGGGTGACCGAGGACAACAACTTGCTGATTCACCAAAGCAGTTCCAACCAGATCGGCCTGGTGAAGATCAACTAGGAATTCGCCGGGTGTTTGCCGACACCCGGCGAGTTGGCTTTTCATACTTCTGCCCGTAAACGCCGCCGGCGACGCGTTCGCCAGTGGATCCCTTCCCTGCCTGCTTGTCGCTAGCGGCCCGTATACCAGAGCGTGAGCAGGACAAAGGCGAGCACGGAAAATCCCAAGACTGAATAGCCTACCGTAGCCTCAGGCCAGATCGAGTATGAAATGAAGAAAATGACGCCCAGGACCAACATGACAAGAATTCCTGCCAGAGTGAAGAAACTCTCATCGTCCTTTGAGGAACCGGTATAGAGCCTTTCGTAGTCTTTCTTCATCTTTCGCTTAGCCCTCTCCAGTTCCCTTATGAGCAAGTCGACTTGCGCCCTCGAATGCAACTCGCCAGACAATTCGCCTCCTGTTTCCGCCAGTAGAAGATAGAATCTATCCAATTGCTCGGCAGTGGGAGGCTCCACCTTGGAAATCAGTTCTTTGTATTCTCTTTCCGCCTCACTATAGGTTGTCGGTAATTCGGTGGCAGGCATTCCCAGTTCCGCCCTGAAAAATTTGATGCTGTTGAGCAGGCTCTCAAGGCCGTCGGATTTCGGTTGATCTCGAATAACGAATTTCTCAAGTTGCTTCATTCTGTCCTGTCCCTCATCGCGCTAACCCTCATCCGGCAAATTAGTACCGATAGCCTTGCGGCGTATACTCCACCGCACCCTCGAATTCCATTTCCCTGATGATGGAATGACCGATGAAGATCGCGTCGTGTTCGGTTCGCTGGCGGTTCCAGGTCCACATGAAATCGTCACCGTCCTCCTGGCTCGGCACTCCGCCGGAGAGCGCGAGATTGACGATCCTGGCCAGTTCGGCCGGCCGGTCGCGTTGCGGATAGTGGCTTGCGGTGGGGAGGACCCAGAAGGAACTTTCGACATCGCGCTCGTTCAGGTATTCGGCCCAGACGTAGTTGGCCGTGCGAAGGGGATTGACCGGGTCCAGCGCGCCCCAGACATAGGCGACCGGAATCGGGCTCCGGGGCAGGTTGTCGAGCCAGCGATATTCGTTCGCCACGCGTTCCAGCAGGTACTTGCCGACATGGAGTCTGGCGCCGATGCCGTCATTGAAGGCCTGGATGTCGGCGTAGGCGAGGCTTTCCGGATCGCCTTCGGTCTGGCGCGGCCTGGATTTCAGCTCGGCTATCGCGGCCGGGCCGCGCACCGGGTCCAGCAATACTCTTTGGCCGGGGACGAGATTGGCCAGCGGCAGAAACATGCCGCTGTTCGACAGGAAGTGATAATTGATCGTGTAGGGCCGGTCCTCGTCCAGGTAATGGCCGAGGAATGCCAGTCCGACGCTGACGCCGCGATCGTGGGTGAACATCGCGAAGTCATCGAATTCGACGATTTCCCGCACGAAAAAGTCGAGCAGCCGGGCGTCGTCTTCGAGCATGTAGGAATAGTCGTTCAGGGGCTTTTCGGAGAAACCGAAGCCGGGAAAATCGAGCGTGGCAATGTAATAGTCATCTTGCAGGTAGACGATCATTTCTTCGTAGTCGAAGCTGGATCTGGGATAGCCATGCACGAGCAGTAATTGCGGATCTTCGGGGTCGCCGAAGGTCCGGTAATGCACATCGACGACGGCGCCGTTGTTGTTTTCCGTGGTCGATTGCCACTCGAAGTAGGATCCGGCTTCGTACCAGGCCCTGGCTAGTTCCGAATAAAAGACGAAATCGTTTTCCTGGGCGGTCGCCGGGCTGCCTGCGGTGAACAACGCGAGCGCGGCAAACGCCGGAACTGATTTAAACGTTTTCATGGCTGACGGCCTCCGCCCAACTGCAAGGAAATTCGTCCGGCATTATGGCGGCATATTTACCGATGGCGCCAGTAGCAGAATCCGGAAGGAACGATTACCCACAATTTTTAATGCGAATAAATCGCATTTGCGTTCGCACTTGAATCGTATTAATATCCCGACTCCATCAGTTGGCGACTCGGGCAGACGCGAGAAAGTTCTCCCATTGCTGCCGGCAGACACAGAAATGAGCCCGGCCGGGTTCGCAATGAGGATACGAAATGTCCAGTAACAACGATATGACCCGTAGATCTTTTCTGGAGATCGTCACGGGAACCGCAGCGGTTTCAACGGCTTCCTTCCTGGGACTGGTTTCGTCCACCCACGCCCTGGGACAGCAGGAAGGAACCGATACCAGCGATCAGACCGGAGGCGAAAGTACCGACAGCACCGATCAGACCGGCGGCGAAAGCAC
>VYCF01000003.1:0-77989 GCA_009844085.1 Gammaproteobacteria bacterium | reverse complement strand
CAGACCGGCGGCGAAAGCACCGACAGTGCCGACCAGACCGGTGGCGAAGGCACCGACAACAGCGGCCGGAACGGCAGAGGCCTCTACTGAATTTGACGGTCAATGGCTGAAGAGCACGAGATCAGAGACTCGCTGTCCTGGCTGATCGGATCGACTTCCAAGACGGAATTCTTCGAGAGCTACCACGAACAGCGCGCCCTGCATTGCGGGCACGGCGATGCCACGCGCTTCGCTGAATTGTTGAGCATCGGCCGAATCGACGAGATCATTTCCAGCACCGATCTGAAATCGGCGTCGCTGTCGATGGCTCGCAGCCAGCCGCCGATCAAGCGCTCCAACTATACATTCAGCAACGGCAATATCGATCGAGGCGCCGTCATTCGACAATTTCAGCGCGGCGCGACGATCATATTGAACCAGTTGCATCTTGCCGACGCGCGTCTCGCCCGTTTTTGCCGATCGCTTGAAGACCTCCTGAGCTGCCGCGTGCAAACCAATGTCTACCTGACGCCTCCCGGAAGCCAGGGGTTCGGCACGCATTACGATGACCACGACGTTTTCATCGTTCAGGTATCCGGAGCGAAAAAGTGGCGGCTGTATGAAAGGCCGGTAGACAATCCTTATAGCGGCGAAGGATTCAAGGCCGGGGTACACGATCCGGGAAAGCTGGAACAGGAGTTCCTGCTGCAGGCCGGAGATTGCCTCTACATTCCCCGGGGCCTGATGCACGACGCCTCGAGCCACGGCGACGAACCGTCCTTGCACATCACTACCGGATTGATCGTCAGGAAGTGGGCCGACCTCATGCTGGAAGCCGTATCGGAAGTGGCCCTGCGCAATCCGAAATTCCGCCGCTCGCTGCCGGCGGGATTCGCGCGCCCGGATTTCGACGAGGAGTCCCTGGAAGAGCAATTCCGGGAACTGGCGAAGGAGTTCGCGGAACAGGCCGATTTCAGCGAAGTACTGTCTTTCTTCAGGGCAAGTTTCGTGCGCGAACGTCGCCCCGAATTGCAAGGTGCATTGGTCGACGCCTCCTTGCCTGTTTCGAACGCCGATCTGTATGAGCGGCGCCCATCTTTGCAGGTTCTGCTGCGGCATGACGATTCCGAAGTCGTAATCGTCTGTCCGGGCGGCAATATCCATTTCGAAAAAGAGGCGCTGCCGGGCTTGCAGGCGTTCCTTGCGGGGGAACCATTTTCGAAAGCTGATTTTTCCGACCTGGAAGAAGAAAAACGGACAGAGACGATCCGCAGACTTTCGGCATTCGGCCTTGTTCGGCGTGTTTCGCAATGAGCCCGGGCGAAGCCGCGCAAAGGCGCTTGTCCGGCAAACAGAAGCGTGACCGGGCCTGGTTCACGATTCATTCCTGGATAGGCCTCAAACTATCCCTGCTCATGACCTTTATTCTGGCGACCGGGACGATCGCCGTGTTCAGTTACGAGATTGACTGGCTGCTTAACCCGGAAATGCGGGCGACCGAGCGCATTGCGCCCGAAAACATCGACTGGAGCGCGGCGTTCGATAACGTGCGCGGGGAATTTCCCGAATACCGGTTGCTGAACCTCAGCAGGTTCCAGGACAACTGGTTTTCCCTGCAAGCGCTCGCCCTGACGCCTCGTGGCGAGAACGTCAGAATCTGGCTGAATCCTGCCGATGGCAGCCTGCTCGGCGTGACATCATTTTTCAACGTTCAACGCTTTTTCCGCACCACTCACCGGCATCTCATGATGCCATTGAACATCGGAATCCCGATCGTGACTTTTCTCGCCTTTCCATTGCTGATCTCACTGGTCGCCGGGTTCGTGGTCTACAAGAAGTTCTGGCGGGGATTGTTCAAATGGCCGAGATTCGACCGCAACACGCGAATCTGGAATGGGGACCTGCACCGGCTCATGGGACTATGGGGAAGCTGGTTTATCGCCCTGATCGCGATCACGAGCGTTTGGTATTTCATCGAGGAACTCGGCGGACGCGCGCCGCCGTTTCCCGCGCCCGAGTTTGATATGGCCAGCCGAACTTCGGTCTTGCCCGACGGTTTCAGCGGCGCCGACCTGCAACTGGCGATAGATGGGGCGCAGCAGGAATTGCCGGGATTCGATGCGCGAATGATCCTGTTTCCAGGCAATGCGCGGTCTCCGTTGACGATCCAGGGAGAATTATCCGCCACCCTGGTCCGGCCGAGAGCGAACAGCGTCTACTTCGACCCGGCGACCCTCGAGGCAGTCGGCAGCTTTCGCGGCGAAAATCTCGAAGCCCACCATCGCATTTCCGAAGCTTCCGATCCGCTGCATTTCGGCTATTTCGGAGGCATTGCCACCAAGATCGTCTGGTTTATCTTCGGTTCGATGATGACGGCCATGTCGGTAACCGGCGTCGTAGTCAATGCGGCGCGGTTGCAAAGGTCGCCACTGGTATCCGCAACTTTCAATCCCGGCGCGCTGCATGTATTGCGCTGACCGGCAAGATAGGCTGTCCTAGGCCCGCAAGCTTTCGACGAATCGCTTGACACCATCGAGCCAGCTTTTCCGTCTCGGCGACTGGCGGTTGCCCTGTTCTTCCTGGATCTCGCGGAATTCCTGCAGCAGTTCGCGCTGGCGCGAGGTGAGTTTGACCGGTGTTTCCACGACGAGGCGATAAAGCAGGTCGCCGGGCGGACCGCCGCGGACGGGCGTAATGCCCTTGCCGCGCAGGCGGAACAGTTTGCCGGTCTGGGTTTCGGACGGAATCTTGAGTTTGACTCTGCCGCTCAAGGTAGGAACTTCAAGATCGTTGCCGAGGGCCGCGTCGACGAAACTGATGGGGATGTCGCAATGCAGGTCGGCGCCGTCGCGCTCGAAAACCGGGTGCGGCCGCACTTCGATGCGTACGTAGAGATCCCCCGGCGGGCCGCCGCGCGCGCCTGCCTGGCCTTCGCCCGTGAGACGGATGCGGTCGCCGGTATCGACGCCGGCGGGCACTTTCACCGACAGCGTGCGCGATTCCTCTACAGTGCCGGCGCCGCGGCAGCTTGAGCAGGGATCCTTGATCTGCTTGCCTTCGCCGCGGCAGCGGGGACAGGTCTGCTGCACCGAGAAGAATCCCTGCTGCATGCGCACCTGGCCGACGCCCCCGCAAGCGCTGCATTCCACGGGCTCCGTACCCGCGCGTGCGCCGCTGCCGCCGCAGGCGGTGCAACGCACTCTGGAAGGAACGCGAATGTTTCGCGATACGCCCTGGACGGCGTCTTCGAGGCTGAGTTCGAGATGATATTGCAGGTCGGCGCCCTGCTGGCGGCGTCCACCACCGCGGCCGCCATGGCGCGCGCCGAATATGTCGCCGAAGATATCTCCGAAGATGTCGGCGAAATCCGCCGCGCCGGCGCCGGTCTGACCTTCCACGCCGGCATGCCCGAACTGGTTGTAGCGGGCGCGCTTCTGCTCGTCGGACAAGACTTCGAACGCCTCGCTCGCTTCCTTGAACTTGGCTTCCGCTTCCTTGTCACCCGGATTGCGGTCCGGGTGATGCTTCATGGCGGTGTGCCGGTAAGCCTTCTTCAGGTCGGCCTGGCCGGCGTCCCGGCTTACGCCGAGGACTTCGTAGTAGTCGCGCTTTGCCATGATGCCGCCGTGTCCAAGCCGAACGGCTTACTTCTGATCTTCCTTGACTTCTTCGAACTCCGCGTCGACCGCTTCATCGTCGGCCTTGCCGGCCTCGGCCTGGCCGGCGGCCTCTTCGCCTTCGGCGGCCTGCTCGGCATACATCTTCTGCACCACGGGCGTGGAAGCCTCGGTCAAGGCCTCGGTGGCCTTGTCGATGGCTTCGAGATTGTCGCCCTTGACCGCCTCTTCCAGATCTCCGATCGCGCTTTCGATCGCCGCCTTCTCTTCGTCGGTGGCCGCCTCACCCGCTTCCTGGATGGTCTTGCGGGTTGCGTGAATCAGCCCGTCGGCGGTGTTACGCGCGATGATCAACTGCTCGAACTTCTTGTCCTCGGCGGAATGCGCTTCCGCGTCGCGGACCATTTTCTCGATTTCGTCTTCCGACAGTCCGCTGGATGCCTTGATCTCGATCGACTGTTCCTTGTTGGTCGCCTTGTCCTTGGCCGACACGTTGAGGATGCCGTTGGCGTCGAGGTCGAAAGAGACCTCGATCTGCGGCATGCCGCGCGGCGCCGGCGGGATGTCGGTCAGGTCGAAACGGCCGAGCGACTTGTTCTGGGCCGCCTGCTTGCGCTCGCCTTGCACCACGTGAATGGTCACCGCGGTCTGATTGTCGTCGGCGGTGGAGAAAGTCTGGGTCTTCTTGGTCGGAATCGTGGTGTTCTTGTCGATCAGCGCGCTGGCCACGCCGCCAAGAGTCTCGATGCCGAGCGAGAGCGGGGTCACGTCGAGCAGCAGCACGTCGGTAACGTCTCCGGCCAGCACCGCGGCCTGGATGGCCGCGCCGACGGCGACCGCTTCGTCGGGATTGACGTCCTTGCGCGCTTCCTTGCCGAAATAGTCCGCGACCTTCTGTTGCACCAGCGGCATCCGGGTCTGACCGCCGACAAGCACCACGTCGTTGATGGAGGACGTGTCGATGCCCGCATCCTTCAGAGCGATCTTCACCGGCCCCAGGGTGCGGTCGACGAGGTCTTCAACCAGTGATTCGAACTTGGCGCGAGTAAGCTTCTGTACAAGGTGCTTTGGTCCGCTCGCGTCGGCGGTGATGTACGGCAAGTTGACTTCGGTCTGCTGCGAGGAAGACAGTTCGATCTTCGCCTTCTCCGCGGCTTCCTTCAGACGCTGCAGGGCCAACGGATCGTTATGCAGATCCATGCCGTGCTCTTTCTTGAACTCGTCCGCCAGATAGTCGATCAGGCGCAGGTCGAAATCCTCGCCGCCGAGAAAGGTGTCGCCATTGGTGGACAGCACTTCGAAGGTGTGTTCGCCGTCGGTTTCGGCAATCTCGATGATCGAAATGTCGAACGTGCCGCCGCCGAGGTCGTAGACCGCGATGGTCGAGTCGCCGGTGCGCTTGTCCATGCCATAGGCAAGCGCCGCCGCGGTCGGCTCGTTGATGATTCGCTTGACGTCGAGCCCGGCGATGCGGCCGGCGTCCTTGGTCGCCTGGCGCTGGGAATCGTTGAAGTAGGCGGGCACGGTAACGACCGCTTCCTTTACTTCTTCGCCGAGATAGTCCTCGGCGGTCTTCTTCATCTTCATCAGCGTCTGGGCCGAAATCTGCGGCGGCGACATCTGCTTGCCGTTGACTTCCACCCAGGCGTCGCCATTGCTCGCCTTGACGATCTTGTAGGGCACCATCTTGATGTCCTTCTGCACCACGTCGTCCTCATACTGGCGGCCGATCAGGCGCTTGATGGCGAAGAGGGTATTGTCGGGATTGGTAATGGCCTGGCGCTTGGCAGGCTGACCCACGAGGGTCTCGCCATCCTTGCTGTAAGCAACGATGGAGGGGGTGGTGCGATCACCTTCCGAATTTTCGATGACCCGTGGCTCGCCCCCTTCCATGATCGCCACGCAGGAATTGGTCGTGCCCAGGTCGATGCCGATGATCTTGCCCATGTTCGGTCTCCGTTAACTTTGCCGCCCGCATCGCTTTACGGACTGACTGTAAAAATTTTTGCTGTCCGGTTTCGGTCAGGCCGGGTCGGTGGATACGACCACCATCGCCGGCCGCAGCACCCTGCCATGCAAGGTATAGCCTTTCTGCATGACCGCTATGACCGTATTCGGCTCCACTTCGCCGTTTTCCTGTATTGACATCGCCTGATGCAACGCAGGATCGAAGGGTTCGCCCATCGGGTCGACCTCTTCGATATTGAACTTCGCGAAACAGTCCGCGAAGCTCTTCAGTGTTAGGTTCACGCCTTCGTGAATCGCCTTGACGACTTCGTCATCGTGTTCGCTCGCCGCGTTCAGGGCGCGCTCCAGGTTGTCCATCACCACGAGCAATTCGCTCGAAAATCTTTCCTGGCCGAACTTGTGCGCCCGCTGGATGTCCTGTTCCGTGCGGCGCCGCAGATTCTGCATTTCCGCCTGAATCCGCAACAACTGGTCTTCGGTCCGGCGGCATTCCTCTTCGGCGTCGGCCAGCCGGGCCAGCGCCTCTTCCAGGCTCAGGTCGGCAAGTTCTTCGGCCGCGCCTTCTTCGCCCTCGGCTTCCCCGGAATCGGTCGCCTCCTCAGCCGCCTCCTGCTCCGCGACTTCCTGCGCGTCCGCCTGCTCTGACTCGATCCTGGATTTCTTTTTGGTTCTGCTCATGCCTTGACGTCCCGGCCCGACCTCTTCCGACTTGCGTTCAAACAAACGAAGCCATTGACCCGATTCTCAGGTCACGAAAGCCTATATGGGGACATGGATTGATGTTTCAACCCATCCAATATACTTTTCGCGCCATGCTGCAACACCTCTCGATCCGTAACTACGCCACGGTGCAAGGCCTCGATGTCGACTTCCGCCCGGGCATGTCGGCACTTACCGGCGAGACCGGCGCGGGCAAGTCGATCATCGTCGGCGCGCTCGGGCTCGCGCTCGGGGACCGGGCCGACAAGACCGTCGTCAGAACGGGCGCGAAAAGGACCGAGATCACTGCGGAATTCGATGTTTCGAAAAACGACGCCGCGGACGCCTGGCTGGAAGACAACCAGTTGCAGGGAGACGCGGCGAATTCCTGCCTGGTCCGCCGGGCGGTCGGCGCCGACGGGCGTTCCAGGGCATTCATCAACGACTCGCCGGTGACCATGGCGAGCCTGCAACAACTCGGCGCATTGCTGGTGGATATCGTCAGCCAGCAGGAACACCAGTCCCTCTTGCAACGTGCGACCCAGCTTTCCCTGCTCGACGACTATTGTGTCGAACACACCCTGCTCGAAGAACTGCGTTCGCTGCACGGCCGGTGGCAGACCAATCAGCGCGATATCGCGCGGCTGCGCGGCGATGACGATGAAGGCCGCGTCCAGTTATTGACCTACCAACTGGACGAGTTGCGGGAACTCGCGGCGGAAGACGGCGAAACCGGAACGCTTGAGCAGGAACATCGCCGCCTGAGCGGCGCCGAGCAAGCGCTGGCGGCACTGGCCGGCGCGGTGCAGGACATTGCCGATCACGAGCAGTTCAACGCCCTGGGCAGTCTGCGGCGCGCCTTGCAGCTACTCGGCGACCTGCAAGGCGACAGCAACCGCATAGCCAATGCGATGGAACTGCTTGAATCGGCCTGCATCCAGATCGACGAGGCGGCCGCGGACCTGCGCGCGGCGACGGACGAGTTTCCCATCGATCCGGAGCGCCTTTCCCAGGTCGACGATCGCCTCGGCAGACTGCATGACATGGCGCGCAAGCACAAGGTCAAGCCGGCCGAACTGGCGCAATTGACGCGGTCGTTGCAAGAGCAATTGCAGGCCATTCACGGCCGCGAAGAAGAATTGCAGCGCCTTGGCGATGAAGACTTGAAATTGCGCGAACGATACGCCGAGGTCGCAGGGCAGGTCGGTAAACAACGCCGCAAGGGTGCGGGTCCGCTGTCGCGGGAGATCGAAAAGCGCATTGCCCGCCTCGGCATGGGCGATGCGGGCATGGAAATCCGTTTTGAGCCACTAGCGTCCGACGCCGTCAACGCCCGCGGCCTGGAAAGAGTGGAGTTTCTCGTCAGCACCAATCCGGGGCAGCAGCCGGGTCCGCTATCGAAAATCGCCTCGGGGGGCGAACTGTCCCGAATCAGCCTGGCGATCCGGGTCGTGACCGCTCAAACCTCCCAGACCCCCTGCCTGGTTTTCGACGAAGTCGATGTCGGGATCGGCGGCGGCGTGGCCGCCCAGGTCGGCGCATTGCTGCAGACGCTCGGCGATTCTGCCCAGATCCTTTGCGTCACCCATCAGCCCCAGGTGGCCAGCCGCGCGCATCGGCAATATTCGGTGGACAAGAGCAGTGACGGCGCGAGTGCGCAGACTTCGATCAGCGAACTCGACGAGGATGCGAGAGTGCTCGAACTGGCCCGCATGCTGGCCGGAGCGGAATTCAGCGACGCTTCACTGGCCCATGCCCGGCAGATGCTCGCGGGCGATCAGGATTCCTGCTGACATGCCGGGCAGATGCCGTACAGATACATGCTGTGGTCGGTGATCTTGAAGCCGAACTTCTCGGCGACCTTGACCTGCCGGTCTTCGATGATGTCGTCGTAGAACTCCTCGACCTTGCCGCATGTCGTGCAGACGATGTGGTCGTGATGATCGCCGGGCATCAACTCGAAAATCGAATGGCCGCCTTCGAAATGGTGGCGCAAGACCAGGCCCGCCGCTTCGAACTGGGTCAATACGCGATAGACCGTCGCCAGACCGACTTCCTGGTCGGATTCCACCAGCGCCCTGTACACGTCCTCGGCGCTCATGTGCTTGTTCTCGGAGGTTTCCAGAATCTGCAGAATCTTGACCCGGGGCAGCGTAACCTTGAGCCCGGCCTTGCGCAGTTCCTGATTTTCAGTGCCCATGTATGACTGCCGATTCGCGGAATTGGATTGCTGTTCTATCGCCCTTGCGTGAGTTATTATGCACGGCTGGTTTCGCTTATGAAAGCCGCTGCCATCGGCGGCCCCGCAAGATACGGACTCCCACATGTTCAAACCGGCCGGATTTCTCCCCGCATTGCTGTTGACCGTCCTGGCGGGTTGTTCCAACAACCTGGGCTCGCTGGACTTTCCCGGCGTGTACAAGATCTCCATCACCCAGGGCAACGTGATCCTGCAGAATATGGTCAACCAGTTGCGGCCCGGAATGACCAAGAACCAGGTCATCTTCGTCATGGGCACGCCGCTCGTGCGCGACCCCTTCCACCAGGACCGCTGGGACTACGTCTACAACTTCCAGCCCGGCGGCGGCGCCCGCACGCAGGAACGCATCACGATCCTGTTCGTCGACGATCAACTCGCCACCGTCACCGGCGACTTCGTGCCGAATCCTCCGGAAGACCTGAACTGAGTTCAATCCCTGCTCCCCATGCCGGATTCAATACAAAGTTGTTTACACAGTTTCGGCATATTGGTATAAAGACTGGACTATCCATCCGCTGTCCCAATCGAGACGTCACATGAGTGATAAAAGACTTTACAACACGGTCGCCCGATCACTGCTGGAATTGATTGACAACGGTGTCTATCCGGCGGGCAGCCGCTTGCCGGCGGAGAGAAATCTGGCGGAACAATTCAAGGTAAGCCGCGTCACGATTCGTCAGGCCCTGGTGGCCTTGCAAGCTCGCGGCAAGGTTGACATCAAGACCGGTTCGGGGGTCTACGTACTCGAAGACATCGACCCCGGTCATGAAAGTCTTCCGAAAGTAAACGCCTTTGAAGTGACCGAAGCCAGATCCTTGTTCGAATCGGAGGTGGCCGCACTGGCCGCACTGAATATCAGCGACGAGGAGTTGGATAAGCTTTCCGGCTGCATAGAAAAAATGGCTTCCGACGATCCCGACGACGAAGAAGCGGCGGAAATGGCGGATCGGGAATTCCATCTCACGATCGCAGCGGCTTCCGGAAACTCCGCCGCGCGTCATATCGTCGAACTCCTCTGGAAAATGCGCGACGAACTGCCCCAAGTCAAGGAAGTCTATGAGGCCGTTTGTCTCGAAGACACATCGCAGAGGGGCGATGAACATATGGAAATCTACGTTGCGCTTCGCGAGCGGGACCCCGCCGCCGCCCGTGTGGCAATGCGCAAACATTTCGCGCGCCTGCTGGGGTCCATGCTCGATATCACCGAAGAACAGGCACTCGAAAGAATACGCAAGAAGGCATCGGAAAGTCGCCATCGCTTTCTCAAGATCGCAAGTATCTGAATTGGCGACCTGAACGAATTCGGCTAATGAGATTCAAAGTTTCGCAAACTCTGTTTTTTGCCGCCGCCACATTGGTCTTGTGGACTCCCGGATACTCCGCCGAACGCCCCGGCCTGCTGCTTTCGCCTGCGGATGTGGAGTTCATCAGGCAGTTCCGGCACGAGTCCCCCGCTTTTTCCCGGGTTCTCGAGGAAACCGCAACCGAACTCGACCTTTACTTCGAAACGGCGCCGGATGTGCCGGAGCCGGTGGACGCCGGGGGCGGTTACTCCCATGAAACCCATAAAAGGAACGGTATTGCGATACACGACGCGGGAATCGTCTACCAATTGACCGGAGACGAGACTGATGCCCGCAATGCCGCTCGCCTGCTTCTTTCATACGCCGAGATGTATCCGGGGCTTGGCAATCACCCGCAAAGCAGGGGCTCGAATCCGGGAAGGCTATTCTGGCAAAACCTCAACGAGTCCGTATGGCTTACCTACGCCATACAGGGATTCGATGCGATTCAGGATACCTTGTCGACCGCCGAAAGAGACCGGGTCGTCAGCAATCTGCTGCGTCCGATGGCCGACTTTCTCTCCGA
Source organism: Gammaproteobacteria bacterium (assembly GCA_009844085.1). Classification (GTDB taxonomy): domain Bacteria; phylum Pseudomonadota; class Gammaproteobacteria; order Pseudomonadales; family Pseudohongiellaceae; genus UBA9145. Next base: position 67,597 of record VYCF01000003.1, on the reverse strand, counting down.
AGGGTCACCCGGCACATTCGACAGGATTCATAACCACGGAACCTGGGCGGTTGCCGCGGTCGGCATGACCGGCTATGCGCTCGATGACGAAGACTACGTTCGCAAGGCGCTATATGGTCTGACCGGTGAAGGGGATTCGGGATTCATCAGGCAGATCGATCTGCTGTTTTCGCCCGATGGCTATTACAGCGAGGGCCCTTACTACCAGCGTTACGCCATGATGCCCTTCCTGCTGTTCGCCCGCAGCATCGAAGCGAACGACCCGGAGTTGAAGATATTCGAACACCGTGAAGGAATCCTGCTGAAGGCGATCTACGCCTGTGTCGACCTGTCCTATGCCGGGCTGTTTTTCCCGTTGAACGACGCGATCAAGGACAAGGGACTGGACACCGTGGAGTTGCGCTACGGAATCGCGATGGCCTATGCCCTGACGGGCGACTCCACGCTCTTGTCCATCGCGGGATTGCAAAGCTCCTATGTATTGAACGGCGATGGTTTCAGGCTGGCGCGGGCCAGAGATCAGGGCGAAACATCACCGTTCGACTATCGCTCGCGGATGTTTCGCGACGGGCCGGAAGGGAGGCAAGGCGCGCTGGCCGTACTTCGCAGCGGAGATTTTTCCAACGAGCAGGCTCTCGTGCTCAAGGCCACGTCCCAAGGCATGGGACACGGTCATTTCGACAAGCTGGGACTGCTGTTCTACGATAACGGCAATGAAATTTTGACCGATTACGGCGCGGCGCGCTTCCTGAACGTCGAACAGAAAAACGGCGGACGCTATTTGCCTGAAAACGAAACCTGGGCCAAGCAAACCGTCGCACACAATACGCTGGTGGTCGACGAAACCAGCCATTTCAGCGGCCGCTTGAGCATTGCGGAGCAGAGTCACCCCGAAATCCTCTTCTTTGACAGCACCGACGAAGTTCAGATCGCCTCGGCCAGCATGGAAGACGCCTACGAGGACACATCGTTCAATCGCACCGTAGCCTTGCTTGACGATCTGGCCACCGACAATCCGGTTATGATCGACGTCCTTCATGCAAGCAGTTCGAGTGAACATCAATACGATCTGCCGGTGCATTTCAATGGGCATATCGTCGATACAAGCCACTCATTGGAGCCCAGGATTTCGAATTTGCGGCCGCTGGGCGAAGCAAACGGCTATCAGCACTTGTGGCTGCGCGCAAGTACTGAAGTCCCCGCCGGCGAGAATTTTTCCGTTACCTGGCTGACCGAAAATCGCTTCTACACCTATACGGTCGCCGCGCAACACGATATGGAAGTATTTATTACCGAACTGGGCGCCAACGACCCGCTGTTCAACCTGCGCAGGGAGCAGGCGCTCGTATTCCGGGTGGATAGCGCAAGTTCAAACTGGTTCGTATCCGTATTCGAACCGCACGGCGAATACAACGGGTCGGAAGAATATACGTTGAACAGCGCCGGCTTGATCGAAGATGTCCGATTTCTGCGCGAAGGCGCCTCCGATGTCCTGGGCATTCGAACCGGCGACGGTTCGCAATCGATCCTTGCCTTGTCACTCGATTCGGACGAAACGACATCACATACGGTCAGCCTGGAAGGTCGCCCATACAGTTGGAACGGTTTTTACGCATTTTTCGGTGAAGAGTTCGCCGAAGAACGCGAATTGCGGGATTGAGAGCCGAAGCGGCCGGTTGAATTCCCAATCATCAATTACTTGCTGGAATCAGGAATGAATATCGAAAACAAGGTAGCAATCGTCACTGGCGGCTCGCGCGACATCGGCAGGGCAGTTTCGGAAACACTTGCCGCGAATGGCGCCAAAGTCGCGTTTACCTGGCTTAACAGCGCCGGGGACGGTGAAGCCACATTGGCGGCAATCCAGGCGAACGGCGGAACGGCAATCAGCGTCCGCGGCGACATGACGGATAGCGCGGACGTGGAAAATCTCATCGACAGGACACGAAGCGAGTTCGGCGATTCCATCGATATTCTCGTCAATATCGCGGGCGGACTGGTCGCGCGCAAAACGCTCGCGGAGATGAGCGAATCGTTTTTCGAAGGCGTGATGAAACTGAACCTCACCAGTGCATTCCTGACAGCCAAACATGCGGTTTCCCACATGGGCGCGGGAAGTTCGATCGTAAATTTCTCGTCGCAGGCCGGCCGCGACGGCGGCGGTCCCGGGGCTATCGCCTACGCGAGTTCCAAGGGCGCGCTAATGACCTTTACCCGCGGCCTCGCCAAGGAACTGGGCCCCGCCGGAATTCGCGTCAACTGTGTTTGCCCCGGAATGATAGACACGACGTTTCACGATACCTTTACCAAGGATCAGGTGCGGGCGAACGTCGCCGCGGCAACGCCGCTGCGCCGTGAAGGACAGGCGCAGGAAGTGGCGGACCTGGCCGCGTATCTCGCCTCGCCCGAATCGAGCTTCATAACCGGCGCAAGTCTGGATATCAACGGCGGACTGTATTTTTCCTGACGCCGACGCACCCGTCTGAACAGGAGGTCTGATCTTGGCGGATATCATCTGCTTCGGCGAAATCATGCTGCGCCTGAAATCGCCGTCCCATGAGCGACTGTTTCAATCGCCGAACCTGGAAGCCACATTCGGCGGCGGCGAAGCCAACGTCGCCGTCTCGCTGGCGAATTTCGGCTGCGACGCCGCTTTCGTAAGCGCCCTGCCGGACAATGCGATCGGCAATGCGGCGACCCGTGAGTTGCGCAAGTTCGGTGTGGATACCGGATACATCAGGCGATCCGGCGACCGCGTCGGCATTTATTTCCTGGAGACCGGCGCCAATCAGCGATCATCAAAGGTTGTATACGATCGCGCCGGTTCTTCCATCAGCATCGCGCAGACGGGCGATTTCGACTGGGATGAAATTTTCGCCGGAGCGAAATGGTTGCACATTACCGGAATTACACCGGCGTTGAGCGCTTCGGCGGCCGGACTCAGCCTCGAAGCCGTGACCGCGGCAAGCGAGGCCGGTGTTACGGTGTCCTGCGATTTCAACTACCGCGGCAAGTTGTGGAAGTATGGCAAGACCGCGCCGGAAGTCATGAACGAACTCGTCCGGTTCGTCGATGTCGGCATTGCCAACGAAGAAGATTGCCAGAAATCCCTGGGCGTCGAAGTCGATATCGATGTCGAGAGCGGCGAGTTGGACACTGCCAAATATGAATTGCTCAGTGCGGAAATGTTGAAGAGGTTTCCGCGCATGTCCGTTATCGCGATCACCATGCGGGAATCGCTCAGCGCCGACAGGAATCAATGGTCCGCCTGTTTGCGCGATGCTAACGGCTTCAACCTGTCGCGGCGTTATGAAATCACCGACATCGTCGACCGGGTGGGCGGTGGAGACAGTTTTGCTTCCGGTCTGATTTACGGGTTGAATGCTTTCGATGACCGCGGGCAGGCACTGGAATTCGCCGTTGCCGCGAGTTGCCTGAAGCATTCGATACCGGGAGATTTCAATCGCGTCGACACCGCGGAAGTATTGCAACTGATGCGCGGCACGGGTTCAGGGCGAGTGCAACGCTAGTCGTACAGTTTTCCCGAAAACTTCTTCAGCGCTTCCAGGCCGGTGATATCCTGCGCGACCAGATCCAGATGTTCGCGGGGAATTTTCGACAAGGCCTTGCCGAGAGTCCGCAAATGGATTTCCTGCTGGGCGCGGCGTTCCGCAAGAAACTCACCCGCCCCCGCGGGCAGACACTTATTCACCACCAGGCAGTCGATAGCCAGTCCCGCCTTGCGCAATTGATCGCGCAACTCGATGGTTTCCAATACCGGCAGGCGTTCCGCGACGAGCACGATCACAAAGGAAGTCAGTTCCGGGTCCGCCAGCGCTTCGCGCAGATGCACGAATTTGAGCCGGCGGCGATTGAGGACGCCGCGGATTTTGCTTTCCTTCTCGGCGGCCGGATTTTTTTCGCCGACGATGTCTTCGGCCAATGCCGAATCCGAACCGAGGCCGCGCACGAACTCGGCGAAGCGGTCGGCGCGTTCGCGGCGCTGAATCAGGCCTTCGGTCCACGCTGTCATCATTTCGGGCAGCGCCATGAGCCGGGCGGTATGCCCGGACGGGGCGGTGTCGAATATCACATGTCCGTATTCCTTCCTTCCCCGCTCGACTATCTCCGCCATCTTTTCCAGGATCGCGGCTTCCTGCATGCCGGGAGCGTCTCGTGACAGCGCGATATGCTTGTCGATCTCCGCATGCATCTGCACCGGCATCAGGCTATGCAGCGCGCCCGATACTTCGCTCATGTGCTCCTGCACGGTCGCTTCGGGATCGAGTTCGAGGCCGTCGAGATCCGGCGCGAGCCGCACCGGCCGTGGGCCGATTTCACGATTGAAAAGATGGCCGAGGTTGTGGGCGGGGTCGGTGGAAACGAGCAGTACGCGCCGGCCTTCGCCGGCGAGTGCTAGCGCTGTTGCCGCGGACACCGTCGTCTTGCCGACGCCGCCCTTGCCGCCGAAGAAGAGAATCTGCCTGGAGCGCGCGAGATCTAGCAGCAATTCACATGATCCAATGGCGAGCGTTCCATGCCCATGCGCTGGTGCCATTCATGAAAGCGTTCGTAAACTACAGGCAGCAATTCCATGGTGTAGAAGGCGGCGGGGTTCGGCACGCCCATGCTTTCGGCAAAGACGATCAGCATGAACAGGTCTTCCTCGTCGCGTCCCGCCCGCGCCATGGTCCGCCGGTGCGGCGTCACATAGTACTCGTAGAGCCCCTGTTCGATGCGTTTCAGCAATCCCGGCTTGCCCTGGCTTCGTTTCATGAATCGTCTTTTACGGGAGTTCAGTGCGGACCTTCATTATGCGCGAGGCGTACGGCTATTGGAACCGGCCCTGGCGGCGCGCAACTTCCGGGCTTCCACGGGTGTGATCTGCAAGGGCCGGTAGATCTCGACCCTATCCCGCGGTTTCAGAACGTATTCCCCGGGCGCCGGCGCACGCTTGCCGTCGAGCTTGCGCGAGAATATGCCCATGACCGCCGTCTCGAGATCGATTTCGGGAAACTCATCGACGATTCCGGATTGTTTCACCGCCTCCCGGGCAGTCGTACCACGCGGCACTTCGAGGCGGACGATGCGCTGGCGTTCGGGCGTCGCCCAGGCGACCTCCACTTCGATGGCGCCCGCGGTTTGGCTCATTGGCCGTAGACTGCCCCGGCGCGCGCCACCATGGCGTCGACCATTACGCCGGCGGTATCCCTGAACAGTCCGCGAGCCGCGAAATTCACGATTGCCGAATGGAACTCGAAATCCATCCGCAAGCTGACCTTGCAGGAATTCTCGCCGAGGCTTTCGAACCGCCATTGCGCCTCGAAATGCGAGAAATCGCCTTCCACCAGTTCCATGTCGATCGTCTCGGGCGGCAGCAGCCGGTTGCGGGTAACGAAACGTTGCCGGATACCGGCGCGTCCCAGGCTCAATTCGCCGACGAGTTCGCCGTCGCTGCTGGAAAGCACCCGGGCGGACTTGCAATGGGGCAGAAACGAGGGATATTGCTCGATGTCGTTCACCAGGTCGAACATCTGCCGGGCGGAATGGGGCAGCAAGGCGCTGCGGACCACGGATACCATCAGAGATAGATTTGGTTGACCGTGCTCAGGAATACCACCAGCAGCACAACCGGAATCACGGTGCCAAGCGAAAAATCGACATAGCGATGCAGCCAGGAGCCGCGATATTTGGGGTCGCCGACTTCGAGTTCCCCGGTAAGCCCGCTCAGTTTCCAGCGCCATGCGCAAAAGATGCAAACCGTAAATCCCACCAGCGGCAGGATGGTTTCGTAGAACACGTCCGACACCAGGTCGAAGAAAGATTTCGACACGCCTCCATAACTCGTGAAATTCGTGAAGAACTCGGAGATTTCGAGCGACATCGTGGCGGGAATGGTGAAGACCGCCATCAGTACCGCCTGCACCACGATCGCCTTCCGGCGGGAGATCCCGAATTCGTCGATCCAGCAACTGATGGGAATCTCGATGATCGAAACCAGCGAGGTCAGCGCGGCAAAGAACACCAGGGTGAAGAAGACGATCGCGGCGAAGCTGGCGCCGAAATAGCCCACGGCGGCTTCCATGGAAAGGAATATCTTCGGCAGGAAGCTGAAAATCAGCCCGACGCTGCTCGTAGAAAGGTCGTCGGTATTGGTATTCGGGTCGAACGCGAAAATCGCCGGCAGGATCAGCAGTCCGGCGAAGAAAGCGATGCTCGTGTCGGCGACCGCCACCATGCGCGTGGAGCCGGCAATGCTGTCCTCGCGGCTGAAATACGAACCGTAGGTAATCAGGATTCCCATGCCGAGCGACAGCGAGAAGAAGGCCTGGGCGAGCGCGCCGTTTATCACCGCCAGATCCATGCGCGAGAAATCGGGCACGAGATAATAGGCGATGCCGACACTGGCGTTTTCCAGCGTCAAAACGAAGATTGTCAGCGCCACAAGCATGACCGCGAGCGTCGGCATCAGCACCCGCGCCAGCCGTTCGATGCCGCCTTTCACGCCGCCGAGCAGGATGACGAATACCAGCACGAGCAGGAAGATCAGGTAGCCGAAAGTCGTAGGCCGGGCGGCGATTTCGCCGAAACTCGCGTCTTCGGCGAGCATGCCCAGGCCGCCGGCCGCGAGTTCCTTCAGATAGACGAGCAACCAGACGGTAATGACCGAATAAAACACCGCGATCATGAAGGGCGTCAGGATCGCGAGCATGCCGACGCCGTGCCAGAGCCTGCTGCCGCCGGAGAGCTTGAGAAAGGCGCCGACCGGATTGCGCTGGGTGTGCCGGCCCATGGCGACTTCGGCCATCATCACCGGATAACAGATCACCACGATAAAGAACAGGTATACCAGCAGAAACGCGGCGCCGCCGTTCTTCGAGGCCATCACCGGGAACGCAACGAGATTGCCCAGTCCTACCGCGGATCCGGCCGCGGCAAGGATGAACCCGACCCTGGAAGAGAACTCCCCCCTTTCGTGTGCCATTCGCCTGTCCCCTGTTATAGTTGCGCTTTCCCGGAAGACCGTCATGAAGAAGAACGCACCTGATACCACAATAGTGGTCAACAGGAAAGCAACGCACGACTATTACATCGAGGAAGGCTTCGAGGCCGGCCTGTGCCTGCAAGGCTGGGAAGTGAAGAGTCTGCGTGCGAAGAAGGTGCAGTTGACCGACAGCTATGTGCTGATGAAGGACGGCGAAGCTTTCCTTATGGGCTGCCATATCACGCCGCTGCAGACGGCGAGCAGTCATGTCGTCGCCGACCCGGACCGCACGCGCAAATTGCTGCTCAACAAGAAGGAATTGTCGAAACTTTTCGGCGCGACGCAGCAAAAAGGGTATACCTGCGTTTGCACCCATCTCTACTGGCGCGACCATCTGGTCAAGTGCCGCATCGCCCTTGCCCGGGGCAAGAAGGAACACGACAAGCGCGCGAGCATCAAGGAGCGGGAATGGAACATCGACAAGCAACGCATCGTGCGCCAGGCCAACCGCTGAGAGACGAAGATTGGTCTTACCAATAAATCAAGCAGATCGGTAACAAAAAAGTGTTTGACAACCACGTTGACCGATGGCAATGTCAAGGTGGAATGCAGTTGGAAACTCGGGAATTTCCTTCATATTGGAGTTTCCGATTTGTAATACCAAACACTTGAAGGGGTCCGACATGCGCACTACTACTTTTACTCTGCGACGTTCGTCGTTGCTGCTTGCGCTATGCGCGCCGACTTTGTTGCCCGCGACCGCGGCTCTCGCCCAGCAGGCCGAAAGCGCCGACGTAATCGAGCAGATCGTCGTCACGGGCGTGCGGCGCGATATCCAGAATTCCATCCAGCTCAAGCGCAATTCGACCGAAATCGTAGACGGACTGAACGCCGACGAGATCGGTGCGCTGCCGGCCCTGTCGATCGGCGAGGCGCTGGAAACGATTACCGGCGCGGCGACGCATCGCGAGAACGGCGGCGCCACCGAGGTCGCCGTCCGGGGATTGGGTCCCTATCTGGGCGCCACGGTCGTCAACGGCCGCGAGTCGACCAACGGCAGCGGCAACCGTGCGGTCAACTTCAGCATTTTTCCTTCCGAGTTGTTCAATGGCGTTTCCGTGCACAAGACCCAGTCCGCGAGCTATATCGAAGGCGCCGTCAGCGGTCAGGTTCAGCTAAGCACCAGGCGGCCGATCGAATACGGCGAACAACGCGCGCAATTCAGTCTGAAGGGTTCGCAGCATCCCGACGACAGGAACATCGTCGGTCAGGATAACGGTTACCGCGCCACCGCGAGCTACATCAACTCCTGGGAGGTCGATGGTCTCGGCAGGATCGGAATATCCATCGGCGCGCAACAGCGCGACGATTCCAATCCCGAGGCGGAAGCGACGCACACCACCGGTGGCGGGCGGTTCGAGGCTTGCGTGCTGGAATCGTTCGATTCCATGGCGCAGCCGCTCGACACGTCCGGCCGCTGCGACGAAAACGGCAGTGCTCCCGACTTGAGCAACGACCAGCTTCAGAACCTCATCGATTCCAATCCGGCATACAACAGCGTCGATGATATTCCGTACGCCTACATCCCCCGCGACCGCACGTTCCGGCGGAACACGACGGACGACGACCGGGAGGCCATATTCGGCGCGTTCCAATGGCAGCCGAACGAAAACGTGGATGTCTTCGTGGATTTCCAGCAATCCGAGCGGGACCAGAAGGAACTGCGGCAGGATCTTCAGTTCGGCGCGACCCAGAACAACCTGAGAAATGTCGTTTCCAACCCGCGCACGGGACTGCTGCAAAGTTTCACGACGGATACCGATATCCGCTCCAATACCACGGACTTTTCACGCTATGAAGAGTACGAAGGCGCCGGTCTGAATATTGCCTGGCAAGCCACGGACAGTCTGGAAATCGCATTCGACGCGGCGTTTGCGGATACCCATCGCACCGAGACTGACGTAGAGGTCCGCATGGCGGCGAACGAGGTCTTGATCACGGACCCCGACCGCACTTCAAGCAGGGAAGAGTTTCTGGTCAATTTCGAAGTGAACGCGTCCGGCACGGACGGACTCGCGTTGCCGACGATTCTTTGCACCGACGGCAGCAGTTCGTGCGATCCCGATTCGCTGCTGGATTTCGACATAACCAACCCCGCGTACTTCACCGCCCGCGACCGCGCGCGAATCCGCGCCAGGCAACAGATTCGCGAACACACGATCGACGCCTACAGGCTGGACCTGTCCTGGGACACCGACGCCCTGAGCTTCGTCAACAACGTACAGGCTGGCGTTCGTTCTTCCTCCCTTGAATATCGCACCTTCGGCGGCAATCGCAACGACGACGGTTTCAGCCTGTTCGAGGACGAGGATTTCGACGGCGTCCCCGGCGGTTCTTCCAACACCGCAGAAGCCCGCGCCGCGGTCTTCAATGCCGCCAACAACTGCGGCCAATCGAGTTTTCCGGAGCCCGGTTTCCTGTCGGAGTCCAGAGGCGGCAAGGATCTCGTTACGGTTGCCAGCGGCATCGGGTCCGGCACGGGATGGGCGACATTCGACCACGGCTGTTTGCTCGACGAATTGACCGCGAACTACGGCGGCAGGTCCGCGATCGGCTTCCAGAACGGCATTCAGACCAACAGCGTCGACCTGACCGAAGACACGACGGCTCTCTACGTGCAGGCCAATTACGAATCCGAATTGTCCGGCCGGCCGGTCCGCGGCAATTTCGGCGTGCGCATCGTCGATACGGAAGTTACGTCGATCGGTTACCGCAGCCCGTTAACCGTCGTGCAGGAGAACGGTCTGTTTTTCGTTGAGGCGGCATCGGGCGCGGAATACGAAAGAGTCATGCAGACCAATGACTATACCGAAGTCTTGCCCAGCATGACCTTCATCATGGATCTCAATACCGATTGGGTGTTCCGGGCCGGAGTGTTCAAGGGCATGTCGCGTCCCGATCCGCACTCCTACGGCAACAGCCGTTCGATCAACACCAACGACTCGGACGATCCCGACTCCGGTTACGCCACGCTGGCGGAAGCGGTGCAAGGCATCGGCGCGCCGGGCAACCCGAAACTCGAGCCGTTGCCGTCCTGGAATCTGGACGTTGGCGTGGAATGGTACGCCAACGAAGACACGATGCTGGCTGCGGGCGTCTACTTCAAGCGGTTTCAGGGCGCTTTCGAAAACGTCTACCAGCAGGAGGACTTCCTGATCGACGGCAATACGGTCGGCGGCACCGTGAGAACCACGCAGGTTTCCGACGACACGAGCGACCTGCGCGGGCTTGAATTCACCGCCACCCACGCCTTCGACTATCTACCCGGGTTCCTGAGCGGCTTCGGCGCCAAGTTCAGCTACAACTACGCGGATTCCGACTTCGAGTTCGAAGACGGCCACGGCGGGGACGGAATCGCATTCGACTCCAGCGGCAATATGACCCAACTCCTGGGCCTGTTGCCGCCGGCCGGCATGTGGGGGCTTTCGCGGCATACCAGCGCAACGCAGGTTTACTGGCAGAACGACAGCTTCAACGTGCAGGCGATTTACAAGGCGCGGTCCCAGTACTTCCAGGGCTACGGCCGGGATACGACCGCGCGCATTCGATACGTGGACGACTACAACACGCTCGACCTTCGCTTGCGGTACGATATCACCGACGAGATTCAACTTTCGCTGGAAGGCATCAACCTGTTTAGTGAGCCCCGCATCGATTTCCGCGGTTTGGACGGCCAATTCCTGCAAATCCTGGAATACGGCCCGCGGGTGTTCGCCGGTGTCACAGCGAGGTTCTAGGTTTCAAGGGACGGGATTTCGATGATCCGATTCACGCTTGCGGCGCTGACTTTCATACTGGGCCAAACAGGGCTCGCCGAAACACTGCTAGTCGGCACCCAGGAAGAGTACGAGAATGCCGTCGATGCGCTGGAGCCCGGCGACACGATCGTGCTTGAGAACGGCGAGTGGCGGGATTTCGAAATTCTCTTCACCGGGAGGGGAGAACCCGACAATCCCATCACGCTTACGGCCGAGACCAAGGGCGAAGTCGTCATCACCGGGCAGTCCAACCTGCGCCTGGCCGGAGAATATCTCGTCGTCTCCGGACTGGTATTCCGCGACGGCCACACACCTACCAATACGGTGATTTCGTTCCGGCGCACCCGGGGCGACCTCGCGTATCACTCGCGCGTGACCGAGACCGTCATCGACCATTTCAACAACCCGGAACGCCACGAGACCGACTTCTGGGTCATGATGTACGGCAAGAACAACCGCTTCGATCACAATCACCTCGTGGGCAAGAGCAACGCCGGCGTAACGATGGCGGTGCGGCTGGACAGCGAGGAAAGTCAGCAGAACCATCACCGTATCGACCATAATTATTTCGGTCCCCGGCCGGTTCTCGGTTCGAACGGCGGCGAGACCCTCCGGATCGGGACCAGCCATTATTCCCTGACCGATTCGTTTACCGTGGTCGAAAACAACTTCTTCGACCGGTGCGACGGAGAACTCGAAATCATTTCGATCAAGTCCGGGAGCAATACGTTACGGGGCAATCTTTTCGTCGAATCGCGCGGCACACTTACATTCCGCCACGGCAACGGCAACATCGTGGAGAACAATGTATTCCTGGGAAATGGCGTCGATCATACCGGCGGCATTCGCGTAATAAACTTCGACCAGGTCGTGCGCAACAACTACCTCCACGGGCTGACGGGCCATCGCTTCGGCGGCGCGTTCGTGGTCATGAACGGTGTGCCGGACTCGCCGCTCAACCGTTACTTCCAGGTCGACAACGCCCTGATCGAGAACAACTCGATCATCGACAGCGACCACATTGAACTTGCGGCGGGCAGCGACGAGGAGCGTTCGGCGACGCCTGTCAACAGCGTGTTCAGATCGAATCTGATCTACAACGAAGACCAGCGCAACAACGTGACCGTGCACGACGACATCGGGGGCATCGACTTCAGCGGAAACGCGCTCAACGAGGTCGAGGATTCGCCGCTGCGGGACGGCTTCGTCAATTCCGGGATCGAACTTCGCCAGGCAGCCAACGGTCTGCTGTATCCCGTGGACGAGGCGCTTGCCGAAACAGGTGTGACCGAGGATCTTCAAGTTCTCGACCGGTCGAGCACGGGCGTATCGTGGTATCCCAAGCCCGGCCCGGACAACCGCTTCGATACCGGCGAAACGATCGAAGTCGAACCCGGCCTGGATACGCTTACGGATGCGGTTTCCTTCGCCGGCGCCGGCGACATCGTCTCGCTGGCGCCGGGCGATTACCTTGCGTCGAAAGTCATCGTCCTGGACCGCCCGCTGACGGTGAGGGCAGCCGAAGGACCGGCGACCATCGAATTCGAGCGTACGGCCTTGTTCGAACTTGCCGAAGGCGGCAGCCTGAAACTCGACGGCGTAACCATTTCCGGCAGGTCCGCGCCCGACATTTCCGGGAATTCCGCGGTTCGAACGAGCCGGCACTCGATGGTCAACAACTACATGCTTATCGTTGAGAACTCGACCGTCGAAGATCTCGACATGAACTATTCATTCAATTTCTTTACGCCCGCAAAGCATACGTTTGCCGACAGGATTGAAATAACCGATTCGAGTTTTCGAAACATCACCGGGAGCGTACTTGCGCTGGACAAGGAAATCGACGACCTGGGAATCTATAACGGCGAGTACATTTCTATCACCGGTTCGAGTTTCCGGAACATCGAAGGCGCCGTTGCCGATATCTATCGCGGCGGGACCGACGAAAGCACGTTCGGCCCGCATTTCGAATTGCGGTCTTCGACTCTGGAGGCAGTCGGTTACGGGTCGCGCAACAAGTCCGAAGCATCGGTCCGGCTGCACGGCGCGCAGGACACGGACATCGCCGACAACGAATTTGTCGACAGCCGGCCGGTGCGTGTAAGGCATATCGTAGGCGAGCCGGTTACCGTTATGTCGAGCAACCGGTTTGTCGGAACGCCGGAGCCGATCCTGATCGAATTCTCCCCGTAACAAGTTGGCGGAATACCTCCTTCGCCAGTGTGCGAACGGCCTGTGTCAATATGAAAAATGAAATCGACAGCCTGCTCCGGCAGGCGCCACTGATCGCCCTCGTTCAGGCGGAAGACACGGTCACGGCGGTCAGCACTTCCCGAGCCCTCGCGGCGGGCGGCGTAGCCGTCATAGAAGTTCTGTTCCGCACCGATGCCGCGCTCGATTGCCTCGATGCGGTCGCGCGGGAAGTACCCGGGGCGGTCGTGGGCGCGGGCACGGTGCTGTCGGCCGCGCAAGCCGAAGCGGCTCTGGAAGCGGGAGCGAAGTTCATCGTTTCGCCGGGGCTCGACGAAGGAGTGGTCGACGTGGCGCGATCCGCCGGGACGCCAGTTTATCCCGGCGTCTGCACGGCAACCGAACTGCAACGCGCATACAATCTTGGCCTGAAGACCGTCAAGTTCTTTCCGGCCTCGGTTGCCGGCGGCGTACCCGCGCTGAAGGCGCTTTCGAGCGTATTTCGAACGATGCGCTTCATACCCACAGGCGGCGTCTCCCCGGCCAATCTTGCCGATTTCCTGGCGATACCAGCCGTTCTCGCCTGCGGCGGAAGCTGGCTGACGCCGGCAAACCTGATTCGGGAAGGCGATTTCGAAGGCATCGGCAAACTGGCCCGGGAGGCCGTATCTATCGCAACAACAGCGATTGACAGCAAGGGCTGAACAGAATCGCACCCCGCAACCGGCGCTGGTTCGATCTCCCGGCAATCATTCATTCGGCGATACCTCCGCAATGCGCATGCGCGCCGGAGTCGACTCATCGTTGTAGGTTAGATCCGCGAGATTTCCGCCGACCGCGTAGGCGACATGGGCATCGATGGTCACGCCGGCCATGTTGGCGACATCGCCAACCAAGCCATCGACGACGGTGATCGTTTCCCGCTCGTCGAGGATCTTGCGGGAGAAAGGCCGCAACTCTTCCAGTTCGGCAAGGTTCAGCGGCAACCAGAGTCCGCCGGAAATTTTCTGGAAGTATCCATGTTCGGACAATTTCAGGATGACGTAAATGTCTGCCTCGCGGCCCACGTCCGCCGCCGCCGGACGGAAAGAGACAATCAGGTCGGCAGGTTCCGATGAGGGAACTTCTTCCAGATAGCTCATACCGCCGTCGATGGTCGCTCCGCCACTGAACACCGCTCCGGAAGCCGCGCCCGCGGTGTCGAGTTCAAACAGTCCGCCGTCATCGACCGGCGGGTCGGGATCATCGACAGGTGGGTCGGGGTCGTCAATCGGCGGGTCTGGATCGTCCGGCGGCGTCTGGAGCGTGAAGGTCAATGTTGCGATCGGCTCGTTCGAAAATTTGCCCATGCCCCGGATGCGGGTGATCACGCCTTGCGGAGAAGTCGGAGGATTGCTCAACGAGAACCCCTCGCCGTCTTCGGTGCCGGCGTCATAGGGAAACAGGTCAACTGTCCGCGACCCGATCCATCCACCGTTCTCGCGCAACGAAAAGCCGGAGACCCCGGTGAACCAGTCCGGGCTGGGCGCCACCATGGTGACCAGCGTTACCAGTGAATGGGTCGGGGAGGCCGAGAATTCAAACGTTGCCGAGGCGGTCCCACCGGATGAGAGACCCTGCTGAAGAGTGGCGAGGACATCTGAGCCCTTGGACTCAATCTCGTTCCTGAGCGCGCCCGTGAGCCCAAGTTCCGCCATGCTCTCCATCCCCGGACTGGCCGTTCCGCCATTGCTCCAGAAGGTGACCTGGCTGTTGTGGATGGCGCCGATCAAGGTCGTGAAATGCGCACCGCCGGGAACGCCGCCGGGGCTTACGGCGGTGGTCCATTGACCTTCGAAGGTAGCCTGATAGGTCACTGATTGCGCGTTGGCGACAGAAGCCCGCCCAACGGCGAATAGAAGAGCCGCGGTTGCGACCAGTATGTATTTGCTCATGAACGAAATGGGAATGGAACCAATCTATCCAGCGCAGCTTGTTACCATATCGCAAGACACGAACGCAAACCGGCCCAGTATTGCAAATTCCCGGACCTCCGAATCCCAGGCCAACTGTGATAAACTTTGCAGTCTTCTCGGGGGCGATTCGGATTCGACGCCGGTATCAACTCCTGGGGTGCATGCCGAGAGGGTAGTAACTCTCGTTAATCAATTACTGCAACTGAATAGTTGCCAACGACAGAGAATACGCTCTAGCCGCCTGATCGCGGCTAGCGATTGCCGACGGGATGCCCGTAAACCGCCGATTGCAATCGTCGTATAGAACGGGATCGCAGCAATACGCGCCTGGCGTTGCGCTGTTAAATCCTTCCAGGCTCGCCCTGCTCGCCCTGCCCGTCGGGTAGAACAAGGGCTAACTCAATAGACGACGCTAAGCATGTAGATCTTCAGGCCGCGAACTGACGGACGGGAGTTCAACTCTCCCCGCCTCCACCAATCTTCAAATCGCATCCGCGAGACTGAAAAACACGGTCTCGCGTTCGCCTTGCATGTGTATGTCGAACTCGTAGCTGACGGCATCCGCCGTTTCCACGCGGCGGGCGAGCAAGGTTTCGCGGCGGTCTGCGGGCAGGCGGCTGAAGACGGGGTCGTTCGGATTGGCGGACTCATCCGCGAAGTAGATCCGCGTGCAAGCGTGCAGCAACATGCCGCGCATGAAGACAATCATGCAGATATAAGGCGCTTGGTCCCCGCCAAGGGGTCCGGGCTTGACCGTCTTGAAGGTGTAAGAGTTGTCGGCCGCTTCGCCCGTCCCGGCGCGGGCGAAACCCGGGAATTCCGGCGCATCGAGGCGGCCGTTGCCGTCGGCCTGGACGATCTCGAGCATGGCGTCGTTGACCGGCACGCCCGCGCCATCAAAGACTTTTCCGCGAATTGTAATCGGTTCGCCATCGCCGCGGATTTCATTCGTGATCAGCGGACCGAAGCCGGTTTCATCCCTCGTGGGCGTCAATCCCAGGGTGAAATACGGCCCGACAGTCTGGGACGGCGTCAGCAGGCAAGGCTCGTTGCTCATCCTGCGCCGCTCCCGTGATCGTCCCGCGGCGTGGCGCCGGATCCGGCCACGACGATGTCGAAGTGATATCCGAGCGCGAATTCGGGTTGCGTCAGTCCGAGGTCGAAATGAGCGATCAGACGGCCGCGGGCCGCAGCCGGAACCGCATGGAAGATCGGATCGAGATCGAGCAGCGGATCGCCCGGGAAATACATCTGCGTGACGAGCCTGCCGGCCAGGGACTCGCCGATCACCGAAAAATGAATGTGCCGCGGCCGCCAGGCGTTGTGATGGTTTTTCCAGGGATAGGCGCCGGGCTGGATCGTCAGGAAACGATACCGGCCTTCACGGTCTGTAACGTTTCTTCCCGCACCGAGAAAGTTGGGATCGATCGGCGCGTCATGATCGTCGGCCTTGTGCAGATAACGGCCGCCGGCGTTCGCTTGCCAGATTTCGATAAGCGCGTCCGGAATCGGACTGCCGCTTTCGTCGAGTACGCGGCCCGACACCACGATTCGCTCTCCCAGCGGCTCGCCGCCCCGCCGTGCGTTGCGGGTCAGGTCATGGTCGAGTTCACCGGGCCTGAAGCGGCCTGCGAGCGAGGCCCGTGACTCCACGCCCGCTCCGGACGATTGCTTCGCTTCGAGTTCGCCCAGATCGACCGGGTCTCTGGCCGGTCCACGCAAAATCGACGATTTGTAGTCGCGATACGTGTACGGAGGATGCGCCGACTGTCTTTTTCCCGACATTCGAAATTCTCACGGCGTGCGAAAACTGGCAGGATACAAGTTTCGTAACCGCAGGCAAAACCCGGAGAGCCAAATTGCGGACTCAGGTAGGAATCATCGGCGCCGGTCCCGCCGGGCTGCTGCTCTCCCACATCCTGCATCTGCGCGGAATCGATTCGGTCGTGCTGGAAAGGCGCGACAGGGCCTATGTCGAGAGCCGGGTTCGCGCCGGCGTACTCGAACAGGGCACGGTCAACCTGCTGGTCGAAGTCGGTCTCGGCGAGCGCCTGTTGCGGGAAGGCCTCCAGCATCATGGCATCGAAATTCGCTCCGGTACGCGGTCTCATCGCATCGATTTCGACGAGTTGACCGGCGGCAAGGGAATCACCGTCTACGGCCAGCAGGAAGTGATCAAGGACCTCATCGCCGCAAGGCTCGCCGCGCAAGGCCGACTGCTGTTTGAAGTCGATGAGGTCTCTATTCGGGGAGCTCTGAGCGAGAACCCTTCCATCCAGTTCAAATCCGGCGGCAAGGAGCAAGGCCTCGACTGCGACTTTATCGCCGGTTGCGACGGTTTTCATGGCGTCAGCCGCGAATCGATTCCGGCGGAGGCCATTACCTGTTTCGACCGGACGTATCCCTTCGCCTGGCTGGGAATCCTCGTTGACGCCCCGCCCTCGTCCAGCGAACTCATCTACTCAAACAGCCCGGACGGCTTTGCGTTGCATAGCATGCGCTCGCCCGCGATTTCGCGAAACTACATCCAATGCCCGCCGGAAGACAGGATCGAAGACTGGCCGGACGAACGAATCTGGAAAGCCTTGCACACGCGGCTCGAGACCGTGCCCGGCTGGACGCTGGACGAAGGCGGGATTCTCGAAAAGAGCATTACGCCGATGCGAAGTTTCGTCTGCGAGACCATGCGTTACGGGCGCCTGGTGCTCGCGGGGGACGCCGCCCATATCGTGCCGCCGACCGGGGCCAAGGGCATGAATCTGGCGATATCCGATGTCAACATGTTGAGCCGGGCGCTGGCGGACTGGTACGAAAACGGTTCGGATGAATTGCTGCGCGCCTACCCGGAAAATTGCCTGCGCCAGGTCTGGCGGCGTGTGCATTTTTCCTGGTACATGACATCGCTGTTGCACAAATTTCCGGAGCAAGGCGAGTTCGAACGGAAGCTGCAACTCGCCGAGCTGGAACATCTGAGCCAGTCGCAGGCGGCGTCTGCGGCATTGGCGGAAAATTATGTCGGTCACTGATCAAGTAGTATTGACCCGGAGGAACTGGAGTATCCGCATGATTTCGGCAGTAAAGACCGTTTTCAGATTCTTGTGCGCAATGATGCTGATCCTGCCGGCCTGGAGTTCGGCCGCGGATGCGCAAAGACCGAATATCCTGCTGATCATCGCGGACGACATGGGTTACGCGGATCTCGGCGTCTTCGGCAGCGACATTCGCACGCCCAACATCGACCGGCTTGCCGCAGAGGGCATACGATTCACGCATTTTCATACCGCGCCCCAATGCGCCCCGACCCGGGCCATGCTCTACTCCGGCAACAACAATCACGTCGCCGGGATGGGACGGCAATACATCTTGCCCCTGCTTTCGTTCGAGCTGGAGATTCCGGGCTATGAAGCCCACTTGTCCGACCGCGTGGCGCCGGTTTCCCAGGCATTGCAAGACGCGGGTTATCACACCTGGTTCGCCGGCAAGTGGCATCTCGGCGACGCGGCCGAACATCGCCCCCATGCGAAGGGCTTCGAGCGGACTTTCGCCGTCATGCATGGCACCGCGAATCATTTCAACGGCGTCGGCTATGTCGAAGGCGGTACGGTGTATACGCGAAACGGAGAACTCGCCGCCTGGCCCGACGGCGCCTATTCCTCGCAACTTTTCACCGACGAGTTGATCGGATTCATCGAGGGCAACCGGGAAGACGGCGAGCCCTTCTTCGCCGTCGCTTCCTATACGGCGCCTCACGCGCCCTTGCAGGTGCCCGATGACTATCTCGACCGCTACGCGGGCCGATTCGACGATGGCTACGACGCCTTGCGGGAACGGCGATTCCGGGAATTACAGGACGCCGGCATCGTCTCCCTTGAAGCGGAGTTGCCGCCCCGCAATCCCGAAATTATTCCCTGGGACGAATTAAGCGACTCGGACAAGCGCCGGGAAGCACGCAAGATGGAACTCTATGCCGCCCTCGTCGAGAACCTCGATTTTCACGTGGGCAGGCTGCTGCAATACTTGCGGGACGAGGCGCTGTACGAAGACACGCTGATCGTCTTCATGTCCGATAACGGCGCTGCCAACGAGGATTTCTACGCCGGCGGCCCGCGCGCGCCTTTCGTCAGGGCGAACTACGTCAATGACTACGAAAACATGGGAACCGCCACGTCCTGGGTTTCGCTCGGGCCGGCCTGGGCGGAAGCGAATTCCGCACCGTTCCGGGGAGTGAAGACACACGCCCTGCAAGGCGGCATCGTCTCGCCCCTGATCGTGGCCGGAGCCGGAGTGAATCGGTCCGACGCGATAGATCGCAGCTATGTGACGGTCATGGACATTGCGCCGACCTTTATCGAAGTCGCGAACGCCGTCTACCCCGAGGGCGGCTCGATCCGGCCCATGCTGGGTGAGAGCATGCTGCCGCTGCTGACGGGCGCCAGCGACCGCGTTCACGACGATGACTACGTGACGACATTCTTCCATGTCGGACAAGCGTATCTGCGCCAGGGCAGGTGGAAAATCGTCCATTCGAACAGCCTGTTCGATGAATCGGCATTCGAACTCTACGACGTCATCGCCGACCCCGGGGAGACGAGAAACCTCAGGGAGGAAATGCCCGCTCGTTACGAGCGCATGATCGAACTCTGGCGGGAAGAACGCGTGAAACTGGGAATCCTGCTGCCGAGCGATCTGTAATCAGTCGAGTTCGTTGGTGTAATCGAGTTGAAACCGCACTTCCGTGACGCCGGGCACGGCGCGCACGACGGTACCGAGGGATTGCTGAATCGTTCCGATGTTGCCGGGCGTGCGGTTGCCGCCGCAATCCTCGCAGGCAAGCGCGCCGGAGATCAGGACCACGCCATCGGTTACCTCGACCGACAACTCCCGCGGCAGATCGCTTGCGGAATCCAGCGCCGCCTCTACACGACCAGCCAATTCCTGGTCCGTTCCAGGTTCGGACCCGGCGCCGGATTGTTGTGGCCCGCAGCTAGCGAGCAGGAGCAGTCCGCAAGTGAAAAGGATCAGCAAACTTTCGAATCTTCTCATGTCATGCTCTCCGCGGTTTTTTCTTGTGGAGACAATGCGACTTCACCGCCTGCCGCGCGAAACGCTTTCAATATCCTTTCGACTTGCCGCCGCAATCCGGCATCGCCGAGCCATTCCCTGTCGGCCAGTTCGAGCCTGCGCTTGCCCTGCAATGCTTCGCCCAGGCGGCGAAAAAACGCATCGGGCGACTCCAGTACCAACTCGGATTCAGGCTCGCCCGCCCACCATTCGCCGTGTTCGGTCGACGTATTGGCGCCATGAGACACTTCGCGTGTCAAATCACGGTAGTGCATGTACAGTTGCCGGCAGGAGAGACGCATGCATCCGTCTCCCGCATGGGTGAGGAACAGGAAATCCCTGCGTTTCATGCTGGTTTCCACCTCATGTGCATTCGCGCTGCACGGGTCAGCCCGCAGCCAATTCCATGATGGACCGTTCCACGGCGGCGCTGGTCATTGGCAACTTGTGGCGGTTTTTCGCCAACGGCTGGGCGTCCGAAATTGACATCTCGCCGGCTTCCTGCGCGACCTCGGTTGTGATCTGCCGTCCGGCCAGGAACTCCTCGACCGCGCGCAGCCGCCAGGGAATCGGCGCCACGCCCGAAAGCACGACGCGGGCGTCCGTCACGGCATTGCCGTCGCGCTGGATCACCGTGGCCACGCCGATCTCGGCATGGGTCCAGGCCGCCCGGTCCATGACCTTGTAATAGCTGCTCACGGTATTTTCGGCAGGCGAAGGTACGAGAATTCTCGCAAGCATTTCCGCGTCGCCAAGCACATTCTCCTTGACGGGATCGACCCTCGGCAGCACAAAAAATTCCGCCGCCGGAACTTCACGCTCGCCGTCCGGGCCCGCGAGCTGGAAGATCGCCTCGAAAGCGACCAGCACCGGCGCAATGTCGGACGGATGCACGATGAAGCTCGGTCCGCCGCCGAAAATGGCGTGCTGGCCGTTTTCGCCGTTCACCGAGAAGCACTCGTCACCGCCCGATTTGAAACAATGGAAGCCGTTGCGGTAATACCAGCACCAGGGGCGCTGGGTCATGTTGCCGGCGACCGTCGCCACATTGCGGATCTGCGGCGTACCTACGCTTTCGGCGGCCTGGGCCAGCGCCGGCAGGCGCGCGCGCACGGCGGCGTCGTCCATCAACCGGGTCAATGTAGCCAGCCCGCCGATTGAGATTCCGCTGGCGCCCGCTTCGATCTCGCGCGCCTCGTCCACTGTGCGCAGATTGATGATGACATCCGCCGGGTCCGTACCGTCCTTGACCTGCTGCAGCAGATCCGTGCCGCCGCCGGAGAAAGCGGGGATTCGACCTTCGGCCCGCGCCCGGGCCGCTGCCTGAACCGCGCCTGCGATACTGCTCGCATTGTGATTGCTCAGCGCTCTCATGCCGAAACCTCCCGCAGTAACTTGTCCCGCGTGATCGGCAAGGACCGCATGCGCGTGCCCGTGGCGTTCGCCACCGCGTTGGCGACCGCCGCCGGAGCGAGGATGATGCCGGACTCGCCGGCTGTCTTGGCGCCGAAAGGCCCGTAACCGTCATCGGTCTCGATAAAGGTTACGTCAATATCGGGAATGTCCTGGTGCGTCAAATGCCGCCCCCGGTAGTAGCCCGGACTGAGCGGCTGGCCGTTGCGCGGGTCGTAAAGCAGATCCTCGTGCAAGGCCTGGCCGATGCCCTGGATCGCCGCACCGCGGATCTGGTCCCTGGCCGTAGTCGGATTGATGATGCGGCCGGATTCATGCACCGCGGTGTATTTCAGCACTCGCGTCGTGCCCATGCGCATATCGACTTCCACTTCGACGAAGTGGGCGGCGAAGCACTGGCGGATCAACCCGTCCGTGCTCGGCACCGGTGTCGCGGTGCCGATGAGCACATCCCCGCCGCTTGGCATGCCGCGGTCGGCTATCTGCCGTTTCAGATTTTCAGCGGCCTGGACCACGGCGTAGCCCGTCATGATCGTCGTGCGGCTGCCGGATTCGCCGACCGAATACGGCGTGCGGTCGGTATCGCCCCAGACCACTTCCACCTGCTCAAGCGGCACGCCGAGAGCTTCGGCGGCTATCATGCCCATGGTGGTCTTTGCGCCGGGGCCGATATCGGTCACTCCGACATACAAGGTGTATCGGCCTTGCGAGTCGACCCGCACTACCGCGCTGCTCGTGCCGAGACCGGCGCGGAACATCATGAAGGAAAAGCCGGCGCCGCGCTTGAGCGGGCCTTCGTCCGAACCGGGCTGCACGCGCCGCCGGGCCTGCCAGTCGAATTGTTCGGCGCCGGTGGTGATAACCTCTTCCAGCGAATAGTTGGTGAATTGCGCCTCTTCCGTGGGCCGCCGCATGTTCCTGAGCGCGAAATCCACCGGATCAATGCCCATCTCGTAAGCGATGTCGTCCATGATCGACTCGACGCCATAAACGCCATGGGGGTCGGACGGGGCGCGGAAATTGCCAGAAGTCGTGCGATTGGTATAGACCGGGTAGATCTCGCGCAGCCTGTTGGGACAGGCATAGTAGTCCATGCCGGAGATGCCGCCGGAATTCTTGCGATACGGCCCCATGCCGCTGTAGCCGCGCATCTGCATGGCGGTTACGGCGCCGTCGTTCTTCACGCCCACCCGGTATTCCTGCACCGTGGGCCAGCGCCCGTGCACGCCGAGCCAGTCGTCGCGGCGGGTGTATTCGAGCATCACCGGCCGCCCGATGCGGCGAGACAGTTCCGCCGCGATCAGGTCGGCGTCCTGGTTCTGGTTCTTGTTGCCGAAACCGCCGCCCATGTATTGGGCGACGATGCGCACCTGGTGATCCTGGAGGCCGAGATCGCGGGCGGTGTCGTGGCGGCAATTCGATATCCCCTGGGACGGCGTGTACAAGGTCAACTTGTCGCCTTCCCAAGTCGCCAGCGCGCAACGCGGCTCCATCTGGGCGTTATGCACGAATCCGGTCTCGTAGCGCTGCTCGAATATGCGATCCGCCTCGGCAAATCCCGCTTCCACGTCGCCGATTCGCGAAGTCATGGGCTCGAACTCGTTGCGGGAATCCGGACACATATTGCCTTCGGGCCAGATCCGCGGCGCGTCTTCCGCCAGCGCTGCCTCGGGTTCGAGCACGAAAGGCAATTCCTCGTATTCGACCTCGATCAACTCCAGCGCCGCCTCGGCGATATTGCGGTCGGTAGCGGCCACCGCGGCGACCGAATCGCCCACGCAGCGAACCGGATTGTTGAAGATATGGCGCCGGTGGATCGTGGCGTCCTTGATCGGATCGTTGTATTGCCGCCCGCCCGAGACGCAACCCGAACCCCAGACGATGGGGCTGGTGTCATTGGTGATCACGTCGAGTACGCCCGGCAGGGCCAGGGCGGCGGAGACATCGATGGAGAGAATGCGCGCATGGGGATGCGGGCTGCGCAGCACACGCGCGTAGACCATGCCGGGCAGTTTGAAGTCCCGGGTGTATTGCGCCGCGCCGGTGACGCGTTCGACCGCATCGATGCGGGCGGTGTCGTGGCCGATCGTCTCCAGGGGTTCAAGACCGATTCGGGTTGGCTGTGTCATGCTGTATCCCCTCCCCCGGCTGCGACCACCGCTTCGACGATGGCGTTGTAATTGGAACAGCGGCAGAGATTGCCGACCAGTGCCGCCCTTGCCTCGTCCGCGGTCGGACTCGGGTTGGCCTGCAGCAAGGCGGTAGCGGACATCAACTGGCCGGACGTGCAGAAACCGCATTGCGGCGCGTTATTGTCGACGAAGGCCTGTTGCAGCGGAGTCAGCCGGCCGTTTTGCGCCAATCCCTCCACGGTGCGGATTTCGGCGTCGTCGGCCCAGACCGCGAGCTGGCTGCAGGAATACACCGGCGCGCCGTTCATCAGCACCGTGCAGGCGCCGCATTCGCTGCGGTCGCAACCGATCTTGGTGCCGGTCAGGCCGATGCCGTCGCGCAGCAGTTCGGCCAGGGTCCAGCGGTCTTCCACTTCGACTTCATGTTGAACGCCGTTGACGCTGACGGTGATCGCGGTTTGCGGCGCGGCCGCGTCAGTGGATTGCGCCATGGCGGGCGTGGCGAAGGAAACTACGGTGGAAGCCGCCACGGTCGCGCCGGTGGTTTCGAGAAACTCGCGGCGCGACGGCGACTCGGGCGTATCAGGCTCGACCGCCTGCTGCTGTTGTCGCTGCTCTTGGGCCGCCGGATCGAACGAATCGGAATTCATAAGGCTGCTCCTCTAAGCCGGGAACATCATGCGGGGTAAACCGAATATATGCGGAAGTTCAGGCGCGGCGCAACATCTACGGGGCGCGGACGTCGGCATTGTTCCCATGGCGTTGATTCGAAATGACCCCGGACATATGCTGGCCGGGATATCCGCGATTGCCTGGACAAACGAGGAGTACGAGAAATGAAAAAACTGGCCCTTATAATCGTTGCTATTGCCTGTTCCGCCACCCTGGCGCAGGATTCAGGAGCCCCTCCCGCACTTTACAAGTCGAGCGCCGAACTGGAAGCGGAACTCGAAGAGGCCGTCGCGGCAGCCGCCTCGGCGACGGGCTGGTCGATCACGATTTCTCCCGGTATCACCATTCGCCGGCGAACGGGCGCCGTGAATAACTACGCCATCATCCATCCCCATAGCATGGAAATTTACCGGATACTCGAAGGCAGCGGCACACTAGTAACCGGGGGTATCCTGAACGAGCCGTTCGAACCGCAAACCAGTGACGACCTGATTCGCACCGGGCATGGCATCAGCGGCGGTCTGGCGCGGGAAGTCAGCGCCGGCGACGTATTGGTGCTGCAGCCCGGCACTCCTCACTGGTTCAGCGCGGTAGGCGCCGATGGCATCACTTACATGGAAAGCCGGGTTCGAGTCAGCACGCATCCGATCCAATATCAGTGATTCGCACGAATGGCTTTAATCCGTATACTGTTTTCCGATCATCCAGGAACTCCCGAATATCCAGCGAGGCAATCCCATGGTGCATTCCAGAACCCGCTCGATTCGAAAGCCTTTCATTGCCTGCGCGGCCGCGGTCTCGCTGTTTATGCCGGTCCTGTTCAACTCCGCGCAGGCCGCCGACAATCCCTACCAGGTCGTCTATCACTGGGGCGAGTTGCCCGGCGGCCGCACGATGGGGGTCGTTACCGGCGTGCATCCCGATCCGGACGGAGAACACATCTGGATCCTGGAGCGCTGCGGGGCGAATCAATGCGCGGGTTCCGATCTGCATCCCATCCACAAGCTGGATATGGACGGCAACACCGTCCACAGCATCGGCGCCGGCGTTTTCGCCTGGCCCCATGGCTTCGACATGGACGCCGAGGGCAATTTCTGGGTCACCGAAGGCGCGCCGGACGGCGACGCCCGGGGCGCCCCAGGCATGGAACGGGGCATGGGCCACCAGGTCATCAAGATCAGCCAGGACGGTGAAGTCCTGATGCGCATGGGCGAAGCCGGAACGCCGGGAGAAGATGCGGCGCGTTTCAATGGGCCGGCCGCGGTGCTGGTCGCGCCCAACGGCGATCTCTGGATCGCCGACGGTCATCGCGGCGGCAATAATCGGGTAATGAAATTCTCCGCCGACGGTGAACTCCTGCTGCAACTTGGCGGCGGCGTCGAGGACACGAGCCGGGAGACCGGCGGCTTCAACGACCCCCACGATCTGAAAATGGACTCCCAGGGAAGAATTTTCGTCGCCGACCGCGGCAACAACCGCATCCAGATATTGTCCCCGGAAGGCGAAGTGCTGGACATCTGGACGCAATTCGGCCGCCCGAGCGGCATCTGGATCGACGAAAACGACAGGATATTCGTCGCCGACGGCATGTCAGGCGAACAATGGAACCGGGGCTGGGAGCGCGGCATTCGCATTGGCGATGCGAGAACGGGTTACGTGACCGAGTTCATTCCCGACTATGAAATACCCACCGGCAGCGGCATCGAATTCCTGGCCAGCGACGCCGAAGGCAACATCTATGCCGGCCAGGTCGGCCGCCAGCGGTTCGAGAAATACGTGCGAGTGAGGCCATGAACAAAGTGCGGCATTCACTGGCGCTGTGTTTGTGTTTTGCCGCTACGGCGATTCCTGCCCTGGCCGACACCGTAAGCGGACCCGAAGGCGAAATCGAGATTACCGCGATCACGCATAACGGGGCGCAACTCTTACACGGTGATCTCGTCGTCACCGTGGATCCCTGGGGAGTCATGGGGCTGGAAGGCCTGCAAACCGCCGACCTGATCCTGGTCACCGACAACCCGGGCCACCATCTCGACCCGGAAGCGATTGCCGCCTTGAGCGACGCTGACACCGTCGTCCTGATGCCCGCCAACAGCAGGCAGCGTTTGCCCCATGGCATGGTGATCGAAAACGGCGAGGAAACGACGATTGCAGGAGTGAGAATCGAGGCGATCGCCGCCTACGACATCATTCCCGGCGCTCCGGAACATCCTATGGGCGACGCCAACGGTTACGTCGTGACCCTGGGCGGCCTGCGCTTCTTCTTCGCCGGCGTCACCGAATGCGTGGACGAGGTAAAGGCCGTGCGCGATATCGATGTGGCCTTCATGCCGATGAACATCCCGGTCGGGCGCATGACTCCGGCGGCAGCCGCGGAATGCACGCGTCTGCTTGACCCGGACGTGGTCTATCTCTACCACTACGACCAGGGCTACGCCCGGCGTTCGGCCAATCCGGATGCCGATGCGGGAGGGCTTGTTTACGGCATGACCATCAGGGAAACACTGGAAGCTTTCGAGCGGGAACTGACTGGCAGCGATATCGAAGTGCGCCGCGGCGATTTCTACCCGCTGTTGCCCTGAGACTTCGCTGGCTGGCGAAGTTCCACCGGCTGGCCGTGCGGCGTTCGCAGGTAGGCTTCGCGCCAGTCGGCAATGCATGCGCTGATCTCGTCGCGTCCGGCGAGATTCGCCTTTAGTAGCCATTTTTCCAGCGCGACCAGGCAATGGAAATAGTACGTGTCGCCGAGGTCCGGGTCGCCCCTTTCTTTCGCCAGCCGGATTTCCTCGCCGAGGGTGGCCGACCATTCCGCCGGGGGCAGTTTTCCTGTTTCCTGCAAGGCGCAGACCAGCGCAAACACCTGGGCCTCCCAGGGCGCCCGGAAGACCGGGCCTTCCAGTTCCCGAAAGCCTGATCCCGAGACCGAACTATTCACCATTGCCGCCTGCCCCACTGCCCTTGACAAAAGCCAGGTACGGCTCCCACAAATCGATCAGCACATCGAATGGCTCGGCGTCGCCTCCCCACAACTCGCGGGAGGAAAACTCGACGCTATAGAGATGGTGCGCGGTCGGAACGCCCCGACTGTTGGCGTCGGGAAAGATGTGGGCGCCATGATGATCGCGAACAAGGCCCCGGCAGCCTTGTACGTAGTCGGGCGCGCGAGTGTGCCCCGGGGTGTGCCTGCGCTCGACGATGACTTCGTTTCCGACCGCGAACCGCGGTGGATTTTCAGTTTCGCGGGCCGCGGGGCCGCCGCTTGTGAGAATCTTGCGCGCAGCCTTTGCATCGGGAATTCGCAAATCCTGGCCGCTTTTTGCAGTAACTGTCCCGGATTGCAGTTCTTCTTCGCTGATCAGACCCGCCTCGAGCAGCAACTTCTCCGTACCGGCAAGCCAGTTCTCGTAATAGGACTGTTCAAGATAGGCAACCGGATGCTGGCGCTCGCGGGCGTGGCGCGACTGGTCGATGTTCCACTGTCCCAACATCCCGGTAGCCAGCGTCAAGGCGAAAACGCGCTTTTCCCATTCGTCATGGAAAACCGGCTCGTCGGGCTCGGGATCGACGGGACCGAATCCCTGGCGGCCACCGAGATCGTGCCCTCCCCTCATGGCGGGAGGCGCTCCGGAGCCAGCGCCTGTTCGACGCCGATCATCGCGTTCCGCGTCACGAGCCCCTGTAATCGCTCGACGCTCCAGCCTTCGGTCCCGTCCGGCCGCATGGGGACGACCAGGTAGCGCATTTCCGATGTCGAATCCCAGACGCGAATCCTGACGTTCCCGGGCAATTCTGTGCCGAACTCGGCGAGTACGGCGCGCGGCTCGCTGACCGCCCGCGATCTGTAAGGCGCGGACTTGTACCAGACCGGCGGCAGGCCGAGCACGGTCCAGGGATAGCAGGAACACAAGGTGCAAACGACGAGATTGTGAACTTCCGTCGTATTCTCGACCGCTTTCAGATGCTCGCCCTGGCGGCCGAAATAGCCCATTTCCGCGGCGGCCTCTGAAGCATCCTCAAGCAGGCGCCCGCGGAAGTCGGCATCGGTCCAGGCCAGGGCCACGAGATGTGCGCCATTTTGCGGGCCCACCTTGTCCTGGTAAGTCTCGATGATGGCGTCGAGGGCTTCGGGCTTCACGAGGCCCTTTTCGACCAGCAGGCTTTCCAGCGCCTTGGCGCGCAATTCAGTCTCGGAAGGCAAATGACTGTGATCGCCGGACATCGGTTTCTCCCAGGTCGTCAGGCCGGGCGGACGGAGAAGCGGTAGCCGGCGCTGCGGACGGTCTGGATCAGCTTGGAATAGTTTATCGACGTGCCGTCCACGGAGGAAAGCGCCTTGCGCAGGCGGCGGATATGCACGTCGATCGTGCGTTCTTCCAGGTACACGTTGGCGCCCCAGACCGAAGTCTGGATATGGTCGCGGCTGAAGACCTTTTCCTGGTTCTGCATGAAGAACTTGAGCAGGCGGAACTCGGTGGGGCCCATTTCCACGAGCTTGTCCTCGATGGTGACGCGATGGCTGGTCGGATCGAGCTTGAGATCGAAGACCTGCAGGCTCTTGTCGCGTTCCTTGCCGTTGACGCGGCGCAGCACGGTCTTGATGCGCGCGACGAGCTCCCGCGGGGAGAAGGGCTTGGTGACGTAATCGTCGACGCCTTCGTTCAGGCCCTGGACCTTGTTGTCCTCGCTGGCCTTGGCGGTCAGCATGATGATGGGGATATTGCTCGTGATCTCGTCGCGGCGCAGGCGCCGGGCGAGCTCGATGCCGCTGCCGCCCGGCAGCATCCAGTCGAGCAGGACCAGATCCGGCTTCTGATCGAGAATCGTCACATGAGCGTCGTGAGCGTTCGACGCCTTGATGGTTTCGAAGCCCGCGAGATCCAGCGTTATACCGACAACGTCCCTGATGGCGGCTTCGTCATCGACAATCAGGATGGTTGAATCTGCCATGGCTGTTGTGGTCCCCGGAGACTAGAACGTGTAATCCACCTGGAAGCTGAACTGCCGGCCCATGTTGTAGGCCGTCGAGATGAGACCGCCCTGGGTGATTTCGGAACGTTCGTCGAGCAGGTTACGACCTTTGAATTGTATCTTCCAGTTATCGTTCAGTTCCCGGATGAAGTTGAAGTTCAACTCGCCGAAAGGTTGCTCGTAGAGATCGGGGGCGCCCTCGATGCCCACTTCGGTGATTCGTTCGCCGAAATAATGATAGAGCAAGGTCGCCGTGGTGCCGGTGAATGGCTCGTAACCCGCCTGAAAGTTGAACAGCCAGTCGGACTGTCCTTGCAGTGGACGCGACAGGTTCGTGACAATGCCGCGATTCTCTTCGCTGATCTCCACCGAGGAATCGATAAAGGAGACATTGGCCTGGAGGTAAATGTCCTCGCCGATACCGCCAAGGAAATCAAGCGATTTGTATGCTTCCACTTCGATGCCCTGATTCTCTCCCGAAGCGGCGTTGGCAAACGTCTGTATGCCCGTGGCGCCGCCCTGGATGATCGACTCGATGGGATTTTCGAACTCCTTGTAGAAAACGCCGACAGACATATAGTCGCTGAAACCGAAATACCACTCCCAGCGAAAATCGTAGTTCGTGATCGAGGTAATCAGCAGATTCGGATTCCCGACCACTTCGCGGCCGGTGATGGGGTCGGTAAAGGCCGCCGCCGAAAGTTCGCGAAAATCCGGCCTGGAGAGCGTTTCGCTGAAGGCCAGCCGGAACTGGTGATCGTTCTGAATGAGAGTCGCACTGAACGCCGGCAGCACATCCTGGCTATCCTGTCGCGCGTTCACTTCCGCGTCACGGAACAGATCGAAAGTATCGACGGACTGCCTGAAATCTTCCAGGCGCACACCGCCACTGAGACGCAACCGGTCATCGAAATTGATCTCGCCATTCACGTACCAGGATTCGGATTCGTTTCGGGCTACATAGTTGTCTGTAGGTCTTGTAAACTCGCGCAACTCAAAAGCGTCCGGCGCGATGTTATCCGGTACGAATATTTCCTCCATGGATAACTCAAGCAATTCCCGATCACGGGCGCGGCGGCCGCGGTCGAAAAACGAGTATCGGCGGATTTCCGAATCGCGTTCCTTTTCGTTGATCACCATGCCGGCCTGGGTAGTTATCGTTGAACTGCCCGGTCCATAGAACACCATCGTGGCGTCAAGGCCGAAATCTTCGGCATTGTCGTCCAGTACGCTGAAACGTCGCACATTACCGTCTGCGCGAGTCGAGAACCGGAACACGTCACCTTCGAGATCGTAGCGGTAACGACGATGGTCTGGAGAGTCGCGCTCGGCCTTGACGTCGCTATAGCGCCAGTTAATCACGAGTTCGTTGAACTCGGGGAAGTAGTGATCGCCCTGCAACTGGTTGGAGAACAGTTCGCGTTCGATCCATTCGAGTTCGGTGCGGCGAATATAGGCCTCCTGGGCGATGTCGCCTTCCACGAACCCCACGCTGTCGTCGGTCTTGCGCAAGACCACGGAGGTCAGACGGATATTGTGATTGGCGTTGAAATCGATGCCCGTGGTAAATATGCCGCTGATGTCGATGCTATGCTCGGTGCCGTTCCATACCAGATCATCGTCGAGGGCCAGCCCTTCGTTATTGACCTTGTAAGTCTTGCGCTCAATCTCGTTTTGATCCCAGGAATTGGAGTAATCGACAGCCGCCAGATAATTTATCGTGGCGCCGGTATTGCCGATCTCGTGGAAATTTCCGAGCGAGGTCGAGAAATCGAAATTTGCGGGAAGATCTTCGTATCGCGGCAAGTATTCGTTGCGCAGGGATTGACCGATGGACTGCAACTCCGCCGAGGAATATCCCCCATTGCCGGAAAAGCGGCTTGCCCGCCGCAGTTCCCTGTCACCCTCGGTGGCCGATCGCAAGGCTTCCGGAATTCCTCGATAGCCATCGTCATAGCCGAGCCAGGCAAGGTCTCCGCCAGGGATCGTCATGCCCTCCTTGAAGTTGACCTCGGTCGTCATGCCGACTGAAGAAGACACGTTCCAGAAAAACTCGTCGATGGATTTCTTCGTGCGCAATTGCAGCACGCCGCCGCCGAATTCGCTGGGAAACTGTGCCGAATAGGTTTTCTGCACAAGTACGCTTTCGAGCACCGCGGTGGGAAAGAGATCCATCGGCACGACGCGGTTGATCGGCTCCGGGCTCGGCAGGATCGCGCCATTGAGCAAAGTGGTCGAATAGCGTTCGCCGAGACCGCGAACGTAGACGAATTTGCCGCCTACGGTACTCAACCCGGCGACTCGCTTGAGGCTCTCGGCAATATTGGCATCGCCCGAACGGGTGAATTGCTCGGAACCTACAACGTTCGATACCGAGGCGGTTTCCCTTTTCTCGTCCGGGACAAATTGTCCGACCACCGAGATTTCTTCTACGCGCGGTTCCTGGGAGAAAGCCACGCCGCTGATTCCGCACAAGGCGGCGGCAACGGCCAAACCAAGGATGCGCGATCGCGGCACGGGATTGCTCATGCATGCTTCAGAATGCCCTTCCATATGCATAATTTTATGGAGTTTTTATGACAGTAATGTTACTGACAAGAAAGAAATTTCCATCGATATTCTTCGTGAATCCAGGCCTTGACCGGAATCAGTCGGAATAGGACCAGCCTGCCGTCCAGTCGGAGGTTTCGTCCTTGATTGCACCGATGTAATCGACCGGTTCAAAGAAGGGATCGTCCGGTATGGCCGGTT
The DNA here is from genome assembly GCA_009844085.1 of Gammaproteobacteria bacterium. Taxonomy (GTDB): domain Bacteria; phylum Pseudomonadota; class Gammaproteobacteria; order Pseudomonadales; family Pseudohongiellaceae; genus UBA9145. Next base: position 35,652 of record VYCF01000003.1, on the reverse strand, counting down.
CGACAGCGTTCAGCATGTGGCCGTTGATCAGGCCGCTGTCGCCGCCGAGATCGACGCCGCCCTCCATGCTGCCGGTTTGAGCGGCAAACCAATCCGCAACCGAAAAGAAATCCACATCTTCAGCATCCGCTTTCAGGTCACAACCTGTTTCCAATCGCGAATTGGTCAGCGTCAGGCTTCCATTCAGGTTTGCAATACTCCCCCCCGCTGCGGTGAATGTCGCCGCATCGTCGATGTCCACGCAATATCCCTCCTCGCCAAAATTGCCGATAACCGCGTTGGATATCACGGCGGAGGTGCCTTCGCGCAGCAGGAATCCGTTTTCGCCGCTATCCGAAGGACCGGCGCAGGTGATATTGGAAATCACGGGTTTCGCTCGCGGTTCGGCGTCGTTATTGTCGCTATTGCTGTCCGCCTCGATGCAATGATCGCTGGCGCTGTTCTGCCGGATCGCGACAAACTGCAACTTGCCTCTCCAGCCCTGGGTCCAGTCGAGGGCGTCGTCTTCGTTGCCGGAAAGCAGGATGTGTCTCGCATTGGTCGTACCGCCGAAGAATTCGATGCCGTCGTCCGAATTGTTATGCACCTGAACATAGTCGACCAATGTGCCGGAACCGGTGCCCTGGAAGGCGATGCCGTTCAATTCGTCTTCTTCGGTGAACGCCTGTCCTGCGTACTTGACTTGAACGAAAGTCATCACGCCGCTGCTGTCGTCGGGATTTTCGCCGCCATAGGTCCCGCTTTGGCCTTCGCCTTCCGCGGTGCCTCCCTGAACGTTCAGAGGTGCGCTGCCGTTCAGGACAAGACCGCCCCACTGGCCGGTTGTGGTCTCGTTGGCCTCATCTTCGAGTTCATAGGTAAACACGATGGGCTTTTCGCGGCTGCCGTTGGCGTGCAACCGGCCGCCGCGATCGATAACGAGGTAGCCCAGCCCACCGCCGGCAGTCGGTGCAAATACGGTTGTACCGGCGTCGATCGTCAGACGGACCTTGTCTTCGTTTGCGGTAACGTCGTTCCCGCCAATGATGACCTGGTCGGCGAGGTAATAGGAAAAATTGGAAGTCAGGTGGGCGTTGCTGGTGATCCTGCCGGACAGGACGCAAACGTCCTTGCCGTGAAACTGTTCGCCGGCCGGGCCCGCAATTGTATTCGGCGGGCAATTTTCGCCGGCGGCTTCAGCAATGGCCAACTGCGCCGGCGTGCCGTCCGCATCGGTTTGACTGGGGCCTAGAGTATTGAACGTTACCTTGCTGAAATCGCCGCCTACGGCGTAGCCTACATACGAATCGATCGTCATGCCGGCCATGTTGGCGTCATTACCGACCAAGCCATCGATCAACGTGATCGATTCGTGCGCTTCCAGTATCTTGCTCGTGTAGGGCTGCAAGGAAGCGATCGAGACATCCCAGGGCACCCAGATTCCGCCTGAAATCCGCTGGAACCACCCAACGCTTCCGTCCGCTCCCAGTCCGGGAATGCGCAGGACGGCGAAGATGTCCGCCTCCTCGCCAACGTCGTCAGGGTCGGGTTCGATAGTGAAGACCAGGTCGGCGGGTTCAGACGCAGGCACTTCCGCAAGATAGCTCACGCCGCCGTTGATGGTGGCGCCGGCCGCGAACCTGGCGTCGGACGTTGCCGGAAAGGTGCCGAGTTGGGTCAGTCCACCATGGCCATCGGCCTGTGCGGTCAGGCTGGCCACACCAAGCGCGATGCCGGATGCGAGCGCGGTCAAGTTGCTTTGCTTGAGTTTCATTTTGGCTCCTGATTGATGTCTTGCTGAACACAGTTTGAGTGCCGCCATGTTAGAAGCCGGTTGTTTCAGATTCGCGACATTTTCTTTGCAGAAAAACGACAATTGCGTTGCAGAATTGTTGCAGATTTCCCACGGCCCGGGACGACCGCAGTTTCGAACTTTGCCGTTAACGCGCAAGGACGCCGCGAAAGCGCAGCCGGTTGATGGGATTCATCAGTCTGGGCAGCCCACGGGTGAAACGGAGCGGCCGGTCGAGGACGGCGAAACTGAGGCAGCCGTTCTCGCTTGCCGGCTGGTGCTCGTGACTGGCGTCCCTGAACAGGAAATCGCCATTGCCGTAACTGCCGAGTTCGTCGTGGAACCGGCCTTGCAATATGAGGGTGTATTCGCGGCCGTAATGAGTATGCACGGGAGTGGATGCGCCGGCGGCCATGTAGATGAACTCGCAGCGGGTTTCGCGATCGATCGGGGCAATGGCCTGGTGGATGCCTTCGGTCAGGCAGGTCCAGCGCAGTCTGGCGGCGGCCTGCCGCAAGGCGCGAGGCAGCCGAAGATCCTTAACGAAGCTCTCTTGAAACCCGGCGGCCTGCAAATCGTCAACGGGCGTCGCGACAGTTTCCGCGTCCTGCCGCGGCAGACTGACGATCCGCTCGATCATGCCGTCGAAATCGCGAGTTTCAGCCGGCGGCGGTTCCGGTTCGGCATTCCATTCACGCATTTCCCGGGACTCGAATTCCGCGACCCTGGCCCGGCAACGATTGCACATTTCCAAATGGGCGGAAACGATGACGCTCGCCCCGGTCGACAACTCGCGCCGCGCAAAGCTTTCCAGCATGTCTTCCGCGGGGTGATGGGCAATCGATTCGTTCATTTCTCTGCTCCCGCCAGATACCTGAGTTTGTCCAGGCCGAGCCGCAAGCGGGACTTCAGGGTGCCGAGAGGGATACCCAGGCGCCTGGCCGCTTCCTCGTGGGTGAAATCGAGTACGTAAACCTGGTTGATCACCGCCTGCTGCGCGGCGGGCAATCGCTCCAGCAATTGCTCGATGCGGGACATCAGGGCGCTCTGTTCGGCGGAATCGTCCAACTCCGGCGAGCCTTCGGTTGCTTCGCCAAGCGGCCAGATGTCGTCGGCGCTGACGCAGATTGGCTGGCGCTTTGCCTTGCGCAGCAGGTCGAAACAGCGATTCCGCGCCATTGTGAAAATCCAGTTGTCGGCGCTCCCCCGGTCGAGGTCGAACAGAGAGGCTTTCCGCCAGACGGTGATCATCGTTTCCTGCACGAGATCCCGGGACAATTGCTCGTTCCGGGTGAGTTTCATGCCTGTCTGGAAAATCCGCGTGGAATAGCGTTCGAACAGTTGAGCGAAAGCCGCGGTGTCGCCTGAATGACTGACCGCGCCAAGCAATTCCTCATTGCTCACCGATTCCCAGCGGTTGGACGATGGCGCCATGTCCCTGTTCCCGGACTTGCCGGACTCGACGGCGGACTCGTTGCCCCTGCGCGCGCTTCGCGGAAAAACGCGCTCGGGCGCAGACAGCAGCCCCGGCAAATTTGCCTTCAGTAACAGTTCCATGATACCGGAATTACGCAGATTCAATGGCCGCGGATCACTTCTAGTCTCACCGCCGCAATTGATCCACACCGGCGCGGGCGGTCGTATTTCCAGGCGAACGTCATTGCAAAAACGGTAAATAATGATCGCAGTGGATTCAAAACCTGCGCGCATCGCCATTGTCGGCGCGGGCGTGGCCGGCCTGACGGCGGCCCGGCTGTTGCAGCGCAAGTTCGACATCAGCGTATTCGAGGCGAACGATTACGCCGGAGGGCATTCGCATACCGTCACGGCCGAGGTCGAAGGCCGGCGATTCCGGGTGGATACCGGCTTTATCGTCTGCAACGACCGCAATTACCCTTCGTTCATGGACCTGTTGCGGGAATTGCGGGTCGGACTGCTTCCCGCCGAAATGAGTTTCAGCGTCTCGAATCCGGCCCTCGGCCTGGAATACAACGGACACAATCTCAACACGCTTTTCGCCCAGCGGGGCAATCTGTGGCGTTCATCTTTCCACCGGATGCTGCTCGATATCCTGCGCTTCAATCGCGCGGCCCGGCAGCATACAGGCGATGAAACCGTCGGGGAATTCGTTCGCCGGCATAAGTTCGGCCGCCTGTTCGCCGACAACTACCTCCTGCCGATGGTGGCGGCGATCTGGTCCTGCGAACCGGGCCGCGCCAAAGCGTTTCCCATGAACATGCTGGCGCGATTCTTCGCCAATCACGGCCTGCTGAACCTGTTCAACCGGCCGTGCTGGTTCACCATCGCAGGCAGCTCGCGCAACTATGTGCAAGCGCTTACCGCGGATTTCGCGGATCGCATTCGCCTGTCCACGCCGGTGCGAGGCGTCAGCCGGGGGCCGGCGGGCGTCAGGTTGCGATTCAACGAGGGCAGCGAAGAGTTCGACCAGGTCGTGCTGGCCTGCCATAGCGATCAGGCGCTGGCCTTGCTTGAATCGCCGACGCAGGCGGAAGCCGAGATACTCGGAGCGATTCCCTACCGGCCCAATTCGGTGCTGCTGCATCACGACGCCAGCCTGATGCCGCGGCAGAAGCGCGCCTGGGCTAGCTGGAACTTCCTCGCCGGCGATGCGGCAAGCGGGCGGCTGCCGGTCGTTACCTATTGCATGAACATCTTGCAGCGGTTGCAGTCCCCGCGGCCTCTGCTCGTTTCGCTGAACGCTGAAAGTGTCGTCGATCCGGACATGGTACTGGCCGAGTTCAGTTACAGCCATCCGCAATACTCCGGGCAGAGCCTGCGCGCCCAGGCCCGCCGCGGCGAAATCTGCGGCGTCGGCGGCATTCATTATTGCGGAGCATGGTGCTACGACGGCTTCCACGAAGACGCCGTGCGCAGCGCGCTCGACGTCTGCCGACGGCTGGAGTGCGCCGCATGAATCGCATCGAACTGCCGGCGAACGAATCGGCGCTGTTCCAGGGCATCGTGCGCCACCGGCGCTTTCAGCCCGTGGGCCACCAGTTCCGTTACTCCCTGTTCATGTGGCTCTTGAGGCTCGATGAACTACCTTCATTGTTCGAACGTTACTGGCAACTTGGCGCCAGTCCCTGGCATTGGGCGCGATTCAGGCGCGAGGACTATCTCGATCGGCCGGAACGCCGATTGCAGGATGTCGTGATAGACAAGCTTGCGAGCAAGCTCGAAGTCGATCGAGAGGAAGTCGTCGGTGAGGTCTGGCTGCTCGGCCAATTGCGTTATCTCGGCTGCTATTTCAGTCCGCTCAACCTGTATTTCGTCAAGCGGGACGGCATATTCCGCCATGTCCTGGCTGAAGTCAGCAATACGCCCTGGAACGAGCGGCATTGCTATGCGCTCGACCTGCGCAGTCTCCACCCCCACGGCAAGGAATTCCATGTCTCGCCGTTCAATCCCATGGGACAGGAATACGATTGGCGCATACTCCCGCCGGAAGGCAATCGGCTTGCGGTGCATTTGCAAGTGAAGCGACAAGTAGCGGACCAGGCCGGCGCCCGAATCATGGACGCCGGCTTGCATCTGCGCCGCGTTGCGCTTGAGCAACGCAGCCTCAATCGCATGCTGATGCGAAAACCTTCCCCGACCGCCGCCTTGCTTGCGGCCATCTATTGGCAGGCGCTGCGTCTCTGTTTCAAGCGCAGTCCCTTCTACCCGCACCCCGGCCGGTCCGGCGACTTCGGGAATCAGCGGTCATGAACCGGAAATCCATGCTTCCCGCCGGCGCCGCGCCAACTCCGGCAATCATATCCCGCCACCAGGTATTGCTGCGGGAAATACTGCTGCGCGTATTGCGGCGCGCCCGGGAAGGCCGATTCATAGTGCGCGAACAGGGCATCATCGTCGCCGCAATCGGCGCGCAAGGCCACGAACTGCAAGCGGAAGTCGACGTGCACGATACGCGGCTTTACGCCAGGGTGCTGCTCGGCGGCGACACCGCCGCGGCCGAGGCATACATGGACGGCTGGTGGACCAGTCCCGATCTCGCCGCCGTGGTCCGTTTCTTCGCGCGTAATCTCGAAATGACCGACGACTGGGGCAGGCGCTTCGGCTGGTTGTTCAAGCCGGCCAGCCTGTTGCGGCTCGGCGTTCGGCGCAACAGCCGCAAACAGGCTCGGCGCAATATCAGCCGACATTACGATCTCGAAGTCGATTTCTATCGCGGCTTTCTTGACCAGCGCATGCAATATTCCGGCGCGATTTTCAATCGGCCGGGAGAAGCCCTGGCGGAAGCGCAATTACACAAGTTGAACCGCATCTGCGAACTGCTCGAATTACAGCCGGACGATCACCTGCTCGAAGTAGGCTGCGGCTGGGGCGGGCTGGCGATTCACGCGGCCAGACATTGGGGCAGTAAGGTAACCGCCGTGACCAATTCATGCGCGCAATTCGAGTACGTGCACGAGCGGGTTCTCAGGGAAGGCCTGGAAAACCGAATCGAGGTCGTTAACCGGGACTACCGGCAACTCAAGGGAAGTTACGACAAGCTCGTTTCGGTGGAAATGATCGAAGCCGTCGGCCGCAACTACCTCACAACCTATCTCCGCAAGTTGAACGAACTCCTCAAACCCGGCGGCCGGCTGATGCTGCAGGCAATCACCATCGCCGACCAGCGCTACGCGGAATACAGCAGGAGCGAGGATTTCATCCGCAAGCACGTCTTTCCCGGCGGATTTCTGCCGTCGCTGAGCGTGATCTGCGACCTGATGGCGCGCAAGACCGACCTGGTCATGCGCGACCTGCTCGACATCGGCCTGGATTACGCCGACACGCTGGCGCGCTGGCGCGAGTCCTTCCTGGAAAATCTCGAAGCCTTGCGAGAGAACGGCTATCCGGCCGAATTCCTGCGGCTCTGGGACTATTATTTCGCCTATTGCGAAGGCGGCTTTCGCGAACGCCGCATCAGCGCCGTGCAATTGCTGGCAAGCAAGGCGCCCCATTGACTTTTACACGCGCAGGTATGGCTTGAGCGCTTCGAAGCGGTAGTCGATTTCGGCAATCTCCAGCGGGCTGAAACTATAGTCGCCGCGGCGCGAAACCGTGGTCTTGAAAACACCGCGTTTCTGCATGACGTAAAGCCGCACGCCGGGAATGATCTGATCGAGATTCTGGATCAGCAGCAGGCGGCTGTAACAGTCGCGCATCGCTTCCTGATCGCCCTGTTCGTACAAATCCCACAAGGCCGCGTATACGTCGGCGTACATGGCGCCCCCGGTCATTACCCCATCGGTGCCGATGCGCATCTCGTACAACCAGCCGCGGCCGAGCGTGGCGCCGAAGATGCTGCGGATGGGGTCCGGCTGATGCTGCTGCAAGGCGAGCATGCGATCGTGCGCCTGGCCGTATTCCTCCTTCACATAACCGCACTGGGGAAACTCGGTGGCGAGTTGCACGAGAAAATCGATGGTCAATTCGATATCGGGCCCGCCGCTCGTCTGCACGAAGATCGGCCGCGCCGTGACCTCGCAAAGCGCGGCATAGTAGTCCCTGATCTCGGCGAGCGAGTTCGCCGTGGTGGGAGGAATCGCGATCATGCCGTCGGGCTCGAGAGCTTCCGCGGCCCTGGCGTATTCGAGCATGCCCGCGGTATCGTCCGCCTGCACCCCAAGCACGAGCACCATGTCGCGGCCGCGATTCGCCTCGGCGAGCGCCTCAAAGCCGCGCAGCCTTTCTTCCTTGCCGAGATAGCGCTGTTCCGATGAATTCTGCGGCCAAACCAGACCGTCGATGCCGCAGCGGTCGCAGAAATCGACCTCTTTCGCCAGATCTTCGTAATCGACTTCACCGGAGGCGGTATATGGCGTGCTGAGGATCATCAACGCGCCGCGCATGCGGTTTTCCGCCGCCAGCGAAAGCGTCGGAACGGACAAGGTGGAAGCGGCGGCCATGGCGGCCAGAGTCTGGCGCCGGGTGAATTTCGCTGTGAAAGGCATGGCGGATTCCTCGTCTGATGGCTTGGGACAGGAACTGTGAGAGTACGGTCAAGATGAGGCGCTTGCAAGACGAGGCTCAATCGTAATAACGTTGCCGCCCCATGAACGACTCCGACTCCCCAGGCCAGAACGCCGTTGAGGCCCTTTTGCAGGGCGTCAGATCGTTTCGCGAACGCGAGTACGGCGAACCCGGCGCATTGATGCCGAATCTGTCGAGCGGGCAGCAGCCCGGCGTCATGATGATCGCCTGCGCCGACTCCCGCGTCGACCCTGCGCTGATTTTCGGCGCCCGCCCGGGCGATCTGCTGGTGGTGCGCGTGGTAGCGAACCTGGCGCCTCCCCCGGACACCGACAGTCTTGACAGCGGAGTAATGTCAGCGGTGGAGTTGGGCCTGAAAACTCTGGGAATCCCGCACCTCATCGTCTGCGGCCATTCCGGTTGCGCCGGCGTCAGAACCGCGCTCGACGAAGCCTTGCACGATGTCGTACCGGAAGATTACTGCCTGCACGAGTGGACCACCGTAGCCGTGCCGGCCTGCGAAGAAGTCATCGCCGCGCACGGCGAACTGTCGGCCGATAAACTGGCCCGCCACGCCGAGCAGCGTTCGATTCTCAAATCGCTAGAAAACCTCCGCGCTCATCCCTGGCTGCAAGATCTCGAAACCAGCGGCAAACTGACCCTCCACGGCTGGTGGTTCGACATCGCCACCGGCGACCTCTGGATCGCCGATCCTGAAACCGGAGACTTCGTCAGCGTCTGACTGAATGCAGGCGTCATCCGGGCAACTTGTGCCCACCGAGCGCTAAATTGGAGGCCGCCGGTAAACGTTGCGGCGATGTGCGACGCGGATGATCAGCACAATGAGTTCGTCGTCCCGAACTTCGTATAGGACACGATGGTCACCTATGCGAAGCCGGCGCAATCCTTTCAGATCGCCTTTCAAGGCGCTGCCCAGGTAAGGATTCTCCGCAAGCCGGTCGATAGCGTTTACGATTCGCGTCCTTTCATTGCCGGCGACGCGCTTCAGCTCTTTGGCCGCGCTCTGCTTAATCCGAATCGAGAAGATCACGCCGGACCTTGTCCCAATCCAGAACCGGGTCGCTTGGGTCTCGGAGCCGGTCGATAGCTACGGAAAGATCGTCGAAATCTTCGAGATAGTGCTCTACGGCCAAGCGAATCACGTCCGCCCGGCTACGCCGGAGTTGCTGCGCAGCCGTATCCAGAGCAGTAATCACCGGGTCGGGCAAGCGCGCTGTAACTTGCTGAGGCATGACTAATACTAACTCTAATTAATGTAATTGACTTCATAGTAATTGGGATTGATGCGCCGATCAACTTTTTCAAATCGAGATCTCCGCATCGGCGCCGCCCGTCTTTTGCGCTGGGGGGGATTGACGCTAGAATCGGGGCACTTCCCTGGCTGACGAAGGCAGGCCCGACCATGACACGGCATCTGTTCGAATTTTCTCCGACTCGAATTCTTCTCTGCTCCCTGGCGATTTGCTGGCCGGCGGCCGCATTGGCGCAAACAGGCGCCACAGGCAACGAATGGCCGGCCTATGGCGCGGACAAGGGCATGACCAAGTATTCGCCGCTCGATCAGATCGATGCGGACAACGTCAACGACCTGGAAATCGTCTGGCGGCGGCCGCGACTCGAACCGTCCTATCTCGAAATCAATCCGAATCAGCGCACCTCCGCCAATCACGTGGCGACGCCCATCGTGCGCAACGGCGTCGGCTATGCCCCCAATGGCGTCGGCCTCGTGGAAGCTTTCGATCCGGGCACCGGCGAGACGATCTGGGCGCAGGAAGTGCCCGGCGACGGTGACGGCCTGCCGGGCGCGGTGACTCGCGGTCTGGCCTGGTGGTCCGACGGCGACGACGCCCGGATTCTTGCGCAGCGCAATGTATGGCTATACGCGCTCGATGCCGAAACCGGCGCGCCCATTGCCGGCTTCGGAGAAAACGGCCGCGTCAACCTGCAGCGCATGCCTGCCGATTTCGAACGTTATCGCTGGGGCGGCGTGCCGGTTGTCGTGCGGGATACCGTCATCGTCGGCCAGGGCATGAGCGATACTTTCGCGGGGAGAGAGGCCCCGCCCAGCGAAGTGCAGGCGTTCGATGTGCGAACGGGCGCATTGCGCTGGACCTGGAGCGCGATTCCGCAAGAAGGGGATGTCGGGGTCGAGACCTGGCAGGACCGTTCCTGGTCGTATACCGGACACGCTCCGGTCTGGTCGCTGATGTCCGCCGATGAAGAACTGGGCATGGTTTACCTGCCTTTGAGTTCTTCGACCAATGACATGTACGGCGGACATCGCATCGGCGACAACCTGTTCACCCAGAGCATCGTGGCCCTTGATGCGGAGTCGGGTGAAATGGTCTGGTATTACCAGATGGTTCGTCACGGACTGTGGGACTACGACATCCCGGCGGCCCCCGTGCTGATGGATATCGTGGTCGAAGGCCAGGAAATTCCGGCCATCGCCCAGATTACCAAGCAGGCTTTCACTTTCGTTTTCGACCGCCGCACCGGCGAACCGGTCTGGGACATTGAAGACCGCCCGGTCCCGCAATCGGACGTGCCGGGTGAGGTGACCGCCCCGACCCAGCCTTTTCCCACTTTGCCGCCGGCATTCGACCGCCAGGGCGCAACGGTGGAAAACCTGATCGACTTCACGCCGGAACTGCGCGCCGAAGCGCTGGAGATATTCTCGAACTACGTGACCGGCCCCATGTTCACGCCGCCCTCGGTGGCTGAACCGGACGGGACCCGGGGAACGATTCAATTGCCGGGCTCCCAGGGCGGCGCCGATGTGCAAGGCGCGGCTTTCGACCCGGAAACCGGCTACTTCTATGTTCCGTCGATTACCTCGCCCTTCGTCGCCGACCTTTTCCACGGCGACCCGGACAGTACTGATCTCGCCTATACCAAAGGCACCCGGCGCTGGGTCGCGGGACCGCAAGGCCTGCCGCTGTTCAAGCCGCCATATGGCCGCATTACGGCGTTCAACATGAATACGGGCGAACAGGTTTGGATGGCCCCCAACGGCGACGGTCCGCGCGATCATCCGGCGATCGCGCATCTGAATCTCGGCCAATTGGGCTGGCCGGGACGGCCCTCGCCGCTGCTGACCAAAACGCTGCTTTTCATCGGCGAAGGCCAGACCAATCTGCGCCGCGACGGCAGAATGCCGCCGGACATGCCGGTCGAAATCGCCACCAACAGCGGCGGCCCGTTTTTCCGGGCATATGACAAGATGACCGGAGAGATCGAGTGGGTGATCGAGATGGAAGCCGGCGTGACCGGCGCGCCCATTACCTACATGCACGAAGGCCGGCAATTCATCGTCGCCGCCATCGGCGACCGGCTGTACGCGCCGGAACTCGTGGCCTTCGCGCTGCCCGACCGGTGAACGGCAGGCTTATCCGCCAGGCTGCTTGACCGTGCGCAGATAGGGCTTGACCGTCGTCCAGCCTTCGGGGAACAACTGCTCGGCTTCCTCGTTGGAAACCGCGGGAACGATGATCACGTCCTCGCCCTGCTGCCAGTTTACCGGCGTCGCCACCTTGTGTTTCGCGGTCAACTGCATCGAGTCGAGCACCCGCAGGATCTCGTCGAAATTGCGGCCGGTGGTCATCGGATACGTGAGCATCAACTTGATGGTCTTGTCCGGAGCGATGATGAATACCGAACGCACGGTGGCGTTGTTCATCGGCGTGCGGCCTTCCGAAGTGCCCGACTCGTCCGCCGGAAGCATGTTGTACAACTTCGCCACGGCGAGGTCGTGATCGCCGATCATGGGATAGTTGACCTTGTGGCCCTGCACATCCTCAATATCGCCGGCCCAGGCTTCATGGCTGGATACGGGATCCACGCTCAGGCCGATGATCTTGCAGTTGCGTTTGGCGAACTCCTCTTCGAGTCCTGCCATGTAACCCAGCTCCGTGGTGCACACGGGCGTGAAGTCCTTGGGGTGGGAAAACAGCACTCCCCACTGGTCTCCCAGCCATTCGTGAAAATCGATCTCGCCATGGGTCGTGCCGGCGGTAAAGTTCGGTGCTATATCGTTGATTCTAAGCGCCATCAGAATTTCCTCGAAGCTGATTGAATGCGTCGCGAGGCCTCGCGCGCCGGGGCGGACGGGTTTCGCAACGGGCCATGAAGTCTACTGAACGGGGGCGGGGGCTTCAACAGGTTTGGTCTCGCTTGTTTGGCCGCGCCGAAAACTCACCGTCATTCTGCGCGAAGCCGAGATCTGATACTTGGAATTTGCCGGATAGTGGCCCATTATTGAACCGAGGTCGGGGCAACTGAAGGGGAGATTGTGGTGAAGCAATTGTTCAGGGTTTTTTGTCTGGCGGGGCTGGGCTTTGCCGCATCCGCCGCCGTTCCCGCCTTGGCGGACGCGATTTACACCGGCTTTTTCAGCAACGAGGCGATCAGCGGCTATGACGCCGTGGCCTATTTCACCGAAGGCGGACCTGTGGAAGGCTCAGATGAGTTCAGCATGGAATACAAGGGCGCCGTGTGGAAATTCGCCTCGCAAGAGCATCTGGACCAGTTCCGGGCCGAGCCGGAAGCCTATGCGCCGCAATACGGCGGTTATTGCGCCTGGGCAATGGCCGAAGGCGATACCGCCAGCACCGAGCCGGAGCTATGGACGATACACGACGGCAAGCTGTATCTGAATTACAGCCGCCGCATCAACGCCCGCTGGAAAGAAAAAATGCTCGAATACATCGAACAGGCCGACCGGCATTGGGCCGAACTCGAACCCACGCTCGAAACGGATTGACTATTTCTCGCACTGCCATTTTGTCGCAGAATCTCTGGATTCCTCAACATAACTTGGCTAACATGTCCAAGTAGCTTGAAACGAGCCGCACTCATGATCCAAGCCAAAATATCCGAGTTGAAAAACGGCCTGAGCGCTTATCTGCGCCGGGTCAAATCCGGAGAGTCCGTCCTGGTCCTCGACCGCAACACGCCCGTTGCCCGTCTTGTGCCGATCGAGTCCGCGCCCATCCGCACGGGTCAAGCCGGTTCCACTTCCGAAGCAGACGAGAAAAAGCTCGAAAACGAGGCGTTGCTGGATAAGCTCGAACGCAAGGGAATAATCGCCCGGCGGCGTGGCCCTTCTCCAATGGAAATTGTCCGTTCGTGGGAGCCCTTCGGGAAAGATATCCGTCTGGTCGAAGCGGTGCTTGAAGAACGCGAAGAGGATTACGAGACGGGCTATCGGTGAATTTCTGGGACGCATCCGCGCTTGTCCAACTGTACTTGAGGGAATCCCGCGTTGAGGCGCTGGAATCCATACTTGAGAGTGACCCGAATTGCGCTATTTGGTGGGGCACTCATGTCGAGTACGCATCGGCGATTTCCCGCAGAGAACGGGAAGGCGACCTGGGCCCCGACCAATCTGCGGACCTTTTCCGTAGATTCGATAAACTTGTGCTGCAAGGTTTCCACGAAATAGCGCCAACCCACCGACTGAGATCCACGGCGCGTCGTCTGCTTCGCGTACATTCCCTGAAAGCCGCGGATGCGCTTCAACTTGCCGCCGCGATACAAGTAGCGGACAACGAACCTTCACAGATTGGATTCGTCTGCCTCGATGCCAGACTCAACGAGGCGGCGCGGCGCGAAGGGTTTCCCATACTCGTAAACCGGTAGTCGCTTCCGCCGGTCACGGGACCGAGGTTTTGTCGAAGTTGGAAAATTGTGCGTGAGATCGGTATGACAGTCGGCAGGCCCTTCCAGGGAAGCTTGTTCGCCGAAGATTTTCTTTGCGAGTCGATCAAAGAGCTAGCCGACTGGTCAGCTATTGAAGACGCAGGGCTCGATGAATTCGAGGCCGCTCTGCATGGCGTGTTCGATGGCTTCCCTACAAAAACCTTCCCCAACGAAAGTCAGACCGAAGACGATTTAATCTGGCCGGTGCTGAAACTGCTCGGCTGGACGGAGAGTCTCAGACAGCAGAATCTGTCGGCCCGCGGCCGCGAAGACGTGCCGGACGGCCTGCTGTTCGCCAATGCCGAGGCGAAGCGGCGCGCCAACCGGGTTGCCGAGGGATCTGCCCGCTATGAACACGGCGAGACGGTTGTCGAATCGAAACGGTGGCTCCGGCCGCTCGACCGCCGTTCCGGACGGCGGGGCGAGGAGTCCGCGCCGTCCACCCAGATGCTGCGTTATCTGCGGCGTATCGACGATCTGACAACGGGCAAGCTCCGCTGGGGCATACTCACCAATGGCGCACACTGGCGCCTGTACTTCGCGGGCGCGCGATCCGTCTCCGAACAGTTCTTCGAGATCGATCTCGCGGCGATTCTCGATGTTCCCGGCCACAACGAGGGTCTGTTCGCTCTTTCGGCTGACGCCCGGCGGCACTGGCTCAAAGTCTTCCTGCTGGTGTTCAGGCGGGACGCCTTCTTGCCTAGCGCTGCAGACGGACAAACCTTCCACCAGCGCGCCATCGCCGAAGGCCGCTACTACCAGGAAAGGGTCACAGCCAGCCTGTCCGAGTTGGTGTTTTCCCAAGTCTTTCCGAATCTCGTCCGGGCGCTGGCGGCGGCGGAACCGGACGCGCCGCTGTCCGAGGTCCGCGACGCGGCGCTCATTCTGTTGTACCGGCTGCTGTTCGTCCTTTATGCCGAAGACCGCGACTTGCTGCCCGTGCGCGACAGCCGCTACGACGATTATGCACTGCGAGAAAGGGTACGCGGCGAAATCGGCGACCGCAAGGATCAAGGCGACGTGTTTTCGGACACGGCGGCGCGTTACTGGTTGGCTTTCGACGATCTGTGCCGCGCCATTGACCGCGGCGACGCCTCGATCGGCCTACCGCCGTACAACGGGGGCCTGTTCGATCGGGATCGCACGCCGCTGCTCAAGCGAGTCCGGCTCGGCGACGCGGCGATGGCCGACCTGATCGATGCGCTTTCGTTCGAGCAAACGCCCGAAGGGCGGCGATACATCAATTACAGGGATCTCGGCGTTCAACAGATCGGTTCGATTTACGAGCGCCTTCTGGAGCAAGAAATCGTTCTTGAGGGCGATGAAGTTACGATTCGGCCCAACGTCTTCGCGCGCAAGGACTCGGGCAGCTTTTATACGCCTGACGATTTGGTGGGACTGATTGTCGAGGAAACGCTCGATCCCTTGGTGCGTCGGCGAATGGATGCGTTCAACGCCGAAGCAGCGCGTCTCGCATCGGGAGAATTGCCGGAACACCGGCAAATGGGCCGCCTGAAGACGCTCGACCCGGCTGAGAATTTGCTCAAGCTAAAAGTGTGTGACCCAGCGATGGGCTCGGGACACTTCCTGGTCAACCTCGTGGACTACCTGGCTGATAGGGTAATCGCGGCCATGGCCGAGTCGGAAGCTCTCATCGGGGGATACGTGTCGCCACTGACGGAACGTATAGATGCGATCCGCAACACGATCATGGCCAACGCTGAGGACCGTGGTTGGACCTTCGATCCAGCGCAACTCGACGACCGGCACATCGTCCGGCGCATGGTGCTCAAGCGATGCGTTTACGGCGTGGACAAGAATCCGATGGCGGTGGAGTTGGCCAAGGTCTCGCTGTGGCTGCACACTTTCACGGTCGGGGCGCCGCTCAGTTTCCTGGACCATCATCTGCGCTGCGGCGACAGCCTGTTCGGCGCGTGGGTGCGCCCCGCCCTTGACCATGCGGAACGCGAGGGCGGCCTGTTCCTGAAAGGACCGCTCAGCCGGGCGACCCGCGCGGCGGCGCCAATGCAGATCATCGAGGAATTGACCGATTCGGAAATTGCGGAGGCGCATCGCTCCGCCGACGTCTTTGCCGAAGTCTCCGAGATGACGGCGCCGCTGAACGCTTTCCTGTTCATCCTCCATGCGTTCGAATGGCTTGACTCGCGAGATAATGAAGACAGGAAGGCCTACGCCGCCTGGCTGGACGGGAGGTACGGCGACCCCATCGACATTGCGGAAGGCAGCGCATCCGGCTCGACGGACGCCGAATACGCGGAGCGTTTCGCGTCTCTGATGCACAAGGCGCGGACACTTGCAGAAAGCGAGCGTTTTCTCAACTGGCAGGTCGCATTCCCTGGCGTCTGGTCGGATTGGGAAGATACCGGGTTGTCTGGCGGCTTCGATGCGGTGATCGGCAATCCACCCTGGGAACGGATTAAATTCCAGCAGGTCGAGTGGTTCGCGGCCCGCCGCCCGGACATCGCCAAGGCGCCGCGCGCCGCCGACCGCAAGCGATTGATCGCCGAACTCAAGCGGGCGGACGACCCGCTCGCCAAAGACTTCGCGCGGGCCAGCGAACACGCCGCCAGCGCGCTTCGCATGGCGCGAAAGAGCGGCGACTACCCTTTGCTGTCCGGCGGCGATGTGAATCTCTATTCCCTGTTCGTCGAGCGCGCCATGACATTGGTGAAGCCCGACGGCATGGTGGGCTTGCTGGTTCCGTCCGGTATCGCTTCGGACAAGACGGCGGCGCGGTTCTTCAAGGGCGTCGCTACCAGGGGGGCGACTGAAGGCGCTTTACGACTTCGAGAACCGGCGCACGCGCTACGACGCCCCGCCTTTCTTTCCCGACGTCGACAGCCGCTTCAAGTTTTGCGCTTTCGTCGCGTCCCCTTCCCCGCTTGCCGACTCCGCCCAGTGCGCCTTCTTCCTGCAAGACATCGCCGAACGCGGCGACCCCGAACGCTGTTTTCCGCTGGCGGCGGAAGATTTCGCCCGCGTCAATCCGAACACCGGCACCGCGCCCATTTTCCGCGTCCGCCGCGACGCGGAACTGACTACGGCGATTTACGAGCGCCTTCCCGTGCTCGTGGATCGTTCCTCGGGCGACGAAGTGAAGGCATGGCCAGTGAAGTATCTGCGGATGTTCGACATGACCAACGATTCCCACCTGTTCCGCACCCGCCCGGAACTGGAAGAAAAGGAAAGCGCGTGGCCCATCGGCGGCAACCGCTACGACAGCCCATCGGGCGAATGGGTTCCGCTCTATGAAGGAAAAATGGTGCAGGCTTTCGATCACCGCGCCGCCAGCATCGTCGTCAACCCCGCCAACGTCCACCGTCCGGCGCAGCCTGCGCCGGCCACCGTCGAACAGCAGCAGGATCCGGACTGGCTGCCTCATCCCCAATTCCACGTGCCTAAAAGCGAAACATCGTTTCCCGAAGCAGCGTGGATGCTAGGCTTCAAGGACGTCACGGCGCCGACCAATGTCCGGTCGATGATCGCAGCTTTCATTCCCTGTGCAGGCGCAGGCAACACACTCCCAATCCTGTCATTGCAAGCCAATAGCGCAAGACTGTTATCGCTTCTGCTTGCAAACCTCAATGCCATTGTCTTTGATTTTGTCGCTCGGCAGAAAATCCAGGGCTTGCACCTCAATTGGTTCATCCTCGAACAACTCCCGGTCGTTCCGCCGGAGCGTTACGAAGATGTGCGCTTCGGATCGAAGACAGCGGCGGAGATCGTGCGCGAGGTTGTGCTGGAACTCACATACACGGCGCACGACATGGCGCCCTTCGCCCGCGACATGGGCCATATGGACGAGGCCGGCGAAGCGCTGCCGCCTTTCTCCTGGGACGCGGACCGGCGGCTTCTGCTCCGCGCGAAACTCGATGCGCTCTATTTCCACCTCTACGGCGTAACAGACCGCGACGACATCCGATACATCTACTCCACCTTCCCGATCGTCCAGCGCGAAGAGGAAAAGGCCTGGGGCCGCTACCGCTCCCGCGACCTCTGCCTCGCCTGGATGAATGCCCTAGCCGCGGGCAATCCGGACGCCACTATAGAAACGTGACATGTATAAACGTGATTGATTACGCTATTGAGTAAATTAACTCAATAGCGTAACCTATCCGCATGACTAAATTCGAGAGAGCCCAAAAGGATATATTGGTCAGTCGGTTACAGGAAGAGCCGAAGCGGCTGATTATCGTTACCGGACCGCGCCAAGCCGGCAAGACTACCATGGTTCAGCAGGCAATGGCGGAATTTCGCTGCCGGTTTGTTTCGGCTGACGAACCAACAAGAACGTTTGCCGAATTGGGTGCTTTATCAATTGACGACCATACGATTGGAGACGCACCCAGCCCAGGACAATCAAAGGATGGGCGGTGGTTAGTGCAGGAATGGGAAATCGCTTGTAAAAGGCTGGCCGAATCGGATTCCGGCTACGTTCTGGCGATCGACGAAGTCCAGAAGATTCCGAACTGGTCGGAAATCGTCAAAGGGCTATGGGATACGGATCGACTCAATAACCGCCCGCTGCACGTTATTTTACTCGGCTCCGCGCCGCTGCTCATGCAATCCGGTATGAACGAAAGTCTGGCCGGCCGATTCGAACCTATTCATCTTTCCCACTGGTCATACCCGGAAATGTCGGCTCTGGCCGCCATGGACCTTCGACAATATGTGTACTTTGGCGGGTATCCCGGCGCAGCCTCCTACACTCACGAGGAAGGCCGCTGGCGGAACTATATTCTCAATTCTCTGATCAAGCCCAATATCGAGCGGGACATTCTCGCCATGGAGAGAGTCGACAAACCGGCGCTGCTCCGAACGCTTTTTGAATTGTCGGCGCAATATTCGGGTCAAATCCTTTCCTACACCAAATTGCAGGGTAATCTTCACGATGCCGGAAATACGACAACCCTCGCACGCTATCTCGCCCTGCTGGAGAATGCCGGCCTTATCGCGGGATTGCCGAAATACACCGGAAGCGTTCTCCGCCGGAGATCATCGAGCCCGAAGCTAATCGTCCTCAACACCGCGCTGATGTCGGCTTTGTCCGACTACTCGTTCAGCGAGGCATATGCAGACCGCACTTTCTGGGGGCGAATCGTCGAGAGCTCGGTTGGAGCGCATTTGTTCAATACTCGCGGACCGGGCGTAAAACTATTCTACTGGAGAGAACAGAACGATGAAGTGGACTTCGTGCTCCAACGAGGTCGGCGGCTGCTTGCAGTCGAAGTAAGAAGCGGTTCGAAGCCAATCGGGCGACGGGGATTCGATGCCTTTCGCAAACGCTTTAATACCGAGATCGAAACACTAACGGTCATTACCGAACAGGGCGCGCTCACTGAGGACAACGTACCATTGGCCGAGTTTCTTTCCGTGCCCGCCGACGACTGGTTCAAAAAATCATGAGTTCGCCCGAACCATACATCGCTTGCCGAACTTGCACTGAAATCAATCCGTCAACACCGGACATTCAGCGAGTCGCCGAATCAAGGGAAGAATCTCAACCGATCGAGAACTTTGCGCAAGAAGACGCCTTTGTTTTGCTGGGTGCGCCCGGTTCTGGAAAAACCGAAGAGTTCAAAAAGCAAGCCAAGCCCTCTGATGGCCATTACGTTTCCGCCAGGAATTTTCTTGCCCTGGACAATCAGCTCGAATGGCGGAGTAAAACGCTTTTCATCGACGGACTGGACGAAGTAAGGGCCGGGGTTCAGGATGGACGAACGCCATTCGATGCGATCCGCAACAAACTTCAGCAACTCGACCGCCCTCGATTCCGGCTTTCCTGCCGCGAAGCGGACTGGTTCGGTTCCAATGACCGCCGACATCTGGAATCCGTAGCGCCCAGCCAAACAGTGCGAGTGCTACGCCTGGATCCGCTTTCAGTAACGAATGTCGGAGAGATACTGCAAAGAAAGTTCGAATTGAGTGACCCGGACGAATTTATCGAACTAGCTGAGCAACGTGGCGTGCAAGCTTTGCTGGAGAATCCGCTGAGCCTGCGATTGCTTGTGAAAGCCGTTCGGAAAAACGGGAAAAATAGATGGCCGAAGTCCCGTTCAGAAACTTTTGAAATGGCCTGCCGGACTTTGGCCAGAGAGAATAACCGTGAGCACCTTCAGGCAATCCCAAACCGTTCCAGTCAAGACGATATTCTGAGAGCGGCGGGCCGGCTTTGTGCAATTCAGTTGTTGGCGGGCGCCCATGGAATCAGACGGCTACCCGGCACAGAGACCGAGAACGATGGCTGTATTGATTTGAGCGAGATTTCAGGCGTCAGCCAAAGTCTGGTTCTTGAATCGTTGGGAACGCGCATTTTCGACGGGCACGATGGGGCGATCGTTACCCCGATACATCGTCAGATCGCGGAATTTCTGGCCGCGCGTTATCTGGGGCAGCTAGTGAGAGACGGTTTGCCGCCACGGAGAATTCTGGCCTTGATGTCGGGTTTCGACGGAATGATCGTGACGGAACTGCGCGGTCTCGGCGCCTGGCTGGCGACACTATACGGAATCATCCGCGAGGAATTCATAACGCGCGACCCCCTCGGAACCGTTTTGTACGGCGATGTCGCGCATTTTCCTGTCCAAGTCAAGGAACGGATTCTCAGGGAACTCGAAAGGGTTTCCAAATCAAAAGAGAGCCACTGGTTTCTGGATACCATCGAATTCGACTCGCGACTTGGCGACCTTCTATCCACTGAGTTGGCGGGCATTGTTCTTGAAATACTGGAAGATCCAGCCAGAGACAGCGGAAGGCAGTCACTGACGCTTTTTCTGGTTAAAGCGCTTTGTTATGCGCAGCCGCTGAAAGACATGGCGCCAGCATTGATGGAGATGATTCGTGATGGCTCCCGACGAACCAGCATCAGGCAAAATGCCATTAGAGCCTTCCTGCGGCAGCGGGAAGACGAGAGGCAGGCTTTTGCGGAACTCAAGTCGCTGATGCGGGAAGTGCGCACCGATCAAGTGCCGGACTCCACCGATGAATTGCTCGGCCATCTGCTGGAATGCACCTATCCGGACGCATTGCCGGGGACCGAAGTTCTTGATTATTTTCGGACTCCGAAATCCAGCCAACATTCATGGTACAGCGAATTCTGGACATGGACGCTTCCGGAACGATCCTCGCTGGAGCGCAAAATGGAGTTGCTCGACAAGCTTGCAGCGGATTATGCCGCTCTCGGGTCGGATGAAAGGCAATCGGATTTGCGCGGCAACGTGACAACTGAATTGCCGATCATTCTACTCGATTCTGTCCTGTCCGACAGTTCCGCTTCGGAAAAATTGACGCCAGAGCGCTTGTTCGCTTGGCTGGGAGTCGCGGGGAGATGGGGTGACTTGCACCACTCTTGGGGGATTTTGCACGAAAAGAAAATTCGTGTGCAGACTTGGTTGGGTGACCGCCCCGAATTGTGGAAGGCTCTTCTCAAACTTGGGCTCGAAGAGAGCGGAAGAGCTTGCCAGGGAATAGATTCAGCGGATTTTCAGCGATCGATGGGGATGGAAGAAGATCGTAGATTGTTCGGCGCCAAGCGCCCGCCCGATTTTGCAAAATGGTGTCTGGACGAGGCATTGGTGGCCGAAAATGCGGATGCGGCCAAATGGCTTGTCCGCCGAGTCGCGGATGAAATTGAAGGAGAAAGAATTTCAAAATCATTTGTCGATTCCCGTTTGGAAGGAAACGATTTTCTTCGGAATGTCCTGCAAGAGCGTGCTGATGAGCACGAGGAATGGAGGACCTGGGAAGCAAGACAGGAAAACAGGCATCAGGATGAAGAGGTCGACGAGCATTCCCAATTGCAATCCACTGTTCGAAAACATCGAACCGAACTGACTGAAAACCGTGCCCCCATGCCGCTGTTGTACAGGTTGGCCAGATCGTATTTTGGCGGCTACGTCGGAAACAGCGAGTACACGCCCCACGAACGACTCGACATTTTACTCGGCAATGACGGGGAATTGATTGAAACCGTATTGACTGGATTCAGGGAGACAGTGTTCCGAACCGATCTTCCAACGATAGAGCAAGTGGTTAGACTAAGCGCGGAAGGAAAAACCCACTATTTATCTCTACCGTTTCTCGCCGGCTTCAACGAGATTCATGAGTCAGCAGTAGGAAGGGATACTGTTCCGGATGAAAATCAGAATCGTTTGGCTGCCGCGATTTACTATAACCAATCGTTCTGGCCAAATCCCTGGGGATACGGCGAAACGCAGAAAAACCCTCGCTGGCTTAAACCTTTGCTGGTGGAGCAGCCCGAGTTAATCGCAGATATATTGATCAAATCGATATCCCCGGGACTGCGGAAAAGCCAGAATTTCTCGGACAGACTTTACGAACTCGTGTATTCCAATGAGTACGAAGAAGTCGCCAGAATTGTGGCGACTCCAATGTTGAGGTCATTCCCCGTTCGCTGCACGGAGCGACAATTGCCCGGATTGAGATTTCTACTGATTGCCGCAGAAAGACATTGCCCGAAGGACATTTTTATTAAAATGGTCAAGGAGAAGCTTGGACATGCGAGCATGAACGTCGCACAACGAGTTTACTGGCTTGCTGCCGGACTTGTTTCCAGTCCGCAGTGCTTTTCGGACAGTCTTCGTGAATACGTTGCCGGAAACGTACGGCGGGTTAGACACTTGAGCGCCTTCATTGGGGGTCGGTTCGACCAATTCCCGGTCCAGCCAGACAGGAATGACTTTTCCGCAATTGCCGCATTGATTCAGTTGCTCGGAGCAATGTACCCCCCAGGTTTTTTCAACCCGGAGCTGGACACCGGCGCCAAAGACGATGGAGGAATAACCTGGGGTATGGACATCTCATATCGAATTGATGGCTTCGTACATCAACTCATGGAGAACCCCTCTAACAATGCTACCCAAGAGTTGCAGAAATTGGCAAAGGATAAAGATCTCGGCATTTGGCGAACGCGGCTGGAACTTGCCGTCGGCAAGCAGAAAGGAATCAGAAGAGAGGCCAGCTTCAAACGCGCGAACGTCTCTACAATTCTGGGAGTACTCGAAAATCGGCAACCCGCCAATCCAGCCGATCTGGCGGCGCTGACCGTGGACTACCTAAGCGAAATTGCGACTGGAATAAGGGATGGCAATACGTCAGACTGGCGGCAGTACTGGAATGTCTACCCTCACAATATTCCCGAACGGCAACAGCCCACGCCCAGGCCGGAAGACGTTTGCCGTGACGCCCTACTGTCAGATCTCAGGCAACTCCTGGCGCCGATCAATGTTGACGCTGAGCCTGAGGGCCGCTACGCGGACGATAAACGTGCTGACATTCGCATTTCGTACGGTAGTAGATTCAACGTCCCGATCGAAGTAAAGAAGAGCTGCAGCCGAGACTTGTGGTCTGCCATCAAATCTCAGTTAATCCTGAAGTACACTCGTGGTCCCGGAACCGGCGGTTACGGGATTTATCTCGTTTTCTGGTTTGGTAACCATAAGGATTGCGGGCCCACTTCCGATGCCGGTCCTCCTCCCAAGAGCGGCAACGAATTGAAACGCCGGTTGGAAGATAGCCTGAGCGACGCTGAGCGCCTGAAGATATCGGTCTGTGTTATTGACGTCGAAGACAGGAAAAGCCAAAAGGAACCTGAATCCAGTAACCATGAGTAAAAACCTGCACTCCAAGTTCGGCCATGAACACGACGCTGAAGAGGTCCGCCGGATGCGCGAACGTCTGGCGGCTCTGGACGCGGAACGGCATGCGTTGGAAAAGCGGCTCGCTCAAGTTGAGCGGCAAGACCAAACCGGGACCATAGGCGGCCCGCTGTCGGCGAGAGTAATCGGCCAATCGCCAGCGAACGAAAAAATTGCGCTGTTTCGCTCGCTTTTTCGCGGCCGGGACGATGTGTACCCGAAGCGCTGGGAAAACGCCCGCACCGGAAAGGCTGGTTATGCGCCCGTTTGCGCCAATGAGTGGAAACCGGGGCTGTGCGGCAAGCCCGCGCTAAAGTGCGGCGCCTGTCCGAATCAGGCCTTTCCGGCAATTTCCGACGAAGCGATCGAAGCGCACTTGCGTGGGCGACTGACGCTCGGCGTTTATCCCGTGCTGCCGGGCGACGCTTGCCTGTTTCTCGCCGCCGACTTCGACAGCGAGACCTGGACGGACGATGCAGGCGCATTTCTCGCCGCTTGCCGCTCGAAACAAGTGCCCGCGGCTCTGGAACGCTCGCGTTCGGGAAACGGCGGGCATGTCTGGATATTTTTCGCGGAGCCGGCGCCTGCGAAACTTGCCCGGCAACTCGGTTCGCACATCCTCACCGAAGCGATGGAGAGCAATCCCGATATCGGGTTCGAGTCTTACGACCGGTTCTTTCCCAGCCAGGACGTTCTGCCCGAAGGAGGGTTCGGCAATCTGATCGCGCTGCCCCTGCAAGGCGGTCCGCGCGAATGCGGCAATAGCGTATTCCTCGGTGACGACCTTGCGCCGCACGAAGATCAATGGGCCTTCCTTTCTTCCCTCCGCCGCATGACGCTGGCGGAGGTTGCGGAAATCGTCGATGCGGCCGGCAGGCAAGGCAGGGTCATGGGCCTCCGCATGCCGCTGGAGGAGGAAGACCGGGAGCCATGGGCCGCTCCGCCTTCGGGGAGAAAGTTCGAGTCTGAATTAACCGGAAAGCTTCCCGGCCGAATCGAGGCCGTCCTTGCGGACCGGCTTTACGTTCCGCGCACTGAATTGCCGCCGGGTCTGGTAAATCGGCTCATTCGCCTGGCGGCATTCCAGAACCCGGAGTTCTATCGGGCGCAGGCGATGAGGCGCTCCACTTTCGGCTTCCCCCGCGTGGTCGCCTGCGCCGAGCTTATGTCCCACCACATCGTTCTGCCTCGCGGATGCCTTGAATCGATGCGCCAATTGCTCGAAGAACTCGGCATCGATCTTGAACTGAGGGACGAACGCAATTCAGGCGGACCCGTTGAGGTCGGCTTTCTCGGTGAACTGACGGACGAACAGCGATGCGCCGCCGACGCGCTGCTTGCGCATGAGACCGGGGTGCTCGCGGCGGCGACAGGGTTCGGCAAGTCGGTAATCGCGGCGGCGCTGATCGCGGAAAGAGGCGTGAACACGCTGATTCTCGTGCACAGGCGTCAATTGCTGGATCAATGGGTCGCGCAGCTTGGAACGTTCCTCGACCTGCCGGCCTCCTCAATCGGGCGGATTGGCGGCGGCAAGCGCAATCCCGGCGGCATTATCGATGTAGCCACACTGCAAAGCCTGGAACGCGGAGGCGCGGTGGACGACGTTGTGGCCGATTATGGGCATTTGATCGTCGACGAGTGTCACCACCTGTCAGCGGTGAGCTTCGAGGCGGTGGTCCGCCGGGCGAAGGCGAAATACGTGCTCGGACTTTCGGCGACCGTGACGCGCAGGGACGGTCATCATCCGATAGTCTTCATGCAGTGCGGCCCTGTACGCTTCCAGACCAGCGCCAGGTCGGAGGCTCTTCGCCGCCGGTTCCGGCATACGGCAATCTTGCGCGCGACGCAATTCCGGCTGCCGGAAGACGTAGATGCCGAACGCCCGCCGATTCAGCGAATTTATGCCGCGCTGGCGAACGACGAAGACCGCAACACGCTGATATTCGGAGATATTCTGGCCGCGCTCAAGGAAGGACGCTCGCCCATCCTCCTCACCGAGCGAAAGGACCATGCCCGCCGGTTCGCTGAAAGACTGGAGGGCGTCGCGGGCAACGTATTGCTGCTCCACGGCGGCATGGGGACCAGACAGCGTCGCGAGGTCATGCAGCGCCTCGAAGACGCATCCGAAAAAGGGGAAAGAATGCTGATCGCAACCGGACGTTATGTCGGAGAAGGCTTCGACGACGCCCGCCTCGACACGCTGTTCCTGGCAATGCCGGTATCGTGGAAGGGAACGCTGACGCAATACGTCGGACGGCTGCACCGCCTTCATCCGGAAAAGCGGGAAGTGCGCGTTTACGATTATTTCGATCACGCCGTTCCTGCGCTGAATCGCATGGGCGCCAAACGCGTCAAGGGATACGAGAGCCTCGGATACACCGTGAGGGAGTCACTGCAAGCCTTCAGTTCAGCAGAATAGCGCCAAGTTCGGCGCCGGTGAAGACGTAGACCGCCATGAGCGGGAAGGAACCGATCTGGACTGCCGCGGCCATTTTCAGAGGCGGCATTCTGGCCAGGCCGGCGACATAGCAGATCAGGTCCGTGGGGACGAGCGGAAAAGCGGACCAGCCCATGGTCACCCACCAGGCGCCGGCGCCTTGCATGCGCTCACGGATGTAAGCGATCTGTTTCGGGTAGCGGGCCTTGAGCCGCTCGTCGTAGCCGCCGATGCCGGGGAAGCTGTAAATCAGCAGGGAACCGCTCAGCACTCCGGCCATGGACGCCGCCAGCACCGCAAGAGGCCAGTCGGGGAAAGCGAGCGCACCGGCGAAAATGAACGGCGTGCTCGGGATGAGCAAAAGCGAGCGCGTCAGGCAAATCAGCACATACACGACAAATGCTTCGGGGCCGAAACGCACGACAAAGTCTGCCAGCGCTTCCCGCTCAAGCAACTCCGGATAGATTAGGAATGTCGCCGCGGCGGCGAAGACCAGGCCGAACCAGAAGACGTTCAGGTGCCTGAACATGCGCGCCGCCTGAAAATCCACCTCATCAGTATGTCAATCAATGGCATCCATCAGACCACGAGATACTCGACGCCGCTCGCCGCGAGGCCCACGAAGTCGATGTTGGCAAGATTCAGTTCATGGTCCGCCGCGAGCATTGCCAGTTCGAGCGCAGAGACGCCGCCGCTGCCGACCATGCCGCCCAGATCGTTGACGAGATCCTCCGGCGCCTGCTGGCCCGTCAGTGCCTCGAAGAAGTATCGAACCATCGCTGGACCGTCGGGATCTTGTCCGAAAACCGTCTCGATAGCGGTTTGCAGCAATTCCACATATGGCATTCCGTTATCGAGCAAGTTCAGAACGTAGCCGACAAGCCCGGAATCCCGTATTCCATCGGCGCCGAGGAATGCCCCGATGGTCTTCACGGCTCGACCCGCGTTGCCTTCGAAATCGAAAGCGAGGTTGATATCCGCGAACGAAATTCTTTCGATGTCGAAAAGCCGGTCCGTACCTGTTTCAATCGTCGCGGTTCCTCCGGTGTCGTTTTTCGCCCGGATTACGATACCGTCTGGATCAGTCGCGACGTTGTATCCATCCCGCGCTCCAACGTAAACCGCGAAGTCAAGCCCATCTCCACCAATCAGTTTGTCCGAGCCCATGCCGCCTTGAATCCGGTCGTTCCCGGGCCCTCCTTCCAGCTTGTCGTCGCCTGCGCCGCCGCGAATGAAATTGTCGAGGCCGTTGCCGGTCAAGGCATCGGAATGCCTTGAGCCGATCAGATTTTCGATCTCCGAACCGAAGTTGACCGTGATTTGACGGGGAGCGGTAATTGTCTCCGCCGGGCCTTCGCGACCGATGTGGCCCCAATAGCCAGGCTCGAGAAATATCGTAACCGGGAGCGGGGAGCGGGAGGCATCGATAGTATCTACGCCGCCGCCGTCCCAGATGAAATTGGGAGCATCAAGCCTAACCCTGTACACATCGTCGCCAGTGCGAGATTTTCGGCTCGGGCCGTATAAGTACTGAAGCGCGGCGATATCGAGTTCGCTGAAGTAAAGCCTGTACTCGGCGGGGCTTTCCTTGTAAGACATTATCGTCCAGCGCGAATGGTCTTCGGCGCCCTGAAGATAGGGTGGGTCGGCAACCTTGTCATCCACATCCGGTTCGTCGAAGGGATGTTTGAGCCCCAAGGCATGGCCGAGTTCGTGCATGAACAGATAAGCGCCAAAAGTACCGGCGCCCAGCGTTCTGCTTGAATCCGCGGCATTGATGTAAATATCCGAACCCCGACTCCGGGAATCCGGATGGTAGGCGGTGCCGCCAACCTCTTCTCCGAGATCCTGCAATGCTATCGAAATCGTATTGAGCTGATCGGGATATTCAGTCCTGATCATTTTCACGTCGATTATGGACTCAAGATATTCAAGGCCAATCACGGCGTTGGTTTGCTGGATTGGCGTCAATTGGCGATATCCTTCGGCATGCCTGGAAGCGGCGTAGGCGGGGAGGCGCGAAGGAAATACATATTGAAAAGTCTTTTCCTCACCCAATGCCCATGAATAGTAGGAGCCGCTTGAGTCGCTGGCGATGAGCGCACTGATCCAGTACGGCAGCGGCACGGCGCCGTCCACGTATTCGACCTGTTCGATCTCCGCCGGAATTTTCGCGAAAGATACGGAGACGATTGCCTTGTCGTTGCCGGAGGCATCGTGGATGTGATCGTACAAATCGGTAACCAGAAAGGTATCGTCGCCGGCGCCGCCGCGGAGTATGTCGAAACCCGCTCCGCCTTTGAGAATATCGTTGCCGTCCCCGCCGAAGAGTTCGTCTTCGCCGGCGCCGCCGATCAATTCGTCGTCGCCGTTCTCACCGAACAGCAGGTCATCGCCCTCGCCGCCGTAGACGGTATCGTCACCCGCGCCCGCGCGGATTTCGTCGTCGGCCCCGGTGCCGTGGAGCGTTTCGGGTGAATTGGTGCCTGTTATTTCGGACATGTCTCGTATGCCGTTCGACGTTCAGGAATACAGGTGGCAGGCCACCTGCCTGTTGGCGTCCCGCAGGGGGATCAACTCGGGAGTAACTTCGCGGCAGACGTCCATCACTTTCGGGCAGCGGCCAGCAAAGCGGCAGCCGGGAGGGATGTTCACCGGCGAAGGGATTTCGCCCCGGATCGAAGTTGAAGCCCGGCCGCGTTCGATTTCGGGGTCAGGCTCGGGATTCGAGCCTACCAGCAGTTCGGTGTAGGGATGTTTGGGCTCGAAATAGACCTCGTCGGCCGATCCGATCTCCACGAGCGAGCCCAGGTACATTACCGCCATCCGGTCGCTGACATGCCGCACCATGCACAGGTCGTGGGCGATGAACAGCAGGGTCAGACCGAGCGATTCCTTCAATTCGCCGAGCAGGTTGATGACCTGGGCCTGCACCGAAACGTCGAGCGCCGAGACCGGCTCGTCGCAAACGACGAATTCGGGTTCGAGAATCATCGCCCGGGCGATGCCGATACGCTGGCGCTGTCCGCCGGAAAACTCATGTGGATAGCGCGAGCCGTGGTCGCCGGTCAGTCCTACCTGGTCGAGCCAGACAGCGACGCGCGAGGCGATCTCGGCCTTCGGCAGATCGGTATGCAGGCGCAGACCTTCGCCGATGATTTCGGCCACGGTCATGCGCGGATTCAGCGACGAATACGGATCCTGGAAGATCATCTGCATCTTCTTTGCCAGGCGCCGGAAATCCGCCGGAGTGTAGCGATCCGGCAAGGCTTCCCCGCGATAACGCACCGTGCCCGCGGTTTTGCGGTAGAGGCCGAGCAGGGTCTTGCCGAAGGTGGATTTGCCCGAGCCGCTTTCTCCCACGAGGCCGACGATCTCCCGCGGCGCCACCGCCAGACTGACGTCTTCGACGGCGTGCACGCGCTGGCCGCGGCCTATCTCGAAATAGCGAGTCAATCCGACGGCTTCGACCAGGGCGCTCATTCAGGCTCCCTCCCCCGCCGCCGCTTGGAAATGCAATTCCCGCGGACGTTGCCGGGACAACTCGTGATGCAGCCAGCAGCGGCTGTAATGGGCTGGATTTGGCCGTGAACGGCAGGGGCCGATCGTGAACTCGGGCGGATGTTCGCGTTCGCACAGATTCATCGCATGAGGGCATCGCGGCGCGTAACCGCAGCCGGGAGGCGGCGCGAACAGGTCCGGCGGGCGCCCCTCGATCGGCTGCAGTTCGGCCTGCCGCGAGCGGTCGTTGACAGGCATCGCCGAACGCAGGCCGCAGGTGTACGGATGCGCCGAGCGATAGAAAATGTCGTCGACCGAGCCGTGCTCGACGATCTTGCCCGCGTACATCACGGCGACTTCATCGGCCATGCGCGCAACCACGCCGAGATCGTGGGTGATGAGGATGATGGCCATGCCTGTCTCGCGTTGCAGATCGCGCATCAGGTCGAGAATCTGGGACTGGATCGTGACATCGAGCGCCGTTGTCGGCTCATCGGCGATCAGCAGCGAAGGCTTGCATGCAATCGCCATGGCAATCATGGCGCGTTGCAACATGCCGCCGGAGAATTCGAAGGGGTATTGGCCCGCGCGCTTGCGCGCTTCCGGAATGCGGCAGGATTCGAGCAGGCGAATCGCCTCTTCCCGCGCGCGGCCGGCGCCGTAACCGCGATGCACCTGCAAGGGTTCCGCGATCTGGTCGCCGATGGTCATGGTGGGATTGAGCGAAGTCATCGGGTCCTGAAAGATCATGCCGATCTCCGATCCGCGCACATCGCGGCCGTCGATCACGTTGCTGCCAAGAATCTCCTTGCCGCGCAGGCGCGCGGAACCGGCGCTGACACGCCCCGGCGGGATAGGGATCAGGCCCATGATGCTTTGCACGCTCACCGATTTGCCGCAGCCCGACTCGCCGACGATGGCCAGGGTGCGATTCGAATCGACCGAGAAATTCACTCCGCGCACTGCCTGCACGACGCCGCCATGGGTGGAGAATTCCACGTGCAGGTTTGAAACCTGCAACAGCGGTGCGGCCGTCATCCCGCGTTCCTCATGCGCGCGTCCAGGGCGTCGCGCAGTCCGTCGCCGAGCAGATTGAAGGCGAGTACGGTAATGCTGATGAACAGGGCCGGAAAGATCAGTTCATGGGGCGTCGTCAACATGGTTGCGATGCCCTCGTTCGACATCGAGCCCCAGGACGGCGTCGGCGGCGCCACGCCCATGCCGATGAAGGAAAGGAAGGCCTCGACGAAAATCGCCTTGGGAATCTCGAAAGTCAGCGTGACCAGTACGACGCCGAGCGTGTTCGGCAACATGTGCCGCAACACCAGGTAGTTAGTGCGCGCTCCGAGCAATTGCGAGGCCTGTACATAGGCCGCCTCGCGCAATTGCAGGATCTGGCCCCGAACGAGCCGGGCCGTGGCCGGCCATAACAGCACCACAATCGCCACGAGCATCGGCATGACGCCGCTTTCGCCGGGTCCGATGCCGAAAGCGATCTTGAACAGGATCATGAACAGCAGGAAAGGCAGCGCGACGACGAAGTCGGCGAAACGCATCATGAACTGATCGACCCTGCCGCCGACGAAACCGGCCGCGGCGCCGAACACCACGCCGAAGAGCACGAACAGCATGGGCGCGACGATGCCGATGAACAGCGAGACGCGCGCCCCGGCCATGAGCCTGGCAAGCATGTCGCGGCCGAGATAGTCGGCGCCGAGGGGATGCAATTGCAGTTCGATCGAATCGCCGACCGCCAGCTGGTCCTGATCGTCGATCAACCCGCGCTCGACGGCTTCCGCCAGCGTCGTGACCCGCTGCACATCGACCGTCAGCGACTCGTAGTTGTCAGTTATTGCACCGTCCTCGCCGAGGGCGACGACTGAGTAGAAATATCGGCCTGGCCGCAGATCGAGCCGGTCCTCGTGATGCAAGACGGTATTGTCGAAGAACTCCGCCAGCGGCATGCCATAAGCCAGTTCCGGGCCGACCGGAAATAGGTTGCGATATACGCGATGGCCGTTTGCCCCGGGCAAGGCGTCCCATTTGAGCCGCACCGATTGCGAAGTGGCGTCGCCGACCACATGCAGCGGTCCCGTTTCGCCGGCGCCGTCCCAGGATTGATAGTCGGGAACGATCAGCGCGGCGCGGTCCACTCCCGGAGGCTGGCTGATCTGGTCGAGATCCTGCACCGCCGGATCGACCCGCCAGAGCCAGGGCCCGGCGATGGTGAAAAACAGCAATCCGAACACCAGGTAAAGCGAAGCCAGCGCGCGCCGGTTGGCCTTCAGCCGCAGCCAGGCGTCCTGCAGGTAGGACAGCGAGGGCCGGCTGATGCCATGGACGTCGCGTTGCTCACCGAGCGGAAGAAAATCGGCCGCGCTGTACATCATTGCAGCCTTACGCGCGGGTCGATGAAGCCATACAGCAAGTCGACGACGATCACCATGAACACCAGGAAGGCGCCGTAGAACACCGTGGTTCCCATGATTACCGTGTAGTCGAGTTGCTGCACGGCCTCGACGAAAAAGCGTCCGAGCCCGGGGATGGCGAAGACGAGCTCCACCACGAATCCGCCGGTGGTGATCACCGCGATCTGGGGTCCGAGTACGGTAACTACGGGCAGGATCGCATTGCGCAATTGATGGCGCGAGAAGATGAGCGCCGGCGGCACGCCCTTGGACCTGGCGGTGCGCACGAAATCCGAATCGATGATCTCCAGCATCGAAGATCGCATCAGGCGCGTGAGGTAGGCCATGGTGCTCAGCCCAAGCACCAGCGCCGGGGTGAGCATGTGGTAGACGCTGCCCCAGCCCGCCACCGGCAGCAGGCTGCGTCCTGTCAGGTTGTTCAGAGTCACCAGGCCCAACTGGCTCAGCGCGGCGACGACGAAACTCGGCACCGAAATACCCAGAATCACGAGAAACATGATGACGTAATCGGGCATCCGGTTGCGGTACAAGGCCGTGAGCGCGCCCCAAAGCACGCCACCGGCGGCGGCGAACAGCACCGCCAGAATCCCCAGGGTGGCGGAAACCGGAAAATGCTCGCGGATGATGTCGTTGACCTGGCGGTTTTCCTGGGTGAAGGAAATGCCGAAATCGCCCTGGGCGAGATTGCCCAGGTAGATCAGGTACTGGTTGAACAGCGGCTGGTCGAGACCGTAACGCGCTTCGAGATTGGCGCGTATCGCCGGCGTCATCGCGCGGTCGTTCAGCAGCGGGTCGCCGGGCACGTTGTGCATGGCGAAGAACGTGGCGGTGGCGATGAACCACACCGTCACCACCCCCTGGAGCAGGCGCTTGCAGACGTACCAGACCATTCCCTGCCGCCCCCGCAACATAGATAGCGTCAGTCGGCCGCCTGATCGTCTATCCAAGCGTAGGTGTAATCCACCTCGGGGCCGACAGACCTGCGCTTGAAGCCTTTCAGCCGCGGGTCGACGACGAAGGACCAGCCGCGTTCGTACATCGGCACGATGACCACGTCTTCATGCACCAGATCCTGAATCTCCGCGAAAGCCTCCATGCGTCTGACCGGATCGAGTTCCGACTGGGCGATGCGAATGAGGGCGTCCATTTCCGGGCTGGAATAGCGCCCGCGATTGTTCAGGTTCCAGGATGAGAACAGATCGCCGAAAGTCAGCGCGTCGTCGTAGTCCGGACCCCAGCCGCTGACGACGATATCGAAATCGCCGGCGTCCATCTTCGCCAGGCGCTGCTTGAAAATCTGCTTGTCGATGCGCATTTCCAGGCCGAGATTGCGCGCGTACACGGCCTGGAAATACTCCGAGGAAATCGAGCCGAGCGGACTGTCGTCGGCGAGCAGATGGATCGGCGGAAATTCTTCCAGGCCGAGTTCCTGCCGCGCCAGTTCCAGATGTTCGCGCGCCCTGGCCACATTGTATTCATGGGGTATGGGCGGATGCTCCTGGCGAAAATAGTCTTCAGCGCCGCGAATCCAGTAAGGGAACAGGCTGACGGCCGGCATATAGCTCGGTTCTTTCAGCGCCTTGTAGACGAATTCCACCGGATCCTGCGCGAGCAGCAGGGCCTTTCGAAAGTTCCTGTTCGCCGTAATGCGGTCTTCGCGGAAATTGAGTTGCAGGAAGAAAACCGTGCCGTCCATCGAGCGGTCGATCTGCCAGCGCCGCTCCATCGCCTCGCCGAGCATTTGCGGCGTGAGCTGCGTATCGGCGATCTGGCCGTCCTTGAACAGATTCAGGCGGGCGTTCACGTCATCGGTGATGTAGCCGACGTTGATCGTGTCGATGAAACCCTTGTGTTCTCCCCAGTAGTCCGGATTGCGTTCCCAGCGCATCGACGCGCTATGCACCCATTCGGTCATCAGATACGGACCGTTATAAAGCAACATGTCGGCATCGGCCCCGAAGCGGCCGTCGGCCGACTCGAAAAAGGCCTCGTTGACGGGATAAAAGGTGACGAATGCGACCAGCTTGTCGAAATACGGCGTCGGCTGTTCGAATTCGACTTCGAGGATACGGTCGCCTACGGCCCGCACGCCCAGCGTTTCCCTGGGCAGGTCGCCGCGGTTGATCGCCTCGGCGTTCTTCACCGGGTACATGATGAAGGCATAGGCCGAAGCCGTGGCCGGATCCTGCACCCGGCGCCAGGCGAAAACGAAGTCGTGGGCGGTGACCGGTTCGCCGTTGCTCCAGCGCGCGTCCTCGCGCAGCCAGAAGGTCGCGCCGTCTTCGCGAATCTCCCAGCGTTCCGCAACGCCGGGTATCAGCGCCATTTCGTCGTTGTAGGTCAACAGCCCTTCCATGGTGTGGAACAGCACGGTAATGCTGGTTGAATCGGTGGCGCGGCCGTAGTCGAGTTGCGGCGGCTCGGAGCGCAAGGCGAAGGTAATGGCGTTGTTTTCCGCATCGATGGCCCCGCCGGTCACCGCGCTGCCGGTGCCGTTCGCCGCCAGGCCGAGCAGCCAGACCGCAGCCATAAGACCGAGAACGACATAGAGCGCGTAAAGTGCGAGTTGCCTCAGCGCCGAAAAATTGACTGTGCCAAGCCGCGGATTCATGACGGGAACTAGATCATCGCGCCGACCACGCCGACAAGGCTCGCGATCAGCAGATAGGCGATGGCGAAAAAGCCGAGACCAAAACCGAGGCTGCGGCTCTTGGGTTCCTTTACGTACCCCCGGTAGTAGAGAAAGCGGCCGGCGATGAAAACGAATCCGGCTGCCGCGGCTGCGGTCGCGTTGCTGAACATGCCGCAAACGATCAGCGCCGGAATGAAGGCGACGAGTTGCTCCAGCGTGTTCTGCTGCGCCCTGAAATGACGTTCGAAAATCTCGTTGCCGGTCGTCGCCGGCGCGGCGACTTCATATTTCAGCCGCGCCCGGCCGGCTACTACGGTGAATCCCGCGTATTCGACAAGCGCCAGCACGACGACCAGCGCAATCAATGGATCCATGTTCCTTTCCTCCTGTTCGGAATTTCGGTTGCGGCTCAAGCCCTGGCCCGCGCCGGCGGTTGCCGGTCGCTATCGACCATGTGCCGATACTACCAGCGAATCGGCGATAAGGTTATCGGTATCGCATTCCCGGCGCGAATAATTCGACGACCGCATCCCGGATCACGGGCATGTCTCCCCACAATATGAAATGATCTCCGCCCGGCCGCGGCAGCAAGCGGGAGTTCGCCAGTCGTTCTTGAAGGAAGTCGGCGTTTTCCGGATGGACCAGACTGTCCTCGTCGCCTTGCACGATCAATGCCGGCATGGTGAGTCTTTCCCAGCACGGCAGCATTTCCTCGAGTTGCGGCCGGACCGCCATGATTTCCTCGTTCGCGCCCATGAGCCGGTCGCCGAGAATAAATTCCGGCCACCAGTAGGTCAGACGATTGTACCAGCGCGGCCCGCTAAGTTTCGGGTCGCCAGTGGCGGCGACAAATACGAGTCCGCCGACGAGTTCGGCGTAATCCATCGCCGCGCGGGCGATTACGGGGCCGCCGTAGGAATGCCCCATGAGAATCGCGCCCCGGCCGGAACGGTCCATTTCCAGGATGGGCCGCAGGGCGCGGGCCTGGACTTCGAGAGACGGTTCCTTGCTTTCGGCGCCGGCGGTCCAGCCGGCCCGGGTGACCGAGATCATGTGGAAACGCTCCCGCAAGACCGGATCCGTGAGGTAGGAGCGGAAAGCGCGCAAGGAGCCGGGGGTGCCGTGAACGAAGACCAGCAGTTGCCGGTTCTCCCCGGCGGGCGGGGCGACTTCGACGTATTCGATGTCGCCCAGGCTCCTCGTCTCGCTCGCGCCGCCAATGGCGCCCGAGCCTCCGCCGGGAGGTCCGGGCGGCCCATCGATCAGCGCGCAGGCGACCACCAGCGCGAGCGGCGGCAAAACGATCAGCCAGCGAATGGTTCGGCGTTTACCGGCCTTTTTCCGCCCCATGAGATCAATCCGGCCTTGTCCGGTCGCCTACTCTAGCACTTTGCGGCGCTTACCTGAATCCCGATGGCGGGGGTTGACGCCTTTGGGAAGTCCGCTGCCGCTCACCAAGCGTAGCGG
The DNA here is from genome assembly GCA_009844085.1 of Gammaproteobacteria bacterium. GTDB lineage: Bacteria > Pseudomonadota > Gammaproteobacteria > Pseudomonadales > Pseudohongiellaceae > UBA9145. The sequence continues at coordinate 35 of VYCF01000003.1, read as the reverse complement.
ACTTCGATGCCGACGCCGCGTTCGGGCGCCCCGTC
>VYCF01000016.1:19709-21595 GCA_009844085.1 Gammaproteobacteria bacterium | reverse complement strand
GTATTCGGCTTCGGGGCAGCGCGATGAGGCTGCGGAATTTGATCTGGACGATGAGAATAGCATCGCAACCGGCATCGTCTATGCCAACGACCGGTTCTACGTTACCGATTTTTTCGATGGCTCCGTATATGTGTATTCGGCTTCGGGGCAGCCCGATGCGGCTGCGGATTTCACGTTAGACGCTGAAATCATTCCCGACGGCATCGCGTATGCTAACAACCAGTTCTACATCGTCGATCTATCAAATCAAAAGGTATATGTGTACTCGACTTCAGGCGAACGCGATGTGGCTTCGGATTTCGACCTGAGTACCGACAATAGCGTCTCTTCTGGCATCGCCTACGCCAACGGACGACTCTATGTCGTTGATTCCCTTGACAATAAGGTCTATTCCTATCCCGGAGGCGCGACGGATTCTCCGACACTTTCCGATTGACCGGGCGGCGAAGAAAGTGCTCCCGCAGGATTTGCCGGGTTTCCGCTTGCCTATTGTTCCTTCGTCGTTGCCAGGTACAGACCGGCACAAGTGGCGCAATGCCCAACCGAGGGGCGCAAAGCCGGGCCCGGGCCGAGTTCGATCAGGATGGTGCGGGGCGCAGCTTGGATATTATGCCGGGAAAAATTCATGAACAAGATTGGCAACGGAAATTGGGATGCGACCCAGGAATGGAAGTCGCTCTCGTTGTTGGGTCTGGGCCTGTGTTTCATCGGTTTTGGCCGATATGTCATCCCGATTCTTTTTGCCGGCGCCATCGAGGATATCGAGCTTGCGCCAGACAACATCGGCGATGTGGGCGGCATCACCAGCATCGTTCTCGGCGTATTCGCGATTTTCGCAGGCCGCGTATCGGACGAGATCGGTCATCGCAAGATCCTGATCGCGGCCATAATCCTGTTTTCCCTGCTTTTGGGCATCTCGGGAACGGTTCAGGCTTTGATCGTTTTGATTGTCATTCAATTGCTGGCGGGTGCGCTGAATGGTTGCTATGTTCCGACGAGCTTCGCGACTGTTGCGGCGGTTTCGAAACCGTCGCGCCGGGGTCTCAATCTGGGCCTGCTGCAAGCTTTCGCTCTGCTCGGCCGCTTACTCGCGATAGTCATCGGGGTATTGCTTTCCGTGTCCGGAAGCTGGAGTTCCGTGTTTTGGATCATTGCCGTATTGGGCTTGGTAATCGGCGCACTGATGCATTTCTTGTTGCGTGAGCACAAAGAACCGCAAGCAGGCGACATGGTTGACGCAACTAAGGAAAGAATTTGCTGGGGCGAGTTGCTTAGGTCGCGCAACATTGTCGTCTGCATTTTCGCAACGCTGTGCGCCACGAACTGCGTATTCGTTCTCGGCACATATGTTCTTGTCTTCACCGATGACGCGGCTACGTTCGGACTTCTGACGGCGATGATCGTCTTCGGCGGCTACCTTGGGCAAATCAGTTGGCCGGCACTGTCCGACAATTCTGATGATCGTGGCCGCAGGCCCCATGCGATTCTTGGATTTATTGGCGCCGCGGTCTCCGCATTTTGGTTGCTCGGAATCGCAGATTCGACGCCATCTCTTTCCTTTTTACCTCTGTTCGTCTGCTCGTACTTTTGTTTCGGCAACATGGCGCTGATTTCAGGGCCTATTACCGCGGAGTCCGCGCCGGCTGGCCTGGTATCGTCAACTATCGGCGTTGTTGTCGGTTCAGTGGCAATTCTTGGCGGTTTGGCGGTCCTTGTCGGCGAAGAGGCGGTGATCTATGCGGCATTTGATCCCTCAGGCGAGTTCAGCTTGGCGTCCGGCGTGAGTTCGATCGCGGCGGGAAGCGTGATACTCGGCATCCCGTTGTGTATGCTCCTCAAAGGGCCCGCGCCATTGGAAACCGGAGAAAAACCGGAAACGGAAGACA
>VYCF01000016.1:0-19609 GCA_009844085.1 Gammaproteobacteria bacterium | reverse complement strand
GAAAAACCGGAAACGGAAGACAGCCCCGAAGGGCGAGTTTCAGCGAAATCCGGGAAAAACCTGGTCGTGGCTTACGTTCTTTGGTTTTTTTTGGGTTCTCTGGGTGCACACCGCTTCTATCTGGGTCGCTGGAGATCCGCCATCGTGCTTATTCTTCTCTTGCTACTTGCGATCATTAGTTACATTAGCTTGGTTGGCTTTTTGATTGGCTTACTATTGCAATTGGTAATTGGCATTTGGTTGCTTATTGATGCATTCAGGATGCCGAAAATGGCGCGGCGGCGCTGATGCTTGCTATTTTTAAAAATCCTGCGCCACGGGGAAATTGAACTTAGCGCGTACCGTTTGTAGCGTGCTGCGGCGACAGAAATATTGTCGCAGTCGACTCCGCCGTTACCTTTTGCCCGGCGCAAGAGCCGGTCGAGGCCGGATTGCAGATTCACGGCACCCATGGCTCGTTCCAGATCGAAATCCGAGACGTTTTCCCACAAGCCGTCGCTGCAAAGCAGAAAGCCGTCGGTCGGCGCCGTCCGCCTGCCGCCGCATTCGATCTGCGGTTGCGGGGAAACGCCGAGAGCGTCGAGCAAGCGGTTCCGGTCCGGATGGGATTTCATTTCTTCGGCGCTGACTTTGCCTTTCAGGCGCAAATTTTCCACCAGGGAATGATCGAGAGTGCGGCCGGCAAGCCTGTCGTTATCGAAGAAATACAGCCGGCTGTCGCCGATATGAGCCCATGTTGCCCGCGAGGGTTCGAGATGCAGCAAGACGCAGGTGCTGCCGGACTGCCAACCCCGCTTTTCCGCCTTTGCCGCGATTCGGCGGTTCGCGCAAGCTGCGACCCGCCTGAGCAAACGTTCCGGGGAGACCTCTTCCCCATCGGCTATCAGCCGTTCCGCCGCATCGATAACGGCCTGGGCCGCCATGGCGCCGCCTTCGTGACCGCCCATGCCATCCGCCAGCGCCAGCAGCAACGCATCGCCGAAACGAAAGGCGGCGACACGGTCCTGTTGATCCTCGCGTCCGCCCAAGTCGCTGGCGCAGGCAAATTCCGCCGCGAAGCCCGATTCAGACCCTCTCTTGCTTGCGCCGAACATTTTTTCTAGGGGACAAGCGAGCGCGCCACGCGGAAGCCAAGGAAGGCGCCGCCTTCCAGGGATGGGTTCGAGCCTCGATTGGCCGTGCGGTTAAGCGCCGCGCTCGTCGCCCAGGAGCCGCCGCGAATCGCGCGTTGATCGCAGTCGCCGTCGAGTCTGGCGCCCGCGTCTTGCGGGGCTTGCAGGTAATTGCCGTTCCAGCAGTCCTGCACCCATTCCCAGACATTGCCGTGCATGTCATGTAGGCCGAACGCATTGGGCAGGAAACTTGCGGCCGGGGCGGGGAAAATATGACCGTCGTCGCAATCCGCCGGGCTCCCCCAGGCGAAGCCTTCGGGCAGTTCCGTCTGATCGGCCACGTTCGCGTAATCGCACAGGAGTTCCTCGTCGGAACCGAAGAAGTAAGGCGTAGGGGCGCCCGCGCGGGCGGCAAACTCCCATTCGGCTTCCGAGGGCAGTCGATAAGCTTCGCCCGTAGAGGCCGACAACCACTCCAGATAGGCCTGGACGTCAAACCAGTTGACGCAGACCACGGGCTGGGCATCCTCGACCGGATACTCCAGATCGCGCCAGTTGCGTCCGGGCGTGAATTCCCACTGCTGACGTTCAAGCAACTCCAGAGTGCGGCAACCCCGCTGCGAGAGCCTTTCGGCGGCGGTCTGGTAGCCCATCGCATCGGCGAAACGCCGAAACTCGGCTATGGTCACTTCGTGTCTGCCAAGCGCGAAGCGTTCGGCGACCGTCACGGTCCGCACCGGCAGTTCGTCTTCGCTGCATTCCGGGTTCATGCAGCCCATTCGGAATTCCCCGGCGTCGAGCGCCACCAGTTCGGGGCACTCGGGGCAATCGCGGAATCGCGCGCCCGGCGCCGGCAGTTCCCGGGCCAGCTCGACGCTTGCTTGCGGGGAACCGGATTCGTGGATCAAAGTTACCTCGCGGGCGGCATACCCTTCGGCAGCGAAGCGCAGACGGTACTCGCCCGGCGGCAATTCCATGCCGGGACGGTAGGTTTCGTCAATATCCAGAAACTCGACATCCGCGTTCGCCGGCGACACGGTGACGCCGAAAGCGAGCAGTTCGCGCTCCAGCGTGAATTCGGCGATCGTCGGCTCGGCGCCATGCGGTACCGTGACCTCCAACGGCTGATATCCGGCGGATGCGATCCGCAGCCGATATTCGCCGGGCGGCAGCAACATGCCTTCGCGATATTCGTCCGCTCGGCCGACAAAGTCGACCTCCGCTCCGGGAGGCGTCACCGCGACCGTAAACGCTTCCGCCTGCCGCACAAGCGCTACTTGCCGACGGGTATCTCCGGCGACGGCAACGGTAAGACTGGAGGCGACGAAGCCTTCGCGGCTCACCACCAATTGGTAAACGCCTTCCTGCAAGCGCATGTCCGGACTGTAATCCAGAGCAAGGGCGGGAAATTCGACATTCGCGTCCGGCGGCTCCAAGTCCAAGGCAAGCGTCCCGTATGCCACCGGCTCAAGTTCGTGTTCGAAAACGCCGATGCCATCCTTCGGTACGGTAACCGTCACGACCTCGGTACGATGTTCTTCGGCCCCGAGCGTCAGCATCAGTTCGCCCGCCGGCAGGTCTTCCAGCGTTACCGGAGTGCGATCCACCATCCGCACTCCATCCAGCTCGACCCAGGCATTGAGCGGGTCAACCAGCAAGGTGAGCGCCCCGACTCCGCGCTGCAGCGTCCGGCTTATTCGCAACACCCTGTTGTCCACGAGATCCTGACCGGGCAGCACCGCTGTTTCGTAGGCCGGGTGCCGCAAGCTGAGATCGTAGAAACCAGCGAGCAGGTCGGCGCGGCGCAGGGGCGTCGAACCGATCGTCTCGCCGTCGAGCAGCACTTCAACTCCCGGCGGAGTCGTCTCCACAACAAGTATGGCGTCGCCCAAACCGGCGATTCGCGGGGACGACCGCGATTCCGGCGCATCGCCGGCGCGTGCGGCATTGCCCGCGCCGGCGATTGCCTGTGGCGGCCGCAACCCCAATTCATCGTCTCGGGGTGTCGAGGTTGTCGGCCAGAAGTAGGCGATACCCGCGATGCTGGTCAATACCGCAAGACCCGGCAGCCATAGCCATTGGGGGAACGGAGAGGACGGAGCCGCCGGGGAAACTGCGGGCGACCTGCGTTCCGTTCCGGCATCTTGCTTCACCGCTCTTGCATCCAACGCCGGGGCTGGTTCGTCAGTCGGCGGCTCGACTCTTTCCCCCGGCATGAGTTCGAGCCACTCTTCAACGGATTGCGGACGACGTTTTTCAATGACTTCGAGGCCCGCCTCGACCGCTTGCAGAAAGTTCCTCGAATACCCGGGCAAATCCATTTCCAGCAGACTGGGCAACGGGTCCGGCATGTCGCGCAGCAACTGGCTTTCGCGCCGGGTCGCTTCCGGCGGGTCGTCGCCGGTAATCGCCTTGTAACAGACCGCGGACAACGAATAGATATCGGTCCATGGTCCTTGATTGCCGTCGCTCTCATATTGTTCCATCGGCGAATAACCGGCGGACGCCACGGAAAGCATGCTGCGGGTCCGGTTGCCGATATCCCGCCGGGCGGCGCCGAAGTCGAGCAGCACCGGAGTCTCGTCTTCCAGCCGCACGTATATATTGCCGGGTTTGATGTCGCGGTGAAGATAACCTGCCGCATGCACCTGCCGAAGACCGTCGGCGATCGGCAGCACAACCCGCTTCAACTGATCTTCCGTCAGCGTGGACTTTCGGCGCAGAATTTCGTTGAGAGACTCTCCGTCCTCGTAGTCCATCACGATATACGCGGTATTATTGGCTTCGAAGTAATCGGAAACCCGAACGAGATTCGGGTGCCGGAATCGGGTCAGCGTTCGCGCTTCTTCCTTGAACTTTTCCAGTCCCCAGGCAAAGTTTTCCGCCTCTTCCGGTGATTTGGGATGGATCGTGCGCGCCTCGCGCATGGCGAATTCATTCGGCAGATACTCCTTGATCGCCACCCGGTGGCCAAGCGTCAGGTTTTCGGCGAGATAGGTGATGCCGAACCCGCCGAATCCCAGCACGCTTAGCAGGCGGTACTTATCGAGTTCGTATCCGGTCGGCAAAGCCTGTTTGTAGTCCGCCATTGTCGCTGGACCTCGATTTTTTGCTGGATGCCCGAATCACGAAGAATAATCCCTCAAGCAGGCAGTAAACAAGGCGTTGTCGATATTGCCGCCGGAGGCGACGATGGCGATGGTCTTGCCGCGCGCCGGCAGCTTTTCGTGCAATATCGCCGCCAGCGCGACGGCGCCGCCGGGTTCGAGCACCGTTTTCAGGTGGCGAGCGGCAAAACCGATCGCCGTGCCCACTTCGGCTTCGCTTACCGTGATGAAACCGTTCACGTTGCGCCTGTTGACCGACCAGGTGATCTCGCCGGGAATGGTCGCGGCCAGGGCGTCGCAGCGCGTGAAACTGTCGCCCTTGATGCGCACTCTCCGGCCCGCTTTCAGCGAACGGCGATGATCGTCGTAGTTTTCCGGTTCGACGCCGAAGATCCTGGTTTCGGGGCTCAGTTCACGCATCGCCGTCGATACGCCCGCGAGCAGGCCGCCTCCGCCGCACGGAACGAGCAGCAGATCCGCGCTGTGCCCGGCTTCCTCCAATTGCGCCGCCAGTTCCAGACCCACGGTGCCTTGCCCGGCGATGATGTCGGGATCGTCGAAGGGGCGCACCAAGGTTGCGCCGGTTGCGCTGGCGAGTTCTTGCGCGATCGCCTCCCGCGATTCGGTCTTTCGATCATACGGGCGGATTGCGGCGCCCCAGCGGCGGGCGCCTTCGAGTTTCACCTTCGGGGCGTCTTCCGGCATAACTATGGTTGCGGCGATGCCAAGCAGGTGCGCCGCGTAGGCGACGCCCTGAGCGTGATTGCCGGACGAATAGGCGACGACGCCTCGTCCTCGTTTCGCGGGGGACAGCCGGCTGAGGAAATTGTAGGCGCCGCGGAATTTAAACGCACCGATTCGCTGGAGATTTTCTGCCTTGACGAAAACCCGGGCGTCGAGCCGAGCATCGAGCGCGGGGCTGTTGAGCAGCGGCGTGTAAACCACCACGTCCCGCAGCCTCTCCGCGGCAGCTCGAATTTCATCGGTCGAGCATGGAGATTCCGCGACTTCGCGCGGAATGACGACTTTATTTTTCATCGGCGGTTTTTCTCGATGCGCCGTTTGCGGGCGACCTGCCGCGCACTCAGATTCTCTTCGCCCCTGGCGTACGGATTGTCGTCGTTGCGCAATTCGATTTTGACCGACACTCCTCTCAGTTCGAGCATTTGCCGGAAACTGTTTTGCAGGTAGCGGCGATAATGTCCCGGCAGCTTATCCAGTTGCTTGCCGTGGATCACGATCAGCGGCGGATTGTGGCCGCCCAGGTGGGCATAACGCAGCCGGATCCTGCGGCCCTGGGCCAATGGCGGCGGACTCGCGTTGACGATCTGCTCCAGCATGCGCGTAAGCGTATTCGTTGAAACCGTCTTGCCGGAAGATTCCCGGGCGGTATGGATGGAATCGTACAGGTCGCCTACGCCGGCGCCATGCAAGGCGGAAATGAAATGCACGGGAGCGTAGTCGACGAAACCGAGGCGGCGCTCGATCTCCCTTTTCAGCCATTGCCTGCTTTCGGCTTTCATGCCGTCCCACTTGTTGAACGCGACTACCAGCGCCCTTCCCGTTTCCACCACGTAGCCGAGCAGGTGCAGATCCTGTTCGACGACCCCTTCCCGGGCGTCGGCGAGGAATACCACCACATGGGCTTTCTCGATCGCCTGCAGCGACTTCACGACCGAAAATTTTTCCACCACGCCGCGGGTCTTGCCACGGCGGCGGATGCCGGCGGTGTCGATCAGCGTGTAGCGCCGGCCGTCGCGCTCGAAGGGAATTTCTATGCTGTCCCGGGTCGTGCCCGGCTCGTCGAAGACCAGTACCCGGTCTTCACCCAGCAAGCGGTTGACCAGGGTCGATTTGCCGACATTGGGCCGGCCGGCGAAGGTAATTCTGATGCTGTCCTCGACATCGACCGGTTCGGCATGCTCGACCGGTTCGAACCGGTCGAGCGCTTGGCGCATGAGCTGTTTCACGCCGGCGCCCTGGGCAGCCGCGATGGCGAATACCTCAGGTGCGCCGAGTTCATGGAATTCCGCCCGGGCCTGATCCGGGTCGAGTCCGTCGGTCTTGTTCACCACGAGGAAGCCCGGCTTGCCCTGCTCGCGCAGGAATTGGTGGATCCTGCTGTCTTCGGGAGTCAGGCCGTCCCTTGCGTCGACCAGAAACAGGACGCAATCCGCTTCGGCTATGGCCTGCAGCGCCTGGGTGACGACTTCGCGCTCAAGTCCCTCGGGGCTTGGGGTGATGCCGCCCATGTCGATGACGAGAAACTTCCTGCCGTCGATTTCGCCTTTGCCGTATTGCCGGTCGCGGGTCAATCCGGGCAGATTCACCGTGAGTGCGTCGCGGCTGGCGGTCAGGCGATTGAACAGCGTCGATTTGCCCACGTTGGGCCGGCCAACCAGGGCGAAAACCGGTTTCATGGGGAGAATGCGAGGCTACTGGATAGCCAGCGCCATCAGCGTCCCGCTGTTGCCGTATACGTAGAGGCGGCTGCCGTCGGCGAGGATATTGGCCCGCACGCCGTCGTTGTCCACTCGCATGCGGCCGACGATGCGTCCGTCGATCTGGGAAATGACGTGGAGCCAGCCTTCGAAATCGGCCACGACGATATAGTTGCCTACTGTCTTCGGGCCGGTCAGCGCGCGATGTTCCAGATCTTCGTTGGTCCAGACGATATCGTTGCTGTTGTCGCGCACCGCGACCACATGGCTGGCTTCGGAACTGTAATAGATGTTGCCGAATCCCTGGTCGAGGCCGTGATAACTCGACGCTTCCATCCCCCAGACGATTCTGCCGGTAGCGATATCGAAGGCCATGACATTGCCTTGATAACTCGAAGCCAGCACGCGATTGCCATCGAGTTGCAGGTCGCCGTCGGCGTCGATCACGCGTTCGATGTCATAACGGCCTTCGGGAACCGCTATGCGCTCTTCCCAGCGCCAGATACCGTCATCGGCGGCGACGGACACCAGCGTGCCGTTGCTGAATCCGGCGATAACGAATCCCTGCGGCGTGATGACCGGTCGGTTGGTGCCGCGCAAGGTCAGCGCCGGCAAGGTGGTCTCGTAAATCCAGCGCCGCGCGCCGTCTCCCGCGTCGAGGGCGATCAATTTTCCGTCAACGGTCTGGGCGACGACCACGTCGCCATTGGTCTGGGGTGGAGAAAGCACTTCGCTGGTAACCGCTCCGCGCCAGAGTTCCTCGCCCGTGAACTGATTGAAGGCGATCACTTCGGCGTTGGCGGTGCCCACCAGCACCAGGCCGCGGCCCGCGCCGACTCCGCCGGTAACGGTTTCGTCGTCGAGCCGGGTGCGCCAGATGACATCTCCGGAATCCAGTTCGAGCCCGTAGATATTGCCGTCTTCGCTGGCGGCAAATATGCGCTCGCCGTCGATGGCCGGGGTCAATTCGAAGTAATCGCTGCCCTGGCCGTTGCCGATGCTGGCGCTCCAGATGCGGCGCAGTTCGACTTCCTCGTCGATGTTCTGCAATTCCACGGGCGGATTCACTTCCTCGTCCGCGAACCAGGTAGTCGGATTCAGGTTCACGATCCCGCAGCCTGTAAAAAACGGCAAGACGAGCAATGCTATGGTTCGGTTCATGGCGGCTGTTCCGTTGCTGTTCTTGATCTTGCGCGGTCTCAATTCAAGCCGCCGAGATTTTCGAGTTTCATGCGCAGTCCGTCACTGACCGAGCCTGCGTCCTGCGCCGCGAGCCAGGAGTCCCGCGCGTCCTCCGGGCGGTCGAGGACAAGGTAGATGTCGCCGCGCAATTCATGAAAGCCGGGTTCGAAGCTGCGCGGATCGACGCTGTTCACGAGCAGCAATGCGCGGTCGGGGTCGCCCCGGGCCAGCATCACCCGGCCCAGCCGCAAGGTCGCGGTCAATACGAGGCCTTCGTCCGCACGTTGGATGATACTTGTTTGAGCGTTATCGACCACCCATTGCAGGACTTCCTGGGCGGCTGCGAGATCCCCCTGTTGCACCGATTGCTGAGCGCTGAACAAGGCCCCATAGCGCGCGTAGATGGAACCCGGATGATTTTCCATCAATTGATCGGCCAGTTCGACGATGACGGCCGCGTCCGGTTCCTGGGTGACGTCGAGGGGCTGGGCGGCGATCAGGATCTCCTCGTACAGGTCGGACGCGGTTGCGCGGCCTGAAGCGCTCGACTGCTGCCAGAAACTCCAGCCTCCATAGCCGGCCGCGGCGACGATCACGATCAGCAACAGAAACTTGCCGTTCTCGTCCCACCACCTGCGCAGGGCTTCTATATTCTCTTCTTCAGCGGCGCTGATAGCCACGCCTGACTCCTGTATATCAAGCTGAACTATGTATTATAGGAAGTTCACGAATCCGGCGACAGCAGTCTTTCGACTTCCTCTTCGCATCGTTCCAAAGGCACCGTCACGGGTTCGAAGCCGTCGTCCAGCGAGCGCAACTTCACCTGTTGCGGCGACCCGCCTTCCGCCCGTTCCATGACGGCGACGAGCCGGGCGTTCAATTCGAAGGCGCGTTTGACCTGCTGGGAATACTTGCCGCCGCCGCATTGGCAGACGACGCGCAGATCCGGATATCGCTCGCGCAAGCGCCGGGCGAGAGCCTGGCTTTCGGCGGTGACGCCATCGCCGATGACGACAATGCAGATGTCGGCGCGAAATTGCGCATCGGCGGGAATCTTTTCCAGGGTTTCGAGCAGAAGGGCCAGGCGTTCGACGCCGATGGCGAATCCGGCCGCTGGAGTCGGCCTGCCCCCGAGTTGGGCGACGAGACCGTCGTAGCGGCCGCCGCCGCAGACGGCGCCCTGGGCGCCGAGAGCGTCAGTGGTCCATTCGTAAACGCAATAATTATAGTAGTCCAGGCCGCGGACCAGCGAACCGTTTTCCGTGAAGCCGATTCCCGCCGCGGCCAGCAAGTCCTTGAGCGCCTCGAAGTGTTCGACGCTTTCCGGGCTCAGGCAATCGGCCATCGCAGGCGCACCTTCGACAACCGCCCGGTTGCCGGGATGCTTGCTGTCGAGCACCCGCAAGGGATTGGTTTCGATTCTGTTACGGGCGGAAGGGTCGAGTTCCTCCGCCCTGCCGGCGAGATATTCGCCGAGAATCGCGCCATAGCGTCTGCGATCTTCCGCACTGCCGATATTGTTCAGTTCCAGGGTGAGGCAGTCCGCCAGCCCGAGCCGGCGCCAGAAGGCTACCGAGAGTTCGATGATCTCGACATCGATATCCGGGCCGGCCATGCCGAAAGCTTCGAGTCCGAACTGATGAAACTGGCGGTAGCGGCCTTTCTGGGGCCGTTCGCGCCGGAACATCGGCCCCTGGTACCAGAGCCGTTGCTGGCGGTTGTAAAGCAGGCCGTGCTGTTCCGCCGCGCGCACACAACCGGCGGTGCCTTCCGGACGCAGGCTGATGTGGTCGCCGCCGCTGTCCTCGAAACTGTACATTTCCTTTTCGACGATATCGGTCACTTCGCCGATGGAGCGTTTGAACAACTGGGTCTGTTCGAGGAGCGGGAACCTGATTTCGCGATAGCCGTAAGCGCCGGCGATCTCGCGAAAAGTGTCTTCGAGGTGCTGCCAGACGGCGGTCGAATCGGGGAGAATGTCGTTCATTCCCCGGATTGCCTGCAGTCTCTTCATCAGTTCAGGGCAAGGAGTTTCAGGAACTGGCGATAAGATCTTTGGCGGCGGCCTGCTTCTCCGCCACGCGGCGCCGGACCATCGCCTCCAGTTCGTCGAGCAATTCCTCGTTGCGCACCTTGTGGTGGGGGGCGCCGTCCAGATAGGCCATGTTGGCCGGGCTGGCGCCGGTAAGGCCGACTTCGGCTTCCCTGGCTTCGCCGGGACCGTTGACGATACAGCCGATTACGGCGACGTCGACCGGCGTGACGATATCCTCAAGCCGCGATTCGAGTTGATTGACGATGCCGATGACATCGAAATTCTGCCGCGAGCAACTCGGACATGCGACGAGGTTGACGCCCTTGTGACGCAAACCGAGGCTCTTGAGTATGTCGAATCCGACCTTGATTTCTTCCACCGGGTCCGCCGCCAGCGAGACGCGTATGGTGTCGCCGATGCCTTCGAGCAACAGGGCGCCCATGCCGATGGCGGACTTGACCGTGCCGCCGCGCAAGCCGCCGGCCTCGGTTATGCCGAGATGAAAAGGGTTGTCGATCTGGTCAGCCAGACCGCGATAGGCGGCCAGGGTCATGAATACGTCCGAGGACTTGAGGCTGATCTTGAAATCCCGGAAATCGAGCTTGTCGAGAATGTCGATCTGCTCCAGGGCGGATTCGATCATCGCTTCCGCGCTCGGCTCCTTGTACTTGCGTAACAGGGCCTTGCTCAGCGAGCCGGCATTGACCCCGATGCGCATGGGAATGCCCTTGTCCCGGGAACTGCTCACTACGGCCCGCACGCGTTCCTCCTTGCCGATGTTGCCGGGATTGATGCGCAGGCAATCGACACCGTATTCGAGCACTTTCAGCGCGATGCGATAATCGAAATGGATATCGGCCACCAGCGGCAGGGAAACCCTGGCGCGAATCTCGCGAAAGGCCTCGGCGGCGTCCATCGTGGGCACCGAGACCCGAACGATGTCCGCTCCCACCGCTTCCAGTCGTTCGATCTGGCCAATGGTGTCGTCCACATCGCAGGTTTCCGTGTTGGTCATGCTTTGCACGGAAATCGGCGCGCCGCCGCCGACCGGAACATTGCCGACCATGATCTGTCTCGTCTTGCGACGATTTATTTCTTGTTGTGGTTTCATTTCAGAATTTTCCTGTTTCGCGCTTCGACGCGCCGGCCGCGAGGAATCCGGCGGCGGCTCCGAAAGCCTGAAACGCCCACCAAGCCGCTGCCGCCAAAGCGCCGGCCAGCAACACCAGCAATAGCGGCAACGTCCATTTGCGGCCGAAACTTACCGGCGCCGCCCGCAGCGGGCTGATCTCGCCGGCTGCCGGTGCTCCGGGCTGCCGGTAGGCGCCCATGACCTGTTCTTCGTCAAGGTCCAGCAAAAGCGCGTAGCTCTTGATGTAGCCCTTTACGTAGACTTCGCTGGGCAATTTTTCGTAGTCCTCCGATTCAAGAGCATGAACGTAGTGTTCGGTCAGGTGCAGCTTTTCCGCCACCTCGAAAACGCTCAGCCCACTCTTTTCCCGCGCCTCGCGCAACATGGGGCCGGCACTCAGCGGGTCAGAATCAGCATCTTTCCCCATTTGTCAGCTCCATGAATACGCGATATTCCGCAGTCTCCGGGTACAGTTTACCGAGAATCGACCCGAATTCCTCTACTTCGGCGCGATTTCCGGATTGCCAGGCAAATTCGGCGCCGGCCAGCAAGGCTTTCGGACCATGCGTCAGACGCTGATTTTCGGCGATGCGCAGGTATTCACGGAACAGGCGCCGGGCTTCGACCGGATTGCCGTTGCGCCGGTGCAACAGGGACAACTCAAGCGCCGCCAGCGGCAGTTCGCCATTCAGCTCAAGCGCGCCCGCGAACGCTTCCAGAGCTTCATCGTGGCTGCGCCTTCGCAGCAGGACCCTGCCGAGATTTTCGAGCGCATGGGCGCGCCCCCCGTAAGATTCGTCCGCCGCCGCGGCCTGGAACTGCGCCATCGCCTCTTCGTCACGACCGAGCGAATACAGCATTACGCCATAGTTGTTTCTGGGGGCGGAATCGTCTCGCACAAACCTGAGCGCGCGATGAAAATGCCGTTCCGCCAGTTCGTAGTCGCCGTCGGCGGCAGCGAGCAGCGCGGCGACATGATCGACTTCCGCCTGGCCGGCGTTGTCCAGCCGGGCGTTTTCCAGGTGATGGCGCGCTGCGTCGAAATCTCCGGCGTCGAAATAGCCCATGGCCAGCGCCAGATAGTCCCGCGCCGCCGCGCCGGGAGCATTGGGCCCGACGCTGCCGTCAGGCGTGCTTACGCAGGCGGCGAAAGTGGCAGTGCAGAAAAGCAGCGCGAAAATCCGGCCTGCCGTGCCCAGGCGGACCGTCCGTCCATGTTCCATCAACCGGTTCCTTGTGATTCGGCTTGCTGCCGTGAATCGTCCCTCGCACTATGTATGAGTCCGGCGGGTCTTTCGTCCAGGCTGGCTTCGCCATCGAGCCGGCGAAGAAATCGTTCCCGCCGCTGGGTCTGATCGTGTACCGAGCCGGTCAGTTGGCCGCATGCCGCCGCGATTTCATCGGCGCGGGTAGTGCGCACCGTCACGAGATGACCCGCGTCCTGCAGGATCTTGCGGAATTTGCCGATCGAACTCGCGCTGGGCCGCCGGTAGCTGACTTCGCTGAACTCGTTGAAAGGTATGAGATTGATCTTGCAGGGAAAATCTGCGAGCAGCGCGGCAAGTTCCCGGGCATGCCGGCGATGGTCGTTGATACCGCGAATCAACGTGTATTCGATCAACGGTACGCGATGTTCTCCCAGGTCCGCCATATAGGCCCTCGTCGCCTCCAGCAACATGGCGATGGGATATTTTCGATTGAGCGGCACCAATTCGTCGCGCAACTCGTCATTGGCAGCGTGCAGGGAAATCGCCAGCGCGACGTCGGTCCGCCCGCGCATGCGTTCCAGGCCGGGAATCACGCCGGCGGTGCTGATCGTGACCCGCCGCTTGGACAGGCCGTAAGCATGGTCGTCGAGCATGAGGTCGACCGCATCCATGACGTTGTCGAAATTGAGCAGTGGCTCGCCCATCCCCATGAACACCACGTTGGTTACGGGAGGCCCGCCGCCGTTCTCGAAGCTGCCGAGTTCGCGCCGCGCCAGCCAGACCTGGCCGATGATCTCCGCGGCGGTCAGATTGCTGTCGAAGCCCTGCTTGCCAGTGGCGCAAAAGCTGCAATCGAGGATGCAGCCGGCCTGGGAGGAAACGCACAATGTGCCGCGGCCGCCTTCCGGTATATAGACCATTTCGACCGAACTGCCGCTGGCCGCGCGGATGATCCATTTCACGCAGCCGTCTTCCGCGTCGTACCGGCTGACCAGTTCCGGCGGTGCGAGCGTCGTCTCCAGCGTCAGCCGTTCGCGGAACGACTTGCCGATGTCGGTCATCGCGCCGAAATCGAGCACGCCGCGGCGATGAATCCAGCGCATGAGTTGGCGCGCCCGGAACGGCTTTTCGCCCATGCCTTCGAGCAGGGCGGTCAACTTGACCGGACTCAGTCCGAGCAGATTCGGCCTCAAAGCTGTCGACATGGGCGAACAACCTCGCGGTTTTGTCCGGCTCAGGAAGTAATTTCCATGGCCGCGAAAAAGTATGCGACTTCCCTTTCCGCCGAAGCGGGCGAATCGGATCCGTGCACCGCATTCGCATCGATTGATTTGGCGAAATCGGCGCGAATCGTTCCGGGCGCGGCTTCAGCCGGGTTGGTGGGTCCCATCAACCGGCGGTTGAGCGCGACGGCGTCCTCGCCTTCGAGCACCTGCACCACGACCGGCCCCGAGGTCATGAACTTGATCAGGTCCTCGTAGAACGGCTTCCCCTCGTGTTCGGCGTAAAAACCGCCGGCTGTCCTCTCGTCCAGCCGCAGCATTTTCGCCGCCACGATACGCAGTCCGGCCTGTTCGAACCGGCTGTAGATTTCGCCGATCACGTTCTTGCCAACGGCGTCTGGCTTAATGATAGACAAAGTGCGCTGAATCGCCATGAAATCTCCCCAATATTTGCGAGCGGGCGGATTATACGGCAATTCAGTCGGCGGCTTCCTCGATCCAGGCCATCTGGATCGCTTCAAGGATCTTTTCGCCGCTGCGGGCCGGGTCGTCGTCGAATTCCTCGAGTTCACAGATCCAGCGATGCATATCGACGAAATTCACGTATTGCGGATCGATATCGGGATACCTGTCAGCCAATTCGATGGCGATGTCGTTTACGTCGGTCCACTTCATATGCGTCTCCCGGATTCCGGCTAATGATTCTCGGAAACCATGTTTATCGTGTATTTGGGGATTTCCACCACCAGATCTTCGTCGGCGACGATGGCCTGGCAACTCAGCCGCGATTCGGGCTCGAGCCCCCAGGCCTTGTCCAGATAGTCTTCCTCGTTTTCCTCGGGTTCCTCGAGCGAATAAAAGCCTTCGCGCACGATCACATGGCAGGTGGTGCAGGCGCAGGATTTTTCACAGGCGTGTTCGATGTGGATTTTCTGGCCAAGCGCCGCGTCCAGGATGCTGATACCAGGATCCGCTTCAATTTCGGCCCCTTCCGGGCAGATCGTTTCGTGTGGCAAAATCGTGATTTTGGGCATTCTGCTTCCCCGGACCGCTTACTCGGTACGCTCGTCGATCGCATCTATGGATTCGCCGCGCAATGCGGCGCCTACGGTCATGTTCATTCGCCGCTCGGCAAAACTCTCGCTGGCGTGGTTCAGTTGTTCCGTGCGTTCTTCGATCAGGGCGGCGTTTTCCCCGGCCATTGCCTGCCTGAGCGCGTGCAGCGCCCGGTCGATAGCGGCTCTTTCGGCCGCTTCGAGCAGTTCTCCATCCACGTCAAGCGCAGCGACGATCGCATCCGTCAGCCGTGTCGCTTCCAGCCGGGCTTCGCGCAAGGCGCGCGCGGCCATGTCCGCCCTGGCATGTTCATGGGATTCCTTGAGCATCTGTTCCACCTGGTCGAGATCGAGCCCGTAGCTCGGCTTGACCTGGACTTCGGCCTTGCAGCCGGTGCTCGCTTCTTCGGCGGAAACGCTGAGCAGACCGTCGGCGTCTACCTGGAAAGTCACCTTGACCTTGGCCGCTCCGGCCACCATCGGCGGAATGCCGCCCAGGCTGAATCGGGCCAGCGACCGGCATTCGCTTGAGAGTTCCCTTTCGCCTTGCACGACGTGCAGGGCCATGGCGGTCTGACCGTCCTTGAAAGTGGTGAATTCCTGGGATTTCGAAACCGGGATCGACGTGTTGCGATGGATGATCTTCTCCACGAGTTCGCCCATGGTTTCGATACCCAGCGACAGCGGATTGACGTCGAGCAGCAGGAAATCGCCGGCCGGCTTGTTGCCCGCGAGCACTTCGGCCTGAATGCCCGCGCCGATTGCGACCACGCGGTCGGGATCGATGTCCTGCAAGGGTTCGCGGCCGAAATAGTCCGCTACCGCCCGGCGGATCAGCGGCATTCGGGTCGCTCCGCCGACGAGCAGCACATTGTCGATTGCTTCGGTCTCCATGCGGGCGTCGCGCAGGACCCGGCGGCAGGCGAGCATGGTGCGCCGCACCAGCGGCGCGGCGAGTTCGGCGAACTCTCCCGCGGTCAGCGTGAAGCTTGCACCGTTCCAGCTCAATTCGGCCTGCTCCGCTTCGGACAAGGCTTCCCGCGCGCGATTCGCCGCCTGCAACATCGCCGGATAGTCCCGCGCGGCGATGCTTTCCATGCCACCCAAGCCACATTGATCCGCCAGCCAGGCGGCCACCGCCCTGTCGAAGTCATCGCCGCCGAGAGCGGTATCGCCGCCGGTGGCGAGTACTTCAAAGACGCCTTTTTGCAGGCTCAGCAAGGACACGTCGAAAGTGCCGCCGCCGAGATCGAAAACGATGATGTTGCCTTGTTCCCGCGTGTCCAGCCCGTAGGCCACGGCCGCCGCCGTCGGCTCGTTGAGCAGGCGCAGCACATTGATGCCGGCGAGACTCGCCGCAAGCCGCGTCTGCTGGCGTTGGGCGTCGTTGAAATAGGCGGGAACGGTGATGACGGCGCCTTCGACCGCCTCCCCCGTCCGCGCCTCCGCGCGCAGCACGAGCGTCTTGAGAATATCGGCGGATACTTCGACCGGATTGCGGACTCCCATTGACGTGACGAATGCCGGCGAAGCGGGATCGCATTCGGAGTCGAAGCGATATTGACGATAGTCTCCGCTGTCCGTCAGTTCATCAAGACTCTTGCCGAGCGCCCGCTTGACCGAAACGATGACATTGGCCGGATCGGCTACTGCCTGCGCTTTCGCCGCCGCACCGACCACGGTTGCCCCATCGACCTGGTAATGCACGGCGGAAGGCAGCAGATGGGCGCCTTCCGCATCGGCAAGCGTGAGCACCTCGCCGTCTACATCGGTGGCGATCAGCGAGTTGGTCGTGCCGAGGTCGATGCCCGCCGCGCGTTTGCGGGCGGCGCGCCGGACAGGCCGCCCGCCGGGTTCTGAAATCTGTAACAAACTCATCTGGAGACCGCTTCAGTCAGACGATGGCGTCTTCCGCTTTTTCGATTTCGGCTTGCAACTTGGTGAGAAATTGCAATTCGTGGAACAGTTTCTTCGCCTGTGCCAGGTCTCCCCCTTCCGGGCTTCCCGCGGCGCTCCTCCCGACCAGGCATGCGGCGAATTCGAGTTGCCGCCGCGCCAGCCTGTCGCCGGTTGTGCGACTCAATTCGTCGAGCCGGTCGAGCGCGCTTTCGTCCTTCGGCAATTCGGCGAGCGATTCGCGCAAGGCGATCTGTTCGAACAGCAATTCCGGATCCAGATCGGATTGATCTACCTGTTCGACGTCCACCCCTTGCAATTTCAGGAGGTAACCGGCCCGGCGCAGCGGCGACTTCAGCGTTTCGTAGGCTTCGTTCAGATAGCTGCTGAGTTTGATCGCCCGCAGCCGCTGTTCGTCTCCGGCGGCGGCGTAGCGGTCCGGATGGACGATAGTCTGCAACTCGCGAAATTGTCCGTTGAGCCGGTCCAGATCGATGTCGTAGCCGACCGGCAACTCGAATTGGGAGAAATAGTTGTCGGCGATGGACAGCACGGCGTCATTCTTGAGTTCGTGGCTTGAGTTCGTGGCTTGAGTTCGTGGCTTGAGTTCGTCGCTTCAACTCGCCCGCGGGCTCAGATGGTGAAGCTTTCGCCGCAGCCGCATTCGCCTTTCACGTTCGGATTGCGAAACTCGAAACCTTCGTTAACCCCCTGCTTTACAAAGTCCATTTCGGTTCCGTCGATATAGACCAGGCTCTTGGGATCGACCACGATCTTGACGCCATGCTCTTCGAATACCCGGTCGCCGTCTTCGACCTGGTCGGCGAACTCGAGCACATAGGCCATGCCCGAACAGCCGGTGGTGGTGACCCCGACGCGAATGCCGAGGCCGCTGCCGCGCTCGGCCAACTGCCGCGCAACGTGACCGGCCGCGTTTTCGGTAATGGATATGGCCATGAAACTACTCTTCCGTATTGCCCTGCTTCTTCCTCACGTCGGCGATCGCCGCCTTGATGGCGTCCTCCGCCAGCACCGAACAATGAATCTTGACCGGCGGCAGTCCGAGTTCGTTGGCGATGTCCTTGTTGCGGATCTGCGTGGCGTCGTCGAGCGACCTGCCCTTGACCCATTCGGTCAGCAACGAACTCGAAGCGATCGCCGAGCCGCAACCATAGGTCTTGAACTTCGCGTCTTCGATGACGCCGTCGCCGTCGACCTTGATCTGCAGGCGCATGACATCGCCGCAGGCGGGCGCGCCGACCATGCCGGTGCCGACGTTCGCGTCGGAATCGTCGAGCCGGCCGACATTGCGCGGGTTTTCGTAGTGGTCCAGTACCTTGTCTGAATACGCCATGATGCTATTTTCCTCCCCGCGTCAGTGCGCGGCCCATTGAACCTGATCGAGATCCACACCGTCCTTGTACATGTCCCAGAGCGGGGAAAGTTCCCGCAACTTGGCCACGGCGTAGTGGATTCGCTCGATCGCGTAATCGATATCTTCCCCGGTGGTGAAGCGGCCGATGGAAATTCGCAGCGAACTGTGCGCCAGTTCGTCGTTCCGGCCAAGCGCCCGCAACACGTATGACGGCTCGAGGCTGGCCGATGTGCAGGCCGAACCCGACGACAGCGCGAGTTCCCGCAGCGCCATCATCAGCGATTCGCCTTCCACGAAATTAAAGCTGATGTTCAGATTGCCGGGCGCCCGATGCGTCAGGTCGCCGTTGACGTAGACTTCCTCGATGTCTTCCAGCCCGCGCAGCAATTTCTCGCGCAAGGCCAGGGTGCGGCGGGCTTCCTCGTGCATCTCTTCCCTGGCGATGCGATAGGCCTCGCCCATGCCGACGATCTGGTGCGTGGCCAGGGTGCCGGAGCGCATGCCGCGCTCGTGTCCGCCGCCATGGATTTGCGGTTCGATGCGCACCCGCGGCTTGCGCCGCACGTAAAGAGCGCCGATGCCCTTGGGGCCGTAAAGCTTGTGCGCGGTAAGCGCCATCAGGTCCACCTGCATTTTCTCCAGGTCGATGTCGAGCTTGCCGGCGCTTTGGGCCGCGTCGACATGGAAAATCACCTTGTTCCTGCGCGTCACCTCGCCGATGGCCTCGATGTCGTTGACCACGCCGATTTCGTTGTTGACGTGCATCAGGGAGACCAGGATAGTGTCCGGCCGTAACGTTTTTTCCACGGTTTCCGGCGAAATGAGCCCGTTGCTGTCCGGGTCGAGATAAGTCACTTCATAGCCTTCCCGCTCGAGTTGCCGGCAACTGTCGAGAACGGCCTTGTGTTCGATCTTGGAAGTGATGATGTGCTTGCCCTTGCGATGGTAGAAATGCGCGGCGCCCTTGATCGCGAGGTTGTCCGCCTCGGTGGCGCCCGAAGTCCAGACGATCTCGCGCGGATCGCAGTTGATCAGATCGGCGACGTTGCGGCGCGCGTCCTCCACCGCTTCCTCGGCCTTCCAGCCGAATTGATGCGAGCGTGACGCGGGATTGCCGAAATTCGATTCGATCGTGAGGCATTCCGCCATCGCCTTGGCCACCCTGGGGTCGACCGGCGTGGTAGCCGCATAATCGAGATAAATTGGAAGTTGCATATTTTACTCCGCGATAATTCCAACTACACCGAGGTAGCCGATATGCGCATTTCGTTCATGTCGCCGGCTACCAGTTTCCTGTCCTGGTGGCCGGCGATGCGGCGCACGTCGCGCCGCGAAACCAGGTCCGCAAGGCTGACGCCTTGCAGGAAACCGAGGATCTGTTCGCTCAAGTCCTCCCAGAGGAAATGAGTCAGACAGGTTTCGCCGCCCTGGCAGTCTCCGGAGCCCTGGCAGCGGGTCGTATCGACCGACTCGTCGACGGCGCCGATTATCTCGGCGACGTATATCGAATCGGGCTCCCGGTCGAGTTCATAGCCGCCGCCGGGACCGCGCACGCTATGGACGAGTTCCGCCCGGCGCAATTTCGCGAACAGTTGCTCCAGGTAGGCCAGCGAAATGTCCTGGCGCCGTGATATTTCAGCCAGGCTCACCGGACCCTGATCGTCATGCAAGGCCAGATCCAGCATGGCGGTCACGGCGTATCGTCCCCTGGTCGTCAACTGCATGGCGAAACCCGCTGTCAAACGAATATCGGGGCAATTATCAAATAACCGACTAAATCAGTCAAGTATCAGCTTCTCCCGGTAACTCGGCTGGCGATTGCCTGAAGCCGGACCGGGCCGCT
>VYCF01000042.1 GCA_009844085.1 Gammaproteobacteria bacterium | reverse complement strand
CGCCGTGTAGTCCTCGCCCGCCGTCGCCGGGTTGGTCCCGCCGCTGTCGGCGGCGGTGGCCCACTGCACGGTCACGTCGCGCCCGGACACCGGGTTCAGGCTGATCGTGAACGACGCCTGGCCGCCCTCCGTGACGGCGGCATCGGCGATGGACAGCGCCGGCTCGTCGTCGTCGTCGGTGATCTTGATCGTGGCGTCGGACACCGTCAGCGTCCCGGCGGAACCCTCCAGGCTCAGCGCCTCGTCGTTCTCGTCGAGCTTGTCGTTCGTGGGCGTAAGCGTGAAGTCCGCCGTCGCGCTCGACTCCCCGGCGGGGATCGCGATCGTGAAGGAGACCGGCGACGCCGCGTAGTCGGCGCTGGTGGCCGCGTCGTCCGCCTTGCCCACCGTGACCGTCACCTCGGTGGCCGCGTCGAAGGTCGTGGACCCGGCCAGCGTGGCCGTCACC
Source organism: Gammaproteobacteria bacterium (assembly GCA_009844085.1). GTDB lineage: Bacteria > Pseudomonadota > Gammaproteobacteria > Pseudomonadales > Pseudohongiellaceae > UBA9145. The sequence goes on along the minus strand of VYCF01000042.1, from coordinate 21,415 downwards.
CGCGCGGTCTTCGCGCCGCCGTCCTCGGCGACGGAGTCCTGCACGTTGGCCGTGTCCTTGTCCGCGTCCACGGAAAGCGCCAGCGACTTGGGCGCGGTGTCGTCGTCGGTGATGGTCAGCGCGGCGGCGGACGGGCTGGCGACGCCGTGGCCGCCCGATGCCGCGCCCTGGACGCTGACGGTGGCGTCGCCGGCGGCGTCCACCTTGTTGTCCGTGGCGGTGACGGTCACCGTGCCGCTGCTCTCGGTGGCGCCCGCGGCGATGGTCAGGTCGGCGTTCTCGCTGACGGTCGCGGGCGCCCCGTCCGGCAGCGACACCGTCACCGTCACCGCCTCACCCGACTTGCCGGACAGCGTGGCGGTCACCGTGCTGGCGTTGTTGCCGCCGCTCTCGTCGATGGTGGCGGGCGTCAGCTTCAGCGTCACCGTCGGCGTATCCTCGTCGTCCTCGATGGTCAGCCTGACGTCTTCCGGGTTCGCGACCCCGCCGCCGCTGGCCGCGCCCGACACCGCCACGGCCTGGCTCGGGTGGTCGATGTCGTCGCTCTGCGCGGTGATGGTGACCGTGCCGCTGCTGGCCGTGCTGCCCGCCGCGAAGGTCAGCGCCTTGTTGGAACTGAGCGCCGCCCTGGCGCCCGCCGGCAGCGACACCGTCACCGTCACTTGCTCGCTCGACTCGCCCGACAGCGTGGCGGTCACCGTGCTGGCGTTGCCTTCGCCGGCCTCCTTGATGGTCGCCGAGGACAGCTTCAGCGTCACCGTCGGCGCGCTCTCGTCGTCCTCGAGGGCGATCGCGGCGCCGGTCACGGTGAGGTCGCCGAGCGAGCCTTCCACGCTGATCGTCTCGTCGCCCTCGGAAACCTCGTCCTGGGTCGGCGTCAGCGTGAACTCGACGCTGCCGCTCGCCGCGCCCGCCTTGATCTCTATGGTCTGCTGCCCCACCGCCGCGTAGTCCGTGCCCTCCGCGGCGGAGTCGGACGCCTTGCCCACCTCGACCGTCACGGTACGGTCGTCCGGGAACCGTACGTCGCCGCCGAGCGTCGCAGTCACCCGCACGGTCTTCGCCCCGCCGTCCTCGGTCAATTCGCCCTGGTCGCCGTCCGCGCCCGTGTCGGCGTCCACCGTCAGCGTCAGCGCCGTCGGCGCGTTGTCGTCGTCCTCAAGGGCGATCGAGGCGCCGGTGACGGTGGCGTCCGTCAGCGAACCCTCGACGCTGATCGTCTCGCCGCCCTCGGCGAGCGCGTCCTGGGTCGGCGTCAGCGTGAACTCGACGCTGCCGCTCGCCGCGCCCGCCTTGATCTCTATGGTCTGCTGCCCCACCGCCGCGTAGTCCGTGCCCTCCGCGGCGGAGTCGGACGCCTTGCCCACCTCGACCGTCAGGTCGCGGTCGTCCGGGAACCGGACGTCGCCGCCGAGCGTCGCCGTCACCCGCACGGTCTTGGCCCCGCCGTCCTCGGCGAGCTCGCCCTGGTCGCCGGGCGTCCCGGTGTCGGCGTCCACCGTCAGCGTGACGGCGGGGGCGCTGTCGTCGTCCTTGATGGTGGCCGTGCCGTCGAGGGTCTTGGCGTCGTTGGCGAAGACGCCGTTCTTCGGCGAAGACAGCCGCAGCACGACGGTCTCGTTGCCCTCGAAGAGCTTGTCGCCGATGACCGACAGGGGCACGGTCTGCAGCGTCGACGCGCCCGGCGCGCCGACCTTGAAGGTGAGCGTCCCGGCCGTGAGCGCCACGTAGTCCTCCCCGGAGGCGGCCGTGCTGGCGTCCGCTACGGCGTAGCTGACGGTCACGTCCTTCTCGCTGGTGGCCGACAGGGACACCCTGAAGGTCAGCGCGCTGTTGCCGCTGTCGCCTTCGTCGACGCTGGGCGAATCGATGCCGATCTGCGGCTCGGGATCGTCGTCCACGATGCGAAGCTGCGCGGGCGTCACGGTCACGCCGGACGCGCTGCCTTTGACGTCGATGAGCTCGTCCACCTCGTCGTGGTTGTCGGGATAGACCTTGATGGCGAAGCTGCCGCTGGCGCTGCTCTGCCCCGCCTTGATGGTCAGGGTGACGCTGAAGGCTCTTCCCGTCGTCCCTGTCGAAGGCCCGTAGTCCAGGAAGGAGGCTTTGCCGAGGGGCGGCGGAACTCCACTGGCGCCTTTGGGGATGGTCACCGTCACCTGCTTGTCTTCGTGGTAGGTGACCGCGCCGTCCACGGTGGCGGTCACGGCAACGGTCACCGTGTTATAGCTGCTCGTCTCCTTCAGCGCGTCCTGGTCGCCCGCCGTGTCCGGGTCGGTGTCCACTGTGAGCGTGATGCCGGGGGTGTCGTCGTCGTCCTTGATCGTAAGGGTGACGGGGTCCGGATTGGCGACGCCGTGGCCGCCGCTGGCCGTGGCCGCGACGTCGATGGCGGCGTCGGGGGCGTCGACGGCGTTGTCGCTGGCGGTGACGGTGACCGCGCCAGTGCTGGCGGTCTGGCCCGCCGCGATGGTGAGCTTGGCGTTGCCGCTCAGCGTCGCGGGGGCGTTCGCCGGCAGGCTGACGGTGATCGTGGTCTCGGCGCTCGAGGCGCGGTCGAGGGTGGCGGTGACCGTGCTGACGTTGCCCGCGCCGCTTTCGTCGATCGTGGTGGGGGACAGGCTGAGCGTCGCCACCGGCAGGGCCTCGTCGTCGGTCAGCGTGATCTCGTCTCCTTTGACGGCGACGGTCTCCCCGGCGTTGCCGGAGACGGTGATGGACTCGCTGCCCTCGGACACCGCATCCTGCTTCGGGGTCAGCGTGAAGGTGTCGGAGGCGCTCGCTTGTCCGCCGGGGATGGCGATCTTGAAGTCGGCCTGCGTCTCGTAGTCGGCGCCTTCCGCGGCGGAGTCGTCGCCGGCGCCGACGCTCACCGTCACCTCGGTGTCCGCGCCGTAGGTGGTGCCGCCGGTGACGGCGGCGGTGACGGTGACGGTCCTGGCGCCGCCGTCCTCGGCGACGCTGTCCGGGCTGGCGGTGAGCGTGACGCCAGTGGGCGCGCCGTCGTCGTCGTTGACGGTGACGTCCGCCGAGCCGGTGACCGAGCCGTAGTCGCCGCCGGAGGCCGTGTGGCCGATGGTGGCGGTGCGCTTGCCGCCGGCGTTGTCCACCTTGTCGTCGGCGGCGGTGACGGTGACTTCCTGCCCGGTGGCCCAGTCGGCCGCCGGGAAGGTGAGGGTCTCCGGCGAGACCGTGACGATGGCGGCGTCGGAGCTGGCCAGCGCGACGGTGACCTCGGCGGTCGGGCGGCTGGCGAGCGCGAGCTTGTAGGTGGCCGTGCCCGACGGCTCGGCGACGGTCACCGCGGCGGGCGTGGCGGTGAGGCCGCGGGTGTCGTCGTCGGTGATCGTGCCGTCGGCGGCGCCCTCGCCCGCGGTCGTCGAGACGGTGGCGTTGGTCGGCGAGCCGAGCGTCACGGTGATGGTCTCGTTGTCCTCGTCGAGGTCGTCGCCGAGGATCGCGATGGCGACCTCGGCGCTCGTCTGGCCGGCGGCGATGGTCGCCGACAGCGGCGACGGCTTCGTGTAGTCCTCGCCCGCAGCGGCCGTGCCGCCGAGCGTGAACGGGGCGGTCACCGCGCGGCCGCTGGCCGCCGACAGGGAGACGGTGAAGGTCATGCTGGCGGCGGTGTCGCCGGCATCGCCCTCGGCGACGGCGCTGGCGTCGGCGACGGACAGCGCCGGCAGGGCGTCGTCGTCGGTGATGGCGATGGCGATGTCGGCGATGGTGAATGCGCCCGATGTCCCGCTCAGCGTCAGCGTCTCGTTGTCCTCGTCGAGAGTGTCGCTGGTCGGAGTGAGCGTGAAGTCCGCGGTCGCGCTCGACTCCCCGGCGGGGATCGTGATCTTGAATGAGGCCGGCGACGCCGCGTAGTCGGTGCTGGAGGCCGCGTCGCCGGCCTTGCCGACCGTGACCGTCACCTCGGTGGCCTTATCGAAGGTGGTGGAGCCGCCCAGGGTCGCCGTCACGCGCGCCGTCTTCGCGCCGCCTTCCTCGGCCACGGCGGTCTCCACGCTCGTCGTGCTCGCGTCGGCGTCCACGGAAAGCGTCAGCGCCGTCGGCGCGGTGTCGCTGTCGGTGATGGTGCCGGTGGCCTGCGCGGCGGTTGGCGAGAGCGTCGCGTTGGTCGGGGACGAGAGCTCGACCAGGAAGGTCTCGCTCTGCTCGGCGCGGTCGTCGTTAATTGTGGCCACCGTCACCGTGGCGCTGGTGGCGCCGGCGGCGATGGTCGCCGTCTGCGCCGTGCTGACCGCCGTGTAGTCCTCGTCCGCCGTCGCCGGGTTGGCCGCGTCGCCGTCGTCCGCCGTGGCCCACTCGACCGTCACCTCCCGCCCCGATGCCGCGTCGAGGCTGACGGTGAAGGCCACGCCGGCGCCCTCGGCGGCGCTGGCGTCGGCGATCGACAGCACCGGCGGGTCGTCGTCGTCGGCGATCTTGACCGCGGCGGGGGTGACGGTGAGCGTCCCCGCCGAACCCGTCAGGCTCAGCGCCTCTTCGTTCTCGTCGAGGGCGTCGTCCGTCGGTGTGAGGGCGAAGTCCGCGTATGCGCTCGACTCCCCGGCGGGAATGGTGATCGTGAAGGGGTCCACCGCCGTGTAGTCGGTGGCGGAGGCCGTGTCGGTGGCCTTGCCGACCGTGACCGTCACCACGGTGGCCGCATCGAAGGTGGTGCTGCCGTCAAGGGTCGCGGTCACCCGCGCCGTCTTGTCGCCGCCGTCCTCGTCCACCGAATCCTGCGCGTTGGCCGCGCTCGTGTCCGCGTCCACCGTCAGCGTCAGAGCCGTCGGCGCGGCGTCGCTGTCGGTGATGGTGCCGGTGGCCTGCGCGGCGGTTGGCGAGAGCGTCGCGTTGGTCGGGGACGAGAGCTCGACCAGGAAGGTCTCGCTCTGCTCGGCGCGGTCGTCGTTAATTGTGGCCACCGTCACCGTGGCGCTGGTGGCGCCGGCGGCGATGGTCGCCGTCTGCGCCGTGCTGACCGCCGTGTAGTCCTCGTCCGCCGTCGCCGGGTTGGCCGCGTCGCCGTCGTCCGCCGTGGCCCACTCGACCGTCACCTCCCGCCCCGATGCCGCGTCGAGGCTGACGGTGAAGGCCACGCCGGCGCCCTCGGCGGCGCTGGCGTCGGCGATCGACAGCACCGGCGGGTCGTCGTCGTCGGCGATCTTGATTGCGGTCGGGGCCACTGTCAGCGTGCCCGCCGAACCCGTCAGGCTCAGCGTCTCGGCATCCTCGTCAAGCGCGTCGTCGGTGGGGGTGAGCGTGAAGTCCGCGGACGCGCTGGCCTCCCCGGCGGGGATGGTGATCTTGAAGGGGGCCACCGCCGTGTAGTCGTTGCTGGAGGCCGAGTCGCCGTCCTTGCCGACCGTGACCGTCACCTCGGTGGCCGCATCGAAGGTGGTGCTGCCGTCCAAGGTGGCGGTCACCCGCGCCGTCTTGACGCCGCCGTCCTCGGCCACCGAATCCTGCACATTGGTCGTGTCCTTGTCGGCGTCCACGGACAGGTTAAGCGCCGTCGGCGCGTTGTCGTCGTCGGTGATCGTGCCGGTGGCGGTGTCGTCGGCGATGGCCGGCGCGCCGCCCGGGTCGCCTTCCGCCTTGGCCGCGTTGCTGAGCTTGAGCTCGAAGGTCTCGTCAGGCTCGTTGCGGGTGTCCGCGGTGGTGGCGACGGTGACGGTCCTGGCGGTTTCGCCGGCGGCGAAGGCGAGCGTCTGGGCCGTTGTGGAGTGGGCGAAGTCGTTCGCGGCGGCGGCGCTGTCGCCGGTCGCGAGCGCGGTGGCCCAGTCCACCGAAACCTCGTTGCCGGCGGCGCCCGCGCGGCTCACGGTGAAGCTGATGTCGCCGCCCTCGGTGGCGCTGGCGTCGGCCACCGAGAAGCTCGGCGTGTCGTCGTCGTCGTTGATGGTGAGGGTCGCGTCGTCCGGGTCCGCAACGCCGTGGCCGCCGCTGGCCGCGCCTTGCACGGCGACGCTGGCGGCGTCGGCATCGACGGTGTTGTCCGCGGCGGTGACCGTGACCGCGCCGGTGCTGTCCGTGCTGCCGGCGGCGATGGTGAGCTCGGCGTTCTGGCTGAGCGCGGCGGGCGCGTCGTCCGCCAGCGAGACCGCCACCGTCACCGCCGCGCTCGACTCGCCGGACAGCTCCGCCGTTACCGTGCTGGCGTTGCCGCTGCCGCTTTCGTTGATGGCGGCCGGGGCGAGCTTCAGCGTCACCGTCGGCAGGGCCTCGTCGTCCTCGATGGTCCCGGCCGCCTCGCCGTCGCCGATGGCGGCGCCGCCGCTCGGGTTCGACAACTCGACCAGGAAGGTCTCGTCGGCCTCGGCGAGGGTGTCCTGGGTGGTGGAAACGGTGAGGGTCTTTTCGCCTTCGTTGGCCGCGAAGTCGAGCTTGGCCGCGGTGGTCGCTTCCGTGTAATCGGCCGCGCCGGCCGGATTCGCGCCCGCGGCGTCGGCCTTGGTGTTCCAGTACACCGAGGCCGCCGCACTCTTGTCGCCGCTGCGCGTCACCGTGAAGGTGATGGCGCCGCCCTCGGCCGCCGCAGCGTCGGCGACGGAGAAGGACGGCGTCTCGTCGTCGGTCACCGTGACGGTCACGTCCGGCATGGTTACGGTGGCGGCGGCGGTGACGCTGTCGTAGTAGTCGCCCGAGCCGGCGGCCACCGCGTGGCTCACTGTTACGGTGCGGCCGCCGCCCTGGTTGCTCAGGCTGTCGTCCACCGCCGTCACGGTGACCGACTGCGGTTCGTTCCATTCGGCCGGCTTGAAGGTGAGCCGCGCCGGCGACACCGTCGCCACCGCCTCGTCGGCGCTCGAAACGTCGATGACGACGCTGGCGGTCGGCTGGCTGGTCAGCACGAGTTGATAGGAACCCGCTTCGTCCGGCTCGCCAAGGGTGAGCGCCGAAGGCGTCGCCTCCACGCCGCGCTCGTCGTCGTCTTCGATCGTGACGACGGCTCGAAACGTCGTTTTGCCGTCCTTGAAGGCGACGCCAACGGGTTCAAAGAGAAACACAGTGAACGTCTCATCGTCCTCGTCTATAGCGTCGGGAACTATGCTGACAGGGATGCTCGCTTCGGTCTTGCCGGCTTCGATGGTCAGCGTCCCTTGAACAATCCAAAAGTCATTGACTGTTCCGTTAGTCGCCGAGCCGCCGGGAATTCTTGCGTATTGCACACTCGCAACCGCGCCGCTCGCCTCGGACAGGGTGACCGGGATCTCCGCTTCCAGGACCTCGTCGTCCGTTCCCTCGGTCACCGACGCATCGGCAAGGGTCAGCACCGGCCGGTCGTCGTCGTTGTCGATGGCGCCGGCGGCGTCGAGCGTCTCGGTTTGACCCGTAAACAGGGCGCCCGCCAGGTTGGAAAGCCGCAGGATCACCGTTTCTCCCAGCTCATACAGGTCATCGCCGTTGACGGTGACGGCGATGGTCTTGCTGGTTTCGCCCGGCGCGAAGGTCAGCGTCCCTCCCGCCGGGTCCGCGTAGTCCGCGCCAGAGGCCGCCGTGCCGGTGTCGGTGTCGGCCCAGTCCACCGTCACCGCCTGGGTGCTTGCCGCGGACAGCGTGACCGTGAAGGTCAGCGTGGCGCTGCCCTGGTCGCCCTCGGTCACCGAGGGACTGTCGACGGACAGTTCCGGCGCGGTCTCGTCATTGTCGATTACGCCCGTGCCGTCGAGCGTTTCGGCGGCGCCTGCGAAGCGCAGGCCGTCCGGGCTGGACAGCCGCAGGATCACGGTCTCGTCCGGCTCGATGGCGCCGTCGCCGTTGACCGTGACGGCGACGGTCTGGCTGGTTTGGTTCGGCGCGAAGGTCAGTGTCCCGCCCGCCAGATTCTGGTAGTCCGCGCCGGAGGTCGCCGTGCCCTCGCCGGAGTCGGCCCAGTCCACCGTCGCCTGCTGGGCGCTCGGCTCGGACAGGGTGAAAGTGAAGGTCAGCGTGGCCGTTTCGCCCGCGTCGCCCTCGGCCACCGAGGGGCTGTCGATGGACAGCAAGGGCGCGTCGTCGTCGTTGATGGCGCCGACGCCGTCCAGCGTCCCGGCGTTGCCCGCGAACCCCGCGCCCAGCGGGTTGGACAGCCGCAGCGCCACCGTCTCGTTCGGCTCAATGACGGTATCGCCGTTGACGGCGACGGGAATGGTCTTGCTGGTTTCGTTCGGCGCGAAGGTCAGCGTCCCGCCGGCGAGCGCCGCGTAGTCCGTGCCGGAGATCGCCGTGCCGCCGCCGGAGTCGGCCCAGTCCACCGTAACCGTCTCGCTGCTCGCCTGGGACAGCGTGACCGTGAAGGTCAGCGTGGCGCTGCCCTGGTCGCCCTCCGCCACCGACGGGCTGTCGATGGAAAAGTATTTGTCGGCGAATCTCTCGTCGTCGTAGATGATGCCGGTTCCCCTCAGCTCCTTGACGTCGCCCGCGAAGCGCGCGTTCGACGGACTGGACAGCCGCAGGATCACCGTAAAGCTGATCGTATCCGAGCTATGCAGATTATCGAGGACGGTTACTTCGATGGTCTTCTCGGTCTCGCCCGGCTTGAAAGTCAGCGTGCCGCCGTCCGGTCTCGTGTAATGGCGGTCTTCGGCAGTGCCGGCCTGGGTGTCGGCCCAGTCCACCGTCACCGTCTCGCTGCTCGGGCCGGACAGCCTGACCGTGAAGGTCAGCCTGGCGTCCTTGCCCTCGTTCACCTTCGGGTCGTCGATGGACAGTTCCGGCACGGAGTCGTCGTTTTCGATGCCGCCGACGCCGTCGAGCGTCTCGACGCCGCCCGCGAACTGCGCGCCGGACGGGTTGGACAGCCGCAGGATCACCGTTTCGTCCCCCTCGACAACGCCGTCGCCGGTGACGGCGACGGCGACGGTCTGGCTGGTTACGCCCGGCGCGAAGCTCAGCGTGCCGCCGGCCGGATCCGCGTAGTCCGCGCCGGAGGCCGCCGTGCCCGTGTCGGTATCGGCCCAGTCCACCGTCACCGTCTGGCTGCGCGGCTTGGACAGCGTAACCGTGAAGGTCAGCGCCGGATTCTCGCCGTCGCCGCCCTCGGCCACCGAGGGGCTGTCGATGGACAGCAGCGCCGCGGCGTCGTCGTTGGCGATGACGCCGACGCCTTCCAGCGTCTTCACGGCCTTGCCCGGGAACCGGGCGTTCGACGGGTTGGAAAGCCGCAGCACCACCGTCTCGCTCGGCTCGTCAACGCCGTCGCCGGTGACGGCGACGGCGATGGTCTGGCTGGTTACGCCCGGAGCGAAGCTCAGCGTCCCGCCCGCCGGGTCCGCGTAGTCCGCGCCGGAGGCCGCGGTGCCTTTGTCGGTGTCGGCCCAATCGACCGTCACCGTCTGGCTGCCCGGATTGGACAGCGAAACCGTGAAGGTCAGCGCCGGATTCTCGCCGCTGTCGCCCTCGGCGATCTCCGGGCTGTCGATGAGCAGCCTCGGCTCGCCGTCGTCGTCATAGACGACCAGCTCCGCGTTTTCCGGACGCGCCACCCCGCGGCCGCCCGCAACGGCGGCGGCGACCTGGACCGTCTTGTCGGCGGCCGAGGCGGCGTTGTCCACGCCGGTGACCGTGACCGCGCCCGCGCTCTCCGTCGCCCCGGCGGGTATGGTCAGCTTCTTGTTGGCGCTAAGCCGAAAGTCGCCGGCCTGGGCCGGGGCCACATGGTAGGCCGACACCGTCAGCGTGAGGTCCTCGCTGGAGGCGCCGCTGAGGCTGGCCGTCACCGCGCTGACGCCGCCGTTCTCGGCGATCGCGGGCGGCGAAAGCTTGAGGGCGGCCGTGGGCGTGGGGTCGTCGTCGGCGATGGTGCCGAGAGCCGCGCCCGCGCCGGCGGCGGCCTTGGCGGCGCCGGTATCGGCGAGCGTGACGGCGATGCGCTCGTTGTCCTCGTCGATGGCGTCGCCCTTGACCTCGATGACGATCTCGGCCTCGGTCGCGCCGGCCGGGAAGGTCACGGAGGACGGCGCCGGCGTCACGTAGTCCACGCCGCCCGAGGCCGTGCCGCCGAGGGTGAAGGGCACGGTCAGCGCCTCGGTACTCGAAGCGGACAGTTTGACGGCGAAAGTCATGTCCGCGGTCTCGTCCGGGTCGTCGCCCTCGATGACGACGCCGGCGGCGGCCACCGAAACCATGCGGGTTTCGGCGTCGGTGATGGTTCCGGTTCCGTCGAGGGTCTCGGCGTCGCCGGCGAGATCCGCGTTGACGGCGCCCGACAGCCGCAGCACGACCGTCTCGTCGCCCTCGGCGATGTCGTCGCCGTTGACGGTGACGTCGACGGTCCGCGTCAGGCGGCCCGGCTCGAAGCTCAGCGTACCGCCCGCGACCGCCGCGTAGTCGGCGGCGGAGGCGGCCGTGCCGGCGCCGGCGTCCGCGTAGTCCACGGTCACGGTGCGCGAACTCGCCTCCGACAGGCTGACCGTGAAGCGCAGGGTGGCGGTGCTGCCGGCCGCGACATCGGCCACCGACGGGCTGTCGATGGACAGCGTGCGGGTGTCGTCGTCGGCGATGACGAGCCGCGCGCCGGCGACGCCGATGCCGCCGGCCGCCGAGCCGGAGACGGTGAGGGTCTCGTCGGCCTCGTCATCGTTGTCGTCGACGGGATTGAAGGCAAAGGTCCCGGCGGCCGAGGGCTCTCCCGCCGGAATGACGATCTTGAAGGGGCTTACCGCCGCGTAGTCGGCGCTGGAGGCCGTGTCCCCGGCCTTGCCCACCGTGACGGTGACTTCCTTGTCTTCGCCGAAGGCGATGCCGCTTTCGAAGGCCGCGGTCACGGTCGCCGTCGCGGAGCGGTTCTCGGCGATGGCGGTCTGGGCGCCGGGGGCGTTCGGGTCGAGGTCCACCGACAGCGTCACGCCGCCGGCCTGATCGTCGTTCAGAATCGTTGTCTCGGCGTCCAGGGTTTTCACGCCGCCGTCCAATATGGCGTTGACCGGGTTGGACAGCCGCAGTTTGATCGTTTCATGGGGTTCCTGAACGTTGTCCCCGTACACTTTGACTCGAACGAACTTTTGGGAATCCCCCGGCGCGAACGTCAACGTGCCGGAAGGCCGCGCGTAATCCTGGTTCGGGGTTGCGGCGCCCGTTTCGAGATCCTCATAGTCCACGGACACATGCTTGCCGCTGGGCTTGGAGAGGGTTACGGCGATCCCGGGCGGCGAGGCGCCGTCTTCCTCTCCATCAACCGCTGTCAGGAGCAGCGTCGGCGGGTCGTCGTCGTCAATGAGGGTGACGAACGCGCCATCGACCGCGATGCCGCCCAGAAGAGTGGCCCCACTGGACATCGAGATGATCTCGTCATGCTCGTCCCTGTCGTCGTCGATCGGTTCCAGGGAGACGATCCCGCTGGCGCTGGTATCGCCGGCGGGAATGGTGATGCTGATGGGATCGGGTCTGACGTAATCGTTGGTTGCGGCCGTGCTGCCGTGCACCGCGAATCCGAATTCAACCTTCACCGTTTTATCTTCGTCAAAGGTGGTGGGGGCGTTTTCGTCGCTGCCGTCGCCGACTCTCTTTACCGTGGCGGTGACCGTCACGCTCGTGGCCTGGCCGGCGCCCTCGTTCAGCGTCGCGACATCCGTCGCAAGGCCGATGACGCCGCCCGAACCCCCGATCTGCCGATTGGTTATCGATCTGGTCGCGGAGCTGGCGGCGCCAAGGACGGCATTGGCCGGATTGCCCAAACTCACCACAACGCTCTCGTACGATTCATTCAAGCGATCGAATTTGACCCGAATGACAAGATCGGCGGCGGTCTTGCCCGCCGGGATGGTCACCGACGCCGGGGACGGGATATGGTAGTCCGCGCCGGGGGTCGCTTCCCCGCTCAGCGTGTAGGGCACGGTGACTGGCCTGCCGCTCGCTGCCGAAAGCTGCAACCGAAAGCTCAACGGCATTGTCCTACTGCTGCTGTCCGGCTCCCGCACGTTGCCCGGAGCGGCCGAAACGGTGACCGTCGGCAGGTCGTCGTCGTCGCCGATGACGCCGATGGCGCGCAGGCCGGTCCCGCCGCCGGGGAAGGCCGCGTTGACCGCCGAGGACAGCGCCAGCACCAGGGTCTCGTCGTCTTCGTCGAGGCTGTCGTCCTTCACCGCGACCTCGACGGTCTTGACGGTCTGGCCCGGCGCGAAGGTCAGCGTCCCGGCGGTCAACGCGTCGTGGTCGGCGCCGGAGGCGGCCGTGGAATCCGCGTGCCGGGCGTAGTTGACCTTTACTTCCCTGCCGCTGGGCCGGGTCAGGGCGACCTTGAAGGTCAGGGCCGCATCGGACGCGCCTTCGCTTGTTTTCGATGCGCTGGCCGACAGCACCGGCGGGTCGTCGTCGTCGGTGAGTTCGATCGTCGCCGGCGCGACGCCACTGCCGCCGGTGACGCTGATCGACTCCTCGTCCTCGTCGAGCCGGTCGTCGATCGGCTGAAGCGTGAACACGCCGGTGGCGCTGGTCTGGCCGGCGGGGATGACGATGCTGAAGTCCTTCACGGGCCGGTAATCCCGGCCGGATTTCGCCGAGTCGCCGGCCGCGCCGACCGAGACGGCGATCTCGGCGTCGTCGGTAAAGGCGTTGCCGGAAGCGAAGGCGGCGGTGACGGTCACGCGCGCGGCCCGGGCCGCGTTTTCGGCGAGGGTGGCGACGTCCGCGGTCAGCTCGATGTCGGCGACGCTGTCCTTTACGGTAAATTCCTGCCTGGCCAAGGCCGTTACGGGCGCCGCGCCGCCTTCCAGGTTGGTGGCGAGGTGGCTGGCCTGGAGATCGCCGATGGCGACCTCGATCTTCTCGTCCGCGCCGTCGGCGTCGCGCAGCGCGGTCGCGGCGAAGGTGAGCGTGGCCTGCTGGGCGCCGGCGCCCTCGAAGGAAACGATGGGCGCGGCGCCGCCGAGGCCGGATGCGGAAACCCCCGTGCCCGTGACGGCGGCAAGGCGGAACAGGGCGCCGCTCTGGCCGGGCAGCGCGGCGCCGGTGGCGCTCGAAAGGCGCAGCGGTATCTCGGCGACTTCTCCGGCCGTCAGGGCCCGGTCGAGGTTGAGATTGATATCGACGGTGGCGTTTGGATCGCCTTCCCCGATTTCCCGGTTTGCGCCCGGGAACTGGAGACCGACGGAAGTCGGGTCGTCGTCGACGACCCGGACGTAGATGGTTTCGGCGTTTTCGAGCCTGACCGGAACGGCCGGCCGGGGAGGCTGGTCGGCATTGTCCTGGACGACCTCCACGCCGAGCGCGACGCGTTGCGCCTTGTGGGGAAACGTCCATGACGACTGGCTTTCGGCGGAAGTCGGATCGCCCGACACGAACACGCCGCCGAACCAGGGGGGCCGGTCGCCGGCATCGGCGCCCGGCGGCGGTATCGAAATTTCAAAGTCAAACGCGGCTTTGGCGTCGCCGCTCTTGACGATCGAGGCCACCTGCGTCCGGCCGTCTCCCTCCCGCACGACCGCCGCGGACCGGTCGAAGTCCAGGCTCGGCTCGACGTACTCGCCGTCGGTAATGGCGACGGTCACGCGCTTCGGGGTCCCCTCGGTCAGTTCGGCGGGCAGGGGCGCCAAAAACACGTCGAAGGTCTTGTCTTGCGCCTCGTACTCGCCATCGTCCGCGGTTTGCACGACCGCCGCGCCGCTGGTCTCTCCCGCGTTGACGACGATTTCGGCCACTTCGGTTAAGTCGCCCGCCGCGGCGGTGCCGAGCGAGTAGGAAAGCGGAATGGTGACGGCGCGGGGCGGGTCGAAGGCCCGGAGCAGAGTCGCGGTGACCGTCACGCCTTCGCCCTCCGGCACCGGGTTGGGCGACGCCGAGAGGCTCACCGCGACCGCGGAGTCCCCGGCGTCGTCGATGCCGATCTCCACCGAGGCCGCGGCGCCCGCCGCGACGCCGGCCGGCAGCTCGCCGAAGGCCACCGTGAAGGTCTCGTCCGGGTTCTCGTAGTCGTCGTCCTGCACCGTCTGCACCACCGCCGTGCCGGTGGTCTCGCCCGAGGCGATGGTGATGCCGTTCACCTTGGTGATGTCGCCCGCCTTGGCGGTGCCGAAGGTGTAGGCGAGCGGCAGGGTCACCGCGCGCGCCGGGTCGAGCGCCTCGGCGAGCGTGGCGGTGAGGGTGACGCCCGCGCCCTCCGCGACCGGGTTCGGCGACGCCGACAGGTTGACTTCCACCGGCTCGTCCGCCGCGTCGTCGATGCCGATTTCCACCGAGGTGACCTCGCCCGGCCCGACGCCCGCCGGCAGGTCGCCGAAGGCCACCGTGAAGGTCTCGTTCGGGCTCTCGTATTCGTCGTCCTGCACGGTCTGCACCACGGCGGTGCCGACAGTCTCGCCCGAGGCGACGGTGATGCCGGCCACTTCGGTGACGTCGCCCGCTGCGGCGGTGTCGTAGGTGTAGGCGAGCGGCAGGGTGACCGCCGCGGGCGGGTCGAGCGCTTCGGCGAGGGTGGCGGTGAGGGTGACGCCCTCGCCCTCTTCGACCGGGTTGGGCGAGGCCGACAGGCTGGCCGTGACCTGGCCGTCCGCGGTGTCGTCGATGGCGATTTCGACGGAGCGGTTCCTGCCGGCCCTGAGGGTGTCCGGCAACGCGCCGATCGCCACGGTGAAGGTCTCGTTCGGATGCTCGAAGGCCTCGTCGTCGGCAATGGAGATCGTTGCCGTCGCCTGGTTTTTCCCGAACGGAATGTTGACTTGCGCCGGGCCGCTGAAGTCGTCTTCCCCGGCGGTGCCGAGCGTGTACGCCAGCGGGATGCTCGCGCCGCCGCTGTCCAGTGCGGGATTGCTGCTGGTGACCGTCAGGGTGACATCCCCGCCTTCGGGCACGGTGGCGGGGGCGGCGGACAGGTTGACGACGCCGCGAATGTCATAGACGGATCTGAAGCTGACCGACGGCAGGCCGCTGGCGATCTGGTAGTTGCCGTCGGTCGAGGCGGCGGTGTGGGCGATCGTATGCGACTTACGGTACAGGTCGGGATCGTCCGCCACGTTGAATAGTATGAATTGCGGCTGGTTCCAGTTGCCCGGAGTGAACGTCAGCGCGGCGCTGAGCTTCACGTCGGCGCTGCTGCCCGTAGGCGTGACCACCACATCGGCGGTGGGCTTGCTGCGCAGGCGCACGGCGTAGCGGTCGCCCTCGGGCCCGGTCGGCACGTCGCCGAAGTTCAGCGGCTCGACAAACAGGCCGTAGCCGAAGTCCTTGACGGTCACCTGGACCGAATCCGCCGAGGACACGCCGGGGTAGCCCGCGATCGCGTGCGCGAGCGTGATGTCCTCGTTCACGCCGTCGTCGTCCTCCAGTGGGGCGACGGTGACGGTCTGCGGCGTATCCCAGGTGCCGGAATCGCCGGCCGTGAAGGTGAGCGTGGCCGTTGCGCCCGCTGTCCCCTGGCCGGACTGCACGGTAACCGCATCGCGGTGGGCGGCGGGCACCGTGACCGTCAGCGTGGCGGTCTGGCCGGGGTCGGTGGTGAGCTCGACGTTGTAGCTGCCGGCCGCGCCCCCTTCCTCGAGCTTGACGGGCGCGTTGTAGAGCAGCACGGCCGCCGCCGCGTCGCCGTCGTCGTCGACCACCGCCACGCTCGCCGTGTTGTAGTCATGATCCCAGGCATAGGCGTGGGCGCTGTTGGGCTGCTCAAGCAAGGTGGCGGTCACGCTGCCGTTCTTTTCCCTGGTGGCGTCTGCCAGGGTGGGCACCGTGACGCGGGCCGTGAGGGCGCCGCCGGCGAACTCGACCAGCCGCGCGCCGAGATGTTCCGGGGCGACGAAATTGCCGCGTTGACCGATCCGCAGAAGAACCTTCGGCGGCCCGGCGTAACGGCCCGCGGCGCCGTTCAGGCTCCGCGTCAGGACGAATGCCGCATTGCCGCCTTCGTTGACGCTGCCGGCTTCGCTGGACACCAGCACCTCCGGCCCGCCGTTCCTGTCGATGATCGCCATCTCGGCCTTCGACCGGGTCGGATGAACCGTGTAGCCCGACTTCGGCTTCACTGCGAGGGCAATGAGGCGGTTCGGCTTGTCGCTCGGGTTATTGAAGGTCTGAAACCGGATGCTCGTCGCTCCCGTCTGATTTGCCTTGATGGTGAATACGCGGCGGTTCGCAATCACCAAATTGACGTCGGTGCCCTCATCTAATAAATGCTCGCCCTTCTCAACCCCGATCTGGACATCGATATCCCTCTGCGGCACCGGATCGGCATACAGATAGAAGAACCCGGGACTTCCTTCGTCGACGGACTGTCTGGCCGCCTCGATGCGCACGACCGGCGTGCCGTCGTTGTCCGCGATCGGGACGCTCAGCGGATCGCCCTTGGCGACGCCGCCGGGGAGGTCGGTGGATTCCACCGCGCCCAATGCAAACTGCAGCGCGCGGCTGTCGTCCGCGATCTGGTTATCGACGGCGGTGAGCCGGATTTGGGCCACGCGCGCGCCCTTGCCGGAAAAACGCACAGCCGGATTCTGGGCGCTGTAGGGGGACGTCTGCAGCAGCGCCACCGTCGTCCCGGCGTTTTGAAGAGCGAGCGTGTAGTGCGTGGTCACCGTGCCGCCGGTGACGCTCAAGGGCACGGTGACGGTCTGCCCGGCCTCAAGGCCGCTGCCGCCCAGCTCGCCGAGATAGAGGTCGATGTCGGTTGTGCCGCCGTCTTCCAGCAGCGGGTTGCACCCGCCCGTGCAGTTCCTGTTGAACCGCACCTTCGTGGGGTCGTCGTCGGCCACCGCCATGCTGGCCTCGGCGCTGCTGCCGAGGCGGTAGTCGTCCTCGCTGGCGACGAGGGTGACCGTCACCTGGCCGTTGGCCTCGTCGCGGCTGTTGTCCTGGGTGGGCACGTCGTAGTCGAGGGTGCCGGCGGTGGGCACGGTGACCGTCTTCGCGCCCTCGTCGGCGGCGGCGACGTAGTCCTGGCCGGCCAGTTCGGCGACCTTGATGTCCACGTCGAGCGGCGCGGCCGGGGCCGGGGCGGCGGTGATGCGGAAGCTGGCGTTGCCGCCCTCGTCCGGCGCGCTCGCGCCCGGCTTCGGCTGCACGCTGACCACGGTGCGGGGCGTGCTGTCCTTGAGCGTGACCGCCGCGCCGGTGACCGCGCCCCCGGTGGCCGCGCCATCGACGCGGATGGTCTCGTCGCCCTCCCCGGCCACGTCGTCCCTGGTGTCTTCCAGGGTAAACGTGCCGGTGGCGCTCGATGCGTCCGCCGGAATGGTTATGGTGAAGTCCGCCACCGCCTTGTAGTCGGTGTCCCTGGTGGCGGTGCTGTCGCCGCCGCCCACCTGCACCGTGACCGGCAGCGCCTTGCTGAACACCCCCCGCGTGATGCTGGCGGTGACGGTGACGGTCGGCGCCGGGCTGGCGTTCTCGGCTGCCTCGGTCTGCGCGCCGTCCTTGTCGGCGTCGGTGTCCAGGGTGAGGGTGACGTCCGGGACGGCGTCGTCGTCGAGGATCTGCACGGCGATGCTGTCGCTGCCGGACTTGGCCGCCGCGCCGCCGCCGAGTTCGGTGTCGAGGCCCTGGGCCGCGAAGTCGCCGAGGGCGATGGCGAGCGCCTCGTCCTGGGCGTCGCCGTCGTTGCGGGCGGTGGCGCTGATCTCGATGTCTGCCGTGCTTGGCGAGCCGGCGCCGCCGGTGAACTGGAGCTTCGGCTGGGCGGTCCTGGCGTCGGCGAGCGTCACGCTGGCGCTGGCGCCGGACGGCAAGGCCAGCTCGAAGTCGCGGTTGGCCGCTTGCGCCGCCGTGATGGCGGCGCCGGTGGTGGTGGTGATGTCGAGGGGGATCTGCAGCTTCTCGCCCGCCGCCAGGCTGCGGCCGAGCGTCAGGGTGAAGGCCGCCTTGCCGGCGGCGTCGCCCTCGGTGAGGGCAATGGCGGCGGTTGTTGTGAGCGCGACCTCGGTGGCGTCGTCGTCGGCGATGGCCACTTCTGCGTTGTCCGCGCCGCCGCCCAGGGTGTACTCGTTGTCGCCCGCCGCCTTGAGGGTCAGGGTGACCGAGCCGTCGGACTTGTCGGCCTCATCTCCCTGGGTCGGGACCGTGAAGGCGTGGCTGGATGTCCTGGCCGGGAATTCCATGGTGGCCGCGGCAAGGTCGCCGTCGGCGACGTAGGCGCCCTCCTGGGCGAGGGCGAGGTTGACCGTGACCTTCTGCGGGAACTGGATGCTGGTGTGGACGGTGAAGGCGGCGTCCGTGCCCTCGGCGACATCCGCGCCGGCGGTGACGTGCAGTTCGGGGCGGTCGGCGACGTCCTTCAGGGTGATGACGGCGCCGGTGACGGTGATGCCATCCGCCGTGCTGCCATCGACGCGGACGGTCTCGTCGAGTTCCAGGGCCAGGTCCGGGATTGGCGTGAGGGTGAACTCGGCGGTGGCGCTGGTCCCGTTGGCGGGGATCTCGATGTCGAAGTCGTCCACCGCGTCGTAGTCCGCATCGGCGGTGGCGGTGCTGGCGCCGCCGCCGACCGACACGGTGACCGTCGTCGCCTCGCCGAAGCTGGCGCCGCCGGCGACAGTGGCGGTGACGGTGAAGGTGACGCCCGCGCTGTCGGACTCGGCGAGGTCCGCCTGGTCGCCGGCGGTGTCCGGGTCCGCGTCAACGGTCAGCGCGATGCCGGTGACCGCGTCGTCGTCGGTGATCTCGAAGCTGGCCTCGGCGGCGCCCGCCACGGCCTTGGCGCCGCCGTCGAGGCCGGTGCCGGAGTCCTTGTCGAGCGTGCCGAGGGCCACCTTGACGGCCTCGGCGTCGCCCTCGTCGAGGGCGTCGGCCTGGGCGGCGACCTTGATGGTGGCCGTGGCGCTGGCGCCGTCCTGGCCGGTGAAGACGACGGTCGGCGGCTTGGCGGCAAGGTCGGTGCTGTCGAGGTTCTGGTATGTCACGCCAGTGGGCTTGGTGGTGGGCGCCGCGAGCGTGTAATCCGTGCCGAAGGCGGCGTCGCCCGAGAAGGCCAAGGGGACCGACAGGGATTCGCCATCGACCAGGGCGCGGTCGAGGGTGATAGTGAGGTCGAGGGCGCCGTCCGTCTCGTCGATGGCGCTCGCCGACGCGGCCAGCGCGACGCCGGTGGGGTCGTTGTCGGTGATGGTGACGGTGGCGGTGACGGCGGCGGCCTCGTCGAGCTTGGCGCCGGCGGGGCTTTGCAGGACGAGGGTGTACTGCTCGCTCGGTTCGTCGATGGCGTCGTCCTTGGCGACCGGCTGCAGATCGAGGAACTTGCTCTTGCGCGTGGGCGTGAGGACGATCTTGCTTTCGCCGACTTTAAGCGCGTGGTAGTCGCCCGGAGCGGTGGCGGTGCCGTCGATGGCCGCGAGCGTCACCTCGGCGTCAACTTCCGTGTCGCCGCTCATTTGGATCCAGAGATCGACCGTGGCGCTGCTGTCCCCTTCCGCCACGGTGAAGTCGCGCTTGTTCGCGTTGTGCCGGACGGTCGGCGCGTCGGCTTCGTCGGTGATGGCGATGGTGGCCAGCGTGGGGTCGCCCAGCGTCACCCCGCTGGGCCGGCCCAGGATGCGCACGCTGAAGGTTTCCTCGCCTTCGTAGAGCTCGCTGCCCGCTTCCTCATTAACGGCGGCGATGGTGGCGGTGCCGGCGGTGAGGCCGGACGGGATGGTGATCTTGTCGGCCTTGGTGTAGTCCGCGTCCTCCGCCGTGCCGTTGAGGTAGGCCAGCGTCACGTCGAGGGCGCGGGCCGGGGACAGCGGCCGGTCGAGCTTGGCGGTGAGCAGGACGCTGCCGTCCTCCGCCATCGACTCCGAGGCCGCAGTGAGGGTCAGGGTGGGGTTCGAGGTGGCGGTGACGCTGACCGCCACCGGGCCGAAGGCGCCTTCGGGCGGGACGATGTAGGTGCCGCCGTCGTCGTGCAGTATCTGCGCCGAGCCGCCGCGGCTGCCGCCGGTGACGGTGACCGTCTGCTCGGTGTTCCAGGTGCCCGGCTGGAAGGTGAGCGCGCCGCTGACCGTCGCCACCCGCGCATCGCTGCTGACCGGCGTGATGGTGACGGGGCCGCTGGGCTTGCTCTTGAGCTTGACCTTGTAGGTCTTGCTGCCGCCGGACGCGAGGCTCAGGCTGGCGGGGGTGACGGTTACGCCGGCGCCGTGGTCTTCGACATGAATGTTGATGAACTTAAATGTCACGCCATCGTAGCCGCTCACTGCGAGATCGATTGATCCGTATTCAGTGCTGTCCGCGTCCTCGTCTTCCTCCGCCGAGACGGTGATCGTCTGCGGCTGGTTCCAGTTCGTGCCGCTGAAGGACAGGGACGTGGGACTGAACGTGACTGAACTGCCGCGGTTGTAGGATTCCCATGAAGGCGTGACCGTGACGCTGGCGCTCGAGCCCGGATCGCTGGCGAGCCGGACGGTGAAGCTGGTCGAGGCGCCTTCGCGCACGAAGAGCTTGTTGGGAGAAAACTGCAGGGCGGGCACGGCCACTGCGCTGTCGTCGTCGAGGATCTTGAAGCTCTCGTCACTCACTCGACTGCTGGCCCCGCCGCCGAGATTCTCTCCGGACCGGGGAGTGAAGAAGGGCAATCGCACCGTGAAGTTCTCTTCCTCTATGCCTCCAAAATCATCGTTCTGTTCTGCGGTCGTATCGTTGACCGCGGTCAAGGTGAAGCTGGCGCTGCGCGCGGCGCCCGAACCGCCGGTGAAGGTGATGGTGGGCTGCTTGGTGAGTGCATCGGTGCTGTCGAAGTCGGCCCAGGACACGCCCCCCGCCGCGCTGCCGGCGGTCAGCGTGAAGTCCGCCCCAAGGCCGCCGTCGGCGGCGGTGAAAGGCCAACCCACGCTGAAATCCAGCGGCATCGGCAGCTTTTCCCCGGCCGCGAGGGCGCGGCTAAGCGTGACGGTGAACGTCTTGGAACCGCCGTTCTCCGGTATGTCGCCCCCGGTCGCGCTGAGGCTGACCACCGTGGGGTCGTCGTCCTCCACGGTCACGGCCGCCGACTTGGCCGAGGCGTCGAGGTCGTAGTCCGCGCCCGCAAGCAGGGTGGCGGTCAGCTTGCCGTTGGGCTCATCGACGCGGTCCTGCACCAGCGAGACCTTGAAGGTTGCATCGCCGTTGTCGACCAGGGCCACCGTGCGTTCGCCGAGGTCGCCGGAGGACACGAAATGCCCGCTCTGGGAGACATCGACGGTCACCGACGGCGGCGCGCCGGAAAAGGAAAAGGCGTTGCCCTGCCCATCGACCGCCTTGATGGTGAAGGTGTAGCTTCGACGGGCTTCTCGAGCCTGCGCGGCATGAGTGTCGGCATGAATGGATACCTTGGGCTTCGCCTCGGCATCAGCCTCGATGGGCGCGGCGAACGCCAGCAAGGCGGCGAGCAGAATCGGAGTGCGCCGCAGCCACGGCAAGCCGCCCCGCAAGGCCGCACACAACCACGCGGGAGCCCGACTCGCGCCGTCTCCGACTAATTTACCCAATTGCTATCCCTTTAACCTACAAAAGCAAAACGCTCCATATGACCAGAAAGCGACAAGCAAAAAATCAGGCGCCCGAAATC
>VYCF01000005.1 GCA_009844085.1 Gammaproteobacteria bacterium | reverse complement strand
CGGAATCGGCGAATGAAAGAGCGCTCTGAAATCGGAGTTTATGGACAAGAACTAAATAAGGAATCTCTATTACGACACTGCGAGAAAAGGACAGAACATAGAAATGATGCGTGTATGCTCTTTTGGACACTAGGAGGAAACCAAGTCGGGAAAAGTGCAATTAATGGTTGGAAAAATGTCTTGATCCCAAATATTGATGAAATAGGCATATGGCCATTTGATGGAAATTTGGCCGATCTTTTTTCCAATCATCACTGCATTGTTGCCGAGACTTACCCAGGAGAGGCATATAGTCACTTGGGAATTCCACCAAAAAACAAAATTCCGTGGAGTAAGCGAAAGATTAAGGGTCGTCGTTTTTGCGTTCCTTATATCGAAGCCTGGCTCAAAAATCGTTCAAACATCGAAGACTCCGACGTCCTCGCTATTCTGCGGAATGGATTCGGAGACAGTTCCTACGGAGAAGATCAATTCGATTCTTTTTGTGGACTACTTAGCATGTTGGACGTAGTCGATGGTCGAAGACCGGAAGGAGTACCGAATGACGAAACGATCACTCGTTGGGAGGGTTGGATTTTAGGACAGGCTTCCGCTCAAATTTAGCGAATTTGGAAAATCTTTAATAACTTGGCGAAACTCTGCTCCGTCGCGGTATAGATAACGAATAAAAAACGGCGCTA
This sequence comes from Gammaproteobacteria bacterium, assembly GCA_009844085.1. Lineage (GTDB taxonomy): Bacteria > Pseudomonadota > Gammaproteobacteria > Pseudomonadales > Pseudohongiellaceae > UBA9145. The sequence goes on along the minus strand of VYCF01000005.1, from coordinate 21,525 downwards.
GTCCTTTCCGAAATGGACGCGGCAAACTCAAGCTGGTGTCGAATGTATGCGGCTCCGCCCCGTCGGGGTCCGAAAACCGCAGCAGTCTTGGTATTTTTTCGACCGCGCAAGCCTCGACGAAGTTTGGCGCTTGCAATACGGTTCGTTGTTTTCTGAAACTCTGGCCGCTTCAGCATTGCGGCCTCCGGCAGGCCGGAATCAATCGAGAATTTTCAGGACCGAAAATGCGGCATATCCGCTTGATCGTTCCTATTGTTTGTCTCGGAAGACAAAATCTCTTTTAATGGGGACTTGAGGATGAACGAAGGAACCACCCAATTTGCCACGAAATTGGCCGTGCTGGAGGAACGCATGGAGACCAGACAAGCAGAGTACAAGACCGACATCGCACGGCTGGCCGAAGACGTCGCCAAGCGCGATTCCGAAATGAGAACCACAATAGCTCGCCTAGGCGAAGACAACGCCAAGCGCGAGACCGGATACAAGACCGATGTCGCACGGCTGGCCGAAGACAACGCCAAACGCGAAACTCGCCTGATCGTGACTTTTGCAGGATTGCTTGCGGTAGCCGTTGCAATTCTCGCTTGGCTTGAATGATAGCCTAATCCTTGAGGCGGATATGTAACGTCAGTCTGATTTGAAGTCATATTCCAGTATACTTGGCGCCCTTTACGGCAACTGACCCGCGTCAGGCCGACAAATCAGCCAGAATTCAGGAGTCGCACAATGCTCAAGGCCTACAACCGGTTTTTCATTAACGGATCATGGCAGGAACCCGCGGGGCGGGAACTGCTCGAAGTCATCAATCCGGCAACGGAAAAGGCATTCGCAACCATCAGTCTGGGCACGGCGGAAGACGTCGACCAGGCGGCCAGGGCAGCGCGGGCGGCTTTCGACGCCTGGTCCCGATCCAGCGTGGAAGAGCGAATCGAAGTAATCCGGAACATCATTGCGGGCATCAAGGCTCGCGCCGGCGAGCTGGCAACCGCGATCTCCGACGAGATGGGCGCGCCGATGCGGCTTTCCAGCACCGCGCAGGTCGGCAGTGGTATCGGACACTTCCAGAGCATCATTCCCATTCTTGAAAATTATCAATTCGAAGAAGACCGCGGCGCCTCGCTCGTCGTCAAGGAGCCGGCCGGCGTCTGCGGCTTCATTACTCCCTGGAACTGGCCGCTGAACCAGATCTCCTGCAAGGTGGCGCCGGCGCTGGCCGCGGGTTGCACCATGGTGCTCAAGCCGAGTGAAATCGCGCCCGTCAGCGGCTATTTGCTTGCGGAGATCATTGCCGAATCCGGTTTGCCCGCAGGAGTTTTCAATCTCGTCAACGGCGACGGTCCCACCGTGGGAGCGGCGATTTCCTCGCATCCCGAGATTGATGTCGTGTCATTTACCGGTTCCACCCGGGCTGGACGCGAAGTCGCCCGCAACGCGGCGGACGGCATCAAGCGAGTCACGCAGGAACTCGGCGGCAAGTCGGCGAATATCATTCTCGACGATGCGCCCGATTTTGCCAGAGCGGTCAGCGGCGGCGTTATCGGCTGTTTCGGCAACAGCGGCCAGTCCTGCAACGCGCCCACACGCATGCTCGTGCCCGCATCACGCATGGCCGAAGCGGCGGAAATCGCTCGGGCCGCGGCCGCCAAGGCTGCTGTCGGCGATCCCAAGGAGGATGGAACCCGGCTCGGACCAGTCGTCAGCGAATTGCAGTTCAACAAGATTCAGGGACTGATTGAGAAAGGTATTGCCGAAGGCGCCGAACTCGTCGTCGGCGGGCCAGGACGACCGGAGGGACTGAACGCCGGCTACTATGTGAAACCCACAGTATTCGCCAATGTCTCCAATGACATGACCATCGCCCGGGAGGAAATCTTCGGGCCAGTACTCTGCATCATCGGCTACAAGGACGATGAGGACGCGGTGTCGATCGCCAACGATACGGAATACGGTCTTTCGGGATACGTTTCGGGCGAGCCGTCACATGCCGGCGAAATCGCGCGCCGGCTCCGCACGGGCAATGTGCATATCAACGGCGCCGGCCCGGACTTCGCTGCGCCGTTCGGCGGCTACAAGAAATCCGGCAACGGCCGCGAATGGGGCGTCGAAGGATTTGAAGAATTCCTCGAAACCAAGGCCATCATGCGCGTTGCCTAGCGACTGGACTCCGCGGCCCTCGCTTCTTCCGCCCTTGCGCCGCGGAGCATGTTGACCATGCCGTAGTTGCCTTCGTGGCAGGCGTATTCGTAGAGCAGGCCGGCGACCTTGGTAAGCGGGATGATGCCGGTGATGCGGTCGGTGTAGGCGGTGGGATCTTCCACGGTAAACTCGTATTCGAGCGTAGCCTCGCCGACCCGGGTGATCCGCTCTATCAGGAACTTGTTTTCGGAAGTTCCGGCGTTGCCGAAGGATTGAGTGAGCCCATTGAAGTTCCGCGTTTCCACCACCAGCGTATCGCCGTCCCAGTAAGCCCTGGAATCTCCGGACCATAGACCGATGGCTTCATCGAGCGGCGGATGCTCGCCCAGGGGCGCGATGCGCGCGTCATGCACCATCTCGGTCATGAGGACCACATGTTCGCGATTCTGGAAAATCTGCAAGTTGTTGTTGTATAGGCTCGGCACGAGCGGCGGCCCGGCGTTGAAACCCATGATGCAGCGTTCGGACAGACCCCTGTCCTCCGGTCCGTCCTTGCCGATGCCTCCGGGGATAACCCGCACCGGGCGTTCGCCTTCGATGTCGGGGGCCAAGCGTCCGTTGACCACGATCGCTCCTTCGGCGAACGCCGGCAGACGGCCATCGGGCGGATAAGTGATGATTGAAGTGCGAACCGCCTCGCCGATGCCGGCGGATTCGATCCAGAAATCGTTGTAGGCTTCGTCAACGCCGAAATTGGGAATCGCCGCGTCGGAATTTTCATCGAATGCGTTGAGCATGGCGCGCAATTGCTCGATTTCCTCCTCGGTTAGAAATTGCCGCTCGCCATACTGTCTGGGCCTTTCAAGCGGCACGTTGTAGGAGTAGTTCCAGACGCCCTGCAAATCGGGCTGGCCCCATTCGGTTCTCGGCGCCTGATAGTCCTCGGCGCCCAGGGTCGCATTGCCGAAAAACAGGCCAGGCAACAGGCCGCCCAACCCCAGGAGTAGCAATTTCGTTCGCATCAGATTGTTCCCGCCATCGGATTGTGTGACTCGCCGTGTTTCAGTTTACCCGCAATTCGACTATTCGGGCATCACCGTTCTCGGTCTTGCTCTCAGTCCGGTAAGGCAAAGACGAACAAGGTGTGGCCGATTCTCCCGTAGCCGTTTGGAACGCCGGGCAGTCCCAACTGGCCCAGATGCGCGTTCGATCCCACGGTGCCGCCGGGCGAGATCACGGCGACATATTGCTTGCCATCGACGCCGAAACTGATCGGCGCCATGTCGCTCAGCCCGCTCAGAATAGTCTGCCAGAGAATTTCGCCGTTGCGTTGATCGATGGCATAGAAGCGGCGCCGGGTATCGGCGGTGAACAACAGTCCGCCTCCCGTGGTCAGCATGCCGTACATCGGCGTTTCGATATCGAGCCGCCAAAGGGTTTCCCCGGTTTCGACATTGATCGCCTCGGGCTGTCCCAGGTGCGGAACGGGATTCGGCGCCGAGGCAATGGTGGTCGTGTTGTAGCCGGTCTCCAGTGTCGGCTCCAGCGAAGTCAGCCTGATCGTCGTGCAACGGCCATTGAACGCAGGCAGATAATAGGCATTGGTCAAGGGGCTGTATGCGCCCTGGGGCACCTGGCGGTTTTCCTTGCATACCGTCGCCGTGCGGTCCGGATCTCCGGTCATGACTACTTCGGGATTGATCCGGTAGGCTCCGGTAACCGCGTCATAGCTCGCGATGACGTTCTGGTAGGCGGTGGGGCGGGCGTAAAGGAATTCGCCGTCGCCGCGGTCATAGGCGTAGAAGATCGCGTCCTTCGAAAAAGCGCCGATCACCAGTTGCCTGGATTCTCCAGCTTCGATGGAAGGATTGACGCCCAGCGAGTCGGGCGGCGACGGCCGCAGCGGCGAATCCACCAGGATATGGTCGTAGACCGCGTCGTTGTTCCACATGTCGGTATGATGTTGCGCCCACCAGACCAGTTGTCCGGTGCGATGGTCGAGTGCGACGGTGGAGCCCTGATAGAGCCGGTCCGGCCATTCGCCGTCGGTTCCGGCGAGCGCCGGCTGTTGCGGCGCGCTCGAGCCGACGCCGAAAATGAACAGGCCGCGTTCCGTGTCGACCGCCGGGGTCAGCCAGGGCGACATGTTGCGCCTTTCTTCCAGCGGGTAGACCTGCGGGTCGTCGCCCCAGGTGCGATGCATGGCATCTTCGGGTGTCGGACTCGTGTACCAGCGCCAGAGCAAATCGCCGTTTTCGGCGCTGTAGCCCGACATGTGGCAGGTGGTGGTCGAAGTCCAGGCTGTGCAATTCCACGGCACGGTGATCACGCCGTTGAGCACGACCGGCGCGCCGCTCGGCTGATCGCCGGTGCGGTAGTCCCCCAATGCCGCTTCCCAGACCAAAGCGCCGTCGGCTGGGTCCAGGGCGATCAGATAACCGTCGGTCGTCGTCGTGATTAACTTGTCTTCATAAATAAAAACGCCGCGTCCCCGGTTTCGGATGAGACCCGGATCGTTTTCGTCGAAATCTTCCGGCAGCGGCCGGGAAAACTCCCAGATCACGTCGCCCGTGGCGGCGTCGTGAGCCGAATGGGTTTCGTCCGGATGCCGCAGGTAAAGAACGCCATCGTAAACCGTGGGCTCGGCCTGCATGCCCGTGCCGCCCGGCCCGACTGCGTAGGACCAGGCCAGGCGCAGTTCGGAAACGTTTTCGATATCGATCTGATCGAGCGGACTGTAGCCCCAGTTCTCGTAATTCCCCCGCCACATGAGCCAGTCGTTCGGGTCGGGATTGTCGAGCATGTCCTGGGTGAGTGGCCGAAACTGCCGATCCTGAGCGTTTGCCATCGAAACGACGCCGAGGAGCAGGATGAGAAAAACCGGTCTCCAGGCATTACTCATGATCAGTTCAGAACCGATGCTATGGCGCGGGCGCGACCCGTTCCAGCCAGGGATCGAGGGTTTCCCAGTTCATCTGGAACATGTGCCCGGCGCTGTCGAGAATGGCGGCGTCGAGATCGACTCCGGCGCCGGTGAAGGCGTCAACGGTTTCATCGAAACGATCTTCCCAGCCAAGCTCGTCCTCGCCGCCGATTCGCAGATAGACGGGAAACCCGCGTAGCGGGCGATTGTCGAATTCCGAAGTCGACAGCGCCGGCACCGCGATTACGCCGAAATAGTTCTCCGGATTGCGTCTGGCCACTTCGAGCGCCGAAAATCCGCCATTGGAGATGCCCGCGAGCATGGTCTTGCCTTCGGCGATGTTTTCCCGCTGTTGCAGCGCCTGGATCAAATGCACGACCCTTTGATTGTTGCGCGGACCGCGGAAGGAGCGGTTGTCGGGAGATACCGGCGCCGCCACTACCCATCCCCTCGCGGCGAACTGGCTGCCGAGCCAGCGTGAGGTGTCGGCCGTTATGGAAGCATTGCCGGGGCCGCCGCCGAACAGGATCAGGAGACGTCCCGGCCGCTCGCTTTCTTCAGGCCAGACCATGAAAACCGCGAGAGTCTCGCCGTCTTCGAGCGCCACCCGCTCCTGGGCCAGCACCGGCGCGCTCATTACAAGGCAAAGCAATACAAGAATTCGGGTGATCATGGGAATCTCCCGGACAAATTTCAGGCGTCGTCCTGGCGGCGTTGCCGATACACGTCTTCAAAACGTTCGTGCAGGCGGCGCATGCCACCGAGCCAGCGGTCGTAATCATCGGTCTTGCGCCGCATGTAGGTCAACACTTCCGGGTGCGGCAAGCACAGGAAGCGCTCTTCCTCCAGCGTTTCGATCACCGAATCGGCGAGTTGCTCCGGTTCGAGCATGCCATCGAGTCCGGCGACGCCGCCGTCGGTATTCGCGGTCATCTGGGTGCGCACCGCCTGGGGGCAAAGCAGGGAAACGCGGATGCCGCGCTTGCCGTAAGTGATCGAGAGCCATTCGGCGAAGCCGACGGCGGCATGCTTGGTTACCGAATAAGGCGCCGAACCTACCTGACTGAGCAGACCCGCGGCCGAGGAAGTGTTGAGCAGGTAGCCTTCGCCCCGGGCGAGCATGCCCGGCAGCACCGCCCGCGCCGCATAGACGTGGGACATGACATTGATGTCCCAGATGCGTTGCCAGTCGGCGGTGGACACTTCTTCCCCGCCCGGCGTGAAAATGCCGGCGTTGGAACAGAAGAGGTCGATCTGGCCGTGGGCTTCAAGGACGGTATGCGCCAGACGCGAAACGTCTTCCTCGTCTGCGACGTCGGTGCGCACTCCCAGCACCCTGGTCTGACCGGCGATGTCTGTCACGGTGCGGTCGATGCCTTCGAGATTGATGTCGGAAACCACTACCGCGCGGGCGCCTTCGGCGGCGAAACGCAGGCAGAGCGCCCGGCCGATGCCGCTGGCGCCGCCGGTGACGACTACGACCTTGTCACGCACTTTCATTGGCGGCCTGCCTCCACTCGGGCGCGGATTCACGCTTGCCGGCCACGCCGGCGAGGCGCTCTTCAATAATCTTCTCAGCATCTTCGACGATGCGGCCGATGAGTTCCTCGCAGGTCGGCACATCGTCGATCAGGCCGACGACCATGCCAGCGGACCAGATGCCGTGGTCCAGATCGCCCTGCGAATAGACTTCCCTGCCCCTGACTCCCTGCACGAGTTCTCGGATGTCCTCGAACTTCGTTTCTCCCGGCTGCGCCTCGATTTCCAGCACCTGTTCCGCAATCCCGTTCCTGAAGACACGGGCGGTATTGCGCAAGGTCCGGTAGATCAGCGCGGTGTCGAGTTCGCTTGCCTCGACCATGGCCTGTTTGACCTTTTCGTGTATCGGGGCTTCTTTAGTCGCCATGAAGCGGGTGCCCATGTTGATGCCGTCGGCGCCGAGCGCCAGCGCCGCGGCCAGCCCGGCTCCGTCGCCGAAACCGCCCGATGCGATGAAGGGGATCGACAGCCGGCGCGCCGCCAGCGGCAACAGGATGAAATTTGTGATGTCGTCCTCGCCGGGATGACCGGCGCATTCAAAGCCGTCGACGCTGACGATATCGACTCCGATGCGTTCGGCCTTCAGCGAATGGCGGATGGAAGTGCACTTGTGAATTACGGTGATGCCGGCGGATTTGTAGGGCGGCAGAAAAGGTTCGGGATTGCGGCCCGCGGTCTCGACGATCTTGATGCCCGATTCGATGATGACCCGGGCGTACTCTTCGTATGGCACCGGCTTGATCGTCGGCAGGATCGTCAGATTCACGCCGAAAGGCTTGTCGGTCATGTCCCGGCAGCGGCGGATTTCCTTCTCCAGGTCTTCCGGGGTGGGCTGGGTCAAGGCGGTAAGTATGCCGAGGCCGCCACCGTTCGACACAGCCGCGGCGAGTTCCGCAAGTCCGACCCATTGCATGCCCCCTTGCACTACCGGGTGCTCGATGCCAAGCATTTCGGTCAATCTGGTGCGCATTTCCCCTCCTTCGTTTCCTGGTGTCAGGGCGCGTTAAGCTGCCGTTCAGCTATTGTTCAGGGACGCTGGCATAACAATTCGCTGCCCCACACGATTGGGCGGCCAGTGTACGCGCTTGCCCCCTGCTGTGCAAAAAAAGCAAAAGCTGGAAGTAACAAAGAGTTACGCAGGGCGCTCGGGCGCCCGTGCTATATTTGCGCGCTAAAAATTGATCCAACCCGGAATTCGGAGAGATAAATGAATCGGAGAATGCTGTTTACGGCAATAGCCTGGGCCGCCGGCACGTTTTCGGTCGAGGCCATGGCACAGGAACAAACCATCCAGGAAATCGAGGTCATCTCGAACAGCAGAAGGTCGGAAGGATTGTCCGACGTCAACGCCGCGGTTTCGGTTATCGGCCAGGAGGAACTGTCCCTGATTCGCCTGACGCATTACCAGGAAGCCCTAAACCGGGTACCCGGCGTCAACGTCAATCGCAACAACGGCCAGGAAAGCCTGGCTTCGATTCGCTCTCCGGTACTCACCGGCGCCGGCGCCTGCGGCGCTTTCCTGATGGCCGAGAACGGCATTCCGGTTCGCTCCAACGCCTTCTGCAACGTCAACCAGATGTTCGACGCCCACACCGAGAACGCCGGACGCATCGAGGTCGTGCGCGGTCCGAGCAGCGCCTTCTGGGGCTCCAACGCCATGCACGGCATGATCAATGTCGTGCTGCCCGAGCCGGGTGAAGCCGGTTTGCTGACGGTCGAGGCCGGCCCCCGCGGAACCAGGCGCGTACAAGGCCAGTTCGGCGCCGAAGACGAGGGCATCCGCAACCTGTTCCTGTTCAACGGCATCGAGGAAGTGGGCTATCAGGCGGACAGCGGCTCGGATCAGCAGAAGTTTTCCTGGCTGTATGAACTGGACATGGGCGGCGTGCAACTCGACGGCGGTTTCACGATGATCAATCTGAACCAGGAAACCGCGGGCTATGTCACCGGCACGGACGCCTATCTCGACGCGGAACGGCGCAAGACCAATCCGAACCCCGAAGCGTTTCGCGACAGCCGCAACGGGCGTTTCTGGACTTCCTTCCTCTGGGATTCCGGCGATTGGGACATGGTGCTGACGCCGTATGCGCGTGAAGTGAACATGACCTTCATGCAGCACTTCCTGCCGGGCGACCCGGTCGAGGACTTCTACCATCGCAGCGCCGGTTTCCAGTCCGGAGCCTATCGCGACCTCGATAACGGCGCCAGCGTCGCCCTCGGCATCGACGGCGAATCGACCGTCGGCAAACTGGTGCAGTTCCAGGCCAATCCGACCGTCGGCTCGGCCTTTCTGCGCAACACCATTCCCCAGGGCAAGCATTACGATTTCAACGTCGACGCCACCATGATCGGCGGCTACGTCAGCTACGAGCAGGCGCTCGCCGAAGACCTGATTCTTTCCGTGGGCGCCCGCATCGAGAAAGTGACCTACGACTACGACAATCTGATGCTCGACGGCCGCACCAACGACCAGGGCGTTGCCTGCGGCTTCGGCGGCTGCCGTTACAGCCGTCCCGCCGACCGCGGCGACGACTTCACCAACCTTTCGCCCAAGGTCGCCCTCAGTTACCAACTCGACGACAACAACCGTGTCGACTTTCGCGTACAGCGCGGCTTCCGTGCCCCCCAGGCCACGGAACTTTACCGGCTGCAGAACAGGCAGACCGTGGCGGACCTCGATTCGGTCGAACTCGACAGCGTCGAGATCGCCTTCTCGGGCGGCGCGGACGCATTGACCTACTCCGCCAGCGTGTACTCGATGGACAAGGACAACGAGATCATCACCAACAGCGCGCGGGAAAATCTCAACGGCGCCGCGACCCGGCACCGGGGCCTGGAACTTGCGCTTGCGTACGACATCAGCGACGAATTGACGCTGCATGCGGTCTCCAACTACGCCAAGCACACCTATGAGCACTCGCAGCTTTCCGGCGGCATCGACATCCAGGGCAATGAAGTCGACACCGCGCCGAATTTCTGGGGCAACTATCGTCTGACCTGGCAGGCGAGCCCGGCGCTGCGAGCGGAATTCGAATGGGTGAACATGGGCGAGTATTTCACCAATCCGGAAAACACCTCCTCTTACGAGGGCCACGACATCTTCAACATCCGGGCGCAATACGAGGCCAGCGAAGACTGGACCTGGAGCGTCGTCCTGCTCAACGTGCTGGATGATTTCTACGCCGAACGCGCGGACTGGACGACGTTTACCGGCGACCGTTACTTCGTCGGCCAACCGGCGCGGGCCTTCATCGCCGCAACCTGGAATTTCCGATAGTTAATCCCGCCTTTGAATCCCTGCTGGCGCTGTTCGCGGCGCCGGCGGAGGAACGGCTGGCGCCGATCAGCCATCCCGCGCGACTCGGCCCCGGCTCCGCTTCCCTGCGCGAAGCCGCGGTGCTGATTCCAGTGTCGCGACCAGGCGACGCCGCCAGTAACGTCGTCTTGACGGTTCGTTCGGAAAACCTGAGAAGCCACGCCGGCCAGATCAGTCTGCCGGGAGGTTCGATCGAGTCCGGCGATGCCGACCTCGCGGCCGCCGCCCTACGCGAAGCCGAAGAGGAAATAGGCTTGCCCCGGGAGCAGGTGGAAGTAATCGGAGAACTGGGGCCGATGGCGCTGCCTTCGGGCTTCCTCGTAACTCCCGTAGTCGGCCTGATCCCGACGGGCCTCGGGTTCACCGCCTGCCCGCGCGAAGTCGCCGACATTTTCCAGACTCCGCTCGATCTGATTCTCAATCCCGAAGCCTACGTCCGCAGCAGCTATATTCATGCCGGCGTCAAACGCGGCACGCTCGAATTGCACTACGAGGACTATCGGATCTGGGGCGCCACTGCCGCCATATTGCATCGATTGGCGGTACTGGCCGCTGGATGACAGATACGGCCGGGTTCCTTGCGTTTCGACTGATAGAGCAAGCGGTCGACGCCTTCGATGAATTCCCTTTCGCCGAGCGCATCGGCTTCGGCTTCGTATACGCCGACGCCCATGCTCGCGCCGATTTGAACGCGGATACTTCCCATTTCGAACGGTGAGCGCTGAATCAGCGATCGAAGGCGTTCGGCGAGCGCGATACCCTGTTCGAGCCCCGTTCCAGGCAGGATGATGGCGAATTCGTCGCCTCCGTAACGGCAGGGCGTATCGAGCCGGCGGATCGCGCGGCGGATCAGTTCCGCGAAATGGCAAAGCACCGAATTGCCGATTTCGTGCCCGTATGCGTCGTTGACCTCCTTGAAGTGATCGAGATCCATCAGGACCAGGCAGGTCGGCTGGGCCGTGCGGCGGGTGCGCTCGAGTTCCAGGCCCAGGGTTTCGTTGAAATGACGCAGGTTGGAAAGGCCGGTCAGTTCGTCGGTATGGACGAGCGCGCGCAGATATTCGACCTGCCTGCGCAGCAGTTCGACATCGGACGACTCTTCAGCGATACCGCTCACCAAGCGTAGCGGACTTCGATGCCGACGCCGCGTTCGGGCGCCCCGTCGGCGCCCTCGCGCAGGGTGAACTCGACGCCCAGGCTCAGTTCGGGCGCGTCCGGGTCGGACGGCTCAAGGCGCCAGCCAAGACGGTAGTCGCGGCCCATGCCCGAGCGCCCGTAGCCCACCAGCGGCGTGCCGGTGAACAACTCCCGGAACATCGGCAGACCCCAGGCGGCCTCCGCGGACCAGCGCCCTTCGGCGGCGCCGCCGCCGAACCCGGCCTGGCCGCCGGGCGCCTCGGGCGCGAACAGCGCCTCCAGGCCGCCGCTCGCCGACGCCCCGAAATCCTGCTTCAGCGACAGCGACAGGCCCCGCTCGCTCGACGGGTCGGGATCGAACGCAACCGACGCCGACAGGCCCCGCTCCGTCCGGCCCTCCGCCTCGTGCGCCAGCAGCGTCCGCGCCGCGACGTCGAGCGACAGCCCCAGGCGCGGTTCGTTCCAGACCAGGCCGCCGCCCAGCTCCAGGCCGAAACCGGTCTCCGCGTCCCCGCCGTCGTGGCGCAGGCCGGTCTCGAGCCGGGGACCGATGTCGCCGCCCCAGGGCAGTTGCAGCGGCCAACTGCCCTCCAGGCCGACGCGCAGCCGCGTCACGTCCGCGCTGGCCGCCACGACCTCGCCCGTCTTCTCCGAATCCGTGCGCGACCACAGCGCGTCCGCGACGAAGTCCAGCGCCGGACCGCGGCCGGCCGGCGCGAACAGCACGCCGCGCCCGCCCGCCGCCGCCATGGCCCAGCCGAAGCCGGCCTCGACCTCGGCGCCGGCGCCGCTGACGGTCACCGCGCCCGCGCCGTAGCCCGCCGCGCCCCACAGCGAAAGGCGGTCGGAGGCTTCGAGCGAAGCGTAGGGAATCGCCGCGGTCAGCGTCGACGCCGTCTCGCCCGATCCGGCTTGCGGGTCGGAGAAGGTTCCGGCGCCGCTGCTCTGCGTGAGCGCCAGACCCAGCAGCCAGCGGCCCCGCGCGTAGTCCGCCCCGAGAATGCCCGTGGATACCTCGCCGCCGATTTCGAGCGCGCCGTCACGGCCGCCAAAGGTCGTGTGCGCGCCCCGGCCCCAGAAGGCCAGCGTGCCGCCCCGCTTGTCCTCCCCGCGGGTCATCGAGAAGTCCGTGCCGGTCAGCGCCGAGAGGCCGTCCCTTTCCATCCCGCCGCAGGAGGAACCGGAATGGGCCGGCGGCGCGTCGGGCCCGGCGGCGGCGTCCGCCCCGGCCGCGGCCCGCCCGGCGCCGCCCATGGCCCCGCAGCCGCCCATGACGGCTCCGCTTCCACCCATGGTTCCGCGCCCGCCCATGGTTCCGGTCCCGCCCGGCGCTCCGCCGCCAGCGCCGTAACCCGACATGGCGCCGTTGCCGGGCATTGCGCCGAATCCGGGCGCGGCGCCGAATCCGGACGGGGCGCCGTTGCCGGACATGGGACCGTTGCCGAAACCGTCCCGCCGCCGTCCGAACGGATCGTTCGCGATGCCGAAGGGGCCGGAGAGGCCGTCCGGGTCCCATCCGGCCGGGTCGTCCGCGATGTCGATGGTGCGGATGAGGCTTTCCGGTTCGTCCGGCGCGCCGGTTTCGTCTTCTTCGCCGCCCCGCGGCCCGCCGCCGAGGGGAATGCCCCCGAAGGAGCCGCGCCAGCCCGGCTCGCGCCGGTCCTCCAGCCGCGCCGACACGCCGTCCAGCGCATGCTCCGCCGTAGTGCGGCCGAAGCGCGCCAGCCAGGCCGCAGGCAGCGGGTCGCTGTTGACGATGGTTCCGGTCGCCGCGGCCCGGCCGAGGACGGCGCCCTGGGGCGCGGAGAGCTCCAGCGTCAGGGTCTCCTCGCCCTCGTCGTGCGCGTCGTCAAGCACCGTGACGCTCACCGTATGTTCGGTGTCGCCCGGCTCGAAGCGCAGCGCGCCCTGGGCCGCGTCGTAGTCCTCGCCGGCGGTCGCCGAGCCGTCCCGGGTGGCGTAGGACACCGAGACCGCCTCCGACGCCGGCTCGCTCAGGCTCACCACGAATTCTAGCGCCGCGCCATCGGCTTCGTTCACCTTGGCGTCCGCCACCGACAAGGCCGGCTCTACCGCTTCCGGCTCGCCGCCGAGCGGGAGCTGCGAGTCGCCGAGCAGCGCCCGGCCGACCCGGGCCGCCTCGTCGCGCTGCTCCGCATCGAGCTGGGGCCAGTCCGCGCACCAGGGGCTCGATGAATCGGACACCTTGCCGTCTCCGACCGCCACCCGCCGCAGGCGGCAATTGAGAGACTGCCACCAGTCCGCAACGCTCCGGTAGTGGTTGCCGCCGAGTAGGTCGATCGCCTCGAACAGCACCCGGGAGCGCATTTCGTCTTCAAGCAAGTCAAAGCCGAACTGCACCCAGGGCAGCAGGCGGTTCCGGTCCGCGGCCGACAGGTTGCCGTACAGCGCCCGCAGCCGGGCTTCCGCGTCGAGCGCGTTCCACCAGCGCGTCGCCGACCTGACGCCCCGCGTCTGGTTGTCCACGATGGTCACCCGGATCGAACTCGAACCGCCCGCCTCCAGGCCTTCCGGCAGATCGCCCAAAGAGATGTAGAAGGTGTCGTTGTCCGAATCCCCATCGACGACCGTGGCGACGGTGTCCCGGCCCATGATGGCGCGGGCGCCGATGCGGATGTCCAAACCGGTTTCCGGGCGGAAGTCGCCGGGCTCGGCGGAATCCGCCGTCAGCACGATGGGCACGATCACTTCCGCGCCGGGCGGTCCCGACAGGTTCGCCGTGACCGCGATGTGTCCGCCTTCGATGACGGTCGCGGGCTGCACTTCCAGGTTCACCTGGCGGGCGGTCCAATCGTCGTCGGCGACTTCCACCGCCACTTCGGCAAGGCCCTGTTGGCCGGGATAGCCACTGACCTCATGAGAAATGACGACACGCTCCGATTCCTCGTCGGGGTCGTCCACCGCCGTGACCGTCACGGCCTGAGGCGTGGACCACTCGCCCGCGGCGAAGACCAGCGTCGCCGGGGCGACGGTCACCGCGGTCTCGTCGCCGGAGCGCAACTCGATGCTGACCTCCTGGCCCGGATCGGTCTTCAGCGCGACCGTGTAGCGCCCATCGGCGCCGCCTTCGCGAATCTCCAGTCTGGAGACCGAGACGTACACTCCCGGCGACTCGCCGAGGTCGTCGTCGAGCACCCTCACCGCCGCGGCGTCGTCCGGAGAAGGCGCCACCTCGTAGCCTTCTCCCGAGACCAGCGTCACGGTCACCGATCCGTCCGGCTCGTCGAGGGCGTCGTCCTCGGTCGCCACGCCGAACGCCTGTTCCAGCCGGCCGGCGCGGAGGGTGACCTGGCGGGCGCCGGATTCGCCCGCGGCCAGGTAGCTGCCGGCCTGCGCCACCGTCAACTCCGCCACGAGGTCCTTTTCGTGCGCGCGTTCCGCCCGCAGCGCGAACCGCGCCGCCCCGCCTTCGGTCACCGCCCCGTCGTCCAGGCTGACGATGCGCAGCTCCGGCGCCAGCGCGTCGTCGTTGTCCTCGATGTCGATGGCGGCGCTCGCCTGACCCAGCGCGGCGTGGGCCACGGCCTCAAGCTGCAGCGAAAAACGTTCGCCGACGTCGCTGACGGCATCGTCGAGAACGACCACGGAGACCGTTTTTTCCGAATCGTCCGGCGCGAACCCGAGCCTGCCGCCCGCCGTCTCGAAGTCCATGCCCGCCTCCGCCGAGCCTTCCACTGTGGCCCAGGTCAGCGTGGCCGGGACCAGGGTATCGCCGGTCTTGTCCACAAAAAGGGTAATCGCGCCCGCATCCTCGGCCACGGCGTGGTTCGGCGAACGGAACGAGAAGACCGGCAGATCGCCTTCGTCCGTGATGGCGCCCACCGCCGAATTCGCGCCCACGATCACGGGGAAGTCGTCGGAGTTGCCGGTTCCGGTCAGGTTCACGGTGAAATAGTGCTCGGACTCGTATACCGCATCGTCTACCGCGTCGATGCGGATGACGCCGCCGCGCGCGCCCGCCGCGATGGCGATCGAACCGCCGTCCGCGTCCGCAAAGTCGGCTGCGGTGGCGATCTGATAGTTCGCGTCGCCGCCGTTTCCGCGCCCCGCCAGGATCTCGTAGCTGACGGTGAGGCCGCCGGCCGGGGCCGGCTCCGGCAGGGTCACGGCGAATTCGAGCGCACCGCCTTCCGCCGCGCGCGCCGGAGCCACGGTAACGGGCGCCTTGTCGCTGATGGTGAGCGCGGCCGGCCTTACGTTGACCGTGCCCGACGCACCGTTGACGCTGACCTGCTCGCCTTGCAGTTCCTGCACGAGATCCGCGATGGGCGTGAAGCGGAAGGTCCCGCTGCCGCGCTCCGCGCCGGCGGCGATCGTGACGTCGAAGCTGGACACCGGCTGGTAGTCCGTGCCGGAAACCGCGCTGTCGGCCGTGTCGCCGACCGTCACCGTCACCGTCCTCTCCCTGGCGTAGGTGCTGCCGCCCTTCACCGTCGCGGTCACCCGGATGGATTGGTTCGGGCTCGCGCTCTCGGCAACCGAGCTGGGCGAGAGCGAAAGCTCGATGTGCGACGGCGGGTCGTCGTCGTCCCTGATCGTTCCGCTGCCGTTGAGGCTGGCCGCGTTGCCGGCGAAGCTTGCGTTGACCGGCGAGGACAGGCGCACGGTCAGGGTCTCGTTGTTCTCGTCGATGCGGTCGCCGCGCATGGTGACGTCGATGGTCTTGCTGGTTTGGCCGGGGGCGAAGGTGAGCGTGCCCGAGCTCAGCGCGACATAGTCCACGCCGCTGGCGGCGACGTTCTCGCCGGTGGCCGCGACCTCGGCATAGTCGACCGTCACCTGTTTGCCGCTCGCCGCCGACAGGCTGACCGTGAAGCGCAAGGTATCCCGGCCGCGGTCGCCGCCCTCGTCCGCCGACGGCGCGTCGATGGACAGCGTCGGCGGGTCGTCGTCGTCATTGATGGCGCCCACTGCTTCGGCGGCGCCGATCGCCGCGCCGCCGCCGGGCGACGACAGCACCACGCGGAAGGTCTCGTCGGGCTCGTCCGCCGAGTCGGCGGCGGTGGCCACGGTAAACGTCTGCGTCTTGACGCCCGCGCCGAAGTCGAGCTTGGTCGGGGTGGTCGCCGCCGTGTAGTCGTCCGTGCCGGCCGGGTTGGTTCCGGTCGCGTCCGCCTTGGTGTTCCAGTGCACCGACACCGCGTTGCCGGAAGCCCCTGAACGGGTCACGGTGAAGGTCACGGCGCTGCCCTCGGTGGCGCTGGCGTTGGCCACCGAGAAGCTCGGCTGGCCGTCGTCGTCGGTCAGGGTGATGGTGTCGCCGGTGACGGCGATGGTCTGCCCGGCGTTGCCGTCAACGGAGATCGACTCGCTGCCCTCGCGGAGGTCGTCCTGCTTCGGCGTCAGCGTGAAGTCCTTGGAGGCGCTCGCGTTGCCGGCGCCGATCGTGATCGTGAAGTCGTCCTGCGTGTCGTAGTCAGTGCCTTCGGTGGCGGTGTCATCGCTGGCGCCGACGCTCACCGTCACCTCGGTGGCCGCGTCGTAGGTGGTGCCGCCGGTCACGGCCGCGGTGACGGTGACGGTGGCGGGATCGTCGCCCTCGCCCACCGAGTCCGGGTTGGCGGTCAACGTGACGCCGGTGGGCGCCTTGTCGTTGTCGTTGATGGCGCCGGCGGCGTTCGAGGCCGAGGACGAGAGCGTCGCGCTGGTCGGGGACGACAGCTCGACGAGGAAGGTCTCGGCGGGCTCGTCGCGGACATCGTCGGTGGTGTTCACCGTGACCGTGGCCTTGGCGTCACCGGCGGCGATGGTCGCCGTCCCGTTGGCCGCCGTGTAGTCCTCGCCCGCCGTGGCCGCGTTCGTCCCGCTGTCGTCCGCTGTGGCCCATGCGACGGTCACATCGCGCCCCGACACCGGCGTGAGCGTGATGTCGAACGACGCTTGGCCGCCCTCGGTCACGGCGGTGGCGTCGGCGATGGACAGCACCGGCATGGCGTCGTCGTCCTCGATCGTGATCGCGATGTCGGCGATGGTGAACGCGCCCGCCGACCCGCTCAGCGTCAGCGTCTTGTCGTCCTCGTCGAGGGCGTCGTCGGTGGGCGTGAGCGTGAAGTCCTTGTGGGCGCTCGACGACCCGGCCGGGATGGTGATCTTGAAGGAGTCCGGCGCCGTGTAGTCGGCGCCCTTGACGGCCGCGTCGCCAGCCTTGCCGACGGTCACCGTCACCTCGGTGGCCTCGTCGAAGGTGGTGGCGCCGCCAAGCGTCGCCGTCACCCGCGCGGTCTTCGCGCCGCCGTCCTCGGTCACGGCGGCCTGCGCGTCGGCCTTGCCCGTGTCCGCGTCCACCGACAGCGTCAGCGCCGTCGGCGCGGCGTCGTCGTCGGTGACGGTGACGGCGACGGAGCCGGTGACGTCCGCGTAGCCGCCGCCGCTGGCGGTGTGCCCGATGGCGGCGGCGCGCTTGTCGCCGGTGTTGTCCACCTTGTCGTCCACAGCGGTGACGGTGACGTTCTGGGCGTTGGCCCAGTTCGACGCGTTGAACGTCAGCTCGGCCGGCGAGACGGTCGCGGCGCCCTTGTCGGAACTGGCCAGCGCGACCGTCACAGCGCCGGAAGGCCGGGCCGCGAGCGCCACCGTGTAGGCGGCGGTCCCGGACGGCTCGGCGACGGTCACCGCGCCCGGCGTCAGCGTCAGGGCAGCGGTCTCGTCGTCGTCCACGGTCACCTTCAGCGCCGCCGACAGATCGGCGTAGCCGCCGCCGGACGCCGTGTGGGTCAGGGTGACCGTGTCGTCGCCCGCATCGTCGTCCTGCCCGGCGCTCACGTTCACCGTCTGCGCCTCGGACCAGTTCGAGGCGGTGAACGTCAGGCTCGCGCTGTCCAGCGTCAGATCGGTGCCCGACTGCCCGGTAACCTTCACGGTGACGGCGCCCGACGGCTCGGTGGCCAGCGCCACCGTGTAGCTGCCGCTGCCGCCCTCGTCCACCGCCAGGCCATCCGCCGGGTCGAGCACGATGCCCGCCGTGTCGTCGTCGGTGACGGTCACGGCCAGGCTGGCCGACACGTCCGCGTAGTCGCCGCCCGAAGCGTCGTGGCTGAGCGTCGCCGTGTCGTTGCCCGCATCGTCGTCCTGCGCGGCGCCCAGGTTCACCGTCTGCGCGGCGGACCAGTTCGACCGGGTGAACGTCAGCGAGGTCTTGCCAGGCGTCAGGTCCGTGCCGTCGTGCCCGGAAATCGTCACCGTGACCTCCGCGGTCGGCTCGGTCGCCAGCGCCACCGTGTAGCTGCCGCTGGCCCCTTCGTTCACCGTGAGCGAGGCCGGGGTGAGAATGATCGCCGCGGTGTCGTCGTCGTTGACGGTCACCTCCAGCGAGGACGACACGTCCGCGTAGTCGCCGCCGGACGCGTCGTGGGTGAGCGTCGCCGTGTCGTTGCCCGCGTCGTCGTCCTGCCCGGCGCCCAGGTTCACCGTCTGCGCGGCGGACCAGTTCGACCGGGTGAACGTCAGCGAGGTCTTGTTGGGCGTCAGGTCCGTGCCGTCGTGCCCGGAAATCGTCACGGTGACCTCCGCCGACGGCTGCGTCGCCAGCGCCACCGTGTAGCTGCCGCTGACGCCCTCGTTCACCGTCAGCGAGGCCGGGCTGAGCACGATCCCCGGCGACTCGTCGTCGGTGACCGCCACCTTCAGGTTCGCGGAGACCGAGCCGTAGTCGCCGCCGCTGGCGGCGTGCGCCAGCGTGACGGCATCGTTGCCGGCATCGTCGTCCTGGCCAGCCGTGACCGTCACTGTCTGCGCGGTGTCCCAGTTCGACGTGGAGAACGTCAGCGAGGTCTTGTCCAGCGTCAGGTCGGCGCCGTCATGGCCGGACACCGTCACGGTCACCTCCGCCGTCGGCTGCGATTTCAGCGCCACCGTGTAGCTGCGTTGGCCGCCCTCGGCCACGCCCAGCGATTCCTCGGAGAGCACCAGGCCGCGGGTGTCGTTGTCCTTGATGGTCAAAGCGGCGGCGGTCGGATTGGCAATGCCGTGGCCGCCCGACGCCGTGCCCTGGACGTTGACGGTGGCGTCGGCGGCGTCCACCTTGTTGTCAGTGGCGGTAACGGTCACTACGCCGCTGCTGATTCTGCTGCCCGCGGCGATGGTGAGCGCCTTGTTGCTGCTCAGCGTTGCGGGGGCGTCCGCCGGCAGGCTGACGGTGATCGTGGTCTCCGCGCTCGAGGCGCGGTCGAGGCTGGCGGTGACCGTGCTGACGTTGCCGGTACCGCTCTCGTTGATCGTGGATGGGCTCAGATTGAGCGTCGCCACCGGCAGCGCCTCGTCGTCGGTGAGCGCGATGGTGTCGCCGTTGACGGTGACGGTCTCCCCGGCGCTGCCCTCGACGCTGATTATCTCGCCGCCCTCGGCCAGCGCGTCCTGCTTCGGGGTCAGCGTGAAGATGTGAGTGGCGCTCGCCTCTCCGGCGGGTATGTCGATCTTGAAGTCGGCGACCGTGTCGTAGTCCGCGCCCTCCGCGGCGGAGTCGTCGCTCGCGCCGACGCTCACCGTCACCTCGGTGTCCGCGCCGTAGGTGGCGCCGCCGGTGACGGCGGCGGTGACCGTGACGCTCACCGCGCCGCCGTTCTCCGTCAGCGTGTCCGGGCTGGCGGTGAGCGTGACGCCCGTCGGCGCGGCGTCGTCGTCGGTGACGGTGACGGGCACCGACCCCGTGACGTCCGCGTAGTCGCCGCCGGAAGCCGTGAGGTCGATGGTCGTGGCGCGCTCGTCGCCGGGGTTGTCCACCTTGTCGTCGGCGGCGGTGACGGTGACGGTCTGCCCGACCGACCAGTTGGCCCGGGTGAACGTCAGCGACGCCGGCGAGACGGCGGCGGCGGTCGTGTCGGAACTCTCCAGCGCGACGGTGACCTGGGCGGTCGGGCGGCTCGACAGCGCCAGCTTGTAGGTGGCGGTGCCGGACGGCTCGGCGACGCTCACCTTGTCGGGGGTGGCCGCGAAGCCGAGCGCGTCGTTGTCGTCGGTGGTGACCTCAAGGTCCTTCGCCACCGCGCCGTAGCCGCCGCCCGAGGCCTCGTGCGCCAGCGTGTCCACGTCGTCGCCCGCGCCGTCGTCGTCGCCCGCGCTCACCGTCACCGCCTGCGCGGCGCTCCAGTTCGACGCGTCGAACGTCAGGCTGGCCTTGTCCAGGGACAGGCCCGTGCCCGTGTGCCCCGAGATCGTCACGGTCACCGTGCCCGACGGCTCGGTCGCCAGCGACACGTCGTAGCTCGCGCTGCCGCCCTCGGTCACCGTCAGCGGATCCGGGCTGAGCGTGATCGCCGGCGTGTCGTCGTCCTCGGTGGTCACCTCAAGGGCTTTCGAGACCGAGCCGTAGTCGCCGCCCGAGGCCGAGTGGGTGAGCGTGTCGACGTCGTCGTCGGCATCGTCGTCGTCGGCCGCGCTGACCGTCACCGCCTGGACTGTGGACCAGTTCTCCGTGGTGAAGGTCAGGCTCGTGCTGCCGGGCGTCAGGCCCGTGCCCGTGTGCCCGGAGATCGTCACGGTCACCGTGTCCGAGGGCTCGGTCGCCAGCGACACGTCGTAGCTCGCCTCCCCGCCCTCGTCCACGTCCAGGGCCGCCGGGTCGAGCACGATGCCCGCCGCGTCGCCGTCGGTGGTGGTCACCGCCAGATCCTTCGCCACCGAGCCGTAGTCGCCGCCCGAGGCGGTGTGCGCCAGGGTGTCGATGTCGTTGACGGCATCCGCGTCATCGGCCGCGGCGACCGTCACCGTCTGCGCGGTCTCCCAGTTCTCGGTGGTGAACGTCAGGCTCGTCTTGTCCGGCGTCAGGCCGGTGTTCGAGTGCCCGGAGATCGTGACGGTCACCTCCGCCGTCGGCTCGGTCGCCAGCGACACGTCGTAGCTCGCCTCCCCGCCCTCGTCCACGCCCAGCGCCGCCTTCGACAGCACCAGGCCGCGGGTGTCGTCGTCGTTGATCGTGCCGGTGGCGGTGGCGTCGGCGCTGGCCAGCGTGGCGTTGCCCGGCGACGACAGATTCACGAGGAACGTCTCGTTGGCCTCGTCCACCTTGTCGGCGGCGGTGTCCACCCTCGCCGTGGCCTTCGTCTGCCCGGCGGCGATGGTGGCCGTCGTGGCCGGCACTGCCGTGTAGTCGTCGCCCGCGGTGGCCGGGTTGGTCCCGTCGGCGTCCGCCGCCGTGGCCCACTGCACCGTCACGTCCCGCCCGGACACGGGCGTCAGCGTGATCGTGAACGTCGCCTGGCCGCCCTCGGTGACGGCGCTGGCATCGGCGATGGACAGCGCCGGGAGGTCGTCGTCGTCGGTGATCTTGATCGTGGCGCCGGACACCGTCAGCGACCCGGCGGAACCCGTCAGGGTCAGCGCCTCGTCGTTCTCGTCGAGCTTGTCGTTCGTGGGCGTGAGCGTGAAGTCCGCGGTCGCGCTCGACTCCCCGGCGGGGATCGCGATCGTGAAGGAGGCCGGCGATGCCGCGTAGTCGGCGCTGGTGGCCGCATCGCCC
>VYCF01000001.1 GCA_009844085.1 Gammaproteobacteria bacterium | reverse complement strand
AGCGCCTCCGCCAGGGTCGCGGTGAGCGTCACCCCCTCCCCTTCCCTGACCGGGTTCGGCGCCGCCGACAGGCTCACCGCCACCTGCCCGTCCGCCGCGTCGTCGATGGTGATTTCCACGGAGTCGTTCCGGCCCCGCCTGAAATGCGCCTCCGGCAGGCTTCCGATCGAAACGGTGAAGGTCTCGGCGGGATGCTCGAACGCCGCGTCGTCCGTGATGGAGACCGTCGCCGTAATGGCTTTCCGCCCGAAAGGAATCCTGACTTTCGCCGGCCCGGAGAAATCTTCCGCCCCGGCGGTGCCGGGGGTGTAGGTCAGCCCGATGGCGGCCCCTCCGGAGTCGACGACAGGCGAAGTCAGGCTCACCGTCAGGGTGACGTCCCCGCCTTCCGCCACCGTGGCGGGATCGGCGGACAGCGTGACCACCCCGCGTATGTCATAGACGGACCTGAAGCCGACCGAGGGCAGGCCGCCCAGGCCCTGGTAGTTGCCGTCGTTCGAGGTCACGGCGTGGGTGATCCTGTGCGTCTTTCGATACAAGCTGGGGTCGTCCGCCACGCTGAACTCGATGAATTGGGGTTCCTCCCAGTTTCCCGGGCCGAACGTCAGCGGACCGCTCAGGTTCACGTCCGCGCTGCTGCCCGTCGGCGTGACCACGACATCCGCCGTGGGCTTGCTGCGAAGGCGCACTGCGTAGCGGTCGCCGTCGGGACCCACCGGCACGTCGCCGAAGTCCTCCAGGTCCAGGAACAGGCCGTAGCCGTAGTCCTCGACCGTGACCCGGACCGCGGCCGCCGAGGAAACGCCGGGATAGTTCTCGATCGCATGGGTCAGCGTGAAGTCCTCGTCGGCCCCGTCGTCGTCCTCCAGCGGGGTGACGACGATGGCCTGCGGCGTGTTCCAGGTCCCGGAGGGGCCGGACGTGAACGTGAGCGTGGCCGTCGAGCCCGCCGCGCCCTGGCCGGCCTGCACGGTGACGGCATCCCGGTGGGCGGCGGGGACCGTCACCGTCAGGGTGGCGGTCTGGCCGGGATCGGTGGTCAGCTCGACGTTGTAGCTCCCCGCCTCTCCGCCTTCCTCCAGCGCGACGGGCACGTTGTAGAACAGCACGCCCGCCGCCGCGGCGCCGTCGTCATCGACCACCGCCACCGACGCCTCGTTTTCGGGATGGTCCCAGGCATAGTGGTGAGCGCGGTCCTTCTGCTCCAGCACGGTGGCGATCACGGCGCCGTTCTTTTCCCGGGCCGTGTCGTCCAGGGTCGGCACCTTGACCCGGGCCGTGAGGGCATCGCCGGCGAACTCCACCGTCCGCACGCCGAGATGCTCGGGAGCCACGAAGTCGCCGCGTTCCCGGATCCGCAGCCGCACCTTCGGCGGCCCGACGTAGCCGCCCGCAGCGCCGTCCCTGCTCCGCGTCACGACGAATTCCGCTTCGCCGCCTTCGTTCACGCTGGAGGCCGCGCCGGCCACCGACACCGACGGCCCGCCGTTCTTGTCGACAATCACCACCTCGGCCCTGGACCGGGTCGAATGAACCGTGTAGCCCGAACCCGACTTCACCTCAAGGGTGGCGAGGCCGTTCGGGCGGTCGCTCGGGTTGTCGGATGTCCGAAACCGGATGCTCGTGGCTCCCGTTTGATTGGCCTTGATGGTGAATACGTGAACCTTCTTGTAAATCTGGGTGCCTTCATCCCATCCCGCACCCTTCACCATGGCGTTGACCGTGACATCGAGATTCTTCCGTGGCACCGGATCGGCAAACAGGTGGAAGTGCCCGTAATCTCCTTCACCAACCGCTTTGTGGCTGGCCTCGACGCGCACGACCGGCGTGCCGTCGTCGTCCGCGATCCGGACGTCCAGGGGATCGCCCCCGGCAACCCCTCCCGAGAGGTTCGTGGACTTCAGCGTGCCGAAGGCGAGCTTCAGGGTCCGGCTGTCGTCCCTGACCCGGTTGTCGACGGCGGTGACCCGGAGCTGGGCCACGCGCGCACCCTTGCCCGAAAAACGCACCCCCGGATTCTGCTGCGTGTAGGGAGACATCTGCAGCAGCTGCACCTTCGGGCCGGGATTGGCGAGGGCGAGACTGTAGTGCGTGTCCGCCGTGCCGCCGGTGACGACGACGGGCGCCTCGACGGCCTGCCCGTCCTCAAGGCCGTTGCCGCCAAACTCGCCAAGGTAGAGGTCGATGTCGGCCGTGCCGCCGCTTTCCAGGACCGGGGTGCATGCGCCCGTGCAGTTCCTGTGGAACCGCACCTTCGTGGGGTCGTCGTCGCCCACCGCCATGCTGGCTTCGGAACCGCTGCCCAGGCGGTAGTCGTCGCCGGCGACGAGGGCGACCGTCACCTGGCCGTCGGCCTCGTCGCGGTCGTTGTCCTCGGTCGGCACGTCGTAGTCCAGGGTGCCGGCGACGGGCACGGTGACCGTCTTCGTCCCCTCGTCGGCGGCGGCGACGTAGTCCTGGCCGGCGAGTTCGGTGATCTTGAGCTCCACGTCAAGCGGCGCGGACGGGGCCGGGGCCGCCGTGATGCGGAAGCTGGCGTTGCCGCCCTCGTCGGGCGCCGCGGCCCCCGGCTTCGGCTGCACGCTGACGACGGTCGCGGGCGTCGTGTCCGTGAGCGTGACCACCGTGCCGGTGACGGAGCCGCCGGTGGCCGTGCCCTCGACGCGGATCGTCTCGTCCCCTTCCCCGGCCACGTCGTCCTTCGTGTCCTCCAGGGTGAACGTGCCGGTGGCGCTCGACGCGGCCGCCGGAATGGTGATGGTGAAGTCCGCCACCGCCTTGTAGTCCGTGTCCCTGGTGGCGGTGCTGTCGCCCCCGCCCACCTTCACCGTGACCGGCAGGGCCTTGTTGAACGCCCCGCGAACGATGCTGGCGGTGACGGTGACGGTCGGCGCCGGGCTGGCGTTCTCGGCCACCCCGGTCTGCGCGCCGTCCTTGTCGGCGTCGGTGTCCAGGGTGAGGGTGACATCCGGAACGGCTTCGTCGTCGAGGATCTGCACGGCGATGCGGTCGCTGCCGGACTTGGCCGCCGCGCCGCCGCCGAGTTCGGTGTCGAGGCCCTGG